>NZ_CP096418.1:3307500-4370689 GCF_054161455.1 Bacillus sp. PK6-026 | reverse complement strand
CTCATCCCAATATAATAAATTAGACTGTCTTTAACAGCTATTCCTCGAGGGAGGTGTCATACATGAAAAGAACATTTCAACCAAATAACCGTAAGCGCAGCAAAGTTCATGGCTTTCGCAGCCGTATGAGTTCTAAAAATGGACGTCTTGTATTAGCACGTCGTCGCCGCAAAGGAAGAAAAGTATTATCAGCTTAGGCCACTGAATAATGTCAGTGGTCTTTTTTACATAGAGGAATGACCAGGCCCATTTGCCAGCTTGTTATCGGAGTGAAAGAAGATATGAAAAAGCGAAATCGATTAAAGAAAAATGAAGATTTTCAAAAAGTATTTAAAAAAGGCAAATCGATGGCAAACCGGCAATATGTTTTATATGTGCTTCACCAGCCTGAGGCGAAAGAGTTTCGGGTGGGACTGTCGGTCAGCAAGAAAATCGGAAACGCAGTCGTGCGCAACCGGGTAAAGCGGCTGATTCGCCAGGTCATCCAGGAAGAGCGGGATCTATTAAAACAAGAAAATGACTACATTATCATCGCAAGAAAGCCTGCAGCTGAATTGTCATATGAAGAGACGAAAAAAAGTTTGCAGCACCTTTTCAGAAAGTCGTTTGTCTACCGGAAAAAACCGAATCAGCCATCATAGTCCGGGTTAAAAAGATGTTATGGCCCTCATTTTTAAGCGCTTCCTTTAGCTCCTGAAAAATGTCGTCGCCCATTCGGGGAGAAAGATGATAAAATACGAGAAAGTATGTCTTTTTAATGGTCATAACCGAATAACACCGGTTGAAGAATGAAGATTTAGGAGGAAATATTGTTGAAGAGGCGAATTTTATTATTGTTCAGTATGATCGGCGTTATCGTGCTGTTAGCTGGATGTACGGAAATCAACCAGCCGATCACTGCAGAAAGCGAAGGGTTTTGGAACACGTATATCGTATACCCGCTGTCACAGCTGATCACGTATGTAGCAAATTTAACGAATGAAAACTTCGGACTCGCGATTATCATCGTCACGATCTTAATCAGACTTTTAATTTTGCCGCTGATGATCAAGCAGACGAAGAGTTCGAAAGCGATGCAGGCTCTCCAGCCTGAAATGCAAAAACTTCGCGAAAAATACAGTTCTAAAGATCAAAAAACGCAGCAGAAGCTTCAACAGGAAACGATGGCTCTCATGCAGAAGCACGGGGTTAACCCGCTTGCCGGATGTTTCCCGATCTTAATTCAAATGCCGATTTTAATCGGATTCTATCATGCCATTATGAGAACGCGGGAAATCGCAGAACACAGCTTTTTATGGTTTGACCTTGGGGAGCGTGATCCGTATTTCATTTTGCCGATTCTCGCCGGTGTGTTCACATTCATTCAGCAAAAGCTGATGATGGCGGGAACAGCGCAACAAAATCCGCAGATGGCGATGATGCTTTGGCTGATGCCGATCATGATCGTTGTATTTGCGGTCAGTTTCCCGGCGGCTCTTTCCCTGTACTGGGTAGTCGGTAACTTATTCATGATTGCTCAAACCTTCTTTATCAAAGGGCCTGATTTAAAGGCAGAGAGGCAGGAAGCGGCAGCCGGAGGAAAAAAATCCGGAGGTAAGAAAAAGTGAAGGAACTGACTGCTACTGGACGTACCGTCGATGAAGCAGTGCAATCCGGGCTTGAACAGCTGGGCCTTCATGCAGATGATGTCGAAGTCGACGTAGTTGATGAAGGAAAAAAGGGATTATTCGGCATTTTCGGTCATCGGTCTGCAGTCGTGAACATTCGGGAAAAAATAGACCCGGTTAAAGAAGCAAAACAGTATTTGGAAAATGTGATTTCGAATATGGGAATACAAGCCCAGGTGACGGCAGAAGAGGAGTCAAAACGAGTGGTTTTTCAGTTAAAAGGCGATAAAACAGCCCTTTTAATTGGAAAAAGAGGACAAACTTTAAATGCCCTTGAAACGCTGACGCAGCTCGTGCTCAATCGTCATTCCGACAGATATATCCAAGCGGTGGTTGACGCCGAGGGATACCGCGCAAAGCGGAAGGAAACACTCGCTCAGCTTGCATTGAAGCTTGCTGACCAGGCGGCCAGGCAGAAAAAAGACATTCACCTGGAGCCGATGCCTTCCAGTGAGCGCAAAGTCATCCATGATACGCTTGCGGGCTACTCGCAGCATATCGAAACTTATTCTACCGGAGAAGACCATAACCGGCACCTTGTCATCTCATATAAAAAATAACATGAAAACCGAAGTTCCCAAAATTGGGGCTTCGGTTTTTTGCCGTTGCAAAATCGATAAATGCAGACCAAATCGGTTTAAGCTTTAGTTTTTTCGGTGTAAGCTGTTGATGAAAATGAAATTTAATTGTTATTCACATGTGGATAAGTTAAAGTAAGTAATGATGGCTTAGAACGGTTGTGGATAACGGTTCAAGTCACTTCCACTTCAATTGAAACTATGATATCTTTAAATTTTGATTACAATAAAAGTTTTTCATCCATATACGATGTTTGGAAGATGACCCGGACAAATGGGGATAATAGATAGAGGAATGAAAAAGAGAGGTGAAAGCCATGGATACCATCGCTGCGATTTCAACGCCGATGGGAGAAGGGGCGATTGCGATCGTCCGGATGAGCGGCCCTGAGGCTCTTGCGATCGCCGATAAAGTATATAAAGGACCTCGTGGGAAAAGGCTGAGTTCCGTCGATTCACATACGATTAACTACGGTCATATCGTTGATCCTGAAACGGAAAAAGTCGTGGAAGAAGTCATGGTTTCGGTACTGAAAGCGCCGAAAACTTTTACGCGGGAAGATATTGTAGAAATCAACTGCCACGGCGGAATTGTAACCGTCAACCAGGTGCTTCAGCTCGTTTTGAGAGAGGGAGCGCGCCTTGCGGAACCGGGGGAATTTACGAAAAGAGCCTTTTTGAACGGAAGAATCGATCTTTCCCAGGCTGAAGCTGTCATGGATCTCATCAGGGCCAAAACAGACCGCGCTATGAATGTGGCCATGAATCAGATGGAAGGAAGGCTGTCTTCACTGATCAAACGGTTGAGAGCCGAGATTCTTGAAACGTTGGCCCATGTTGAAGTGAATATAGACTATCCGGAATACGATGATGTCGAAGAAATGACCCATAAGATGCTGATTGAAAAGGCGACAAAGGTCAAAAAGGAAATCGAGGCGCTGCTGACGACTTCAGAGCAGGGTAAAATATTAAGAGAAGGCATCTCGACTGTTATCATCGGGCGGCCAAATGTCGGCAAGTCCTCGCTTTTAAACAGTCTCGTCCATGAGACAAAAGCGATTGTAACGGACATTCCGGGTACGACGCGGGATGTCATTGAAGAATATGTGAATGTCAGAGGCGTGCCGCTGCGTCTTGTCGATACAGCTGGGATCCGCGAGACCGAAGACATCGTCGAGCGAATCGGCGTTGAACGTTCAAGACAGGTATTAAAAGAAGCTGACTTGATTTTGCTTGTCCTCAATTACAGTGAGACCCTTTCGGAAGAAGACATCAAGCTCTTTGAAGCAACGAAGGGCATGGACATCATCGTCATCGTCAATAAGACCGATCTTGAGCAAAGACTTGATCTTGATCGCGTTCGGGAATTGGCGGGGAACCAGCCTGTCGTCACGACATCCTTATTGAAAGAGGAAGGGATTGATGAGCTGGAGGAAGCCATTCAATCGCTATTTTTCACAGGAACGATCGAGAGCGGCGACTTGACATATGTCAGCAATACAAGGCACATCTCACTGCTGCATGAGGCGAAGCGCGCCATTACTGACGCATTGGAGGGCATCGAAAACGATGTCCCGATCGATATGGTTCAAATTGATTTAACAAGATGCTGGGAAGTTCTCGGAGAGATCATTGGCGATGCTGTACACGAAAGCCTGATCGACCAGCTCTTCTCTCAATTTTGCTTAGGAAAATAAAGGAGGAACAAAGCATATGGGCTATGAAGCAGGCCAATATGACGTCGTTGTCGTCGGCGCCGGACACGCCGGTGTTGAAGCGGCGCTGGCGTCAGCCAGACAAGGCGCAAAAACGCTTGTCTTAACGATTAACCTTGATATGGTTGCTTTCATGCCATGTAACCCGTCTGTCGGCGGACCTGCAAAAGGAATCGTCGTCCGCGAAATCGATGCGCTCGGCGGGGAAATGGCTAAAAATATCGATAAAACTCATATCCAAATGAGGCTTTTAAATACTGGAAAAGGACCTGCCGTCCGGGCGCTGCGGGCTCAGGCTGACAAATTCCAATATCAGCACGAGATGAAAAAGACACTTGAGAATGAACCGAATTTGACCATGCTGCAAGGAATGGTCGAACGCCTTCTTATTGAAGACGGGGAATGCCGGGGCGTTGTAACCCAAACAGGGGCGGAGTACCGTTCTAAGACTGTGGTTCTGACGACGGGGACATTTTTGAGAGGAAAAATTATTCTTGGCGATCTGTCATACTCCAGCGGGCCGAACAATCAGCAGCCGTCCATCAAGCTGTCTGAGCATCTTGATGAGCTCGGCTTTGATCTCGTCCGTTTTAAAACAGGGACGCCGCCGCGGGTCAACAGCCACTCAATTGACTACAGCAAAACGGAAATTCAGCCCGGCGATGAAGTGCCGCGGGCCTTTTCGTATGAGACAGTGGAATATATTACAGATCAGCTTCCGTGCTGGCTCACATATACAAGCCCGGAAACGCATGAAATCATTGACAACAATCTGCATCGCTCACCGATGTATTCCGGTATGATTAAAGGAACGGGGCCAAGATATTGTCCTTCAATTGAAGACAAGGTTGTCCGCTTTAACGACAAACCGAGACACCAGATCTTTCTTGAACCTGAAGGGCGCAACACCCAGGAAGTCTATGTCCAGGGATTGTCGACAAGCCTTCCTGAAGATGTGCAGCGAAAAATGCTTTCAACTATTCCCGGTCTTGAAAATGTGCAAATGATGCGGGCAGGATACGCGATTGAATATGATGCGATCGTACCGACACAGCTGTGGCCGACACTGGAAACGAAAAAAATTCCGGGACTCTTCACAGCCGGACAGATTAACGGAACATCAGGCTATGAAGAAGCGGCCGGACAGGGAATTATGGCCGGCATCAATGCGGGCCGGAAAGCGCTTGGCAAAGAAGAGGTCATTCTCAGCCGTTCTGACGCTTATATCGGCGTATTGATCGACGACCTTGTAACGAAAGGAACAAACGAACCGTACCGCCTGCTGACTTCACGTGCGGAGTACAGGCTCCTTCTGCGTCACGACAATGCAGACTTGCGCCTGACCGAGATCGGCTATCAGATCGGTTTGATTTCTGAAGAACGATATCAAAAGTTCCAAGAGAAAAAAGCGGCCATTGAAGCAGAGAAAAAACGCCTTCATTCTGTTATTATCAAACCGACAAAGGAAAATCAGGAATATATCCGTTCATTGGGCGGCAGTGAGCTCAAAGACGGCATACGCGCGACCGACCTGATGAAGCGGCCGGAAATGAATTATGAAACCGTTACTGCTCTTGCGCCGCCTGAACAAAAAGTCGCCGGCGACGTTGCTGAACAAGTTGAAATTCAAATTAAATATGAAGGATATATTGAAAAGTCCTTGCAGCAGGTCGAAAAACTAAAGAAAATGGAAAACAAAAAGATTCCTGACAGAATCGACTATGACGCGATCAAAGGCATTGCAACGGAAGCGCGCCAAAAATTGAAAGAGGTCAGACCGCTGTCGGTCGCACAGGCCTCACGGATTTCCGGCGTCAATCCTGCTGATATTTCCATTCTACTCGTTTACTTAGAGCAGGGACGGATTGCCAAGGTTGCGGAATAGAAAGGGTGACGGCATGAACATTGAGCAATTTACAGCCGGTTTGGAGGAGAAAGGCATCTCCCTCTCTTCCTTCCAGCTGGAGCAATTTGAGACCTATTACGAATGGCTTGTTGAATGGAACGAAAAAATGAATTTAACCTCGATTACCGAGAAAAAAGAAGTGTATTTAAAACATTTTTACGACTCCATTGCCGCTTCTTTTTATGTTGATTTCAAAAAGATGAACAGTCTCTGTGATGTTGGAGCGGGCGCCGGATTTCCAAGCCTTCCGATAAAAATCTGTTTTCCTCACCTTCACGTCACAATCGTTGACTCGCTGAACAAACGGATTCACTTTTTGAATCAGCTGTCAGATGCTTTGAAGCTGGAAAACACAGCTTTTTACCATGATCGCGCGGAAACATTCGGAAGATCGAAAGACCACAGGGAAAGCTATGACGTCGTGACGGCACGCGCTGTCGCCCGCCTTTCGGTTCTCAGCGAGCTCTGCCTTCCGCTTGTGAAAAAAGACGGTTTATTCGTAGCATTAAAAGCAGCTTCGGCTGATGAAGAAATTGAAACGGGCAAAAAAGCCATCAAAATGCTTGGAGGCAAAATTGAAACCGTACATTCTTTTCAGCTGCCAATTGAAGAAAGCGACAGAAACATCATTGTCATCAAAAAACAATCGCAGACACCGAAGAAATTTCCAAGAAAGCCTGGAACACCTAATAAATCTCCTATAGAAGGTTAAATTATTCGTTTTCTTCAAATTTCGTGATGTCACAGAAGGAAAATTCATGAGAAAATAGAATTATAAAAATGGCAGTGTTTAAAGGTGGTGTAGGTACATGAAGCATTCATTCTCTCGTCTCTTCGGACTTGGCGACAAGGAAGAAGAAGCAGAGATTGCTGAACATGATACGAATAAAGAAGAAATTCAAGAGATTCCAGTAGGCGATATAATTCCTAACCGTTTTCAGCCGCGCACCATTTTCTCAGAAGAAAAAATTAAAGAATTAGCTGCAACCATTCATACACACGGCATTATCCAGCCGATTGTCGTCAGAAAAACAGAGCGGGAAGGCCAATATGAACTCATAGCCGGAGAGCGGCGCTGGCGGGCGGTTCAAACGCTCGATTGGGAGAAGGTTCCCGCTATTATTAAGGATTTTTCAGATACGGAGACCGCTTCCGTCGCTCTTATCGAAAACCTTCAGAGGGAAGAATTATCTTCGATTGAAGAAGCGCATGCTTATGCAAGGCTTTTAGAGCTTCACGATTTGACGCAGGAAGCCCTTGCACAAAGGCTTGGAAAGGGCCAGTCAACAATCGCCAATAAGCTCAGACTGTTGAAGCTTCCGGAAGAGGTGCAGGAAGCGATCTTGAAAAAAGAAATTTCAGAGCGCCACGCAAGAGCGCTCATACCGTTGAAACAGCCCGACCTTCAGGTCAAGCTGTTACATGAAGTCATTGAAAAGAATTTAAATGTAAAGCAAACCGAAGACCGTGTCGTCAAAATGCTTGAGCAGGATAAACGCAAGCCGAAACCAAAGAGAAAAGCGTACAGCAGAGACGCAAGAATCGCGATGAATACGATTCGCCAGTCCTTATCAATGGTGGAAGACAGCGGCGTCAAACTGAATACGGAAGAAGAGGAATTTGAAGAATATATTCAGTTTACGATCAAGATACCGAAATAAAAGCTCCCTATAGAGCTTTTATTTTTTTAGGCAAAATATCTATGGGGGAGCATCTATGGAATATTATCGACAATATCATTCATTGCTTTTTTCAATTGCTTACCGTATGCTCGGTTCTTTGCAAGATGCAGAGGACATCGTCCAGGAATTGTTCGCAGACCTACAGGAAAAAGATATCAGTCAAATTGACCATATTCAAGCATATTTGACGAAATCTATTACAAACCGCTGCATAAATGAACTGCAGTCTGCCCGCAAGAATCGAGAGGTATATATCGGGGAATGGCTTCCGGAACCGCAGGTGGCACTTTCAGCTCAAAGTCCGGCGGAATACGTTGAAGAAAAAGAAAAGGTTTCCTACGCTTTTCTGGTAGTTATGAGCCGATTAAATCCTGTGGAAAGAGCCGTTTTGTTGTTTAGAGAAGTATTTGGATATCACTATAAGGAAATATCGTCCATAATCGGGAAGTCTGAAGCGAACTGCCGTAAAATCCACAGCCGGCTGAAACAGAAGCTAAATGGGGATATTTCGGTATTATCACAGCCGGTCGAAGAACAGCAACTGGCCCGGCTTTTTATCGAATCAGCGAAAACCGGTGACTTTGAGGAGTTTTCCAAAACATTGATTGAAGATGCCGTATTGTATACAGATGGCGGCGGAAAAGTACGCAGCGCGTTGAGACCGATCTATGGAAAGAGCCGCATTTATGCTTTTTTTACGGGAGTTGTTTCAAAGGGAAGCTTTTCCGGTCGCTTTATGCCTGTCGATATCAATGGCCAAAAGGGCGTTTTGATCATGAAAAACAACCGTCCGGCTTACGCTGTTTGCTTTGCTTGGAACCCGGAAGGCTATTCCGTCAAAAATGTGTTTATCGTGTCAAACCCCGATAAACTGAAGAACATTAAAATATAACGTTTTCTGTCACAAACGTCGTTCCTCACTTGTTATATAAGTGAAACACTTAAAGGAGGAATAGACATGGAAACGAGATTTCTAATGGAAAAAGTAAACCCTAAGGGCTACAGAGGAATGCTGGAGCTTGAAAAAGCGCAGGCTTCCTCAAACATTGATCCCATTTTAAAGGAACTGATCAAAATCCGGGCTTCACAGCTGAATGGATGTGCTTTCTGCTTAAATATGCATACGAAAGATGCAAGGCAGAACGGTGAGACGGAACAGCGGATATATGCGCTCAATGCATGGCGGGAAGCGCCTTTTTTCACGGAAAAAGAGCGGGCGGTATTGGCGCTGACTGAAGCCGTTACGCGAATCGGCGAGCACGGGCTGCCGGATGAAGTATACAACGAAGTCAGGACCCATTTTACAGAAGCTGAAACAGCCGAACTGATCATGGCAGCCATCACAATAAATGCCTGGAACAGAATTGCCATCGCTACCCGGAAAATGCCCGCAGCAGATTGATTGAAATCCCCCTAAGACAGGGGGATTTTTTTATATTAATATAATAATAAAACTATCTTTCATTTCACTTGAATATCTCTTCTCTTTTTTCTGAGATAAAAAAATGGTTTCTTTATGTCGAAAAATAGAAAAAACGGATCTCTTTGAAAAAACAAAAATTCAAAAAAAGCAAACGGCCGATTCTTTTTTTGTTAAAATAGAGAAATGAGAGAAACTTGTTCAATGTGAAAGTAGGTGACATTGTGGGGAAAATTATTGCGATCACAAACCAAAAAGGTGGCGTTGGTAAAACGACAACCTCTGTTAACCTGGGAGCTTGTTTAGCTTACATCGGGAAAAGGGTTTTGTTAGTCGACATAGACCCGCAAGGAAACGCAACAAGCGGTATCGGCGTTGAAAAGGCTGATGTTGATCAATGTGTGTACGATATATTAGTAGATGATGCAGATGTAAAAGATGTCATCAAAACAACATCCGTAGAAAACTTGGATGTCATTCCTGCAACGATTCAGCTTGCGGGGGCGGAAATTGAACTCGTTCCGACCATTTCCCGTGAAGTCCGGCTGAAAAGGGCTTTGGAATCTGTTAAACAAAACTATGATTTCATGATTATTGACTGTCCGCCGTCATTAGGGCTGCTTACAATCAATGCGCTTACGGCGTCCGATTCCGTCGTGATTCCGGTTCAGTGCGAATATTATGCGCTGGAAGGGCTGAGCCAGCTGCTCAACTCTGTCCGGCTCGTACAAAAACATTTAAATACGGATCTGATGATAGACGGTGTATTGCTGACAATGCTTGATGCAAGAACGAATTTAGGCATACAGGTCATCGAAGAAGTGAAAAAGTACTTCCGCGATAAAGTATACCAAACCGTTATCCCACGGAATGTCCGGCTCAGTGAAGCGCCGAGCCATGGAAAGCCGATCATTTTATATGATCCGCGTTCCAGAGGAGCGGAAGTCTATTTAGAATTAGCAAAGGAAGTGGCTGCGAATGCCTAAAGGTCTCGGAAAAGGGATTAATGCATTGTTTTCAAATGTTGATTTATCCGAAGAAACGGTTGAGGAAATTAAGCTGCAAGACTTGCGGCCCAACCCTTATCAGCCAAGAAAAACGTTTGATGACCAATCGTTAAAAGATTTGAAGGAGTCCATTTTGCAACACGGTGTTTTGCAGCCCATCATCGTCAGAAAGTCAATTAAAGGCTATGATATTGTAGCCGGAGAACGCCGCTACCGGGCTGCTGAAAAAGCCGGATTGGAAACCATTCCTGCGATTGTGCGCGAGCTGTCGGAATCCCTGATGATGGAGATTGCCCTATTGGAAAATCTTCAACGAGAAGACCTGTCTCCGCTTGAAGAAGCAAAAGCCTATGAATCTTTGCTCAAACATCTCGATATGACCCAGGAACAGCTGGCAAAAAGGCTTGGAAAAAGCAGGCCTCACATCGCCAACCACTTACGGCTGCTGACACTACCTGAAGACGTTCAAAAGTTAATCGACAACGGCACGTTATCGATGGGCCATGGCCGAACATTGCTTGGATTGAAAAACAAGAAAAAGCTTGAGCCGCTTGTTCAAAAGGTCGTGTCCGAACAGCTGAACGTTCGCCAGCTTGAAAAGTTAATTCAACAGTTGAATGCTGATGTTCCACGTGAAACAAAGAAGCCGAAACAAGTAAAAGATGCAGTAATCAAAGAACGAGAGTCGTACTTGCGAAACTATTTTGGAACACCGGTGACCATTAAAAAGCAAAAGAAAAAAGGCAGAATCGAAATCGAATTTTACTCAAATGAAGACTTGGAGCGTATTCTCGAATTGCTGGCCCAAGAAGACGCATAAGCTTAAAAACCATCTGATCATGTACAGATGGTTTTTTTATGACATCCTTCCGGTCATTTTTTGAATTGGTGACACATGGCGTCGCTGCCACCCGGCTTTCTCCAGATGCGACAACCCGTCAGCAAGCACATTTGCCATGCTCATGACAAGGTTGAGCCTTGTATTTTGCAGGACAAAATACTCCATAAAGCCGCTGACATTGACAATTCCGTTAATATGCACGTGGCCGACTTCAGGCAAGCTTTTCTGAACGCCTGCTCCCGGCTTCAAAGGTCCTTTGCCGATTTGAAAAGATCCCACGCTTTTGGTTCGTCCAAGACAGGCATCGATCGCGATTATAAATGGATTTTGATGCTGCTGATGAATATGATCAATCTTTTCATTTAAGTTTACGGCGTGAACCGGGTCGGCAAGTGTTCCATAGACATGAAAACGTGTCAGCTGTTTTGCGGAGAGTTTCATTCCTACGAGGGGACCGAGCGAATCTCCGGTGGAGCGGTCTGTACCGATGCAAACGATCACGATGGGCCGGTCTTCGGCTTCCTTTAAATAGACGGAAAGAACTTTCTCTATTTGTTTCACAGCTAGCGGATCCGAATGAGAAATATATTCATTTATTGGTTCTTGAGAAAAAATTCCGCCTTTTCGATTCATAGGCTTCACATCCTTGTCATCATGGTAACAGCAGTGCCTTGGTGTATTTTTCGAGTATGAATGGTTGTTTACAGTATATCCAGCTGTCTCTTTTTTTATGCTTTGGATGAAACGATTTGGTCAGCCGAAAAAAATACTTTACTAAAAGAAGATATGATAATTCACTTTATTATATTGATATAATTAATTCATTTGAATGAGAAAAGTCGAAAGGGGTTTCATGAATTTTTATAGAGGACCGGCAATATAGTGTCATGAGCGGAGAAACAAGCTTAAAAACTATATTGCTGGGGTGAGCAAATCGTGTGGAGAGCCGGGATGAAGTGGATGCTTCTTATTTTAGGAAGCTTAATAGGTGCGGGATATGCGTCCGGCCAGGAAATATGGCAGTTTTTTGGTGATGAAAGCGGACTGGCTATCCTGTTGTTTACGATCATGTTCAGCCTGTCAACCTATATTGTGATGAAGATCAGCTACGAACAAAAATCAGAGCATTTTCTGCCTGTGCTCGAAACATTAATCGGTCCGCTGCTGGCTAAAGTATACGATGTGTTGATTATCCTGTATTTGTTTACGACGACGATTGTGATGATTGCAGGAGGCGGGGTAACGCTGCAAATCTTCCATATCCCGTTTTGGACGGGCGTCATCTTATTTTGTTTATGCACAGGGTTGTTGTTTTTCTGGGGGCTTAATGGCATATTGTCCGTTAACAGCTACTTAATCCCGATTTTGGTGGCTGGGCTGTTGTATGCGCTGATTTCTTTTCAAACCGCTCATCATCAGCCGTGGCTGCTCAATTTGACTCATCAATACAACTGGCCTGCCGGGATCGCATTCACTTCGCTGAACATATTATCTGTTGTCGCTGTATTGTCTGCGGTCGGCAAAGAGATGAAGGGAGTCGGAGAAGCGAAGATTGCCAGCATATTAAGCGGCCTGGTGTTTGGCGCTATTTCATACATGTACAATGAGACCCTTGTAGAGCTTGCCGGTGAACTGGCCCATTATGAAATTCCTTTATTCGCGGTTTTGGAGGGCGCGCCTTTTCCGATTTTTATTTTTATGACGGCTGTTCTTTGCGTCGCGATCTACACAACGACGATCTCAAGCATTCTCGGGCTGTCCAGCCGCTTTCTGTCACTTGTGAACTGGCCGAGATGGGTAATCGTCCTCCTGCTCCTGTCGATCATGGTGCCTTTTACATCAATCGGCTTTTCAAATTTAATCGCTTTTTTATATCCAATTTACGGGTTATTAAATTTGTATTTATTGGTAAATATTTTACTTTATCCAATTTTAAGTAAATGGAAATAAATATATTTATGGTTATGAAGAATTGCTCTTTCGCTGTGGTTTTTTGTACAATAAGATCACAACAAGGAAGCAAAGAGGTGAAAGATGTTGGCCGATAAAGAATTTGGCCTGAATGACGTGGTCGAAATGAAAAAGCCGCATCCTTGCGGGACGAACCGCTGGAAGATCATTCGGATGGGAATGGATATCCGGATTAAGTGCGAAGGCTGTTCACACAGTGTCATGATCCCGCGTAAAGAGTTTCAAAGAAAGCTGAAAAAGATATTAGTTAAGCATGAGGAGTCCGAATCTTAATCTTAGCGGACCCCCCTCATGCTTTTTTTTTCGATCTCAACGAAAAATGAATTTTCACCTAGTTTGTATGAGTGAAAAGCAAGTTTTGTCAGCTTGTCTTTTACTGTAATCATCCTTATAATTGTTGCAGGTTTAACATTTACGACTACACATGGATGTTCATTATAGAGGAGATGAAACAATGGCTTTAACAGCTGGGATTGTTGGTTTGCCTAACGTTGGGAAATCAACCTTATTTAATGCAATTACTCAGGCCGGGGCAGAATCGGCCAACTACCCGTTTTGTACGATTGATCCAAACGTCGGAATCGTAGAGGTTCCTGATGAGCGTCTGCAAAAGCTGACAGAACTCGTCAATCCGAAGAAGACGGTCCCTACCGCATTTGAATTCACCGATATCGCCGGCATTGTAAAAGGAGCATCAAAAGGAGAAGGGCTCGGAAACAAGTTCCTGTCCCACATCCGCCAAGTGGACGCAATCTGCCATGTTGTCCGCTGTTTTGCCGACGACAATATCACGCACGTGTCCGGGAAAGTAGACCCGATTTCGGATATCGAGACGATCAACCTTGAGCTGATACTGGCTGACCTTGAAACCGTTGAGAAGCGGATCGGCCGGGTCGGAAAGATGGCCAAGCAAAAAGACAAAGAAGCCGTGTTTGAATTTGAGATTTTGACAAAGTTAAAAGAGGCATTTGAACAGGAAAAGCCGGCCCGTTCTGTCGAGTTCTCGGAAGAGCAGCAAAAGGTGTTGAAGCAGCTTCATCTGCTGACGACAAAACCTGTCTTATATGTAGCGAATGTCAGCGAGGATGAAGTGGCTGATCCTTCAGGAAACGAGTACGTCCAGAAGGTCCGGGAATTTGCTGCTGCTGAAAACGCGGAAGTCATCGTCGTCTGCGCCAAAATTGAGTCCGAAATCGCAGAGCTTGAAGGCGAAGAGAAGGCGATGTTCCTTGAAGAACTCGGCATCGAAGAATCCGGTCTGGATCAGCTGATTAAAGCGTCTTACTCCCTCCTTGGACTAGCCACTTATTTTACAGCGGGAGAACAGGAAGTCAGAGCCTGGACATTTAAAAAAGGAATGAAAGCCCCTGAATGTGCGGGCATCATCCATACAGACTTTGAACGCGGATTTATCCGTGCGGAAACGGTTGCTTACGACGATCTGCTGGAGGCGGGAAGCATGGCCTCAGCAAAAGAGGCCGGAAAAGTCCGCCTTGAAGGGAAAGAATACATTGTGAAAGACGGCGATGTCATTCATTTCCGTTTTAATGTATAACGCGGTTGAAATAGGACAAGAGCTTTGATATAATATAAAATTGTGAGTAATAGGATTATTGCTCCTTGCCCAATATAATGGGCCGCTTAGTCCAAAAGGAGGTGCAAATACAAATGAGAAAGTACGAAATCATGTACATCATCCGCCCAGACGTTGATGAAGAGTCTAAAAAGGCTGTTGTTGAGCGTTTTAACAACATTTTAACAACTAACGGTGCGGAGGTCACTGAAACAAAAGATTGGGGAAAACGCCGTCTTGCGTACGAAATCAACGATTTCCGCGACGGATTCTACCAAATCTTAAACGTTCAAGCTGGAGCTGAAGCAGTTCAAGAATTTGACCGTTTAGCTAAAATCAGTGATGACATCATTCGCCACATCGTGGTTAAAGAAGAAGAATAAACAGAATTGAATTATATACTCTAAAGCAAAAGGATGGTCTCTCAATATGCTTAACCGAGTTGTTTTAGTCGGCAGACTGACAAAGGACCCAGAGCTTCGTTATACTCCAAGCGGTGCAGCTGTTGCCACCTTTACGCTTGCTGTCAATCGTACGTTTACGAATCAGCAGGGTGAACGTGAAGCTGATTTCATCAACTGTGTTGTCTGGAGAAGACAAGCCGAAAACGTTGCGAATTTCCTTAAAAAGGGAAGTCTTGCGGGTGTAGATGGACGTTTGCAAACGCGCAGCTATGAAAATCAGCAAGGACAGCGTGTATACGTTACGGAAGTTCAAGCTGAAAGTGTTCAATTTCTGGAGCCTAAAGGCGGCGGTTCTGGTTCAGGCGGTTACAGCGGAGGCCAGGGAGGCCAACACTTTGGCGGCGGACAGAATGAACCGGCTCCATTCGGCGGCAGTCAAAACAATCAGAATCGCAATCAAGGCAACAGCTTCAATGACGATCCATTCGCAAACGATGGAAAGCCGATTGACATCTCTGATGACGACTTGCCATTTTAATGGATGACGGACGAATAAAACAAAACCAGAATAGAAAGGAGGGAAATAACGATGGCAGGAGGACGCAGAGGCGGTCGTGCGAAACGCCGTAAAGTGTGTTATTTCACTTCTAACGGCATTACGCACATCGACTACAAAGATGTAGATCTTCTTAGAAAATTTATCTCTGAGCGCGGTAAAATCTTACCACGCCGTGTAACAGGAACAAGCGCGAAATACCAACGTAAATTGACTGTTGCAATCAAACGCGCTCGTCAAATGGCTTTACTTCCATACGTAGCAGGCGAGTAAGCCGATAAAAGGAACAAGACCCAATACGGTCTTGTTCTTTTTTTATTCATCAAAAACCGGGTCGTTTCCTGCAGCATTCAGGTTTCCTGCTTGTCAATCTGTATCCGTTTGATGTCGCCGAGGACTGCAAGGTAGAACACGAGTCCAAGCAGTAAAACAAACCCGGCTACTAGAAAGCTGAGCGTAAATGAACCGGTCACATCGACCAGATAACCCGTTAAAGAAACCGCGATAATCCCTCCGAATAAGTTATTTGCCAAATTGACCATTGAGCTAAGCAGAGAGATGGAACCAGCCGGTGCAATATCAGCTGATATCGACCAGCCAACGGGCGCAGTCGCAGATATTCCGGCTAAGCCGACGGAAATGCAGATGATCGCGATCGTGATGTTGTGCGTGAAGACAGCTCCCAAAAAGGCAAATCCAAGGCTCATGCCGATTGCGATGATGGTCTGGTATACTTTTGTATTCGAATGCCCCTTTTGAATTAAAAAATCGACGAGCCATCCGCCCACAACGATTCCGGAAATCGTCGATATCAGCCAGGGAACCGCAGTAAACAGCCCCGATGACATAATATCCATTCCGTATGTTTCTTTAAAGAAAGTCGGGAGCCAGGTTAAGAGCAGGTTGAATGTATAGCCATAACCCGTGAATCCGATCATCAGCCCCCATGCTTTGCGGTTTGCAAGCATTGCTTTTAAAGCAATGAGCGTCCGTTCCGAGATGTCTTCCTCTGATACGGCATTATGCTTTTGAATGTAATGGAGCTCCTCTTTTGAGATTCGTTTGTGCCGATCGGGTTGTTCATAGTACATCCAGAAAAATACGGTAAATAGTACATTGATGATTCCAATCGTTAAAAAAGCGGCTCGCCAGTCAAATGTCGTGACTAAAAAGGCAACGAGAGGCGCACCGATGACATTTGCGAACTTGGCCGCTGAGTCGAACAGGGAATTGGCAAGACCGCGCTCATTTTGCGGAAACCATAAGGCCGTGGCTTTGGAAGCGGCAGGAAATGCTGAAGCACTCGTCAGCCCGATTAAAAATCTGACAATATAAAGAAGCAATTTCCCCTGTAAAAAAGCCAATATAATGGTTAGAAAACTCCATACGGTCATTCCGACCCTTGTTACCCAGGCAACGCCGTACTTGTCCAAGAGACTCCCGACCGGAATCTGCATCAGCGTGTATGAATAGGTATAGATAGAAAAGACAATGCCTAATTGGGTTGCCGTCAATTGAAAGGAATCCTGTATCGCAGGAGCCGCGACTGAAATAGCAACACGGTCAAAGTAATTTAAAATGATCATGCTGCTTAATAAAGAAGAAATATACCATCTTGTATGCCCCGGTCGTTTTTCCAGCTCTTGCGCCATATTGAAACCTCCTCTAATGATTAGATTGGACTCTTTTCAAAATTACATTCTTAATTTCTTCGTGTTCATTTCCACGGGATTGCGGGGAGTAAACGGCCGCGGAAAAAAAACCATATAGACATTTTGATACAGGTCTGCTAAAGTGAAACATGTTAAAAACAGATGGCTTCTATGAGAGTTAGAAGCAAATGATTACGAACGAGGTGTTGAATCTTTGAATGTTAAACAATTAAATAGCGAATGGTTTTCTAATGTACGGGGGGATATCCTTTCGGGTATCGTCGTAGCGCTTGCTCTCATTCCTGAAGCCATAGCGTTTTCCATCATTGCGGGTGTAGACCCGATGGTCGGTTTGTACGCATCTTTTTGTATTGCTGTTGTCATTTCCTTTACGGGCGGCCGTCCGGCGATGATATCAGCCGCGACCGGGGCGATGGCTCTTTTGATGGGATCTTTGGTCAGGGATCACGGGCTTGATTATTTATTTGCTGCTACGATTTTAACGGGAATCATCCAATTGATATTTGGGGTGCTGAAGATTGCGCGCTTTATGAAATTTATTCCGCGGTCGGTTATGGTAGGTTTCGTAAATGCGCTCGCCATTTTAATCTTTATGGCGCAGGTTCCTCATTTTGTTGGAGTTTCGAATATGACGTATGTTGTGGTCGGGATTACGTTGTTGATTATCTATGTTCTTCCCCGCTTTACAAAAGCCGTTCCATCTGCACTTGTTGCTATTATTGCGATGACTGCATTTGCTATTTTTGGCCATTTTGATTTGCGCACTGTCGGTGATTTGGGAGAAATAAAGCAATCATTGCCTGCTTTTATGATCCCCAATATTCCTTTCAATTTTGAGACGTTGGCCATTATTTTTCCAACAGCCTTTGCGCTTTCCATCGTCGGCTTGCTTGAGTCATTATTAACCTCTTCTATTGTTGATGATATGACGGATACGGAAAGCGATAAAAACAAGGAAAGCCGCGGACAGGGCATCGCCAACATTGTCGCCGGGTTTTTCGGAGGCATGGCGGGATGCGCGATGATCGGCCAGTCTGTGATCAATGTGAAATCAGGAGGAAGAGGCCGCTTGTCCACTTTGGTTGCCGGCGTTTTCTTAATGTTTTTGATCATGGTGCTGGGCGACTGGGTCGTACAGATTCCGATGGCGGCCTTAGCCGGTGTGATGATTATGGTATCGATCGGTACGTTTGACTGGTCTTCGTTCAGCATGTTAAGAAAGGTGCCGCTAACGGATTCCATTGTCATGCTTGTGACCGTTATTACCGTTGTGGCGACCCACGATTTATCAAAAGGGGTTTTCGCCGGTGTTATTTTGAGCGCGATCTTCTTCGTGGCGAAAATTTCTAAATTGAAGATTGAAGAAACGTCAGAAGAACATGCGATCAAGTACATCATCAAAGGACAAGTTTTCTTTGCATCTGTTCAAGATTTCGTAAAGTCTTTTAAAACGGATGAGCAAACGAAAAAGGTTATTCTTGATTTTTCAGAGGCCCATATATGGGATGATTCCGCTGTGGCGGCTATCGATAAAGTCGTTTTGAAAATGAAAGATCAGGGAATAGACGTTGACTTAATTGGTTTAAATGAGTCCAGCTGGAAGCTGGTCGAAAAACTGGCAACTTATGATCAGCCTCATCGTTCAGTGTCAAATCACTAAGAAACGGGTGATGAAGGGTGTATAGAAATATATTGCTGGCTGCTGACGGCTCAAAGCATTCTGAAAGAGCGGCCGATCATGCGATTCATTTGGCTTCCATGTCAAAGCAGGCGGTCGTTGACGTTATTTATGTATTGGATTATGCGAAAGCAAAACATGAAGTTCTGCATAGCGAAAACCGTGCAGAACTCGAACGTGAACGGCGCAGCAGGCTGCTGTCGATAGAAAATAAATTAAAACAATCGGCCGTTCCCTATCAAATGACGATGCAGCACGGGGAGCCGGGCCCGACGATAGTATCGTACGCCAACCATCATGATGTTGATATCGTGATTATCGGAAGCAGGGGGCTGAACACTTTGCAGGAAATGGTGCTGGGAAGTGTCAGCCATAAAGTGGCGAAAAGAGTGAAGTGTCCGGTTTTAATTGTAAAATAGCCTAAAACAGAGCCAGTAAGGATCCTATCCTTGCTGGCTTTTTTATCTCATCGATATCGCTTTTTGCGCGTGCATGGCGTCGCCTTTTAGCAGGTCAACGAGATTATAGGCGGGATATAAGCCTTTTTGGTACATAAAATAAAAAATTTGCTCATGCAATTTAATAGCCGCATTGATTTGTTTAACAAACACTCTCCTGAGTTCAGGCGTCGCCGTTTCCGTGATCGCAATCGCATAGTTTCGAACGGTCGTTTTCGCCAATACCAACAGATCACCCGCATCAAAATACAGGTCGGCCCGTTCTTCCTCCCGATGAAATGCCGGGGTTTTTGGCAAAAAGGGAAGAAGCTCCCTTAAATTTTGCTCCAATGCCTTCGCTGAAACACTGTAAAGCTGTCTTAACTGAGGATCGCTGATTTTTTTCATGCTTTTTTTGATCTTGACCAATCCGACAGACTGGGCCGCGATCAGTTCATGCAACTCCATCGTTTCATGCCAAGCCAATGTTTTTGTTGTCATGCAGATTCTCCTTTATTGCTTTTTCTTAGTCAGCATATGCCCATTGCAGTCAAAAGGTTAATAGAAGAATCGGAGGGACGTTTTAGACCGTTTTGGAAAGGGGAAATCAAATAATACGGGATTTTTGCATCTAAGTGACAACAATGAGAGGTGATCAATGTGTTGGATGTGTTGAAGGACTTTTTTCTATTCTTGAGCGGCGGGCTTCGCGTGACGCTTCTGATCGCAATTTTGATTATATTGTTGTTGATCAGAAAAGCGAGAAAGAAAAATAAAGAGAAGTCGGGGTTTCTCGACTGACAGTGTTTCACATGGAACATTTACTCGTTTTCTCAAGCCTTATGATCGTTTTACTTGCGATTTGACCTTATGTTAGAATAAAGAAACAATGAGAGAAGGCCGAGACCTGCTCATCTCATCGTCTTTATTTGAAAATGAAATTTTCGGCGTTAGAAAAGAGCAGTCGTCTATGCTGCTCTTTTTGATTCATGACATTTAAACATACGAGGTGAACAAGTGAAACAAACAAGAGCTTTAGTAGAAGGCGCTATCATGGTCAGTATTTTTGCCGTTTTGCTGATGATCAGCCTCTATATGCCTTTTATCGGAACCATTCTTTTATTGACGCTGCCGCTGCCTGCCATGGTTCAAACAATCAGGCACGGTCCAAAGCCCGGGATTTCGGTAGGGTTGGTCAGTTTACCCGTTTCGTTGATTGCCGGTTCCTTAGGCGGGCTGATGTTTGCTATTCCAGTAAGTGCTGCGGGTGTGATCATGGGCTTTTTCTACAGAAGAAAAGAGCCAGCCCAAGCGATTGCTGCATCAGCTGTTACATACATGATTTCGATCGTGCTGCTGCTTTTCATCAGCATTCAGTTTCTCGGGTTAAACTTAATAGAGACGGCCAATCAAGCATATAATGAAACAATCAAAACCTTTGAATCAAGTATCAAACAGTTTGGAAATGATAAAGAAGCGGCTAAACAGATCGAATTGCTGAATGAACAATTCAAACAGGCGCAATATTTATATCCGACAGCCATTGTGATATTTTCCGGAATCACCGCGTTTTTGAATCACCTGCTCGCCAAGCCGGTGCTTCGGCGCATCATCCAAATACCGTCTTTGAAACCGTTCAGGGATATGAGGCTTCCGCAAAGCATGATTTGGATCTATTTATTGACGATTCTTCTGTCGCTGGCTCCCGTTGAAGAGGGCAGCATATATTACTCCATTCTGCTAAATGCGAGTCTCATCATGGGCTTTGTCTTGATCATTCAAGGGTTTTCATTTGTGTTTTACTTTTGCCATGCCAAGAAACTGCCAACTGTCCTGCCGGTTCTTTTTTTAATTATCGGGTTGTTTTCGCCCCTGATGTACCTTGTTCGCATCTTAGGTATAATTGACATAGGCTTTAACTTGAGAGAAAGAGTAAAAAAATCGTAGCCACGATGTTCTCCAATGGTGAGGAGTTGATTTGAGTGCCAAGTTTTTATGAAAAACCGTTATTTCGATACCCCATATATTCTTTAATCGTCGTCACAATCATTTCTGTCCTCATCAACATTTATTTTAATTGGGTGGCAGGAGCGGCCGGCGTTCTGATTCTGGGTGTCATATTGTACTTTTTGAGACGGGCGGACTCCCAAATCAGAAAAGAGCTGGACGATTATATATCGACGCTGTCTTACCGTCTGAAAAAAGTCGGGGAAGAGGCGCTGCTCGAAATGCCGATCGGGATCATGCTGTTTAACGATCAGTACTATATCGAGTGGGCCAATCCTTTTATGGCGTCATGCTTTAATGAAAATACGCTCGTCGGCAGGTCGCTTTATGATACTTGTGAATCTGTCGTCCCTTTGATTAAGCAGGAAGTGGACACAGAAACGATTACGCTGAATGAGCGGAAATTTAATGTGGTTATCAAACGGGAAGAAAAGCTGCTTTATTTCTTCGATGTCACAGAGCAGACGCAGATTGAGAGACAATACGAAAATGAAAGAACGGTCCTTGCCTACATCTTTCTCGATAATTACGATGATGTGACACAAGGGCTTGATGACCAGACAAGAAGCTCGATAAACAGTGAAGTGACATCGCTTTTGAACCAGTGGGCCCAAGAGTACGGCATTTTCTTAAAACGGGTTTCCTCTGAGCGGTTTATCGGAGTATTAAACGAACACATATTAAGCGAGCTTGAAGCATCAAAGTTTTCGATCCTTGATGAAGTTCGGGAGAAGACATCCGTTCATACGATCTCCTTGACGTTAAGCATCGGAATCGGTGCATCTGTTGCATCATTGAAAGAGCTCGGCGACTTGGCGCAATCCAGCCTTGACTTGGCTCTGGGACGCGGAGGAGATCAGGTGGCAATCAAGCAGCCGAACGGGAAAGTGAAGTTTTACGGCGGTAAGACGAATCCGATGGAAAAACGGACGCGCGTCAGAGCCAGGGTCATTTCACACGCCCTCAAGGAGATTGTCTCTGAAAGCAGCAATGTGATTATCATGGGTCATAAGTTTCCCGATATGGATTCGATCGGATCAGCCATCGGGATTTTGAAGGTCGCTCAAGCAAACGGCAAAGACGGTTTTGTCGTGATCGACTCCAATCAGATCGGTTCAAGCGTTCAAAGACTGATCGGGGAAATTAAAAAATACGAAGAACTGTGGTCCAGGTTTATTACGCCGGAAGAGGCGCTTGAGATTGCGAAAGACGACACGCTGCTCGTGATCGTTGATACACATAAGCCTTCCTTTGTCATTGAAGAAAGGCTGGTCAATAAAATTGAAAATATCGTCGTTATCGATCATCATAGAAGAGGGGAAGAGTTTATTAAAGACCCGCTGCTCGTCTATATGGAGCCGTACGCTTCATCTACAGCGGAGCTTGTGACAGAGCTGCTCGAATACCAGCCGAAGCGTTTAAAAATTAACATGATCGAAGCAACAGCCCTTTTGGCCGGGATTATTGTCGATACGAAGAGCTTCTCGCTGCGCACCGGTTCCCGTACGTTCGATGCGGCGTCATATTTGCGGGCAAAAGGCGCTGACACCGTATTGGTGCAAAAGTTTTTAAAAGAAACCGCCGATCATTATATTAAAAGGGCGAAGCTGATTCAGCATACCGTTTTCTATCAAAACGGCATCGCCATCGCATCGCTGCCGGACGATGAGGCGGACGAATATTTTGACCAGGTTATCATTGCGCAAGCCGCGGATTCTCTTCTGTCCATGAGCGATGTCGAAGCGTCATTTGCTGTGGCGAGAAGAGACGAGAATACGGTATGCATCAGTGCGAGATCGCTCGGCGAAGTGAATGTTCAAATCATCATGGAAGCGCTCGAGGGCGGCGGTCATTTAACCAATGCCGCGACACAGCTGACCGATATCACGGTTGAAGAAACGCTCCGCCGACTGAAAGAAGCGATTGACGAGTATTTCGAAGGAGGCATTCAGAAATGAAGGTAATTTTCTTACAGGATGTTAAAGGCAAAGGGAAAAAAGGCGAAGTGAAAAATGTAGCGGATGGATACGCGCACAACTTTTTGATCAAAAAAGGGCTGGCTGTTGAAGCGACATCATCCAATATCAGCGCGCTTGAAGGCCAGAAGAAAAAAGAGAAGAAAGAAGCCGCTGAAGAACTGAAACATGCGAAAGAGCTGAAAAAACAACTTGAGGACATCACGGTGGAACTTTCAGCCAAGTCCGGAGAAGGCGGCCGTCTATTCGGCTCCGTGACAAGCAAACAAATCGCGGACGCGCTGCAAAAAAGCCACCAGTTAAAAATCGACAAACGTAAAATCGAATTAAACGATGCGATTCGCTCATTGGGATATACAAATGTTCCCGTGAAACTCCATCCAGAAGTACAAGCAACACTGAAAGTTCACGTGAAAGAGCAATCATAAAATAACAAAGCCCCTTCATGCAAAGTGCAGAAGGGGCTTATCTTTTATTCAGTGCGTTTTCTCATTTCATTGGCCAAGAATTCAACGTCTGTACCGATGATCACCTGTACATCGTGCTGATTGAGCTTCACGAATCCTTTCGCTCCCATGGCTTTCATCGCACTTTCATCCAGTTTAGAAGCATCGCGGACCTTGAGACGGAGGCGGGTTACACAATTGTTCAGCGTCTCGATGTTTTCTTTTCCTCCAAGCGCTTCGATGTATTTGTCCGCAAGGGTATCGTATTTGGACGATCCTGTGTCAGGGCTGACAGGTGTGTTTTCCTGGTCATCGTCCTCCTCTCGTCCAGGCGTTTTCAAATTGAGCTTCGTAATAAGGAAATAAAAGATGATGAAATAAATAATGCCGTATACAAGACCGAGCGGCAGCAAAAGCAGCGGCTTTGTGGCGATTCCAAAGTTTAAAAGGTAGTCGATCGTCCCGGCTGAAAAGGTAAAGCCGTGGTGGATACCGAGCATATTGGTCACGGTCATGGCGCTTGCGGTTAACAAGGCGTGAATACCGAAGAGAAGCGGCGATAAAAACATGAATGTGAACTCAATCGGCTCCGTGATACCTGTTAAAAATGATGTGAACGCCAATCCGATCAGCAATCCGGCCGTTGCTTTGCGGCGATGCTTTTTCGCGGCCGCGATCATTGCCAGACATGCCGCAGGAAGACCGAACATCATGATCGGGAAGAACCCTGTCATAAAGGCGCCGGCGCTTGGATCTCCGGCAAAGAACCGGTTCATGTCACCCGTTTTGCCTGCAAATTCTCCAAAGACCATCCAAACCATATTGTTTAAAATGTGATGAAGGCCGAGCGGCAGGAGCAGTCTGTTTAAAAGACCGAATATGCCGACTCCCAATGCCCCAGCATGGATAATCCAGCCGCCAATGGCGTCAATGGCCTGCTGTGCGTAAATCCAGACGAAGCCGAAAATCCCTGCAAGAATAATGGAACAGAAGGCTGTCATAATCGGAACGCTTCGTTTTCCGCCGAAAAACCCGAGCCAGTCAGGCAGTTTTGCATCTTTAAAGCGGTTATACATGACGGCGGCGACTACACCTGAAATAATTCCGCCGAGAACGCCCATGTTCAGGTTCTCATTGATGGCTGCTAAGCCGCCTGTCAGGACAAAATAACCGATGGCTCCGGATAGTGCGGCGGCCCCGTGGCCATCCTTTGACAAACCGATTGCAACGCCTATCGCAAAGATGATCGGCAGTTGGTCAAGAATCGATTGTCCTGAAGCGGCGATAAACGGAATGTTTAACAGGTCTTCTCTTCCCAAGGCGAGCAGGAGGCCTGCAGCAGGAAGAACGGCAATCGGCAGCATGAGCGCGCGGCCGATATTTTGAAGAAATCCCAACATAGTTAAAACCCCTTTCGGTAATATTGAATCGCTTTTTTCAAATGTCCATTTTCATGGGATAAACAGCGGCGGGCATCTTCAAGTGTTCCGTTTGTCAACACCATAAAGATCGCTGCCTTGATGTCATTGCCGCTTTCTTTTAAAGCTTGCTGGGCCTCATTCTGTGATAATCCGGTGGTATTCATCAGAATGGTGACAGCTCGCCCGGCCAATTTTTGATTGAGCAGTCTCATATTCACCATCTCGTTTTGGTAGACGCGGCCAAGCCTCGCCATTGCAGCTGTTGACAGCATGTTCAAGATCATTTTCTGAGCGGTTCCTGCTTTCAGCCGCGTTGAACCGCGGATAATTTCCGGTCCTGTTTGCACCTCAATTGCGATATCGCTTAATTTGCCCGCTTCTGTATCCGCGTTGCAGCTAATCGAAACAGACGCGGCTCCGAGCTGTTTGGCATAGGATAATGCGCCAAGGACATAAGGTGTCGAGCCGCTCGCTGTGACGCCGATTAAGACGTCATCTTCCGAGAATGATTGCGCTTTCAGTTCGGCGACGATTTTTTCATGGTCATCTTCATTTTCTTCAAGAGGCGTCCACATCGCGTCATATCCGCCTGCGATCAGGCCGGTCCAACGGCTTTCGTCAATAGAGAATGTCGGCGAGAGTTCTGCGGCATCAAGGACTGCGATTCTGCCGCTTGTGCCGGCGCCAGCTGTAAACACTCTTCCGCCTTGCTTAAAACGGCTGACAATCGTATCCGCCGCCTCAGCGATCAGGGGAAGGCAGGGCGTAATGGCGCGAGGGACTGTATAGTCTTCCTCATTCATCAAGGTGACGATATCTAAAGCATTCATTTCATCAAGTGCTTTGCTTTTGTCGTTCGTGTCCTCTGTCTTCTTCATTGTTCTTCCCTCTTCATATCGATGACGAATTTATAGCGGTCGCCTCTGTAAACGGATTTGACTACTTCAAACGGTCTGCCGTCGTCCAAATAGCTCAAACGTTCGATGAGCAGGACGGGTGCGCCTTCCTCGATGTCGAGGGGCTCGCTCTCTGCCGGAGAGGCAATCGCCGGCTCGAGTGTTTGTGCGGCTCGGTCAATCGTAAGGGAGAGCGTATTTTCGACATAGTCATACAAAGATGCGCTCATAATGTCTTCTGTCAGGCCGTTGATAAGGTCGGCGGGCAAATAGGAGATTTCATAAGCCATCGGGATGTCATCGGCGAGACGGATTCGTTTGACTTCATAGACGGAAGCCCCTTCATGTATCTCCAGTTTGCGCGCTGTGCTCTGGTCACACGAAATGACGCCGAAGCCGAGCATTTTTGTGCCGGGTCTCATGCCTCTTGATTTCATGTCCTCGGAAAAGCTTGTCAATCCTTTGAGAGGCTGCTCAATTTTAGGCTCGGCAATAAATGTTCCTTTTCCCCGCTGTCGGACGAGGATGCCTTCATTGACGAGATTGTTGACTGCCTGCCGGACGGTCATCCTGCTTACCTCATATTTTTCTGCAAACTCTCTTTCAGAAGGAATGAGGTCGCCGGGCTTCAAATCTTTTGTTTCTGCAAGCTTTTTAATCTCGGTCTCAATCTGATAGTAAATCGGAATGTGGGAATCTTTTTTGATCAAAAGGCCATACCCCTTTCTTTCACGATTGATAAAGCATCGCTGTCCGCTATGATGACGACGTTCTGGTGTGTTTTTAAGACAGAAGCGGGCGTGTCTTCATTTGGTTCTTCACTGAGAAGCTTCGCCAGGATGCCCGCTTTTTTCTCTCCTGAAACGAGCAGCAGGATCTGCTTGCTTTTCATGATCGTGGAAATGCCCATCGTTATGGCTTGCGACGGGACGGCGTCATAAGAATCAAAATAACGGGCATTGGCTTCTTTCGTTGATTGTGTCAGTTCGACTGTATGCGTTTTCGATGAAAATGGGGTGCCCGGTTCGTTAAATCCGATGTGGCCGTTCAAGCCGAGGCCGAGCACTTGGAGATCAATGCCTCCAAGCCGCTCGATCAGCGCTTCATAGCGGCTACATTCAGCGTCCAGGTCACAAGCCATTCCGTCCGGAAGATGGGTATGGCTGAGCGGAATGTCAATGTGATCGAAAAGCTGTTTTTTCATATAGAATGTATAGCTGTTTTCATGATCCGGAGAAACGCCGACATACTCGTCTAAGTTAACGGTATAGACGTGCTTGTAAGTCGTTTTGTTATGCGCATGATCTTCCCTTAAAACCTGATATGTGCCGAGAGGCGTTCCTCCGGTTGCAAGGCCGAGAACAGGCGCAGATAAGCGGTTTACTTTCTCGATGATGAGTCGGGCGGCCGTTTGGCTCATGTCCTGATAATCTTTAGCTTCAATGATTTTCATGGTGAAACCTCCCTTTTGCTGAAAGCAATCACGCCTTTGCAAAGCGTCATCACAACTTCATTTTTTTCATTTAAAATGATCAAATCGGCATCTTTCCCGCTTCGTATGCTGCCTTTTCGGTCAAACACATGAAGCTGCTTGGCGGGATTGACCGCTGTCATGTACACGATATCTTCGAGTGAACATCCTGTAAAATCCATCATGTTCAGAGCAGCCTGGTTCATCTTCAAGATGCTGCCGGCAAGCGTACCATCCTCTAAGACGGCTTTTTCGCCTTTCACGAACACCTCCTGTCCGCCTAATGTATAGGTTCCATTTTTTAAGCATTTTGCGCGCATGGCATCCGTAATTAAAATGATGCCTTCTTTCTGTTTTTGCTGAAATGCCAGCTTGACGACCGCAGGGTGAACATGAATGCCGTCGGCTATGACTTCGGCCTTCAGTTCATCATGCAGAAGGGCGCTTCCGGCCGTCCCCGGCTCGCGATGGTGCAGCCCCCGCATGCCGTTGAACAAATGGGTGACATGGGAGATGCCGGCCTTAATCCCGTCTGCCATTTCTTTGAGTCCGGCGTCGGAGTGGCCGGCGGAAGCCGTGACACCTGTTTCTTTCAAAAAGGAAATTAGTTCCAAAGACCCCTCCAGCTCTGGCGCAAGTGTGACTAATTTAATGTTATTCCCGGAGATGCGCTGCCATTCTTTAAATAACGAAAGATCCGGCGGGATAATATCATCCGGCGGCTGGGCGCCACACCGTTTTTCTGAAATAAAAGGGCCTTCTAAGTGAACGCCTAATACTTCGGCGGTCCCGGGCTGGCCGCCTGCTTCCTTATAGCGGTGAACGTTTGCCAGCGCATGCTCGATCGTGGCCTTATCCTGGGTCATCGTCGTCGCCAGGAAGCTTGTCGTTCCTTCTTTCGGCAGGGCTTCGGCCATTGTTTGCAAAGCCTCGGCTGTTCCGTCCATGACATCTGCGCCGTTTGCTCCGTGAATATGAACATCAATCATGCCCGGCAGCACTTTGAAGTTCTCCGGAAATGTCAGTTGTTCTGCTGTTGCGGCGGAAGCGGGAATATCAGTCATTGGTCCGTAAGCCTCGATTTTTTCCCCGTTCGTCAGAAGAAATCCGTCTTCTATCATTCCATTTTCACTGTAAATATGAAGATGTTTAAACATATAGCGTTGGGATGGGTTGGTTTTCACAGTCAAAAGTCCTTTCTTGAAAACGTTATCATCAGTATAGAACATTACAACTCTAGTTGTCTAGACCATTAAGAGAATTATTTTTGTCAAATCTGATCATACAGCATCACACTTCATTTAGCCGCTGTGTTGTCAGGTTATATTCCAAAAAAAAGCCGGCTTATCTGCCGGCTTCGTTATGCTGCTTTAGCATAAATATATTGATTTCTTCCCGCACCGAGTCCTGCACCGATTAAAGCGACCAGCGCACCGATGAACAGTAAAATCGGTCCGTTCCATGAGTGCATGTGATCGTAAAGAAAACCGACAAAGCTTGGACCAATCGCTGCCAGCAAATATCCGGCTGATTGCGACATTCCTGATAATGCCGCTGCTTGATCGGCATTTTCGCTTCTCAGCCCGATTAAAGTCAAGGCTAAACTGATGCTGGATCCTTGTCCGATTCCGATTAAAATGACCCACAGCGTCAGCATCGCTGTATTGCCTCCATACAATAGCCCTGACATTCCCGCCAAGTATAGGATGCCAAGGGCCAGCACGATGCTTTTTTGGTTTCGGAACCGCCCGGCAAGAACCGGAGTCAAAAATGTCGACGGGAGGCTGGCAAACTGCATCAGCGACAGCATCCAGCCGGCAAGTGACATGCTCATCCCATGCGAACGGAGAATTTCAGGCAGCCAGGCGATCGTGCAGTAAAACAAGAACGACTGTATGCCCATAAAGAATGTGACCTGCCAGGCGATTTTCGAGCGCCAGACCGTTTGGCCGTCCGTCTTTAAGCTGACCGTACGGTTTCCCGTATCATGATAGCGGAGCTGGGGAACCCAGATCAAAATCGCAACAAACGCGAGACCGGCCCAGACCATAAGCGATGCGCTCCATCCCCACGCTAAACCGTGTGACAGCGGAATGCTGATCCCTGAGGCGAGCGCCGCAAAAATCGACATGGCTGTCGTATAGTAACTTGTCATAATTCCCGCTTTGTCAGGAAATTTATGTTTGATCAGGCTGGGCAAGAGCACATTGGAGATGGCGATGCCGACTCCGATCAATGCGGTTCCCGCAAATAGTGTGAAAGCTTCTCCGTAAGAGCGCAGCAAAATCCCGATCAATAAGATGACCAATCCGACCCAGAGGGTTCTCTCATTGCCCAGCTTCTGTCCGAGCTTAGGGGCGATGGGGGACAGGACGGCGAAAGATAACAGCGGCAGCGTCGTCAAGAAGCCGGCCATGCCGTTCGTCAAATCCATATCCGAGCGGATCGAACTGATCAATGGCCCGACAGATGTAATAGCCGGTCTTAAATTAAAAGCGATAAATATGATTCCTGCAATCAATAAGATATTGTTCAAACGGGGGCGTCGAGCGTCAATGTAATGCATGCTGTATTCTCCTTTGCTTTCAGGTGGAAAAGTGACATGAAAAAGAAACCCGGAACATCATCCAAGGTTACTTTTTTGATCTTGCTTCTGAATTTCGGCAATTTTCGCAAGCAGGATATGCTGCGGCATATGCATGATTTGTTCAAGTGGAAGATTTAAGCTTTCCGAAAGTTTTTGCGCCGTTTCGGCAGATATTTGTAAAGGTTTCATAAAGTCCTCCATTTTATATTGTACCCCAGCGTACAGAGTACGCAACAGTGAATATTGACTCCGATATATATTGTAACATCATATGACAAGTGAGTTGGAAGAAAAAGAAAAAAGCGATATAAATAAAGAGGAGGTGATCGTCTTGAATTCGACATTATCTGTGCTGAAAAAGAAATTGTATGAACAGCAGATCAGAGCGAAAGGGCTTTACACATTTGAAGAATACAAAGATATGCGCAATGTGCTGCAAACGCTGCGGATGAAATTTGCGGCCTATGAAGAATGGGATTTGTACCAACATGCGACCGATTTGATGGTCAGCATGCTTTTGAAAAACAATTGGAACAGCCGGCTGGATTAATAGTGGAATAAAAAAACACCTCGGCCGAGGTGTTTAATAAGACCGTTCGTCTTCTTTGTTGTCCTGCCGGTCATAGATGACAAGCTTCGCAGGACGATTCTCTTTCGCCATCTCTTCTCCTTTTTCTACGGCCTCTGTCCTTGTGTCATAAAGCTCAACAGGCGCCGTATCTTCCAGTTTCAAAAACCATCCGTCCGTCTCGGCATTTGGTGTCACCATATAGACCTTCATGAAAAACAACCTCCCCAAACATGTTATTGATTTGTTTTCCCGGATAAATCAGGGGAGCAAACATCCTCATTGCCGTTCTCCCTTTCTATGAAAATATTTCTACAAAAAGCGAGTCTACTTTTTTTCTGTAAAAATGGTAAAATAGACGTTGGATTATTTTTAAATGGGAGGACGGTGCTTAACATGACAGATCTTCTGAATGACAGGCTGCCGCCGCAAAATATCGAAGCCGAACAGGCCGTGTTAGGTGCTGTTTTTTTAGAACCATCAGCTTTAACTTTGGCGTCAGAAGTCTTGATTCCAGATGATTTTTACAGAATGTCGCACCAAAAAATATATAACGCCATGCTTGTTCTTGGAGACCGCGGCGAGCCTGTAGACCTGGTGACGGTGACATCAGAGCTTGCGAACACGGACCTTTTGGAAGAGGTTGGCGGTATTTCTTATTTGACGGATATTGCAAATTCTGTGCCGACTGCGGCTAATATAGAGTATTATGCGAAAATCGTGGAAGAAAAATCGATTCTCCGCCGCTTGATCCGTACGGCAACGACGATTGCTCAAGACGGATATACAAGGGAGGATGAAGTCGAAGACCTCTTAAGCGAAGCAGAAAAAACGATTATGGAAGTCGCCCAGCGCAAAAACTCCGGGGCCTTTCAAAATATTAAAGATGTGCTCGTTCAAACTTACGATAATATCGAACAGCTCCACAACAGAAAAGGGGACATTACCGGGATCCCGACAGGTTTTACCGAGCTTGACCGAATGACGGCGGGCTTTCAAAGAAACGATTTGATCATCGTAGCCGCCCGTCCGTCAGTCGGTAAAACTGCTTTTGCCTTAAACATCGCCCAAAACGTGGCGACTAAAACCGATGAAAGCGTCGCGATCTTCAGCCTTGAGATGGGCGCCGAACAGCTGGTCATGCGGATGCTCTGTGCGGAAGGCAACATCAACGCCCAGAATCTCCGGACCGGAAACCTGACGGAAGAAGATTGGGGCAAGCTGACAATGGCGATGGGAAGCTTATCAAACAGCGGTATTTTCATCGATGATACACCGGGGATCCGCGTCAGCGAAATCCGTTCCAAGTGCAGACGGTTAAAGCAGGAGAACGGCCTCGGCATGATTTTGATCGACTACCTGCAGCTCATCCAAGGAAGCGGCAGATCAAGTGACAACCGTCAGCAGGAAGTGTCGGAAATATCCCGTGCACTGAAAGCGCTGGCGAGGGAGCTTGAAGTTCCAGTCATCGCCCTTTCACAGCTTTCCCGGGGCGTCGAGCAGCGCCAGGACAAGCGTCCGATGATGTCGGACATCCGGGAATCGGGAAGTATCGAGCAGGACGCCGATATCGTTGCGTTCCTGTACCGCGATGATTACTATGACAAAGAATCTGAGAATAAAAACATCATTGAAATCATTATTGCAAAACAAAGGAACGGCCCGGTCGGGACCGTCTCACTCGCTTTTGTAAAAGAATATAATAAGTTCGTCAACCTGGAACGTCGGTTTGATGACGCGGGTGTTGCGCCTGGTGCTTAAATCCCTGAGACATGCTCTCAGGGATTTTTCTTTTTTCTTGCATTGCGGTTTTTACCGATTTCAAATAACCCCGTTGCGGTTAATCCGGCAAGTCCTCCGGACCATAAACGGAGCACGAGTTCAAGGTCTGTAAAAGGATATGCTGCGGCCCCGATCAGCAAACCTATCAAGAGTGAAACGAGCGGAATCAAGTTTTTCGGCAACTTGAACGTCTTCTTCACCAATTCGACCAGCGCCAAAATAATCGGCGATAAAACAGATGCAAAAATTAATACCGTCTCCATCGGCATCTCCCTCCTTACTTATTGAATATTTGTGTTGCCGGTTTTTTATGTGTCTTTGTCCAAGAAAAACGCTTATTTTTAAGATTTGACTTACAGACTGTCTATTAAAAAGAAAATATATGAAATTTGCTTTATAATAACGAACAAATGTGTTTGGTGTTAAAATTAATGTTCGGATTTCCGATTGACTTTGCGGGATGACACTGATAAACTGAATGTGTTTGATATTGATATCGTTTGAAAAGGTTAACGGAGGTGCACGGATATGTCTTCAGTAGTTGTTGTAGGTACGCAGTGGGGTGACGAAGGAAAAGGCAAAATCACCGATTTTCTTTCCGAAAACGCAGAGGTAATCGCACGGTACCAAGGCGGAAATAACGCAGGACATACAATTAAATTCAACGGGGTAACGTACAAACTGCATTTGATTCCATCCGGTATTTTTTATAAGGATAAAACGTGTGTGATCGGCAACGGAATGGTTGTTGATCCGAAAGCATTGGTGACGGAGCTGGCTTATCTTCATGAGCGGAACGTCAGCACGGACAACTTGAGAATCTCCAACAGGGCCCATGTCATTCTGCCGTATCATTTAAAGCTTGATGCGGTCGAAGAAGAGCGGAAAGGGGCCAATAAAATCGGCACGACGAAAAAAGGAATCGGCCCGGCTTATATGGACAAAGCCGCTCGCGTCGGAATCCGCATCGCCGATCTGCTGGATAGAGAAGTCTTTGAAGAAAAGCTCGCCCGCAATTTAGAAGAAAAAAACCGTCTGCTGGAAAAAATGTACGATGCGGAAGGATTTAAAATAGAAGACATTTTAGACGAATACTATGAGTACGGCCAGCAGATCAAACAATATGTCTGCGACACATCCGTCGTCTTAAACGACGCGCTTGATGACGGCCGCCGCGTCTTATTCGAAGGAGCGCAAGGGGTTATGCTTGATATCGACCAAGGGACATATCCGTTTGTTACATCTTCAAACCCTGTCGCCGGCGGCGTAACGATCGGCTCAGGTGTGGGACCGACAAAAATCCAGCATGTCGTTGGTGTATCGAAAGCTTACACAACGCGTGTCGGAGACGGGCCGTTCCCGACAGAGCTGAACAATGAGATCGGAGACCAAATCCGTGAGGTCGGCCGCGAATACGGAACAACTACAGGGCGCCCGCGCCGCGTCGGCTGGTTTGACAGCGTGGTTGTCCGCCATGCCCGCCGCGTCAGCGGAATTACCGACCTTTCATTAAATTCAATTGACGTATTGACCGGGATTGAAACATTGAAAATCTGTGTCGCTTACAAATACCGCGGCGAGATCCTCGAAGAGTTCCCGGCAAGCTTAAAAGCGCTCGCTGAATGTGAGCCTGTCTATGAAGAAATGCCGGGCTGGACAGAAGATATCACAGGAGCGAAAAGCTTGAGCGATCTGCCTGAAAATGCCCGCCATTATCTAGAGCGAGTTTCTCAGCTGACAGGCATTCCGCTTTCTATTTTCTCAGTCGGTCCTGACCGCTCTCAAACAAATGTGGTGAGAAGCGTTTATCGTCCGAACTAAATTCCAGAAGAGCCTCTGCAGTTCGCAGGGGCTTTGTTTTTCAATGACAAGGAGGGCAAACGGGTGGAACGTGTCGATGTTGTATATTCATTCGTGGAAGAGAACGGAAACATCCTGATGGTGAAAAATAAGAAAAATCAATCGTGGACGCTGCCGGGCGGCAAGGTGGAAGCTGGAGAATCGCTAACAGAAGCCGCGGCGAGAGAAATGAAGGAAGAAACAGGCTATGGAATTCAGCCTCTTGATATATTAGCTATAAATGAAGCGATTATCGGCGGCGAGCATGTATATTTCATCGTCTTTAGAGCCCGGATCACCGATCGTCCGGATGCCATCACGTTTGACGAGAACATTGTTGAAGCCAAGTGGATGCCGCTTCATGAAGCTGACCGGCTGCTGTCTGTATTCCATCCGAACGGAATCATGCACTGGCTGAACCGCGAAGGGGCGGAGTATCATCACGAAGGGAAAAAATAATAGAAAAAAATAAAAAAATATATTGCCACTTCTGTTCGTTCTATGATAATATAAATCTCGTTGTTGCGAAAACAACGAAACGAGCCATTAGCTCAGTTGGTAGAGCACGTCCGAATAAGTTTCGGAGAATTCGCTTCAGCGTACACATCGAGAGACATCTCGAAAAAGCTTCCTGAGATGTGGGCGTCGTTATTTCAGATTAAATCTAAGGGTGTAATTTAATCTTGAGCCATTAGCTCAGTTGGTAGAGCATCTGACTTTTAATCAGAGGGTCGAAGGTTCGAGTCCTTCATGGCTCACCATTTCCCTGGCCCGTTGGTCAAGCGGTTAAGACACCGCCCTTTCACGGCGGTAACACGGGTTCGAATCCCGTACGGGTCATTGATTTACTTTAGCGTAATTGCTAAATCCCCGCTTGCTCCGGAGGAGACCACGATTCTTCTCCGAAGCAGGTACTGTAAATATGCAAGGTCCGGTAGTTCAGTTGGTTAGAATGCCTGCCTGTCACGCAGGAGGTCGCGGGTTCGAGTCCCGTCCGGACCGCCATTTTAAAAAAGTTACATACCTGGCTCGGTAGCTCAGTTGGTAGAGCAACGGACTGAAAATCCGTGTGTCGGCGGTTCGATTCCGTCCCGAGCCACTCTAAAAAGCGCGTCTGTTTTTAAGCAGATGCGTTTTCTTTTAGCTGAAAACAAGGAAATAAAATGCTGAAGGAATAAAAAGGAGAAAAAAAGGGAGGCCGGTAACCCGGCCGAAGAAGAAGACGTTACTATATAGACGGTCTTGAAGGGGAAGATGTTTCATTTTTCAGTAAAAAAAGTCACAAAAATTTAATTGTTGTGATAAAAGCGGAAAAATAGCAAGTGGATTTAATTTCCAAACGTTTTCCTTTGAACTATTTTTTTAACTTTTGCTTCATAAACGTTATAATGTATAAGAAATCTATTTTCTAGAAAGTGTTTTTTAATGAAGACATGCAGTGTACTTGATATAAAACTTAGGCAGCCATCCGCTGGCTGTATTGTATCCAAACTCTGAACCAGGGGGAACGAATAATGGAAAAAAAGATACTAGTTGTAGATGATGAAAAGCCGATTGCTGATATTTTAGAGTTTAATCTGAAAAAAGAGGGCTATGAAGTCCATTGCGCATACGACGGCAATGAAGCGCTTCAGATGGTTGAGGATCTCAACCCTGATATGATTCTGCTCGACATCATGCTTCCGAACAAGGACGGTGTGGAAGTGTGCCGTGAAGTCCGCAAAAAATATGATATGCCCATCATTATGCTGACAGCAAAGGATTCGGAAATCGATAAAGTCATCGGTCTTGAACTGGGAGCTGACGACTATGTGACAAAACCGTTCAGCACTCGCGAACTGCTCGCGCGTGTCAAAGCGAACTTGAGAAGACAGAACACAGCGGCTCCTGCCGAAGAAGAATCGTCTTCAAACGAAATTCAAATCGGATCGCTCGTCATTTTTCCGGATGCCTACGTCGTTTCAAAACGAGACGAGACAATCGAACTGACGCATCGGGAATTCGAACTGCTGCATTACCTTGCTAAACATATCGGGCAGGTCATGACGCGTGAGCATCTGCTGCAAACCGTGTGGGGATACGACTACTTTGGAGATGTCCGGACAGTTGACGTTACGGTCAGACGCCTTCGCGAAAAAATCGAGGATAATCCGAGTCACCCAAGCTGGATCGTCACAAGGCGCGGTGTCGGCTACTATTTGAGAAATCCGGAACAGGACTAATACCGAAATGAATAAAGTCAGTTTTTTCCGCTCGATTCATTTTAAGTTTACCTTAATATACGTTCTGCTGATTATCGTTGCCATGCAGATTATCGGCGTCTACTTTGTCAATGAGATGGAGAAGTCACTTCTTAAATCATATAATGACTCTCTTGACCAGCGGGTGAACAACCTCTCGTATTATCTGGAACAGGAAATGACGAAGGATAGAAGCACGTCTTCCTCGACTACCTTGAAAGAAGACGCAGAGCGGATTCTAAATGATTTCAGCAAGGAAGGCGAAATTCTCGAAGTCAGTCTGATTGATAAAAGCTATGAAGTCATCGCGACCTCCAATCCTTATAACCGGGAGGTGGCGGGGAAAAAGACAACAGAGGGCATTATTAAAAGGACACTGCTTGTCGGTATTCCGTACGAAAACAAATTTTTCGACCCGGAGCGTGACAGCAAAGTGCGGATTTCAGTCACGCCGATTAAAAAATCGAATCAAGAGACGATCGGGGCCATTTATGTCGTGGCATCGATGGATAATGTCTACAATCAAATCCGGACGATCAACACCATTTTAGCGTCTGGAACTTTTATTGCGCTTGGAATCACTGCATTCCTCGGGATTTTTGTCGCGCGAACGATTACACATCCGCTGTCAGATATGAGAAAGCAGGCCATTGAACTGGCGAAAGGAAATTTCTCAAGAAAAGTCAGGAAGTACGGAAACGACGAAATCGGCCAGCTGGCCACAACGTTTAATTATTTAACAAGAGAGCTGAAAGAAGCTCAATCCATGACAGAAGGCGAACGAAAAAAACTATCTTCTGTTATTGCCTATATGACAGACGGGGTTATCGCGACAAACCGAAATGGCGCGATTATTTTGCTTAATACGCCGGCACTGGAGCTTTTAAATGTTTCACGTGAAACGGCTCTCGAAATGCCGATCACCTCACTGCTCGGCCTTGAAGATGAATACACGTTCGAAGATTTGGTTGAACAGCAGGACTCGCTCCTTCTTGAAATTGAACAGGAAGAACGGACGTCTGTGCTTCGCGTCAATTTCTCGGTCATCCAAAAAGAGCACGGAAAGATTGATGGGTTGATTGCGGTTATTTACGATGTCACAGAACAAGAGCAGATCGATCAAGAACGGAGAGAATTTGTGGCAAATGTCTCCCACGAACTCAGAACGCCGCTCACCACAATGCGCAGCTATTTAGAAGCGCTTGCGGAAGGCGCGTGGCAGGATCCAAACATTGCGCCGCGCTTCTTGAATGTGACACAGAATGAAACAGAGCGCATGATCAGACTTGTCAACGACTTGCTGCAGCTTTCTAAGTTTGACAGCAAGGACTACCAATTCAATAAAGAATGGATTCATTTTATCCGTTTCTTCTCATTGATTATTGAGCGCTTTGAAATGACGAAAGAGCAGCATGTTGAGTTTATCAGCAATCTGCCGGATAGAGAATTGTATGTTGAAATCGATCCGGACAAGATTACGCAAGTGCTGGATAATATCATTTCAAATGCATTGAAATATTCCCCTGAAGGAGGCCATATCACGTTCTCTGTTGATGTAAATGAAGAAGAAGAGCTTCTTTATATCAGTGTCAAAGACGAAGGTGTCGGCATTCCGAGAAAAGACATGGAGAAGATCTTCGAGCGTTTCTACCGTGTCGATAAAGCCAGAACAAGAAGACTCGGCGGTACGGGGCTTGGTCTTGCGATCGCAAAAGAAATGGTACAAGCCCATGGCGGCGACATTTGGGCCGACAGTATCGAAGGAAAAGGAACAACGATCACATTTACCCTGCCATATAAAGAAGAACAAGAGGATGATTGGGATGAAGCGTGAAACAATTAAAACGATAATACTGTCCCTTTTGGTTTTGATCAGTCTTCTTTTTACTTTTAATATTTGGGGATTTCAGGGGAATTACGAAAAAGTAGAAGATTCACAGGCTCAGGTCAGCGATAAACAGCCGATTACAAATCAGACAAAGTTGCTAAATGAAGCCGTCAAACCGCAGCAAATGTTCATTCATGAGAATGGACAGCATTATTTGCTGAATGATACGACGCTCTATTCTCAGCTCTGGGACGACATGAGCCGATGGGAAGTCAAATCGTTAAAGGATATCTCGGACAAATTTGACAGGCAGCAGTTCAAAAACTGGCTGTACGCTAAAAATAAAGACTCCAAATTGGATCTCGTTTTTAGCGACAATATTCCAATCGATGTGCTGCAGCCGCTTTTCAAATGGTCCGCCAACTCTTATGAATACAACTCTTTTGACAGAATCGTTCTTCCTTTCAACGAAGGACGGGGCATGAAAAAAATCTACTTTGTATCCTTCAGCAAAGAGACGGTTGTTGAAGCGGTGATTGAATCGGCAAATTACCGCAACATCCTTGCAGACATTGAAAAAGAAAAATCGCAGATGCCTCTTTACGAGGACTTTGCAATCAATTCTCGCAGAGATGTCTTGCTTCCGGTTAATAGGCTGAAGCTGTCTGAAAAAGAGTATTTTACAGAAACGATCAGCCCGACGCGTTTTAAAAAAGCTTTATTTGATGATCCGCAAACCGTCCGGCAGGAAACCAACTTAAACCGACCGGTATATACGGATGGAACAAGCCTTTTGGAGGTCTACTCGAACAACAGGCAGATTAAGTTCCAGCACCGCAACCTGGAACCGAGTTCTGCTTATCAAAATGGAGAGCTGATCAATAAAAGCTTTAAATATTTAAACGACACGGGAAGCTGGACGGATGATTATCAATTTTTCGGCTTGAATGAAAATCAGCAGATCAACTTTAATCTGTTTATGGATCAGCTGCCGGTCGTTAACAGCCAAAACCAGCCTTTCGGAACGACAGCGATTGAACTTCGCTGGGCAAACAACGACATATTGGATTATAAACACCCAACATATGTCTTGGGCGCAAACGCTAATCCGGTCAGCAAAAAGGATAAAGAAATCATGAGCGGAGAAGAATTGATTCAGTTCCTGCAAGACAATGAAGAGTATGACTTTGATAAGATTGAGCAAATCTTTCCTGCCTATGAAATGGTCTCAGTATCAGAGGAACAAGACCCTCTTGTAAAACTTGTACCGACTTGGTGCATTAAAATAAACGGTACGATAAAGCCGGTATCAAAGAAAGATTCAGCGGTGAAGGAGGGCATTGAGAGTGGAGTGGAATAGAACAAAAACAATCTTCATTATCGTCTTCCTCATCCTTGATATCTTTTTGGCCTTTCAATACTTTGATAAGCGCAGCAACAATCAGTTTCCGATTTTAGAAAAATCAACGCTGCAGGAAGATATGAAAGCAGACCATATTTCATATGGCAACTTGTCTAAAGAGACGTCAAAAGGTTCCTCAATCTCTGCACAAAAGCGAGTCTTTAAGCAAAGCGAGATTAAATCGTTAAAAGGGCAAAAGCCGAAGGCGTTAATGAATACCGCAAAAGAGAACGCTTTGACGGAAATAGAAATGGAATTTGAAACACCCATTGCACTTCCGAAAGCGGATATGGAGACAAAAGCAAGGGAAATCGTCAACGAAGAGATTATCGACGGCAACAAGTACAAGCTTTGGAAAGTCGATAAATCCGGAAAACAGATCGTTTTCTTCCAAACCTATAATGGAAATTACATTTTTCAGGATCGGCAAAACGATGATAACACAGAGATGGGCGAAGTCGTTCTGTACCTGAATAATAAAAACGAAGTTGTTTCATATAAGCAGTCGATGCTGCAGGATATAAAAGAAGTCAAAACGGAAAGTCTGATCTCCGCAGTCGGAGCGGTTGAAGCTTTGTACTATCCGGATTATTTGAAGAAGTACAGCAAAATTAAATCAGCCGAGCTTGGCTATTTCACGCAGTATCCGCTGGCAAGCGCGCAAATTTTCGTGCCCGTTTGGCGGATCGAAGTGGAGCGCAAAACGGACGATAAAACCATTCACGAAGAATTTATCGTGGATGCACGGGATGGAGCGCTTCTTCAATCACAAGAGAAAAAGGAAAAATCATAATGGAGTGAGAAACCATGAGCCTGCAATTTAGCGTACTTGCGAGCGGGAGTACCGGTAATGCTTTATATTTGGAAACCGATGACCACGCTTTTTTAGTTGACGCAGGACTTAGCGGGAAGGCGATGGAAGGGCTGATGGCGCAAATTGACCGAAAGCTTGATCAGCTTGACGGCATTTTTGTTACGCATGAGCACAGTGATCATATAAAAGGACTTGGTGTGCTGGCAAGAAAATATGAGCTGCCCGTTTACGCCAATGAAAAAACGTGGAAGGCGATGGAAGGGCATATCGGCAAAATGGATAACGGCCAAAAATTCGTGTTTCCAATGGAAACCGTCAAATCGTTCGGCTCCCTCGATGTCGAATCGTTTGGCGTATCCCACGACGCCGCAGAGCCGATGTTTTATGTTTTTCATTACAATGGCCGAAAGCTCGCTTTGATTACGGATACGGGCTATGTCAGCGACAGAATGAAAGGCATTATCCGCTCGGCAAACGCTTTTGTTTTTGAAAGCAATCATGATGTCGGCATGCTGCAAATGGGCCGCTATCCGTGGAACATCAAGCGCCGGATCTTAAGCGACGTCGGACATGTATCCAATGAGGACGCAGCACTCGCAATGACTGATGTAATCGGTGATGAGACATCGAGAATTTATTTGGCTCATTTAAGCCAGGACAACAACATGAAAGAGCTGGCGAGAATGTCCGTCCAGCAAACGTTGGCTGCCAAAGGATTTGCAGCGGGAGAAACGTTTGACTTATATGATACCGATCCTAAGAAACCGACACCTCTTGTAGCGGTGTAAATTTTACTGATTGAATGATTAATCTGCGGGCAGATGATCCACACTATATACATATATCGTTCCTTGAAAGGATTTGAATATAGTGGAGTTTAATCATGATGAGGAAAAATTCGTTCGGGAAAAGCCGGTGAGAAATTGGAGAAGCTTTTTGTTTTCAAGCCTGGTCGGCGCTGTTATCGGCGCTCTTTTAACAGTGTTTGCCCTGCCGTATCTCTCGCAGCAGGGATGGCTGCCGTACAATCTGCAAGTCATTGAAGCGCGCGGAGGTCAAGGAGCTCAGCAGGGCGGTGCGGTCCGCAATGTATCCGTCAACGTGAACAATGAAGTCACACAAGTGGTCTCTAAGGTTTCTGATTCTGTTGTCGGCGTTATCAACATCCAAAAAACCGGTGTATGGGATGGAGACAGCGAAGCGGGAACAGGCTCGGGCGTTATTTATAAAAAGGACGGCAAAACATCCCACATTGTGACCAACCACCATGTCATTGAAGGGGCATCCCAAATCGAAGTCAGTCTGAATGACGGAACGCGGATTCCGGCAAAACTGATCGGCAGTGATAAACTGATGGATCTGGCCGTCCTGCAAGTCAGCAGCAATAAAATAAAAGCGGCTGCTGAATTCGGAGATTCTGATAAAGTGAAGACAGGCGAGCCTGTCATCGCGATTGGAAACCCGCTCGGCCTGCAGTTTTCAGGGTCTGTTACACAAGGAATCATCTCAGGAACCGAACGCGCTGTTCCGGTCGATTCAAACGGAGACGGACAGCCGGACTGGAATGCCGAAGTATTGCAGACGGATGCTGCCATTAACCCGGGCAACAGCGGAGGCGGACTGTTTAATATTGATGGAAAAGTCATCGGCATTAATTCGATGAAAATCGCTGAATCAGCCGTCGAAGGCATCGGTCTGAGTATCCCTGCCAACCTTGCCATTCCGGTTATCGAAGATTTGGAAACGTACGGAGAAGTAAGACGGCCGTATTTCGGAATTGAGATGAAATCACTTGGCGACATTGCAAGCTACCACTGGCAGGAAACGCTTAAACTGCCGAAAGACGTAACATCAGGGGTCGTTGTAATGGGCGTTCAGCCGGTGTCTCCTGCAGGCAGAGCCGGTTTGAAAGAGCTTGATGTCATCGTCGAATTCAACGGTGACCGCGTTTACGATATCGTTGATCTGCGTAAAAAGCTTTACACCAAAAACGTCGGCGATAAGGTGAAAATCAAATACCTGCGGGGCGGAAAAGAAAGAACAACAGAAGTAAAGCTGTCCCGATCCAAATTGGGAAGCTGATAAAGACAGTCTGGCCGGTACGGCCGGGCTGTTTTTTTATTATGCCAAGTCTGAGGAATGATCGTCAAAAGTCAAAAATGGGATAGTTAGAGAGGAAAATAAGACTTTCCGGATGAATAATCGGGTTTTTAGGGTGTGAAATCGAAGTTTTTGCTTCAATAAAAATGAGAGTTTCTAAAAAATGGACAAAACATCATATTGCGTTTCAATTTCGCGTACGATATGATGATTTAAACATTTTGGCAAAGGCAGATTCACTGCGAAAATCAAGGCGGAAAGGGAGATAGGATGAGTCAGCATGCACTTGTATTACAATCTGATTTTGGCCTTGATGACGGGGCGGTAAATGCGATGTACGGCGTGGCTTATTCAGTTGACAGTTCACTCCGGATTTTTGATTTGACGCACAACATTCCCGTTTTTCACATTTGGGAGGCTTCCTATCGGCTGCTGCAGTCCGTTTCTTATTGGCCTGAAGGCACTGTCTTCGTGTCTGTCGTCGATCCAGGTGTCGGTTCAGAACGCCGCAGCGTCGCAGTCAGAACCTCTTCCGATCAATATATCATCACACCGGACAACGGAACACTCACCCATATCAGCCGGCAGAATGGGATTGTCGAAGTGCGCTATCTTGATGAAGCGCAAAACAGGCTTCCGAGATCAGGCGAATCACATACTTTCCATGGACGCGACATTTACGCTTACACCGGGGCAAGACTGGCAGCCGGGATTCTAAGCTTCGACCGGATCGGTCCTGAAGTTTCAACAGATTCCATCGTCAAACTTCCGGTCATGGAAGCTTATATCGAAAATGATTGGATAACCGGAACGATCGACATTTTAGATATCCGGTTTGGAAACCTTTGGACAAATATCAGCCGTAAACTGTTCAAGTCACTTGACGTTCAATACGGAGATCCTGTGGAAGTGGTCATCAAACACGAGGACACCAAAGTCTATCAGCAAACGATGGCTTTTGGACGGTCGTTTGCCGATATGCCGGTCGGTAAGCCGGTTGTTTATATCAATTCATTAGACCGCCTGGGTATTGCCCTCAATCAAGGATCCTTTGCCAAAACACACCATATTGGCACCGGCATCAACTGGCAGATTTCTCTTCAAAAAAGTATACAGCGGTAAACAAAAGAGCCTGAATTCCAATCAGGCTCTTTGTTTTTTGTTTCATTCTTATGACATAAAAACGGTTGTCACACATTTTTCAGCTAATCGAGAAGGCGGCAATCCTTTTTAAAAAATAGTACATTTGTCATATTGGTACCTAAGTCATATTGTCTAAAAGCAGAGAAAAGAATATATTGAGGGGGTGTGCCGCTGCTATGAAAAAATTCATTCAATTCATTTGTTTGGAAAACGAGTGTCCGGAGGAATGATATGAACGACAATGTGCAGACTGCGTTGAAAACGCTGTCTAATGTAAAGAGCAGAAGTATCGTGTCCGTTTTTGTGCTATGTCTGATCACACTGGGGGTTTACATACCATACTGGTTTCTATCCAGGAAAAAAAGCTTCGATTTGCTGCCTTATCATGATATTCCCTACACCACGTTAAAAGCTATCATATTTTATCATTTATTTTCGATTCCAATTAGAATATCAGCAAAAATTGCTTTTCCTGACATGCATTACAGCCTTTATATGCTGCTCGACCGCGTGATTTTGATTCTGTCCGCAGGTGTTTTGATTTACTGCGCACTGGTGGTGACCGCTTCATTAAACAAGCTCTCAGGCAAAGAACCTGCGAATGGATCCATTTTTGCGTTCCTTTTGAATGTCATTTACATTCAGCACAGAATCAATAAACTTTCCGAGCCGAAAAGCGAATGGCTGAGCAAAGCATCATGATCAATAAACAAGGAAGTGAAGCACAATTTGATGTTGAAATCAAAAATTAAAATTGACTTAAACAAACCGAGAAAAAAACCGGCAATCCGTTTAATGCCAATGACGGAAGAAGACTTTAAGACATACCATGCCTATTCCATCCAGCATTACGCCATGGAGAAAGTAAAAGCGGGCACATGGACAGTGGCGGAAGCGATGGAGAAAGCAGAAGAGCAATTTGCAGCTCTTTTGCCAAACGGCATTGAAACGAACAACCATCATCTATGGTCAATCATGGACGACAGTGAGGATGCCGCAGGTTGGCTTTGGCTCTACGCTGACCCGCACCATCCTCAAAAGGAAGCATTTATTTACGATTTCGGGCTTTATGAAGCGTATCGAGGGCAGGGAATCGGCCAGCAGGCTTTAGCCGTCTTAGAAGAAGAGGCAAAGCAATTAGGAGTCCAAAAGCTGTCCCTGCATGTATTCGCCCATAATAAAAAGGCGAAGCGGCTTTATGAAAAAATGAATTTTGAGACGACGGATTTGCATATGAGCAAGAGGCTGTAAGATCAAAGCTGTGAAGCTTTGATCTTTTTTCATGGCCAATGTTCCACATGAAACAAAGCGTGTCATTATTCCTATTTGAGAGAGGTGGGAAATAACGAAAAAAAGACAAAATGATTCGAATGAACCTCTTTATGTTACGCAATGACAGATTGCATATTACAAAGGTAAAAATATGACGAATAATGTCCTATTGATTGTCGAATTTCTGCAGGTAAATACGAAATAGGGATCAGGCGAAAAGATACAATTTTTTTATTCCGGTCAAAAAAAAGAATCCATATACCTAAAAAAATCCCAATTTGACACTTCAATGGATTTTGATTTATTGCATTCAATATAGTACATTTTGATAAGGAAAGTGGAAAAGTATAGATGACAAGGATAAAAAGACCTGGAAGAACAGTTTTAAGGAAAGAAGAGTGTTTCAGCATGAGTAAGGAATTAGAAGAATTTCCGAAAATAAAAGCCATATATGCGGTGTTATTAACAATCATAACGTCTGGCATATACATCCCGTACTGGTTTCTTTCAAGAAGAAAGAATTTAGAACGATGCCAAATTAAGCTTCCCTATGTCGCCATTAAAGTGACACTGCTGTTAAGCGTACTTTCAATTTTGGAGCCTTTTTGGACTTTTTATTCAATCACATTTCAAAGTGAAGACCTACTGCCATGCAGCAACAGCATTTTGCTTCTCCCGCTGCGCCCCGGACACAGCTTTCTCCCGCAGCTCTCATTTCTCCTTTTTTGGACGATCAATCTAGTTAGCGCATTTAAGGTTAGAAAAGCGTTTATGGGGTTGTCAGAAAAGCCGGTTAACGGGTTTTTGACTTTCATTCTTAACGTTTCATATTTGCAGCATGTCACGAATCACCATTCTTTAATTGTTCAGGAGAAAAGAGAAGCAGTATAAAAACAAGATTAAAGCATCAGCGAGGTTAGCTGGTGTTTTTTATTTAGAGAGAACAGAGTTATCCAGAGGAATATAAAAGCTTGTGGATAACCTTATGAAGTCATGCTAAAACCTACTAACATGTGCATAAATAGGGTATATTGAATAAGGAGCTTTTTTATAAAAGAGCCCAATGATACAGATATTGGAGGGACTTTTATGAAGTCTTGTGAAGAGCATATTGAAACCGTCATTGACATGTATGTGGATGAAGAAGAATTGGCCCCTGAAATCAGAAAAATCGAACATACACACAGTTTATCCACAACCTGTGAATTGTGTGATAAGCCTGCAGTATATATAGTGGGGAACGAATGATCGGACACTAAATACACAACCTTTATCCACAATTGTGGATAATGTATCTGAATAACTTGTTCTTAAAGTGGGGATGACCTGTGAATATATCAATCGTAGCAATCGGAAAACTAAAAGAAAAATATTTAAAACAAGGAATCAACGAATACATCAAACGGCTTTCGGCATACGCAAAAGTCGACATCATCGAACTGCCGGACGAAAAAGCACCGGAAAACCTAAGCGATCAGGACATGAAAATCGTCAAAGACAAAGAAGGCGAACGAATCCTCTCCAAAATCAGCCCTGACGCCCACGTCATCGCCTTGGCAATCGAAGGAAAAATGAAAAGCTCAGAAGAATTAGCCGATAATATGGATAGACTCGCCACATATGGGAAGAGCAAGGTAACCTTCGTCATAGGTGGCTCACTCGGCTTGAGCGACGCCGTCCTGAAGCACGCAGATGAAAAGCTGTCGTTTTCAAGGATGACGTTCCCGCATCAGCTCATGCGGCTGATTTTGCTGGAACAGGTTTATCGGGCGTTTCGGATTAATCGAGGGGAGCCTTATCATAAGTGAGTGAGGTTCTACTTATGAAAGTTATTAAAGTACTTTAAGATTCTAATTACAGGATTATTAAATTTATAGCAGTTTGAATCTTTCAATCAAAACTTAGAGATTTTTATAAGGGTGTTTATATTTTAAAGAATTAAATATATAAGGAGGATTATATGAAAAAACTCAAGTTTACTATTGAGGATAAAGAAATTGCTGAATTATTGGGAAGACAAAATTTTTCTTCTAGAGAATCAGCAATTTTTGAGTTATTGAAAAATTGTTATGATGCCGGATCTAAAAATTGTGATATATATATAGAATCGGATTGCATAAAAATTATTGATTCTGGTGATGGAATGAATCAAGATGACATCGAATCAAACTGGATGCATGTAGGTAAAAGTAATAAAGGTTATAAAAATGAACAACATAATAGAGTGTTAGCGGGATCCAAAGGTGTAGGAAGATTTGCGTTAGCAAGATTAGGAGATAGTGTAAAGGTCATATCAAAAAAAGAAAAAGAAAAAGCTGTAATTTGGGAAACTGACTGGCTAACATCTGGCGTTAAAGAAACTAGTGTTGATTTTTCCAAAGGAACTATAATAGAGATTTCAGATTTAAGGGATAGCTGGCGGTGGAAAAATGTTGAGACTTTAATTAGCTTTATTAGTCGTACATATAAAGGAAGTGACATGAAAATACATGTTCATTTTGAAGGGGAAACTTATAATATAAACCCAATATTTGAAGGTATAAAAATGGGGGTGAATTATGTTTCTAAAATAACAATGCGATATGAAAGCGAAAAAATGAGATTGTCAGTTATTATAGAATCCGATGAATTTAGATCAGAAGTAAAAGAGATAATTAAGCCTATTTCTGAAAGACATTATGAAAACAAATTTGACATGATAAATGAAATAAAAAAAGATGAAGTCGAAGAGCTTGAGCAACATCTCAAGGAATTAGGAGATTTTTCGGCAGAATTATATTTTTATTTAGGCAGAAAAAGTTTAGATTTAGCAGAAAAATTTATGTATAAATACAATGAAATAGATAAAATTGATACGGGTGTTATTCTGTATAGAAATGCATTTAGTATTTCTTCACTTGATGGAAAAAAAGATTGGCTTGATATAGGTTCTCGAGCTCGATTATCTCCAGCAGCAGCTTCACATCCTACAGGTAGTTGGCGGGTAAGGCAAAATCAATTATTTGGATTTGTTATGATTGATAAGAATAACAACCCAATGTTAAAAGATTTGGCTAATAGACAAGGGTTAGAAGAAGATGACTATTACCAATTATTCAAAAGTATAATTGGTTTTGGAATAAGTAGGTTTGAGAGATACCGTCAATCAATTATCAGGAAAATTCAGCAGTATAATCAAATTAAAGAAAAACAAAAAAAAAATAATAAAAAACTAAAGCATTTTTTAAATAAGCCAACAATTGTAACAAAAATGTCAGAGAAAGAGCTTGTTTCTTTAGTAGATGAAGTAAAAGGTATTCAGCGTGAAGCCAAAGAACAATCAAAAGCACGTGAAGAAAGTTCTAAACAACACAAATATGATGTTAGAATATTAAACGTGTTAGCAACTCAGGGATTGCGAGCAAGTGCCATAGCACATGAACTACATAATAAAAGGAACTCTTTAGAAACCGGTTATAATAACATTATTGAAGCTTTGAAGGAATACGGTTTTTGGGAGGAATTAAATTCAGATGAATTTACAAGAGTTGCGTACAAAAATGTGCCCCAAACATTAGAACGTTTAGAGGAAATCAACATAAAACTAATTGCATTTCTAGATGTGATTCTGAGTAAAATTGAAAAAAATAAGTTTAGTGAAAAAATTGAATCTATCGAAAAATCTATAGAAAAAATCGTTGAAACCTGGATCCAACAGTATACATGGTTGAATTTTAAACTGAATATCAGAAATGATATGATAGGAAAATATGAAATTACAAATGATGTATTAGAAGTAATATTTGATAACTTAATTTTAAATAGTATTCAGCATAATGAGATGAAAGATAGGTTAATAATTAAAATTGATGTAGAAATAAAAGACAGAACAATATGCTTGGAGTATGGTGATAATGGCATTGGTTTAAGTCCTAAATATAAAAATGAACCAAAGAGAATATTAGAAGTACACGAAACCTCCAGAGATGATGGACATGGTTTGGGAATGTGGATTGTTAACAATACACTTCACATGTATGAGGGAGAAGTGACTGAAATAAATGGGAATAAAGGGTTTAATATGCATTTTAGTTTAAAGGGATGAGCAGATATGAAGATGAAGGAAACCATAAATATATGTTATATAGATGATAGAATCGATTATATCTTGGATAAATATTTAGATGAGTACTGTAAAAAACAAAATGAAGAAAATGAATATGGTTATCAATTAAAATTTACAGACTATGAATTTGAACTTACAGATAACTACAAAACTTTATTGAGTAATAATTTAATAAATCAAGCTAATATTATTGTAATTGATTCTAGATTATTCGAAAATGAGAATTCCAGTTTGAGTAAATTTACAGGTGAACAATTTAAAATAATATTAAGACAAATTTTGCCCTTTATAAAAACGATCGTTATTAGCCAAAATGATTCAGCATCTGATTCATTAACCATAAGAAAATTTAAATCAACAAATAGTGACCAGTCTTCCCAAGAATATTATAATAAATATCTAGAGCCTGCATTAAAACAGAATATTATAGCAACAATAGAAGAGCACCAAATTTTAAATCAACTAACACTTGAGAATGAAGTAGACTCTTTATTGATAGGGACAATACAAAACACTATTTCTGGAATTCGAGATACAGCTTTATTTGAGAAAGAGGACTTGGATAATTTGATAAAACTATTTAATGAGGTTAAGGTTAAATATGGAGACTAATATAGTAAAGATAAAAGATTATAGAAATACTTCTTATAAGAATGATGATTTTACATTAGGGAATAAAAAGCTTGTTTTTATGAAGAAATTTAAAACTGATCATCCTAAAGTAAGGAATATATATAATACTTTAAAAAATAGAACAAATAAATATAATAGTGAATTTAGAAGAATATATTATAATAAATGTGCGTATTGTGGAATAAGTACTCAAGTAATTGACTCATCCAGGTTTGAAGTGGATCATGTAATACCATTATCAACATTAAAAATCAATTTAGATTATTCCCGAGACAAAATAAATGGTATTGAAAATTTAGTCAACAGTTGTCAAATGTGTAATAGAGGAAAGCGAGATTTTTATTGTGATGAAGAAAATTTAAAAATACTGCATCCAGATTACAATTGTCTACCCCAAATCTTTTATCGTAAAAAAGATTATTCAATAGATATTAATGAAGATTATGGAAAAAATAGTGTTATTATCGAATTTTATAGGAAATTAAAATTTGATAATCAATTAAGACGGTTAGATTACCTTTTGATGGAGATGAAAGATTTTTGCGATATACACGAAGGAGAAGCTATAATAAATGATATTCAAAAACTCATTTTCAAAATTGAAAGTAAGAGAAGAGCAAACTATTAATTAATTGGAGAGTACCGTGAAATACAAATGCCAGATTTTTACACCGGGTGAATATGTAGAGAAGATGTTGGATTCTATAGATTATGTTGGGGAACAGGTTTTGGGAAAATACATACTTGAAAACTCCTGTGGAGAAGGTAACATCTTAATTAAAATCGTAAAAAGATATATTGAGGCAGCTAAAAGCTTAAGGTATTCAAAACAACGTATAAAAAAAGATTTAGAAAAATATATTTTAGGTTATGAAATTGATAAAAAGGTTAGAAACAAGTGTATTACAAACCTGAATAATGAAGTAAAGAAATATGGAATATCCCAAGTAAAATGGAATATTAGAGATGAAGATTACTTAAAACATCCAATTGGAGAAAAAGTGAATTTTGTTGTAGGGAACCCTCCTTATGTTATGTATCAAAACTTAGAACTGAATGAAAGAAAATTCCTCAAAAAAAACTTTTTATCATGTTCTAAGGGTAAATTCGATTATTGCTATGCATTTATTGAGAAAAGTATTAGAGAACTTAATGTTAATGGCAGAATGGCTTACATTGTACCAAATAGTATTTTTAAAAATGTATTTGGCAAAGAATTAAGAGATATTATGAAGAGTTCATTGGAGACAATTTATGATTATAAACAAAGTGTTGTCTTTGATAAAGTACTTACTTCACCAGCCATTATCTGTTTAAATAATATAAAAAGAAAAACTTTTATAACATATCATGATGTTGATAATCAGGAAATATATCAAATTGAGAAAAGTACTCTGGGCGATAAGTGGTTATTTTCACCCTGTGAAGCTGATACAAACTCGGTCTCTTCAAAAAAATTTGGTGACTTTTTTAGAGTATCAAATAGTGTTGCTACATTATTAAATTCAGCTTATGTGATAAGCAAAACGGATATTCTGAAAGAAGATAAACATTATATTGAGTTAAATGGTTTTCGGATAGAAAAAGATGTACTTCGTTTTGCTGCAAGTCCTAGAAGTTATTCTATTAATAGAGAGGAATATATTATTTTCCCTTATGATTATTCAAACGGCAAATTGGTGAAATTTGAGGAGGAAGAGTTTAAAGTAAAGTATCCAGGTGCATATAATTATTTATTAAGTTATTCTATGCAGTTAAAATTAAGAAAATCAGATAAGTCATCGAAATGGTTTGAATATGGTAGAAGCCAAGCTTTATTACATTTGAATCAGGAAAAGATATTATTGTCTTCTGTTGTTACAAATGAAGTTAACACCTATCGGTTAGATAAAGATACTATACCATATTCAGGTTTTTTTATTATTCCTATAGCTAATATGAGCTTGGATGAAGCAGATAAAATTCTAAAATCTGAAAAGTTTTTTGCTTACCTTTCATTACGAGGAATAAATGCTAATGGAAAGTCACTGCGTTTTTCTGTAAATGATATTATGAACTATTCAATAAATTAGGGTATTAAGTTTTTTATTTATATATATAACTAAAAAAGCGATTCTAATTACACATTTTTTTAAGGAGGTAAGTACTAGCCCTTCCCTTGTTTATTATTATGTCTTTTTTCAATAATAGTAAATAAGGGTCGGACCTATAAACTATAAGAGGGTGTCTATGAAATTTGCAAAAGAGTTTGAATGTATATTCAGGTGTAATACCTTTATACTTGTTTTTTTATCTCTTCTTCTACTCGTTTTATATCTCATTCTGTCTAGCGTGTAACTCCTACAAATATATCCTATATACTCCGATCATAGTTGGAACTTTACTTTGTCCAGAAGTTTTTTAACCTGCTTCTTTGACCAAATTAATAGCGTCTGTGTAAGAAATTATTTTTTGCCCTTAGTAATTTTAGTGTATCCTCAAGTTTGTCCGTATTGGCCGTGTCGATGTAAACCCGGTTGTTTTTACGAAAAATCTGTTCGATTTCCGGGTGCTGATACAGCCTCTCGAGCGACTGTTCGGGATCGACTATAAATGAAACCGAATGCTTCGATATTCTTGATTTTATTTGGAACGGCGTCCCGTCAGCTACTATGCTGCCGTCTTTAAACAGCAAGATTCGTTGCGCGGCATCATCTGCTTCCTGTAAGTAGTGTGTAGAAAAAATGATTGTTTTTCCTTGCTCTGCGAGCGTTTGAACCGTGTGCCAAAAGCGGTTTCTTGAAGTGATATCCATTCCGACCGTGGGTTCGTCAAAGATCATCAGTTCTGGATCGCCGGCAAGTGCCAAGGCAAAGCCGAGACGCCGCTTTTGCCCGCCTGTGTTTTTAAATCCTTGTCTGTCAAACCTGTCAGCGCTCTAAGCTTCTGAAAGGATAGAGGCTTTGGATAGTAGCTCCTAACGAGTTCGATAATTTCACCTGCACGCAAACCAGGCATCACACTGACTTCCTGCAGCATCGTGCCGATTTTTTCACGCACCCGTTTTTCATGCGGTATGGAACCGAATAATGTGATGTTGCCTGCCGTCGGTTTTAACAGCCCCAATATCATAGAAATCGTTGTTGTTTTCCCGGCGCCGTTTGGCCCTAGAATGGCTATAATTTCTCCTTTTTTAATTGAAAAATCTATCTGATTAACCGCCGTTTTTTGGCGGAATGTCTTTGTCACATTCGTCAAGCTCACAACATCGCTCATGGCTTACAGACCACCTCCTGATTTACTCATTCCATTGTATAAGCTGAGGGAGGCGGATTTTAGTAAGTGATGTCATGAAAATCGGGTGACAAATGTCATTTTTTAAAAAAATAACAGGGAGCTAGCGAACGGTGCTAAAAAGCAAATGAAGTGGGGAGATTACGGTAAGTAAACGAGCAGAGCGCCATCATCATCAACGCATCATGGAGATAGAGAGAGCGGTCTTCAATTGGGAAAGAAGCTCTCTCTACTTAAAAGGAGAGTCTCAACCATTATGATTAACCGGATACTTCCTCCCATTCTTCACAATCTTCTCTTCCACAATCTCTTTTACATCCAGTCCAAGATCGTTACATAACATGAATGAGTAGATTAAAACATCTGCGATTTCTTCACGGATGTTTTCTTTATTGGCTTTGAGTGCTTCTTCACTGCTGATCCATTGGAAGTCTTCGAGCAGCTCGGCTGCTTCGATGGAGATTGAGATGGCGAGGTCTTTTGGGTTATGGTATTGTCTCCAGTTTCGTTCATCTCTGAATTCGTTGATTGCGTTGATTAGGTTTTGGATATCGTTCATGATGATTTTCCCCTTTCTCGAGTAGCATGATATGGAGTAAATTCTCTTTTTTCAAACACAAGTTCATTCATTGTTTCAGCCTCTGAATCTCTTTTTTTAAAATAATAGTACCATATTTATGGCAGCCTATTGATATAAGTATGCAAATATTTTCCGGAGAAAGAGTCGGAAAAAGCGGCGTGCGGTTGTCACGGACTCTATGATGACAAGGAAGCAGCTATAACAAAGCGTTTTTTTGTTGAAATAAAACTTAGTAGCCAAGCCTCGATAGAAGGTGGCTGTTAATCAGATCAGAACGGCATTGGATCAAAGAATTAAACATGACCGTGAGCTGCGGAAGAAGTGTTGCTAGAACAATTTATCATGATATGGAGAAATCAGGTGGGGAGCGTATCATAAGTAAATGAGGTTTTTTTAGATTTTCACTCTAATAGATAAAAGAGGTCGTCTGAAAAGAGAAAACGCCTTCCTTTCATACCACCTCTGCAAAATGGACTACCAAAGGGTTTGATTTAATGGGTCCATTTTGAAATGAATTTTTGGAGACTCACTTGGAACAGCCTCGTTTTTATGGATTTTACTTTTTCAATAGCAAATAAATAAAATAAGGTGCCCCGATTAATGAGACCATGATTCCAGCCGGTATAGTGGTTTCAATGATATTACGTCCGATTGTGTCGGCGAATAATAAGAACCAACCGCCAAGTAGAATAGCAACAGGGATAAATAGTTGATTTCTGGGTCCTACTAAAGTTTTGGCGATATGTGGGGCCATTAATCCGATAAAGGAAATACCTCCTGTGACAGAAACGGCAGCAGCTGCTAATGCGACAGCTGTTAAAAGCAAAACGATCCGTTCCCTTTCAATGGAAACCCCAACTCCAATGGTTACAGGCTCGCTTAATCCTAATAGATTTAGTCGACTTGCTTTGTACAAAGTAAACGGAATCAAGATGACTAACCAAGGCAGAAGAGCTCCAATAAATGGCCAATCCGTACCCCAAATATTACCCGCCAGCCATTTGGCGATGAAATCAACTTTTGTCCGTTCAGTAGAAGAAATAATGACAATCATAGCTCCGGAAAGTGCAGTTGAGAATCCGACTCCGATGAGGACTAAGCCTATAGGCTGCATACCACTATTTTTGTTATAGGCTAACAGATAAATGAAGAAGCCCGTTATAATCGCTCCTATAAAGCCAACAATTGGAATCATATAAACAAATGATCCAGCTTCAGTCGGGAAAAATAAAAAGAAAACGGCAATGGCAACCCCAGCACCGGAATTAATCCCAATAATGCCTGGATCAGCTAAATCATTTTTTGTGATTCCTTGCAAAATAGCACCTGATATAGCAAGTGCCATCCCAGCTAATAAAGTAATCAATATTCGAGGCAATCGAATAGAATATAATATAAATTCCTCTTTAAAGGTTCCTTGACCTAATAGAGTGTGGATGAGTCTGTCAAAAGATAAACTAGCAGACCCTATTCCCATCCCAATAATAGCTGTAGCTATGATGAGTATGAGAGAAATCGATAAAATCATTCGCTGTTTTTTAATTAATGTTGAATGTATCATGAGAGTGTTTTTCCTCCCTTTCGGACAATGATCAGGAAGAACGGTAAACCAAGCATAGCGACAATGGCTATAACAGGTGTTTCGTATGGTGCATTTAAGGTACGGCCAAGTGTATCAGCAAATAGCATAAAAGTAGCTCCGCAAGTTGCAGACATTGGTAAAATAAAACGATAATCGGTTCCAACAATTGCCCGAACAATATGAGGAATCATAAGACCGATAAAGGTCATATTGCCAACCAGAGCAACAGATGCTCCCGCGAGAATGATAATGATAATAAATAGAAGGATTTTAATTCTGATGATATTTTGACCTAAGCCAACTGCAACTTCTTCATTTAAGCTGAGAATGGTAAGTTGTCTCGAGAGGAAAAAGGAAACAACAATTCCAATGATAATAAAAGGTACGATGATTCGCAGTTGATTCCAAGTTGTTCCAACCATCCCTCCTGCTGTCCACATCGAGATATCTTTAGAAATTTTAAAATAAAGGCCAAGCCCTTCAGCAATGGCGTATAAAAAGGCGGAAACAGCAGAACCCGCTAATACAATACGGAAAGGAGAGAATCCGCCTTTTTTCATCGAACCGATTCCAAAAACCAACAAGGCACCGAGTGCGGCTCCAATAAAACAGGCAACCATCGTCAAAAAGTAATTGGCTGATGGAATGAAAGCGATCGTAACAGCCAATGCTGCATAAGCCCCGGCAGATAATCCTAGTAAACCTGGATCAGCAAGTGGGTTTCTTGTTATACCTTGCATGATTGCACCAGAGACAGCAAGAGCTGCGCCAACAAAAATCGCAGCTATTTCACGAGGTAACCGAATATCACGGATAATCGAAATATGATCGCCGGTTGCAGAAGACGAAAGAGCCAACCATACATCTTCAACTGAAACGTCTGCAGCTCCAAATACCATTGCCATAAAAAACATACCAATAAACACTAGAATTCCTAAGATGAGTTTGAAGGCAAATGAGGTAAAAGATTGAGTTTTTCTTATCATAAAGCTCATCATTTTCCTTTCTTAGAATGGGAAAGGGGCTGCCCTTTGGCCAACCCCTTTCAATAGACCTCTGCTTTTCTAGTCTTAGTTTCCTAGAAACGCTTTTTTAAAGAATGCTAGTTGCTTTTCAAGTGTGATTGGGTCAGTGAATGATGCGCCTTCACCTTGCATTTCAATGACATGTCCATTTTTGACAGCTGGAATGTTCTTGTATGTGTCTGTTTCTTGGAAAGATGTATTCGCATCAGAGTACTTACTTAAAATGACATAATCTCCCGCATATTTTGGAAGCACTTCAGCTGATAACGTATAATACCCTGCTTTTAATGCGTCTTTCTTTACTTTTTCAGGCATATTTAGTTTCATCGTTTGATATAAGATTTCTGTACCGCGCGCCCAGTTATTACCGTAAACATAAAGATCTTTCCCATATGCTTCAATAACAGATACAGTTGAATCCTTGCCGATTTTTGTGCGAATATCTTCTCCGATTTCTTCTGCCCGCTGTTTAAAGTCGTCAACCCATGCTCGGGCTTCTTTTTCTTTGTTTAGTAGCTTGCCAATTTCCACGTGCTGAGTTAAATAATCTACTTTACCCCATGTATAAGTAACAGTAGGAGCGATCTCATTTAATTTGTCTAAATTTTTAACCGTTGATAACGCGATGATTAAATCTGGCTCTAATTCAATAATTTTTTCTAGGTCATCTTCTGAAACTTCTTGAACATCTTTTAACTTTTCTTTAAAGGTTGGATTGTTTTTAGACCAAGTGTCTACACCGACAACGTTGACTCCTAAATCTAACACATTTCCGGTATACCCTGAAAGCATAACAACTCTTTGCGGATCGGCTGGAACTTCGATTGGTCCTGTTTCCGCTTGGTATGTAATCGTTTTAGATTCTTTTTTTGCTGAGCCGCTATCCTTTGTTGCTGACTCTTCATTGCTGCATGCACTAATCATAAGCGTCAGCAGTAGCATAAACGGGATTAATAGTTTCTTCATGCTCATTTTCACCTCTTTATAAATTGTAAGTAACACACTTCGGTTTATTTGTTCTCGGGCCAATTTGAAAGACTTCCCGCAGTACTCGCCTCTTCACAAGCCCAGCCTTCACGACTTCGCCGTCTTTAATGCAATGATATAATCCGAAAAAAACGAGCAGCTCGATGTAAATCATGTCCGTCTCCCGTACAAGAGCCATAGCAATTCAAACACATTGGCGCTGACCTCAGGATATGGTTGTTCCTTTTTATCTGGAATCGTTACACAGAGATTTTTTACAATTAAACGTCCTCCAGAGCCAGTATTTAATTCTTCAGTAAATAGCTGTATGAACCGCAGAATGAAAATAAATAAACGATAATGATTATCAATATCAACAATAAATATATATTTCATTTTTCAATATGTCAATACAGAAATTGTGTCCTTATCATAGTACCCTCATGAAAGTGAAACCTTTTAGAAAGAAAAAATTAATTATGATGAAAACAAGTTTAATAACTTATCATTGATAATCAATTACGAATGATGTTTGGAAGTGAACGGTGATGAGTCAACAGGCCGGGGGTGCTTGTTTGGCCGCGTTTATCGACTGCGATTTCGCCGATGCGGTTGCACTCGACTGATCCGTCTAACCACTCTGTGTTTGGCACGAGACCGATTTTGACGAAGACAGCTTGGAGTTCAACGTGTTGTTCTTCGCCTGTTTCACGATCCACGTAAGTGATGCCGTTTACGTTTAGGTCACCTGTAATTTCTTTCGTTTGTACATGTTTCACTACAGTCGCGTTTGACAGGCTGTAGAGGCGTTTTTGCAGGACTTCCTCCGCTTTCAGCTCCGGTGCGAACTCAAGAACAGTGACATGGTTGACGATGCCTGCGAGATCAATCGCCGCTTACTTTTCTATGAACGAGCAGAAAACCAGACCTTGTTAGCAATTTGCTGTACGAAGTGGAAAACCGTAAAAAAGAGCCCAGAGAATGATCCCTGAACTCCACATTTCCTCACTTCATATACCGATACTCCCGCAATCTCTCCAAAATAGCTACTTCCTTCAAGAGTTCCTCACCAACATTCGTTTCCTTTACTTTCTTCCGCTCAAGCTCTTTATCCACTAATCGCTTCACCGTTAAGACATCAGTTCCGGTGCTCAGCACTTCCGCCTTGGAATTAAAGTGTTTATGGGCGACGAGCTGCATGCCGTAGGAGTTGTATAACAGCGTGTAGCCGGCGATACCTGTTGTCGATTGGTAGGCTTTGGAGAAGCCGCCGTCGATGACGATCATTTTTCCGTTTGCTTTGATCGGATCTTCTCCTTCGATTTCTTTTACCGGTGTATGGCCGTTGATGATATGGCCATGATCCGGGTTGAGGCCGAATTCTTTCAGGATGTTTCGGCAGGTTGCCTCGTCTTCACGCAAATAGTAATACGGGTTTTTCTTCTCTTTATGTGTTTCCTTCTCTTTAATGAAATACCGCTCAAAGGTCGTCATAGCGCGTTTTCCAAAAAGGGAGGAGTGCTCGCCTGTCCATAAATACCAGACCATATCTGTCGCCAGATCATCGGTTTCTTCCGGGTGGGCAAACGCTTCCCGCAAGAATCGTTCAAATACATCAAGCAGCTCACGGCCCGCATACGGTTTATCCTCAATCATCATCGTTTCCATATTGCCGTTTTCATCAACTGGAATACAGCCGTGAATCAACAGGTTGCCGTTATATTTTAAATAAAGGCTGCCTTTTTTCATCATAAAATTCATATGGCGGCCCAGCTTTTCGGAATGCTGGACAGAGAATAGCAGCTTGTCTATGACTTCTGCTTCTTCTTCTAATAGCTGATCTGGCTGCTCCGGATTCACTGTCGCAAAGCAGGTGTTTTCCAGCTGATATGTTTTTCCGTGCAGCGTGATTTCGTTTTTGTCGTAATCTATTTTCTCTAATAACAGCCGCTCTTCCATATTAAAGTTCGGCCGTCTCTTGATAATCGGGCTTTCAAGCTTGAATTGGATCATCGCAATCGCTTGATGAATTTTTGTGATTTGCTTAATCTCATCTTCCGGTCTGTTTTCGTCTGCTTTCGGACGGAAAGATGGGTTATCATCGTAATATTTTTCGGCAAGGTTCAAGAGCGGTCTCAGATTGATGCCGTACACGTCTTCAATAATATCCAAGTTGTCATAGCGGGCACAGATGCGGATAATATTTGCCAGGCATACTTTAGAGCCTGAATAAGCGCCTATCCAAAGGACATCGTGATTTCCCCACTGAATATCGACTGAATGATAGTTGATTAGTTCTTCCATAATCTGATCCGGCTGCGGTCCGCGGTCGTAAATATCGCCGACAACATGCAGATGGTCCACAACCAATCGCTGCGTGCTATATGCAAGACCGGTGATCAGCTTATCAGCTTGGCCAAGCGCAATGATCTGATCTACGATTTTGGAGTAATACTGTTCTTTGTTGGCAGCTTCTTCTGTTTTATACAGCAGCTCCTCCGTAATATAAGCAAACTGAGAGGGCAGTGCTTTGCGTAATTTGGAGCGGGTATACTTGGAAGAGCAATAAGATACGAGCTTAATCATTCGATTAATCGTTTCTTTATACCAATCGTTTAACGATGCTTTCGTATCGTAATTATGTTTTATTAACTTCAGTTTGTCTTCCGGATAATACACTAATGCTGCTAATTCATCAATTTCTCTATCATAAATGACACCGCTGAAAATATCGCGTATCTTCTCTTTTACTCTTCCTGAACCATTCCGCAGCACGTGCTGGAATGCCTGGTATTCCCCGTGCAAATCACTGACAAAATGCTCGGTGCCTTTCGGCAGGTTCAGTATCGCTTTCAAATTAATGATTTCCGTTACCACTTTTGCTTCACAATCGTATTTTTGTGCGAGTAAATCTAAATATTTGGTTTCCAAAATCGTCCATCCCCTTTTTAGAATAGGAGCTGTCCCCCTATGTACGAGCATTTGCATGATAAGGTGATTTTAAAAGTATGACATTATTTTTAAATAATTGACCTTTATATGATAGTACCGCATAACTCCTTTTTGAGACAATCAAAACGAGGGAAAGAGGCGCTGAGATGAGCGGAGAGAAAGCTTGAGAAGGCTTCTTTAACATTAATCGGACACCGCATTTCAGCTTCCCGGCTTTGGCTTGGTCATTTTTCTATCGCAGGATTGTCTCGTTTTCAGAAATGAGAGGAATGAAAACTCAATACGTAGCAGGCCATGATTACTGTGGGGCGTACTTATAGCAGGGGAAGCTTCTGAAGAGACCGCGGAAGGGTTTTACAATCTTAAGCAGTATTTGTCGTGCTGATGATTGTCAGCGGCACAAATATGATTTGTTATTCTTATGACCACGAGATTGGTGGACATCCGGTCTCTTTGTTATGGGGCTTTTTATCATCGCCAAGAATTTGACCACCGAAGCGTTCAGCGGCAATCCCTGTGCGGATGCCTTACAGGCAGGGTGGATAGCTGCATTTGCACCAGCCGTACCAGTAGTCGTCAATAAGGTTTACGCTAAAAAAATAACAGCACCTTCAAATTTGATGGAGAGGTGCTGTTTTGTCATTTGAATGCATGAATGGTTGTTGTTTTTGCTTTGTGCTGAATTTGCTTTTTTGCTCAACCAAGTTTTTCTTATCCGAATAAAGAAAAAGAATGATCAAATACGAAAAATGACTGAATTCCGGCACTTACGCTTTTTACTTTAATATTCTCCTTTAATGACAAAGTAGGAGCCCCTAATGGTTCCAGCTAATTTAGACTTCTGCCTAGCGAACTTAAACTTCCCTTCTAACTCCTTTGGTACCTCCATCCCCTCAGAAAGCTTAAACCCAACGGCCCGCTTTTTAGGATCATCAATCGTATACATGACGTTGACTGCAAGACCATCCTCATAAAAAACATAGGCAATTTTGATATTTTCCACTTGAAAACGCGACGTTTCTAAAGGTTTGGCCGCAAACTCAATATCACGTTCTTCTTTCAAAATTCGGTTCACATAATCAAGGGTCTCGCAGGACTCGCTGGCTGGTACAACCGTAAATTCATGCTTGTATTTGTTCATAAAGTAACGGGCTTCATTAGCACGTAAACCAGCAAGTGCTTCTGCTGCAGGTGAAGACTCTAATCCAACCGTAGAGACATTTTTAAAATCAACGATATAGGACAATTCCAGCTCTCCTTTATCTTTTTATTTCTTAACAACAGGAATCCACATTTCACCGAATACTAAGCCGTTTCGCTGCCCCATCTCAACCGTTGCATTCGGCCCGCCAACATAGGCAAAATTCTTTGCTTCCGGCAAGACTTGACCGAAGGCAATGCCAGTAAGCTTATTGCTCAACTCATCAGCCGTCTTCCCTTCCCCTTTAACAACCAGGTATTCCCCCTTAGGGAATTGGATAACTCTGGTTTCTCCCGCCACCGACGCCTCTGCCTCTGTCATCACGCCAGCATAATGCATCATCTTGTTGTTTACCGCTTCGTTCACGGCAAAAATATAGTCATTTGTAGCTATGGCTTTTAAAGTGTCAAGCCTTCCATCTTGTTTGACGGCCGCCCAAAAGTCTGCCTTTTCCTTATTTATGCCAGCAGAATCTGTGTAATCGCTCTCAAGCTCCGTTCCAATACCAAAAACGGTAAAGCTGTCTTTTTCCTCCAGCGTGTAATTTTTCATATTCAAAACCTTCCTTTTTTTAAAATAATCAAATGATTTGTCTTTTCACTTGATGCGTTTATAATAACCTTAAATCATGTCAAAAAATGATACTGTTTAGGAGGCCCCGATGAAAAAAGTTGAACGGATTAATATCATCATGCGGTATATCAACAACCGCGCCCACTTTACAATTTCTGAAATCATGCAGGAATTTCACATCTCTCGTTCGACAGCTATCAGGGATATCAGGGAAATTGAAGCTATGGGGATGCCGCTTGTTGCTGAAGTTGGAAGGAGCGGGGGTTATTTTGTCATGAACCACTCTGTCCTGCCTGCTGTTCGCTTTACCGATCATGAGATTAAAGCTCTTTTTATCGCTTTTATGGCTACAAGAAATCAACAACTCCCTTATCTAAAGAGCCGTCAGTCTTTAGCTGAAAAATTACTGGGCCTTATCTCAGAAAACCAGCAAGAGGCCCTGGTTTTTTTAAATCGAATCTTGCTTTTTGAAGGGACAAACCCCAATAATCCCGACCTGCTTGAGCTTTCAGATCTCCCCCATCCCATGTTAGAAAAACTCATCCAGCTCCTTCTTTTGGATAGCTATTTATTGATTACCATCAAAGAAGAGAAGGTAATAAAGACTTATCCCATTTATCTTCTGCACCTTTATCATGAAAAAGGCCTTTGGCTGATTGAAGGCTTTGACTTAAAGGATGAAAGGAGGAGGATTTTCCCTGTGGACAATCTTACCAATGTCAAACCATACTCTGTGAAAAAAAGAATAAGTAAGAAAAAGATTTTAGAGAAACTAGGTAAACAGGAAGAAGTAATCAACCTTGTCCTTGAACTTGGTCCACAGGCGATTGCCCAATTCAAAAAATATCATCCTTTAAAAATTTCAATTTCCTATACGAATCCTTATCAAACCGCAGCCATTCTAAAGACTTTTATCAATGTGAATCATCCCGAAGAATTGTCCGAAATAACAAATTGGCTGCTTTTCCTAGGTGAAGATATCAAGGTCAGGGAAGTACCAGAAGAAGTATTAGAAGGTTTACAAGAGAGATTATGCTTATTCTGCCCATGAGCAGTGCCAGTTAAACCCCAATTTTCGAAAGGATTCCGTAATAGAAGCTGATTTATAAACCAGGTGAAAATATTGTCGCTAGTATAGGTGAGTTTAAGAATACTAGCGTTAACTATAAATAGGACCATTGACAAATCACTCAACCTCTATTAAAATTAAAAGTTATCCGATAGTAATTATCTATCGAAAAACTCAATACATGCAAGCTATGATTGCTGTGGGTCGCACTACAGCAGGAGCAGCTTCTGGAGAGACCGCGGAATTCTGCGGCGCCGAAGGGTTCACAATCTCAGGCAAAAGGACAGAAGAGTACCGAATATGTATTTGTCGTGCTGATGATTGTCAGCGGCACAAATATATTTTGATATTCTTATGACCGCGAGATTGGAGGACATCCAATCTCTTTTTTTATGGGCTTTTTTACTGCTCGTCGTTCACTAGAGAGGTAAGGAGGAGTTTGATGTGGAACAGCGGGAATTAAAGAGGGACTTATCCAATCGGCACGTACAGCTTATCGCTATTGGCGGGACGATTGGCACCGGGTTGTTTTTAGGCTCCGGTAAGGCGATTCAATTGGCGGGTCCTTCTATCATCTTTGCGTATTTCATTGTAGGTATTGCGCTTTTTTTCGTGATGCGGGCGCTGGGAGAATTGCTGTTATCTAAAGCGGGTTATCAATCGTTAACCGATATTGCCGAGGAGTATCTGGGGCCGCGTGCGGCGTTTGTCACCGGGTGGACCTATTGGTTTTGCTGGATTATGACAGCTATGGCGGATGTGATTGCCGTCGGTGTCTATGTGAAATATTGGTTTGATATTCCGCAGTGGGTCCCTGCACTTATCTGTTTACTCATTTTATTAGGGCTCAATCTGTTGACTGTCAAGCTTTTTGGAGAATTGGAATTTTGGTTCGCTTTAATAAAGGTAATCACGATTCTTGCGTTAATTGTCATCGGTGTTATTTTGCTGGTGATCGGGTTTAAGACGCATACAGGAACGGTTTCGGTTACCAACCTTTGGGCGCATGGCGGTTTGTTTCCAAACGGATTTTCAGGTTTTTTGCTTTCTTTCCAAATGGTGATCTTTGCATATGTCGGTGTGGAATTAGTAGGTGTATCGGCGGCGGAAACGTCGAACCCGAAAAAAAATATTCCATCGGCTATTAATAAAATTCCTTTACGGATTTTATTTTTCTACGTCGGCGCGCTTATCGTCTTATTATGTATTAACCCTTGGATGGAACTGAATGCAGCGGAAAGTCCTTTTGTGAAAACCTTCAGCTTAGTCGGCATCCCGCTTGCCGCGGGAATCATTAATTTTGTTGTATTAACGTCAGCCGCGTCTGCTTGTAACAGCGGGATGTTTTCAACAAGCCGGATTCTGTACAATTTAAGTAAAACGAAACAGGGCCCGGCCAATTTTGCGAAGCTGAATAAAAACCATGTGCCGAGTCACGCGTTATGGGTATCAACCATTGGCCTGTCAGCAGGAGCGCTATTAAGCAAACTGATACCGGAACAAGCCTTTGGGATCGTGACAACCATCAGCGCGATTTGTTTCATATGGGTGTGGGGTGTGATTCTTGTCAGCCATATCAGATACAGGAAAACCCGTCCGCACTTACACGCAGCATCAACATTCAAAGCGCCATTCGCGCCGTTTATCAATTATGTTGTCCTGGCGATGTTTGCGGTCATTCTCATGATTATGCTGTATGCGGATGCGACTCGCCCGGCCTTGCTGCTGACTCCTCTATGGTTTATTGTATTGTTTATTTTATTTTGGATGAAAAAAAACAGGACAAAAAGAACATGATGAGTCAAATTAAATCTCTTGAAAAAGACGGTGTACTGCATGCAGTATGCCGTCTTTATTTTTGATTAACCGTTTCCTTTTATAGGTTTATATTTAATGTAGACATGAGAACGAGAGGAATGGAGTCATGGAATACAATTCATACATGAATGGACAATCGCAATATCCCGCTTGGTCCTATCCGTACAATTTGATCATATGGAAAGCGTTTGTCGGCCATGATGTGAAGTCCTATTTATATGGGTTATAACATAAAAAAGCGCCATACTGCCGTTTAAGCAGCATAGCGCCTTTCGTGTTAGTTCCGGATCAAATAATCAAACGCCCCTAATGCGGCATTTGCCCCCGATCCCATTGAAATAATGATTTGGTTATATGGTCCGTCTGTGCAGTCGCCGGCAGCGAATAGGCCAGGGATGGTTGTTTCGCCGCGTTTGTCGACTGCGATTTCGCCGATGCGGTTGCGTTCGACGGTTTCAGGGAGCCATTCCGTGTTCGGCACAAGACCGATTTGGACGAAGACGCCTTGGAGCTCGACGTGTTTTTCTTCTCCTGTTTCACGGTCAACGTAAGTGATGCCGTTTACGTTTTCATCACCCGTGATTTCTTTTGTTTGGGCGTTTTTCACGACAGTCACGTTAGGGAGACTGTAGAGACGTTTTTGCAGAACTTCGTCTGCTTTCAGCTCCGGTGCGAACTCAAGAACAGTCACGTGGTTGACGATACCTGCAAGGTCAATCGCTGCTTCGATACCGGAGTTTCCGCCGCCGATGACGGCGACGTCTTTGCCTTCAAACAACGGTCCGTCACAGTGAGGGCAGTATGCGACACCTTTGTTTTTGAACTCTTGTTCGCCAGGTACGCCGATATTGCGCCAGCGTGCGCCAGTTGACAGAATGACGGTTTTGCTTTTCAGAACAGCGCCGTTTTCGAGTTCAAGATGGAAAAGATCTTTTTTCTCGAGACCTTTTGCGCGTTGCAGGTTCATGACGTCGATCTCGTAATCCTTCACGTGTTCTTCAAGGCTTGCCGCAAGCTTCGGCCCTTCGGTGCGCTTCACGCTGATGAAGTTCTCGATGCTCATCGTGTCAAGGACTTGGCCGCCGAAGCGTTCGGCAACGATTCCTGTGCGGATGCCTTTGCGCGCCGCATAGATTGCTGCGCTTGCACCGGCAGGTCCGCCTCCGATAACGAGTACATCGAACGGATCTTTATCAGAAAGCTCAGATGCATCTGTGCCGCTGCCCATTTTCGCAAGAATTTCTTCAAGCGTCATTCGGCCGCTTCCAAAGGATTCGCCGTTCAAGTATACGGTCGGCACAGCCATAATGTTTTTGCTTTCGACTTCTGACTTGTATGCCGCACCATCGATCATCGTGTGCGTGATGTTCGGGTTGAGCACGCTCATCATGTTCAATGCCTGCACAACGTCCGGGCAGTTGTGGCATGTGAGGCTGATATAAGATTGGAAGCGGTATTCGCCGCTGATGTTCTTGATTTGATCGATGATTTTTTGATCGACTTTCGGCGGTCGGCCGCTTACTTGCAAGAGTGCCAGCACCAAAGATGTGAATTCGTGACCGAGCGGAACTCCGGCGAATGTGACGCCTGTTTCTTCTCCGGCACGATTGACGCTGAAGCTTGGCGTTCTGTCGAGCTGCGCCTTTTCAACAGTGATTTTTGATGACATGGAAGCCAGCTCTTCTACAAGAGCCAGCATATCCTTAGAGACACTGTCATCGCCTGTACTGACTTTAAGGACGATGTCATTTTCAATCATCTGCATGTATTGGTTTAATTGTGCTTTGATATTTGCTTCAAGTACCAATTGAATGCACTCCTTAGATTTTGCCTACTAGGTCAAGGCTTGGTGTCAGTGTTTCAGAACCTTCTTCCCATTTAGCCGGGCAAACTTCGCCTGGGTTTTGGCGGACGTATTGAGCCGCTTTTACTTTGTTGATCAGGGTGCTTGCATCACGGCCGATACCGCCTGCGTTGATTTCAACAGCTTGGATCACACCGTCCGGATCGATGATGAATGTTCCGCGGTCAGCAAGACCTTCTTCTTCGTTCAGCACTTCAAAGTTGCGGGAGATCGTTTGAGACGGGTCGCCGATCATCGCGTAAGTGATTTTGCCGATTTTCTCAGAGCTGTCATGCCATCCTTTATGTACGAAGTGAGTGTCTGTAGAAACAGAGTATACTTCGACACCAAGTTCTTTTAGGGCAGCATATTCGTTTTGAAGGTCTTCAAGCTCAGTCGGGCAAACAAATGAGAAATCTGCTGGATAGAAGCAGAAAATGCTCCATTGGCCTTTTAGATCTTCGTGTGTAACATCGATAAACTCACCGTTTTTGTAAGCTTTCGCTGCGAATGGTTGTACTTCTTTTCCAATTAGAGACATAATATCGTCCTCCTGAATGTAGTTTAAGAGAAATGAAAATTGTAAACTTTATTTCTCTGTAATTATTATAATTATATACAAATTATCAAGTAATAAATATTTTTTGTCAAGGGGAAAGCCCGTTAATTTTTTGTTAAGTATTTCAGCTAAAGAAAAGAGTTGGAGTTTCGTAACTTTCATATAGTATGATTGGCACAAATGGTAGAGTAGTGAGAATAAAGAGGCCTAATTGAAAACGAAAAGCCGTCGGAATGACGGCTTCTTTGGCTAAACTCCTTTATATGCGGAACGGTAAATCTCAGCAAGCTCCGAAACGAGCGGCAGCTTCGGATTGGCTGTCGTACACTGATCTTCAAAGGCGCGTTCGGCCATGAGATCCACTTTGCTTTCGAATGCGGCAGCATCCACGCCGTTTTGTTTAATGCTCATCGGAATTTTAAGCTCTTTGGCGAGCGAGATAATCTCCTGGATCAGGCTTTCAACGCCTTCTGCAGTTGTTTTTGCAGGCAGGCCGAGCGTTCTGGCAATCTCCGCGTAGCGCTGATCGGCTATGAAGTGGCTGTATTTAGGAAATGCCGTGAACTTTTTCGGCTTTTCTGCATTATAGCGGATCACGTGCGGCAGAAGGATGGCGTTTGCCCGTCCATGAGCGATGTGAAACTCCGCGCCAAGCTTATGGGCTAAGCTGTGGTTGATGCCAAGGAAGGCATTGGAAAACGCCATTCCGGCAATCGTTGATGCATTATGCACTTTTTCGCGGGCCAGCTCGTCGCTGCCGTTTTTGTATGCTCTAGGCAGGTATTCGAAGATCAGCTGGATGGCCTTCATGGCCAAGCCGTCTGTATAGTCGTTAGCCATGCACGATACGTATGATTCAATTGCGTGAGTTAATACGTCCATTCCTGTGTCAGCCGTAATATGTTTCGGCACGGTCATGACAAATTGCGGGTCAATGATCGCGACGTCCGGCGTTAATTCATAGTCGGCCAGCGGATACTTCGTATTCGTTTCTTTGTCTGTAATGACAGAGAATGACGTGACTTCAGAGCCTGTGCCTGATGTCGTCGGGATCGCGACGAATTTTGCTTTTTCACCCAGTTTCGGGTATTTGACAATGCGCTTGCGGATGTCCAGGAATTTTTGCTTTAATCCAAAGAATTCAGCATCCGGGTGCTCATAGAACAACCACATTCCTTTTGCGGCATCCATTGCAGAACCTCCGCCGAGGGCGATGATGACATCCGGCTGGAATTTGGCCATCATGTCGACGCCGTTCATCACCGTTTCGATTGAAGGATCAGGCTCGACATCAGAAAAAATTTCACAATGAACGTAATCCGGGCGCCTTCTTAAGTAGTGTAGGACGCGGTCTACATATCCGAGTTTCACCATCCCCGGATCAGTCACAATCAACGCTTTTGAGATGTCAGGCATTTTCGCTAAATATTGGGTTGCGTGTTTTTCAAAATAGATTTTTGGAGGAACTTTAAACCACTGCATATTGACATTCCTTTTCGCCACTTTTTTCGTGTTGATTAAATGAACAGCTCCAACGTTTGACGAGACGGAGTTTCCGCCATATGTGCCGCATCCGAGTGTTAAAGAAGGCATATAGGCGTTGTAAATGTCGCCGATCGCCCCTTGTGACGACGGTGCATTGACGATGATCCGCCCGGCTTTCATCCGTAATCCGAATTCTTTAACGGCTTCTTGATCGTTCGTATGAATTACCGCCGAGTGGCCGGTTCCACCGAACGCGAGCATGTCTTCGGCGCGTTTTAATCCCTCTTGAATTCCGCTGACTTTGTAGCACGCTAAAACAGGGCTCAGTTTTTCCCTGGAAAGCGGGTAATCCGGACCTACGCCTTCTAATTCGGCGATGAGGATTTTTGTATCTTGAGGCACTTTGACACCGGCCATTTCAGCGATTTTGAATGCCGGCATGCCGACGATATCAGCGTTTACCGCGCAAGTATTTTCATTGATGACCAATTTCTCGACCTTTAATTTTTCGGTTTCATTTAAGAAATAGCAGTTGTTTCTTGTCATTTCGACTTTGACGTCTGAGTAGATGTCTTTGTCTATGATGACGGCCTGCTCTGATGCGCAAATCATGCCGTTGTCAAATGTTTTGGATAAGATCAGATCATTGACGGCTTGCTTCAGGTTGGCAGACTTCTCGATGTAGCACGGAACGTTTCCAGGTCCGACGCCAAGGGCCGGTTTTCCGGAGCTGTACGCTGATTTCACCATGCCGGCGCCCCCTGTTGCGAGAATCAGGGAAACGTTCGGATGGGTCATTAAGGCTTGAGTTGCATTCAGCGAAGGCGTTTCAATCCATTGGATACAGTTGTCTGGTGCTCCTGCTTTGACGGCTGCGTCCCGAAGGATTCTCGCCGCTTCGCGGCTGCATTTTTGGGCCGATGGATGGAAAGCAAACACGATAGGGTTTCTTGTTTTGATCGCTATCAGGGACTTGAACATTGTAGTGGAAGTAGGGTTGGTCACCGGCGTCACCCCGGCGATGACACCGACAGGCTCCGCGATTTCAATGACTCCGTCGTGTTCGTTTTCATTGATGATGCCCACTGTTTTATCGTATTTGATATGATGGTAGACATACTCTGTGGCAAACATGTTTTTAATGATTTTATCTTCATAAACGCCGCGCTTCGTTTCTTCGACGGCAAGTTTGGCGAGAGGCATGTGCTGATCAAGGCCGGCAAGCGCCATCTGTTTGACGATCTCATCAATCTGCTCCTGATCAAAGCTGCGGAATTCTTCCAATGCCTTTAGGCCTTTTTCGACTAGCTGATCAACCATGGTTGAGGCATTTTGCTTTTGTTTCATTTCCTTTTCTTCGATTGCCATTGTAAACCCTCCAGTGAATGAATAGGAATTTGATTACAACAGGATGTTCAGGGATGAATGATGCGGACATTGTTTGTGAAACATTTCACAAGTGGAGTTAAAAAATTTTATCCCTGAAGCGAATATCTGGTTTATTTTGGTATCAGTCCTCCTTTTCTGTGGCTGAATTTATCATATCACGAATTTGAAGTATGAGTTTGTGAAATGTTGAACAAAGTATGAAATCAACAGAAACTAAGAAAATCCTGTTTAATGGTGCATTTTTCATCTCTTACATAAATAGATTTCCTTTACTTTCCTTTCTAACCCCCGATAATATAAATATATGGAAAACGTGGCTAGTAGGCATCGAAGGAGTTGGTTAAATTGGCAATGACAATACCCGAATCAATACGAAGTTCAGCAACAGTGGGAGAACGGATTTTGTTTCGTACATTGAAAAACTATTTGCCTGATGATTATATTGTGTACTATGAACCTGAAATTCAAGGTGTCTGTCCTGATTTTGTTATTATAGGGCCGGATATGGGCTTGCTTGTGCTTGAAGTAAAGGATTATACGAAAAATTCGTTTTATAGGTTCACAAAAGATGACTGGCAGATTCGAAATGCGAGCGGCGACATGTGCAGTGTGAAGAATCCGTTAAGACAAGCAAGAGAGTATGCTTTTAAAATAGCTGATGTACTCCAAAAGGATAAGAGTTTAATTCAAACGGAGGGTAAGTATCAATTTAAACTGAAATTTCCTTATGGATATGGCGTTGTATTTACCAGATTAAATGAAATTCAATTGTTGGAAAAGCAAGTTTATCAAATAATAGATCCAGAGTTTATCTTGACTCGAGATCAAATTGATCCTGATCATGTAAACTTTTCAGAAGAATTGTTGATAGAAAAGCTGTTTCAAATGTTTCATGTGCAATTTCAAATGAAAACCTCTCTTACATATGAAGACATTAATACTATTCGATATTATCTTTTTCCGGAAGTGCGCATTGGAGCGGAGTTTGAACAATCTGTTCCATACCGTGACCAGCTTCTTTTATCGTTGCGGGACATTAAAACGATGGACTTGCATCAAGAGAATATGGCAAAGCAGATTGGTGATCAACACCGTATAATTCGCGGTGTAGCAGGAAGCGGAAAAACCTTAATTCTCGCAAGTCGTGCAAAGATACTGGCAAAAAACCACCCTGATTGGAAGATATTAATCCTCTGTTACAATATTTCATTAGCATCGAATATTACTCAAATGGTTCGTTCAATGTTTGCAGAACCGGATCATTTATTTGACTTTCAATATACTGAAGAAGGAAAAGCTGTTGAGTCTCGAGTTCCTGAAAGTATCCAAATTCGTAACTTTCACCAGTGGCTTAAGCAAGATCTAAAAATAAAAACGAATGAGTTTATGATTGATCAATATATTGAACAGCTGGAAAAAGGCGAGGCAATATCTCCGAAGTATGATGCCATTCTGATCGATGAAGGTCAGGATTTTGAAGGAAATTGGCTTCATTTGATCAGCCTGTGCCTGAGTCCGGAAACGAAATCCTTACTTTTGGTGGAAGACCGTGCACAATCTATTTACGGCAGGAAAAGGAGCTATATAAAAGATACAGGACTTGATTTTAGAGGAAGGTCAAAAATTCTAAACATCAATTACAGAAATACATCGCAAATTGTTTCCTTTGCTTGGGATTTTTATGAGAAGCATTCGGTTTTACAAGACAAAGTCAAACTAGGGCAGACAGAGAGCGTTGAGATTATTTCGCCAAAAAGTACAAAACGTAAGGGGCCTGAACCGGCATTGTTGAAATTTGATACGATTAACAAAGAAATGCAGGTCATTGCAAAACAAATTATGAATCTTCATGAAGAAAAGAAAGTGCCTTACTCGGAAATCGCCATTCTTTATCGAGTGAAACGGACGAATAAATTTAATGTTGTAAAAACTGTACAAAAAGCGCTCAAAGCGCAAAATATTCCTTTTAATTGGATAGCGGAAAATGAAGAAACGAAGCGCAGTTTTAACCCTGAGGAAGAGACAGTCAAAATCTGTACGATTGACAGCAGTAAAGGACTTGATTTTCAGGCTGTGTTTTTGGTCAAAGCTGATCTCATGCCGTTTCCACTTGAAGAAGATCAAGAACGGGAAGTATCACTCATGTATATCGGCATGACGCGTGCAAAGGAATTCCTGTATATTTCATATTCGGGGGCTTCGGAATATACAAATTATTTTGATGAACTGAAAGAGGAACAACACGATGAACAGGTATTACTGAAGTGAAAAATCGGGCTGTCGAGATATTCTCGACAGCCTCATTTATTTGACTGAAAACAACTATAGGGCTCCTTGTTTTCACTTATACCAGTCCGTATGAAACACGCCTTCCATATCCGTCCGCTCATACGTGTGAGCGCCGAAATAATCGCGCTGCGCCTGCAGCAGGTTTGCGTTTGAGTGGCCCGTCCGGTAGCCGTCGTAATAGGAGAGGGCGGTGCTCAGGCACGGGAATGAGATGCCTGAGCTGATGCCTTCGCAGACGACCTTTCGCAAGCCGGACTGGTATTCTTTTAGTTTTTCAGCGAAGTCAGGTGCGACCAGCAGGTTGGACAGGTCCGGCTGTTTGTCGAAAGCTTCGCTGATGAGATTTAAAAATTGTGCGCGGATGATGCAGCCGCCGCGGAAGATGAGGGCGATGTCCTTTAACGGCAGGTTCCATCCGTTCAGGTCAGACGTCATTTTATATTGAGCGAAGCCTTGGGCATAGGCGCAGACTTTCCCCATGTATAACGCCTGTCTGACGCGGTCGATCCACACGTTCTGATCCAGGGGCCGTTCTTCTGTTTCAGGGCCGGCCAATACGTTTTCGGCAGCTGTCCGTTCGTCTTTTAATGATGACAGGTAACGGGCAAACAGGGATTCCGTGATAATCGATGATGGAATGCCGTTGTCGATGGCCTGCAGGCTCGTCCATTTGCCCGTGCCTTTTTGGCCGGTTTTGTCGAGGATGACGTCGATGAGCGGAGCGCCCGTTCGCTCATCCTTTTTCCTCAGGATCTCTGCCGTGATTTCGATTAAATAGCTTTTCAGCTCTCCTTGATTCCACGTGTCGAAAATGTCAGCGATTTCATCTATCGGCAAAAGAAGCTTTTCTCTTAAAAATGTATACGCTTCAGCGATAAGCTGCATGTCTGCGTATTCGATGCCGTTGTGCACCATTTTGACAAAATGCCCCGCGCCTTTTGGACCGATGTAGACACAGCATGGATCTTCTTCTACTTGGGCGGCGATTTTTGTGAGAATCGGAGCTGCTTTTTCGTAGACGTCCCGATCTCCGCCGGGCATAATGGATGGGCCTTTTAAAGCGCCGACTTCGCCGCCGGAAATGCCGATTCCCAAGTAGCCGATACCTTTCGCTTTCAAACTGTCATATCTTCGTTCCGTATCTTCGTAGTGGGAGTTGCCGCCGTCCATGATGACATCCCCTTCTTCAAGCAGAGGAACGAGCGAGTCGATAACAGAATCAACCGGTTTGCCTGCTGTGACCATAAGAAAGATTTTTCTCGGTTTTTCTAAAGACTGTACGAAATCTTCAAGTTCATAGTACGGCTTGACTGTTTGGCCTCCCGTTTTTTGGACGAGTTGATCGGTTAAATCCCTTGTGTAGTTATAGACGGCGACTTGTTCGCCTTTGTTTGCCATGTTCAGGGCGATATTGCTCCCCATGACTCCCAGACCTATGACACCGATTGTATTGCGCATGTAATACCTGCTCCTTCATTTAAGACTTTTTTATACAAATAGGCTTAACAATAAAGTAAATCCTAATCCGGCCACCGCGATAATGGTTTCAAGCAGTGTCCAGGTGGCAAATGTTTCTTTCATGCTTAGTCCGAAATACTCTTTGAACATCCAGAAGCCTGCGTCATTGACATGGGAAGCGATTACACTTCCGGCCCCTGTTGCAAGCACAACCAGCGCAAGATTGACATCGCTTTGTCCGAGCATCGGAAGAACGAGTCCGGTTGTGCTTAATGCAGCAACTGTCGCGGATCCTAAGGAGATGCGCAGAATTGCGGCGATGACCCAGGCGAGCAAGATCGGCGACATGGCTGTTCCTTTGAATAATTCAGCTACATAGTCGCCTACTCCGCCATTGATCAAGACTTGTTTGAAGGCGCCGCCGCCCCCGATGATCAAGAGCATCATTCCGATTTGTGTAATGGCGGTTGAACAGGAATCCATCACTTGTTTGATCGGGATCTTTCTGGCGATCCCCATCGTATAGATCGCGACCAACAGGGAGATGACCATCGAAGTCGAGGCATTCCCGATTAAACGAACCGCTGCCAGCAGGCTGTTGTCTGCAAGGCCCATCGTTTCTTGAATAAGCGTAATAACAGTCGAAATAGACATGATAATGACCGGAAGCATAGCTGTGAAGACGCTGATGCCGAAGCCGGGCGTCTCTTCAAGCTTGAACGTTTTCTGCTCACCGAGTGAAGCGATGCTGCCCATTTTCTCAAATGATTGCGGGACGATTTTTTTCGCCAGTTTCGTAAATAAAGGTCCGGCCAAAAGAACGGTTGGAATTGCAACAATGATACCGTAGAGCAGCACTTCCCCGATATTGGCGCCGAGCTCTCCCGCGATAGCCGTCGGTCCCGGATGCGGGGGCAGGAAGCCGTGTGTGACGGATAAGGCCGCCGTCATTGGAATTCCAAGGTATAAAATAGATATCTTCAATTCTCTTGAAATGGCGAATACAATTGGAATCAATAATACCAATCCGACTTCGAAGAATAATGCAACCCCGATGATAAAGGAGGCGATGACGACCGCCCATTGGATGTTTTTCTCTCCGAATTTGTTGACGAGGGTCATCGCAATGCGCTGAGCGCCCCCTGAATCCGCGATCAGCCTGCCCAGCATGGCGCCGAGCCCGAAGATCAATGCGATATGGCCGAGCGTTCCGCCAAGGCCTTCTTCAATCGTTTTGACGATGTCGTCAAGCGGCATTCCAAGCGCCAATGCAACCCCGAACGATACGATAATCAAGGAAACAAACGTATTCAGTTTTAACCCCATAATCAAAAGCAATAATGCGACAATCCCGATTGCTACGATCAGTAATGGCATGATAACGCCTCCAATTCTCCCCTATTTTTTGCTGGATAAGCTTCTTTGATAATTTGCAATTTGTGTATATTCGTTTTCAAGTGCTCGAGATAAGTTGATAAAAAGCGGCATTAATTTTCTGTATTCTTTGGCCGATTCTTCTTTCGGCGCGTGTCTGTGCGTGCTTCCGATCATGTCGGAGACGACATCGAATGAATCGATTTTCCCTGTCGCGTACAGCCCCAAAATGCAGGCTCCGAGACAAGAGCTTTCATAGCTTTCCGGCACGACGACTTCCGATTCGAAAATATCGGCCATCATTTGCCGCCATACGTCAGACCTTGCGAAACCTCCGGTCGCCTGAATTCGGGCAACTGGACCGTCCATGCATTCTGTCAACGCCAGGAAGACGGTGTACAGATTGTAAATAACCCCTTCCAATGCCGCGCGAATCATGTGTTCTTTTTTATGCGACATGGTGAGGCCGAAGAATGAACCGCGCACATCCGGATTCCAGAGCGGCGCCCGTTCGCCTGCGAGGTATGGATGGAACAGCAGTCCGTCGGCACCCGGCCTGACGCGTTCGGCAATTTTGGTCAAGACATCGTACGGATCAATGCCGAGACGTTTTGCCGTTTCGATTTCTGATGATGCAAATTCATCTCTAATCCAGCGAAGGACGATCCCGCCGTTGTTGACTGGCCCGCCGATGACCCAATGATTCTCAGTTAAGGCATAGCAAAAGATTCTGCCTTTTTCATCGGTTTGCGGTTTATCGATAATCGTGCGAATCGCACCGCTTGTCCCAATAGTGACGGCGATTTCGCCTTTTTTAATCGCGTTGACGCCGAGGTTGGAAAGCACGCCGTCGCTGGCACCGATGACAAATGGCGTTTGCGGATCAATTCCCATCATCGCCGCCAGTTCCGGATTGCAGTGATGGAAAATGGCTGTTGTCGGAACGAGCTTTGATAGGTGGTCGGGTGTGATGCCTGCAATGGCCAGTGCTTCTTCGTCCCAGGCCAATGTTTTGAGATTCATCATTCCCATCGCCGAAGCTAAGGAGTAATCGACGACATATTGATCAAATAACTTTTTAAAAATATATTCTTTGATTCCGATATATTTTTTTGCTTTGACAGCGATTTCAGGATGCTCGTTTACAATCCATGTGATTTTGCTTAGCGGCGCCATCGGATGAATCGGCGTTCCCGTCCGTTTATAGACATTGTGCCCGTTCATTTCTTCTTTGATTTTATGAGCCCAGCCTTCGCTTCTGTTGTCTGCCCAAGTGATGCAGGAGGTGAGCGGCTTGTCGTTTTCGTCCATCGCAATCACGCTGTGCATCGCGCTGCTGAATGAAATGAATGACGGCTGTTTGTCAGGATGCTGCTGCATGATTTTCGCCGTTGACTGGATGACGGCCTGAAAAATCTCATCCGGGTTTTGCTCAGCGGTCGAGATGTCCGGTGTGTAAAGCGCGTAGCCGATGCTTTCCTTTTGGATCACGTCCCCTTTTTCACTGAATAAAACCGCTTTCGTGCTTGTCGTACCGATATCTATGCCTAACATATAACTAGTCATTTTCTTGTTCGGCCCCTTTCGCCAGCATTTGTTGCGACAGCCACAGATCTTCAACTTTACCTTGCACGTCATCGAAATTTTGATGTAGGGATTTAAGCATCAGATCCCTGTCTTTCGTTTTGATCGCTTTGATATAAAGTTCATGGTTATCGAGAATTCGTTCAAAGTCTTCGTATTTTTCTTTTAAGCGGGCCCGCATGGATAAAAGAATAAAGCTTTCCATCACAGGTTTGAGATTGTTCCATATCATCAAAATGTAAGAATGATTGATGGAGCGGACAATCGTTTCGTGAAATAAGACGTCTTGAAATGAGAACTCGTCGGCATCTTTGTATTTGATGGAGACTTTCATCATCTCCAATATTTTGCTGAGGTCTGTTACCAGTTCGTCGACATTGGCCCGTCCAAGCCGTTCGAATACGAATGTTTCCATCACCAGACGCACATCATAAATTTCTCCAATTTCTTTTTCGGTTAAACCGATGACAACGGCGCCCATCCGTTCCAAACGGATGATTTTTTCCGATGCCAGTATTTTTAAAGCCTCGCGGATGGGAGACCGGCTCACCGAGAATTCCGCAGCCAATTTATTTTCAGATAAAATGGTACCGCTTTCAATCAAGCCGGAAATAATGCGCATTCTCAGCTCGCATGCGACGCGAACACCTGTTGAAGCTCTTGAAAGCCACTTCTCCGGATATAAAAGATTTTTAGATTGGCTCATACACTCACCTTCCTAGTTATACGAGTATACTTGTATACAAGTATGATAACGCGATTATTTTGATTATGCAAACACTTTCATTTCAAATTTTCCGAAAAATTTTTTCCATTTATAAAACGATTTGTTTTGCCAATGCGCTCGAAATACTCCACTAAAGCAAAAAAATATAAAGGGAGCAGCTGCCCTTTATATTTTGACCATTTGTTTAACGATGAGTTTGAAGTCATGTTCGCTAATTTCTATGTGCCCAAATCGAAAGGAATAACCCCAGTGCCGTTTGTTTTTGATGAAAGAGAGGTTAGGAATGAATGGGTGGATCGGCGTTTCCCGGCATTTTAAAAAGTTGATCTTCCTTCTGTAAGGTGAGAATCCTTCTCCCGCATGAACCTTGTAAACTCTGTTATCACTCACTTCCCCTACAGCTGTAAACTTTTGATAGGGCGCATCATCTTTGAGATTTTGTTTTGGCGAGTAATAAATGATCCAATCATCGGGATTCATTCTTTTTAAAGGCGCCTCTTTTCCGTGGCAAAGTTGAGCAAAGCCTCCGGATACACCCTTCAAGACGTGATCGCGCGAAGCTACGCCGATCCAATACCTTCTTTTCATTCCATTCAGCATCCGCAAGCATCCTTGTCAGTATCCCCTTCGGTGCATGCTGACACAGGAAAATTCATTTCTCTCCATGCCGCGATCCCTCCGGTCAGCTCTTTCACTTGATAGCCTTTTTCTAATAAAAATTTAGCTGCTTTAGATGCCGTATTGCACCAGACATCCCAGCAGTACACAATGATTTCTTTATCTTTTGGAATATCCTCTAATCGATGAGGGAGATCGTGTTCAGGTATCGCTTGAGCACCTTTTATCGTCAAACTCCTGACTTCGCTTGGCCCGTTTCTTACATCTATTAAAAAATATTTTTCAGGGTGATCCTTTGAAGATTTAAAATAATCCATTGGACTAATGGTGGCTTCTAAACGTGCATTAAAAAAATCGAGTGAATTCATAGGGTATGCCTCCTAGTTTTTATACTTTTTCCATACTTTTAAAAGCAAATCTTTAAATAATTTTTTTTCATTGTCAGTCAGAGGGGATAAAACCTCATATTCTGTCTGTACTAAAACCTGTTTGCATGATGACAGTACATCGCTGCCTTTTTCAGTAAGGATTAGGCTGTATGCCCTGCGATCACTTGCGTTTTTTGTCCTTTCCACAAAGCCTGAAGCTTCTAAATGGTCAACATGGCTCACCATTGTCGTACGGTCGATCTGCAGTTGTTCAGAAATCAGTTTTTGAGAAGAAAAAGGGTTTTCTTCAATAAATACAAGTACTCCGAATTGCCTGGCATTCAAGCTATACGGAGCGAGAACATCAGCAAATTGATCCTCCATTTGCTGAAGAACCTTTCCTAGCAAAAATCCGTAAAATTGACTTAACTGTTTCAAAAATCATCACCACCTAAAATAATCACCAAACAATATAGTCAGTATAACTGATTATATTTTTGAACGCAAGCCTTCTTGTTTTCGTTTGTTAATTTAATTAATTAACCGTGGTACAATAAAACCTACGATATGGTGTAAATGGAGGATTTCACATGCAACGCGGTACATTTCAATTAATGAAATCGGTGAACAAATCGATCATTCTTAATAAAATCAGAACTTCAGAGCCGATTTCGAGAGCCGAGATCGCCAAGGAAACAAAGATTACCCCTCCCACGGTCTCAAGCATTGTCAAAGAGTTGATCGAACAAGGGCTCGTGAAAGAAAGCACGCTCGGCCATTCGAGCGGCGGAAGGAAGCCGACAATGCTGCACATCAACACAGGTGCCTATTATGTCATTGGCATTGATGCCGGGCCTGAGACGGTGGAGTGCATCTTAACCGATTTAGCCGGAGGGATACTGCAGCGGACATCCAGCCTGCTGAAAAAACCGCTGACAAACGAGATGTTCATTGATGTTTTAAAAGAAAATGTTTATGCGATTTTGGGACGGGCCGATGTCAATCAGGAAAAGATCATCGGGATCGGCATCGCAATGCACGGGGTCGTCGATGCTGAAACAGGAATGTCACGCATCGCCCCGATTTTAAACCTAACCAATATTCCCATTAAAGATGTGCTGGAACAAGAATTCAACTTAACGGTCAGAGTTGAAAACGATGCCAGGGCGATGGCGCTTGGCGAATCGTGGTTCGGCGGCCGCGATGATGCAGGCGGCAGTATGGCGGCCGTAAACATCGGCCGCGGTGTCGGTGCGGGGATTGTCATCAACGGAAAACTGTACCATGGAGCGGAAGGAATCGCAGGGGAACTGGGCCATATGATCATTGATATTAATGGAGAAAAGTGCGAGTGCGGCAACCGGGGCTGCCTGCAGACGATTGTGAGCGGTAAAGCGATTGCCAAGCGGGGAAACAAACGGTTAAAAGAAAGTCCGGACAGCCTGACAGCCAAAGATTTGTTTGAAATGGCCGAGAACGGCTGCCAAACGTGTATCGAACTCTTTCGGGAAACCGGTGTGATGATCGGAATCGGGCTGACCAACTTCATTCATCTTGTCAATCCGGGCAAAATCGTGCTGGGCGGCGGAGTGATGAAAGGCGGGAGGTTCATATTGCCGGCGATACGAGAAACGATACAGCAGAAAGCCTTAACAGCCGAAGCGAGGCAGACAGAGGTGACGATAACGAAGCTCGGCGATGAAGCGACGCTTTACGGAGCCGTTTCATTGCTGTTGGCGGAGCTGTTTGATCCGGTGTTAAAATAAGCCTTTTTTTCGCCTGTTTTAACACCGGTGAAGCCTTACCCCTGACGATTGACCGTGTGGATGAAGCGCATGAAAGCTTCGCGGTTTTTGAATACCCCGGCATCCTCAAGGGCTTTAACAAATTTCCGGCCAAGTTCTTTTCGTACAATTGATTCAGCATGCTTCGGCCCGGACAGCTCTCCGTATTCGGTTTTGAGCTGTTCGGCCCATTCCCGGTGATGCGCTTCAACGGCATCTGACTGACCGAGCAGGAATTCTTGGACACCTGCCAGTTCGGTCTTTAAGCGGGGAGGAAGAACGGCCAGGCCCATCACTTCGATTAAGCCGATATTTTCTTTCTTAATATGGTGAACGTCAGCATGCGGGTGGAATATGCCGTATGGATGCTCGGCAGATGTCCGGTTGTTTCTGAGCACAAGGTCGATTTCAAAAACACCGCTCATGTTTCTTGCAATAGGCGTAATCGTGTTATGAGGCGTTTCACCAGTAAAAGCCGTAATATCCGCTTGTTGATCCGAGTAGTTTTTCCAAGTCTGAAAAATATGATCCGCCGCATCGACAAGGCTGTTGATCGCCGTTCCTTTCAAGCGGATGACAGACATCGGCCATTTTAAAACAGAGGCTTCGATGTCCGGATGCTGTTTGATTTGAAAGGAGAACGCGTCTTCTGCGCGCGTCATCGCAAACTCATATCGTCCGGCTTGATAATGGTCATGGCTTAAAATAGACCCGCCGACGATCGGCAAATCGGCATTCGATCCGATAAAATAATGCGGAAACAGCTCTGTAAAAACAAGCAGCCTGTGAAAGGCAAGCTTATCAATTTTCATCGGCCGATGCTGCTCAGAAAATAAAATGCTGTGCTCGTTATAGTAAGCATATGGAGAATATTGAAAATACCAGTTTTCTCCGGCGAGCGGGACTTTAATAATCCTGTGGTTCGCCCGGGCGGGATACCCGATTCGTCCTGCATACCCTTCATTTTCTTTGCACAGCAGGCACGTCGGATAGCTGCGTGCTCGTTTTGCAGCGGCGCGCTCCCGTTTGATTTGCTCAGGGTCTTTTTCCGGCTTTGACAAATTGATCGTAATATCCATTGTGCCGTAAGGTGTATCTGCCTGATACGAAATATTTCTTTCAATTCGTTTTGTCTGGATATAGTTGCTGTTTTTGCTGAGCTGATAAAAATAGGCGGTCGCCTCCAGCGGCGATTGCTCGTATTTTTGCTGAAACACGGCATTGATGACAGAAGGTCTTGCAACAAAGCAATTCATCACATTTGCCGCCAGCATGTCTTTCGCGTCTGCGTCGTCGGTTATGACGCCGTGTTCAATTGCATAAGCGGCGAGTCTTTCCAAAAGGTCGGGGATGGAGTCGCCGGAAGCCGCAGGGGCTTCTTCGGGAAACGAGTCCAGACCCAGCAGGTTCATCACTTGGTTGCGTGCGTAGTTCACGTCATCCGGTTCGATTAACCCTGTTTCAAGCGCTTTTTGAATGAGTCCGGCTATGTCTGGTTCAATCATGTTGACACTTCCTTCCTGTACCCGTTTGGATGTGATGAATGCCACTTCCAGGCGTCTTCAATGATCTTTGCTACAGAAGTGCGCGAAGGCCTCCAGCCCAGGACTTGCTTTGCTTTGTCAGAGCCGGCAATCAGGATGCTCGGGTCGCCGGCTCTGCGCTTGCCGATCTCGGCGGGAATGTCTTTGCCGGTGACCTTTCTCGCCGCATCAATCATTTCTTTCACCGAAAATCCTTCGCTGCTGCCGAGGTTGAATATATCGCTTTTGCCGCCTTCTCTTAAATAGTCCAAAGCCGACAGATGAGCGTCAATCAGGTCTTCGACATGAACATAGTCGCGGATGCACGTGCCGTCGGGCGTATCATAGTCATCCCCAAAAATCGTAATATGCGGTCTTTGTCCGAGAGCGGTTTGCAGGATGATGGGGACCAGGTGTGTTTCCGGATGATGGTCTTCTCCGATCTCTCCCGTTTCCCTTGCTCCTGCGACATTAAAGTACCTGAGAGACACAAAGCTGACTCCATGGGCTTCTTCAGTCCGCTTCATGAGCTTCTCCATGATCAGTTTCGTTTCCCCGTAGGTGCTTGTCGGCCTCGTCGGCATGTCTTCTGTGATCGGCACCGATTCAGGCTCTCCGTAGACGGCCGCCGTCGAGGAGAATACGATTTTTTTCACATCGTGCTCAAGCATCGTCTGAAGCAAAACCTGTGTCCCGGATACATTGTTGTCGTAGTATTTAAGCGGATCTTTCATTGATTCGCCGACAAGTGAACTGGCGGCGAAGTGGATCACTTCTTCAATACGTTCCTTTTCGAAAACAGTGCGGAGGAAGTCGCGATCGCGCACATCCCCTTCATAAAAGACTGCCGCAGGATGTACGGCCTGTCTTTGGCCGGTCTCAAGGTTGTCAACGACAACGACGGTTTCGCCCCTGTCCAATAATTGATACACGGCGTGTGAACCGATATAGCCGGCACCGCCCAAAACCAACACACTCATATCCATTCCCCTTTCTATATTTCTTTGGCGCCGTCGCCTATCGCCGCAGTATAAAATGCGGCATCATAGCCAACCGTTTCGCGGTAGACGGCATTCACGCGTTCTTTAAAGCTGTCTGTCCGGTCTTTTTCTACAATCGCAATCGCACAGCCGCCGAACCCGGCGCCGGTCATGCGTGCACCCAGGACGCCGTCTTGTTCCCAAGCCACCTGGACAATGGTATCAAGCTCCAGCCCTGTCACTTCATAATCATCCCTTAAAGACATATGAGATTCATTCATCAGCTTGCCGAACCCGGCGAGATCGTCCCCGCGAAGTTTCCCCAGCGCTTTCAGCGTCCGGGCATTTTCGTACACCGCATGCTTGGCGCGTTTTCGATTAATTTCATCTCGGATGAGGTGCTGATGAGCTTCAAATGCTTCCGCCGTCATTTCGCCCAGACTTGCAATCGATAACTCCTGCTGCAGATCGCGGAGCGCCTCTTCGCATTGGGCCCGCCTTTCATTATATTTAGATCCGGCCAGCGTCCGCTGTTTGTTTGTATTGATGATGATCACATCGTGTTCCTTCAATACGAAGGGAGCGTATGTGTAATGAAGTGTTTGGCAGTCTAACAAAATCGCGTGATCCTTTTTCCCCATGCCGATCGCAAATTGGTCCATAATGCCGCTGCCTACGCCGATGTATTCGTTTTCGACTTTTTGTCCGAGCTTAACCATGGAGATCGTGTCTGTCTGCAAACCATAAAGCCCTTTTAAAAGAACGCCTGTCGCAAGTTCAATCGATGCGGAAGAAGAGAGGCCCGCCCCGTGCGGAATATTTCCGTAATACAAAATATCGGCGCCGTGAACGATTTGGTGGCCTGCTGCTTTCATCAAAAGGAACATTCCTTTCGGATAGTTGGCCCAGCCGTCAGACCGGTCAAAGGCTAAATCGCTCAAGCTGCATTCAATTATGCCTTTGTCAGGGAAGTTCTTTGAATAGAAACGAATCATTTGATCATCTCGTTTCACGCCAAGGGCATAGGTGCCAAATGAAATCGAAGCGGGGAAAACATGCCCTCCATTATAATCCGTGTGTTCGCCGATTAAGTTGATTCTTCCCGGAGCAAAAAAGGTTCGCGGTGTCTGTTCTGTCTTAAAAATAGAGCGAAAGTCGTTTGATAAAGCGGCTGCAGTATTCATATATCCTCCCATTCGTTTGACGTGCAGACTTAATAAATTAATTTAATTAAGTTTAACCCCAGTTTACTACGGGTTTTCAATTGGTGCAATAAAAAGTGTTTTTTCAAATGAAACGTTTTCATGTAAAATCCTTATTGGCGGGGATAGGGCAATCAGCACTTGACTTTTACAAAAATCAACGTTAAATTAGTAAAATATTTTACTAAAAAATATGAAAGATGTTCATGGAGGTTTTGCAATCGTGGCGACGATAAAAGATGTTGCAGAAAAGGCGGGGTATTCCATCTCGACGGTTTCCCGCGTATTAAATAACGACGAAAGCCTGTCCGTACCCGATGAGACGCGGGAGAAAATATTTGAAGTGGCGGAAAGCCTGAACTACCGCAAAAAAACGATCAGAACACTGGTAAAAAACATCGCGTTTCTGTACTGGCTGACGGATAAAGAGGAACTCGAAGACGTGTATTTTAAAACGATGAGGCTGGAAATCGAGAAGCTCGCAAAGCAATTCAACGTTGAACTGACGACGTATAAAATTTCGGGGGGTATTGACGCCATCCCCGAAAACATTGAAGGATTCATTGCGGTCGGATCATTTTCAGATGATGAATTAAACCGGTTAAGGCAGATGACGCCTCACGGAGTATTTATCGATTCGACGCCGGATCCGAATCATTTTGATTCAGTCAGGCCGGACTTAAAGCAGATGACGAGGAAAACGGTGGACTTTCTTATCGAAAAAGGGCATGAAAAGATCGGCTTTATCGGAGGCACGTACCACAATCCCAATACCGATGAAGACGAAATGGACGTAAGGGAACGAACGTTTCGCGATTATATGAGGGAAAAAGGGCTCTTGGAGGAAGGCTTTATTTTTTGCCGCAGGGGATTTTCTGTGGAAAACGGCTACCATCTGATGGATAAAGCGGTTGAAACATTGAGCGAAAAGCTGCCGACGGCCTTCTTTACAGCGGCGGATCCGATCGCCGTAGGCTGCCTTCAGGCTTTAAATGAAAAAGGGGTCGCCATCCCGGGCAGGGTGAGCGTCATCAGCATCAACAACATCAGTGTGGCGAAATACGTATCTCCGCCGCTGACGACATTCCATATCGATATTAAAGAACTTTGCAAAAACGCCATTGAATTGCTTCTTGAACAAATACTTGAAAAGAGAAAAGCTGTAAAAACGCTATATATCGGTGCAGAACTGGTGGTCAGGAAAAGCACCAATTAAAAAAGGCGCGGGCTGTTCAAAAGCCGCGCCTTTTTCGTAAAACATTTTACTATAGTCAGTAAAATAATTGTTTACACTTTTTCTTAGACATGCTATATTGTTTTTGTAAAACGCTTTCAATCCAATAAAAGGAATGAGACAAATGATGAATATGAAAAAATATGTTGGAATCAGCAGTGTGATTGCTCTCAGTTTGTCTTTAACTGCCTGCGGACCTAAAGAGAGCAGCAATGAAGCATCAGGCTCGAAGCAAAAGGAACTCGTGGTCTGGGAAGATAAAGAAAAAAGCGAAGGCATTAAAGATGCCGTTGCCCAGTTTGAAAAAGAGCACGGCGTATCTGTCAAAATCGTCGAAAAGCCTTACGCAAAGCAGATCGAGGACTTGCGGATGGATGGACCGGCAGGAACGGGGCCTGATGTGTTAACGATGCCTGGAGATCAAATCGGAACAGCGGTAACGGAAGGTTTGATCAAGGAATTAAAGGTGGACAAAGAAATCCAATCGATCTATACGGAACCGGCAATGAGATCCCAGGTGACAAACGGCAAGGTCTACGGCCTGCCGAAAGCGGTCGAAACGACGATGCTCTACTATAATAAAGATTTGATTTCTGAAAAAGAACTGCCGAAAACGCTGGATGAATGGTATGAGTATTCGAAAAAAACGGCTGACGGCAAAAAATTCGGCTTCCTGGCGCTGTTTGACCAGATTTATTATGCACAGAGCGTCATGGGAGGATACGGCGGCTACATTTTTAAGAGCGATGCAGACGGCACTTATGATCCGGTTGATCTCGGCTTGAATAACAAAGGTGCAGTTGAAGGAGCCGAGTACATTCAGAAGTTTTATCAAGAAGGGCTGTTCCCTGCCGGAATTATTGGGGAGCAAGGCATCAATGTGCTGGAATCGCTGTTTACGGAAGGAAAAGCAGCAGCGATTATTTCTGGTCCGTGGAATCTGGAACCGTTCAAAAAAGCGGGCATCGACTACGGGGTTGCCAAGCTGCCTAAGCTGTCCAACGGCAAACATATGAGTTCTTTTGTCGGCGTGAAGAGCTACAATGTAAGCGCTTATTCGAAGAATGCCGATCTAGCGGAAGAATTAGCCGTCTTTCTCGCCAATAAAGAAAACTCAAAGAAGAGATATGAGATCACAAAAGAAGTTCCCGCTGTCAAAGAACTGGCGGATGATCCTGCCGTCACAAAAAGCGAAGCGGCTCAAGCTGTTGCCGAGCAATCTCAGTACTCAGAGTTGACGCCGAATATTCCTGAGATGAATGAAGTATGGACGCCGGCGGATGCGGCTCTGCAAACGATCGCAACCGGAAAAGCGGAACCGAAAAAAGCGCTTGATCAAGCCGCGGAAACGATACAAGGACAGATCAAAGCGAAGCACAGCGGCAGCAAATAAGCCGCAGCATTGGTGTCAAACTTGTCTTAAGTTTGGCGCCATTTATGATCAGGACGTCCATATAAAGAGGTGAAAGAGAAGGTGCAGCATCGCAAAAAAGCTTTACTATTATCAATCATTCCCGGTTTGGGCCAATTCTACAATAAACAATGGATAAAGGGTCTGTTATTCCTTCTTTTAGGCGTCTCGTTCTTTGCGGTTTTTGGCGATTTGCTGAATATGGGGCTGTGGGGCCTGTTTACGCTTGGAACCGAAGTGCCGCGCGATAACTCGATTTTTCTATTGGCAGAAGGCATCATCGCCGTGATTGTCACCGGTTTTGGGCTGGCTGTCTATTACGCCAATTTGCGGGATGCCTACCGAAACGGAAAGCGGCGCGATGAACAAAAGGAGCTCAGTTCACTCAAGGAACAATATCATAATTTAATGGCTCAGGGATATCCGTATCTCATCAGCGGACCATCACTGTTCATTTTGATTTTCGCCGTTGTTTTTCCGATTTTGTTCAGCTTTGCATTAGCTTTTACAAATTATAACCTCTACCATTCTCCGCCTGCCCACCTTGTCGATTGGGTAGGGCTTAAAACGTTTTCCGAAATTTTCACCGTTGATATTTGGCGGTCGACCTTTTTGGATGTTTTAGCTTGGACCATTGTCTGGACGCTTGTCGCTTCCACGCTCCAAGTCGGGTTGGGAATTTTGTTGGCGGTTGTCGTCAATCAGAAGGAAGTCCGCTTCAAGAAATTTTTCCGGACGATTCTGGTTTTGCCTTGGGCCGTGCCCGGCTTTGTTACCATTCTTGTGTTTGCCGGCCTCTTTAATGACAGCTTCGGTGCATTCAATCATCAAATCCTCGCCGCATTCGGTATCGATCCGATTCCTTGGATGACGAATGCCAATTGGACGAAGCTGGCGCTTATCCTCATGCAGGGGTGGCTCGGTTTTCCTTATGTGTTTATTGTGACGACCGGTGTTCTGCAGTCGATTCCGGACGACCTGTATGAAGCGGCGACAATTGACGGCGCGTCCGCGTTTTCGAAATTCAGGCATATCACAATGCCGCTGATTTTAATCGCAATGGCGCCGATTATCATCACGCAATTCACTTTTAACTTTAATAACTTCAACATTATCTATCTATTCAATGGAGGCGGTCCAGCTGTTCCCGGGTCAACAGCGGGAGGAACCGACATTCTGGTGTCCTGGATTTACAAATTGACGATGCAGTCGAGCCAGTACTCTTTAGCCGCCGCATTGACGATCCTGCTGTCGGTCTTTGTCATCTCGATCGCGCTGTGGCAGTTCAGACGGACAAATTCTTTCAAAGAGGGGGCTTAACATATGAAGAAAAGAAGATTCTTTCGGCTCCTTCTGACCTATTCTCTGTTGGTTTTTATGACAGCCGTTATCATATATCCTCTGCTTTGGACGGTGGGAGCCAGCTTTAATCCCGGCAACAGTTTGGTCAGTACTTCTATCATTCCGGCAAATCCGACATTGGATCACTATAGAGAATTATTTGCAGGAAAAGAGAGCCTTCAATACGGGCAATGGTATATAAACTCGCTTAAAATCAGCATCTTTACGATGATCGGATCAATTATCAGTGTTTCTTTTACAGCTTATGCTTTTTCACGGTTTCGTTTTAAAGGTAGAAAAAACGCTTTAGTTTTATTCATGCTGCTGCAAATGATTCCTCAATTTTCGGCTTTGGTTGCGCTCTTCGTTTTAGCGCAGATGCTCGGAATGATGAACAGCCATTGGCTGCTGATTTTGCTGTACATCGGCGGGCTTATACCGATGAACACGTATTTGATGAAGGGGTATATGGATTCCATTCCCATCGATTTGGATGAGAGCGCTAAGATTGACGGCGCTAGCAATACAAGGATTTTTCTGCAGATTATTATGCCGCTATCCAAACCGATGATCGCGGTCGTCGCCATGAACGGATTCACCGGACCGCTCGGGGATTTCGTTTTGTCTTCGACCATATTGCGGACGCCGGAGTCGTATACATTGCCGATCGGTTTATACAATTTAGTCAATGAAGTCATGGGAGCCAGCTATACGACGTTTGCCGCCGGCGCCATTTTGATCAGCATTCCGGTAGCCGTCATCTTTATCATGCTGCAAAAGAACTTTGTATCAGGGTTGACGGCAGGCGGAACGAAAGGATAGTCCGAGAAGAATATGGTCTAAAAAAGGAGAGTATTATGCCAAAAATTTATACGACACAAGCAAAATACATGCTTCACGGGGGAGACTACAATCCGGATCAATGGCTTGACCGTCCGGATATTCTTGCAGATGATATTAAGCTGATGAAGCTTGCCCATACGAATACATTTTCAGTGGGGATTTTTTCATGGAGCGCTCTTGAGCCGGAGGAAGGCGTCTATACGTTTGAATGGCTGGATGATATGTTTGAGAACATTCACCGGAACGGCGGACGGATTATAATGGCGACACCGAGCGGCGCCCGTCCTGCTTGGCTGTCGCAAAAATATCCGGAAGTGCTGCGCGTCAATGCGGAACGTGTCAAGCAGCTGCATGGCGGAAGGCACAATCATTGCTTCACTTCATACGTATACCGTGAAAAAACGAGAAAGATCAACCGCTTGCTGGCTGAAAGGTACGGCAGCCATCCTGCCCTTTTGATGTGGCATGTCTCCAACGAATACGGAGGAGAATGCCATTGTCATCAATGCCAGCACGCTTTTAGAGACTGGCTGAAAAAGAAGTACAACAATGATCTTAAATCTTTGAATGATGCATGGTGGACGCCTTTTTGGAGCCATACCTTCAACGATTGGTCACAGATTGAATCGCCGTCTCCGATCGGTGAAAATGCGGTGCACGGCTTGAATTTGGACTGGCGCCGCTTCGTCACTGATCAGACGATCTCTTTCTTTCAAAATGAAATCGTTCCGTTGAAGGAAATCACGCCGAATATTCCGATTACGACCAACTTTATGGCTGACACGCATGATCTCATTCCATTTCAAGGGCTGGACTACAGCAAGTTTGCCAAGCATCTGGACGTGATCAGCTGGGACGCGTATCCCGCCTGGCACAATGATTGGGAAAGCACAGCTGATTTGGCCATGAAAGTCGGCTTTATCAATGATTTGTACCGCAGCCTGAAACAGCAGCCGTTTCTTTTAATGGAATCGACGCCAAGCGCTGTCAATTGGCACAATTTTAATAAAGCGAAACGGCCGGGTATGCATCTCTTGTCTTCTATGCAGATGATCGCCCACGGATCTGACAGCATTCTCTATTTTCAATGGCGGAAATCCCGCGGCTCATCGGAAAAATTTCACGGTGCGGTTGTCGGCCATGACAATTGTTCCGAGAACCGCGTATTTAAAGAAGTGGCAAAAGTGGGGCAAACCCTTGATGAACTGTCTGAAGTCGTCGGAACGACCCGGCCCGCGAATGTCGCGATCCTCTATGATTGGGAAACCCATTGGGCGCTCGAAGATGCACAAGGATTCGGGATGAAAACCAAGCGGTATCCCCAAACCTTGCACGAGCACTACCGCGCGTTTTGGGAGCGTGATATTCCAGTCGACGTGATTACGAAGGAACAGGATTTTTCGCCGTACCGGTTGCTGATCGTTCCGATGCTTTACTTAGCAAGTGAAGAAACAATCGCGCGTTTAAAAGCCTTTGCTGCAAACGGGGGCACATTGGTGATGACGTATATTAGCGGAATCGTCAACGAATCTGACCTGACCTATTTAGGCGGATGGCCGCAAGATCTGCAAGAGATGTTTGGCATGGAACCTGTTGAAACCGATACGCTCTATCCGGGCGACAAAAATAGGGTCCGTTATCAAAACCGGTCCTATGAGCTGAAAGATTATGCGACCGTGCTGAAGCTGGATACGGCAGATCCCGTGGGATTCTATGAGGACGATTTTTATGCGGACACGCCGGCTGTTACAAGCCATTCATACAAACAGGGGAAGACGTACTATATCGGTGCGCGCTTAAGCAGCCAATTTCATCGGGATTTTTATGAAACATTGATCAAAGAGCTATCGATTCAACCGGCTTTTGATGTGAAACATCAGCCTGGCGTCTCCGTTCAAGTCAGACAGGATGAAGAAAATGATTATATTTTCATCATGAATTTCACAGAAAAACGCCAGCCCGTCGTGTTGGAGTCGGCCGTTAAAGATATGCTGACCGGAGAAACGCTGACCGGCGAAATCACATTGGAAAAATATGAAGCCAGAATAGCGGTAAAAACAAAAAAATAAGCCCGGGGGACATCCGCTTTAATGTGGGTGTTTCTCTTGAAAAAATAATGAAAGCGTTTTCTGTTTAGCGTGTGTCAATCATGAAAGGGGAGAAGCGAGATTCATGAAAAACGTGGTGGCTGTTTTTGTGGTGCTGATTGTTGTTTTGGGCGCACTTGGAACCGGCGGTCCGGCGGAAGCCGCCAGAGGTTCCAAGGCGGCAGAAAGCGGCCTTTTTGTCGAAAAGGTTTCAGGGCTTCACAAGGATTTTATAAAAGGGGTTGATGTTTCGAGTATCATCGCTTTGGAAGAGAGCGGCGTCGCCTTTTACAATGAATCCGGAAAGAAACAGGATATATTCAAAACGCTGAAGGAAGCAGGCGCCAATTATGTCCGGGTGCGCATCTGGAATGATCCCTATGATGCCAACGGCAATGGCTATGGAGGGGGCAATAATGATCTGAAAAAAGCGATTCAGATCGGAAAACGGGCCACTGCCAACGGAATGAAGCTGCTGGCGGATTTCCACTATTCCGATTTCTGGGCGGACCCGGCGAAACAGAAAGCGCCAAAAGCATGGGCAAACCTAAACTTTGAAGATAAAAAAACGGCGCTTTACCGATATACCAAACAAAGCCTTGAAGCGATGAAAGCAGCGGGCATCAACGTCGGCATGGTACAGGTCGGAAACGAAACAAACGGGGGTCTTGCCGGTGAAACGGACTGGGCGAAGATAAGCCAATTATTCAATGCGGGGAGCCAAGCGGTCCGGGAGACGGATTCGAATATTTTAGTCGCCTTGCATTTTACCAATCCGGAGACGTCCGGCAGGTACGCTTGGATTGCCGAGACGCTTCACCGGCACCATGTCGACTATGATGTATTTGCAAGCTCGTATTATCCATTTTGGCATGGCACACTGAAGAATCTAACATCCGTCCTGACATCCGTCGCGGATACGTACGGCAAAAAGGTCATGGTAGCCGAGACATCTTATACGTATACGGCTGAAGACGGAGACGGACACGAAAATACAGCCCCTAGAAACGGTCAAACGCTCAATTACCCGGTCACCGTTCAAGGACAGGCGAACGCGGTCCGTGATGTGATTCAAGCGGTCAGCGATGTAGGAGAAGCCGGAATCGGCGTTTTCTATTGGGAACCGGCATGGATTCCAGTAGGACCGGCACGCCAGCTTGAGAAAAATAAAGCGCTTTGGGAGACATACGGATCAGGCTGGGCCACAAGCTATGCCGCTGAATACGACCCGGAAGACGCAGGAAAGTGGTTTGGCGGCAGCGCCGTAGACAATCAGGCATTGTTTGATTTTAAAGGACGTCCATTGCCGTCTCTGAATGTATTTAAGTATGTTGATACGGGAACACCATTCAAAAATTGACTTGCAGCCGATTTCTCGGATGAAGGCGAACGCCGTTTGCCGGAAAGCGGTTTAAAGCAGAATGAAAAAAGGCCGGATGATATCCGGCTTTTTTTCGTGAAAGGACAGTCAGAAAGCGTAATTAAAATGTTTTCATTCAATTGACAGAAAGATAGGGTCCGCTTAACCAGCGGTTACCGTTTGAAATGCATCTTCTACAGATACGTATTCATATCCAAGGTCGCGCGCGACGGCCTTGTAGGTGATGCTTCCGTTTGCAACGTTGACGCCGAGAGCGAGCGCCTGATTTTCGGCGACTGCTTGTTCAACGCCTTTATTTGCGATTTGCAAAGCGTAAGGCATAGTGACGTTTGTTAAGCCGATCGTTGAAGTACGGGGAACGGCTCCCGGCATATTGGCGACTGCATAATGGACAACGCCGTGCTTCGTATAAGTCGGATCGTCATGCGTGGTGATTTTATCAACCGTTTCAATAATGCCGCCCTGGTCAATCGCCACGTCTACAACAACTGAGCCTGGGGACATCGACTGAATCATCTCTTCTGTGACAAGTTTCGGCGCTTTTGCACCAGGGATTAAGACGGCGCCGATGACAAGGTCAGAGTCTTTTACGGCTTCCGCAATGTTGAGCGGGTTGGACATAAGCGTTTGAATGTCTTTGCCGAACTGGTCATCGAGCTGGCGGAGGCGCTCAGCGCTCAAATCGATCAAAGTGACGTCAGCGCCAAGTCCGACTGCGATTTTGGCAGCGTTCGTACCGACCACTCCGCCGCCGATGATCGTAACCTTGCCGCGTTTTACGCCGGGTACGCCTGATAACAGGATGCCTTTGCCGCCTTTTGATTTCTCAAGAAATTGCGCGCCGATCTGTGAAGCCATGCGTCCGGCGACTTCACTCATTGGAGTCAGGAGCGGAAGCGTCCGGTTCACTTCGACCGTTTCGTAGGCGATGGCTGTGACGCCGCTGTCCACAAGCGCTTTCGCAAGCTCAGGCTCAGCTGCTAAGTGCAGATACGTAAATAAAACAAGTCCTTTTCGGAAATAGCCGTATTCAGAGCTGATCGGCTCTTTCACCTTCATGACCATATCCGCTTTTGCCCATACATCCTTCGCTTCAACCAAAATGTCTGCCCCGGCTGCTTTGTAGTCAGCATCCTCAAAGCCGCTTCCAAGTCCGGCTCCCTGTTCGATTAAAACTTGATGACCGCTTTTTTTAAGCGCGACTACTCCGGCCGGCGTAATGGCTACACGGTTCTCATTGTTTTTAATTTCTTTCGGAATTCCAATGATCATGATGTCGTCCCCCTCAAATGAAATATGATTCTACCGCTAGTATAAATCTCTGAACCGGCAAGAGCATCGTGTGTAAAATTAAAAATGTAAGCGCTTTTTTGTGAAATTTAACAAATTGGTGAACGTTGAATGAAGTGAAAGGATTGATATGAGGAGTTATCTATTAAAATTTTTTTCTTTAAAAAATAGTTTTGTTAAAAAAACAAATGTAAGCGATTACATTTTGTGTCGTTTCACAAACATAACCATATTTCGTTGTGATAGAATATCTCTTGCAGCTATGAAAGCGTTATCTTTGTTGGGAGTGAGTCATATGGATATCTTAGAAATACTAGGCAAGATTAATAAGGTATTATGGGGGCCGCCCAGTTTAATTTTATTATTTGGGACAGGCTTATTTTTAACGTTTGTTTTAAAAGGACTGCAATTTCGCCGCCTGATCTATGCGTTTAAGATCGGATTTGGCAAGGAAGACAGCAAAGACGCAGCTGCCGAAGGGGATGTGAGCCATTTTAAAGCTTTAATGACAGCGCTTGCCGCCACGATCGGAAACGGAAATATCGCAGGTGTCGCGACGGCATTGACACTCGGCGGACCGGGTTCGATCTTCTGGATGTGGGTTGTCGGGCTGTTGGGCATGGCAACGAAATACGCGGAAGCCTTGCTTGCTGTTAAATTCCGCGTAAAAAATGAAAAAGGGGAATATTCTAGCGGGCCGATGTATTATATCGAACGCGGACTCGGACGCAGATTTAAAGGACTCGCCATCGCTTTTGCGCTGTTTGGAGCTTTTGCCGCTTTGGGGATAGGCAACAGCGTCCAATCCAATACGATTGCCGATATTACAAAGAACAGCTTCGGTATCGAAAACTGGGTGACAGGGCTGATTCTCGTCATTCTTGTCAGCGTCATCATCTTCGGCGGCATCCAGCGGATCAGCACGGTTGCCAGCTTCTTTGTGCCGATCATGGCTTTTCTTTACATGGGCGGGGCGATCTTGATTCTGATTTTGAATTATGACAAGATTATTCCGGCTTTTGAGCTGATTTTCTATTATGCTTTCCACCCTGTGGCAGCAGCCGGCGGTTTCCTTGGAATTGCCGTATCTGAAGCCGTTCGGAACGGGGTGTCCCGCGGCATTTTTTCAAACGAAGCAGGCCTTGGGACGGCTGCGCTAATCGCCGGAAATGCGCGTGCAGATCATCCGGTAAAACAGGCGCTCGTCGCAATGACCGGGACATTTATCGTTACGATCGTGGTGTGTACGATGACCGGTTTAACCCTTATTATTACCGGTTTCTGGGATCCGTCTGGCGGCTTGATATCCGGCGTGGCCCATAATGCCAGCCTTGAAGGCGGGGCATTGACGAGCGCGGCATTTGCCTCAGTACTCGGCGCGGCAGGCGAATATATTGTGTCGCTGTCGGTGATTTTCTTTGGGTTCTCTACAATTGTCGGCTGGTATGTTTACGGAGAAAAATGCTTCGAGTATTTGGCCGGTTCCAAAGGAATTGCGAGCTACAGGCTGGTCTACATCCTCGCCTGCGGCATCGGGACGGTCGCCAACCTCGTCACCGTCTGGGCATTTGCCGATATGGCGAATGCGCTGATGATGATTCCAAACCTGATCGCCATCCTGCTGCTTTGGAAAGTTATCAAAGCAGAGACAAATGATTATTTTCATCACTTCTATGAACATACCAAATCGGCGGGTCCGCCAAGTAAACCAATTCATTAATCAATTAAAAGCTCTGCCTTCCAGGCAGAGCTTTTTCTTTGTTTACAATCATACAAGATCTCAAATTTTGACGAAAAATGTCGATACTATGAAATGAAGAAGATCTTTAATTTGAAAATTGCATTTTATCATTGATGACATAAAGGAGAAAGGATCACCATCATGAAAGTAAAAACCAAACTGCTGGGAATTATATCAATTTTAGTCGTTTCCATTATTGGAATCGGAGGTTCCTCTGTTTTTATGATTTCTTCTACGGTGAAAAAGAATGAAGAACTTAAGGACAAGATGGAATTTCAAAAAGAGATTAAGCATATTCAATATCGTCTGACCGGTTTGTCGAATGACGAAAGAGGCCTTATTATGACCGGAGATAATGAATACAGTGAAGGAATGAAGGACAAGGCCGACGATGTTTTAAAGAGTCTTGACCGCGCAGGAAAACTGATCCGGGAAGACACATACAAAGCGAACATCGAAGAAATTAAAGAAAATTTTAAGGCTTATTGGGGTTTAAATCAACAAGTTATACAGTCTTACGCTTCAAGCTCTAAAAAAGCTGAATCGATTCATTTCGGAGAGGAAAGAACATTAAGAAAAGAAGTCCTCGATCCGTCTGTCAACCAGCTGGTCGAAAGCCTGGAACAAGAGGTGGAAGATCTGAAAGCAGAGATCAGCGCCAACGGGACGATGAGCGAATGGGTCATCATCACTGTCACAGCAGTATCAGCCATAGTTGGAATTGTCTTGAGTCTGCTGCTCTTGAAGTCTATTCTGGTACCGTTGAGAAGCCTGAATCAGCAGCTTGGGGACATTGCCCACGGTGAGGCGGACTTAACCAAGAAAGTGATCGTCAAAAATAAAGACGAGTTCGGCCAGCTTGCAAATTCTTTCAATGCTTTTGTTCAGTCGCTGACGCAAATTGTGAAGCAGATCAGCAGTTCGTCTGAGCAAGTCGCCGCATCCTCTGAACAGTTGTCGGCAAGCGCGGAGGAATCGAAATCGACCTCCGAACTGATTTCGGAAGAGATGCAGGCGATTGCTGACAGCAATATGACGCAAAGCGAAATGACAGAAAAGAGCTCGGAATCGATTCATGAATTGCTGGACCGTTTATCATCCGTTGCCTCCAATACAGGCAGCATAGCGGATCTGTCGTCTTCGATGAGAGACAAAGCCGAAATCGGCTCCGAATCCGTTCATAAAATGCTCGAGCAAATGAACTTCATTGATAAATCCGTCGACTCAGCCGGCAGCGGCCTCGAGGCGCTCGTGTCCAGCACGGCGGAAATCAGCAACATTTCTTCGCTTATCACCGATATTTCGGAGCAGACGAATTTGCTGGCGCTAAACGCGGCAATTGAAGCAGCAAGAGCGGGAGAACAAGGAAAAGGGTTTGCCGTCGTGGCGGAAGAGGTCCGGAAATTGGCGGACGAAACGAATAAATCGGCGAACCATATTCAATCGTTAGTCACAACGATCCAAAATGAATCGGTAGAAACGGTGAATAATATTAAAGTCGTTCAAGAAAATGTCAGCTCCGGAATCGCTCTGTCCCAGGAGACAACCGGCAATTTCAACGAAATTTTGAACTTGGTGGAGCAGGTTGCTTCTCAAATCCAAGAAGTCGCAGCTTCTACTCAGCAACTGACATCAGGTGTCGAAATGGTTCAAAACACCATTCAAACATTAGCTTCCGGATCACAGGAAACGTCGGCTGGCACAAAAGCGGTTGCTTCCTCAACTCAGGAGCAGCTGGCTTCGATGGAAGAAATCTCTTATGCAGCAGAATCGCTGTCTCAATTGGCTGAAGAACTTCAAACCGTCATCAATCGATTTAAATATTAAGCAGAAAACCCCATCAGGCGATGGGGTTTTAATTGGTTTTCATGGCGGCTATAGCGCCCTCGGGGATTTCCTCTTCGTGTACTTCAGTCAAGCTTCCGGCTTTCGTTCCGTACGCCCATACTTTGATGAAAGCGCCGGGACGCAGTTTTTCGTCCGCCTCTGCTTCAATCTGCTGTTTGTGTCCGCTCGCGTCATATCCGGTTAATGTGTAGTTGTACTTTCCGTTATTCAGCTTTTCTGCATGATCTTCGGCTTTGAGATAATAAGCCTCAGGCTTTCCCTGGCCTTGTATGAAATGATCGGCCAGCGGCACAAGGCCCCCTGTCGCTTTCTGCAGGATAAAAACGCCGGCAATAAAAACGCCGGCAACGGCGATCAGAACCGCGGCAATCAGGCCGCCTGCCCGTGTCTTCATATACCTTCTCCTCTTTCATTCAGTTTGTGAATGGTATTATTTTATAAAAAAGGCGCAGGGAGAAGAAATTGATTCATATTACAGTACAATTACATGATTGTAAGGTAGGACGAAGCACGGCGGCTTTTGTTTATCAGACCGCTTCGTGTCATAATATATCCAAACAAAAGGAGAGACCGAGATGCAAAAAGTGATGATTGTAGAAGACGACCCGAAGATTGCCGATCTGTTAAAATCGCATATTGTCAAATATGGATACAACGTTCATGTCGTGAAAGACTTTGACCGTGTCATCGATGAGTTCAGAAGCACGGCGCCTGATCTTGTTCTGCTTGATATTAATTTGCCGAGCTTTGACGGCTATTACTGGTGCCGGCAAATCCGCCAGGAATCGATTTGCCCTGTCTTGTTTATTTCGGCGCGGACGGGCGAAATGGATCAGGTCATGGCATTGGAAAACGGCGGGGATGACTTTATCACCAAGCCGTTTCACGCCGAAATCGTGATGGCAAAAATACGCAGCCAGCTTCGCAGAGCTTACGGGGAGTATGCAGCAAAAGTGGAGGAACGGCTTCTCGAAAAAGAAGGACTGCGGCTGTATCCGGAAAGACTTGAACTGACATTCGGCGGTCAAACGGCTGCTTTGACGAAAAAAGAAGCCGATATTATCGAAAGCTTAATGGAACGCCACCCGAGGATTTCCGGCCGGGAAGATTTGCTGGCCAAACTGTGGGATGATCAGGCCTATGTGGATGAAAACACGCTTAATGTCAACATTACACGCGTCAGAAAAAAGTTTCAGGAGCTCGGAATTGAAGATGCGGTAGAAACAGTGCGGGGCGCAGGCTACCGCTTGAATATATCCTGGGTGAAGGCGGGAGAGGAATGAAGCTTTTTTTCAAAGAACACTATTTGTTGATTGCCGTGCAAGTGCTGCAGTTTATCACGATGCTGTCGGTGTACTGGCTTGATGGGTATCAGCACATCAGGCCGGCTTTTTACGCCGTTTTTCTCGGCTTTTTCTTTCTTGTCTGCTATCTTTTCTACCATTACTATACGCGCCGGAAGTTCTACAAACGGATGACGAGCGGGCTGGAATCATTGGATGACACCTTCAGGCAATCGAATCAGCCCCAATCCCCTCTTTCAGAAGCGCTTGAACAGCTGCTGAAAAGCCAGTACAGGCAATACCGTCAAGAATTAAAGAAGCTGGAGCTTGGACAAAAAGAGCATTTGACCTTCATGGATCAATGGGTGCACCAAATGAAGACGCCGCTGTCGGTCATCGAACTGACGGCTCAAAATTTGGATGAACCGGAATCATCAAGCATCCGCGAGGAGACCGAACGGATGAAAACGGGCCTCAATACGATTCTCTATATGGCCAGATTGCGGACGATCGAGCAGGATTTCCGGATAAAACCGGTCGCATTGGCGGATATCGTTCATGAGGTCAATCGTGAAAACAAGCGCTTCTATATTCGCAGTCAAGTTTATCCTAAGTTCAAGGAAGTCAAAAAAGGCATCACAGTCGAAACAGATGAAAAGTGGCTGTTTTTCATCATTTCCCAATTTGTCAACAATGCGGTCAAATACTCAGCGGGAAAAAGCAATACGGTTATTATTTCTATTGGTGAAAACGATTCGGAAGCGGTATTGGAAGTGACAGATTTCGGCGCCGGCATCCCGGATACAGATCAAAAGCGGGTATTCGACCCGTTTTTCACAGGAGAAAACGGACGCCGTTTCAGAGAATCAACCGGAATGGGTCTCTATTTGGCAAAAGCGGCGGCTGACCAGCTTGGACACCGGATCGAACTTGACTCACAAGAAGGGCAAGGCACGACAATCCGGCTGATTTTCACGGCTACACAAAACCTTACATCGATGTAATGAAAGTGAAAGAAGAATCGATAGTTCATCAACAAGAAATTTAGGTAAACTGATCACAGATCAAAAGTTAAAGGTGAAAGGGGATCTTGTGATGCTTCAGGTCAAACAAGCCAGTAAGATTTACGAAGGAAAAATTGCGTATCGCGCGTTAACGGATATTAACCTAACGATTGATAAAGGTGAATTCGTCGGCATCATGGGGCCGTCCGGAAGCGGAAAAACGACCCTATTAAATATGATTGCAACGATCGATGAACCGACGACGGGCGAAATATTGATCAGCGGCCAAAACCCGCATGTTCTCAAAAAAGAAAAATTGGCTAAATTTCGCCGCAGAGAGCTGGGATTTGTGTTTCAGGACTTTAATCTTCTGCCGACATTAACCGTTGAAGAAAATATCGTACTTCCTTTGACGCTTGACGGTGAAAAGGTCAGGGAAATGAAGCGGAGGGCAAACGATTTAGCTGAAAAGCTTGGAATTACCCACATTATGAAAAAGCGCACATATGAGATTTCGGGCGGTCAGGCCCAGCGCGCCGCTGTAGCCAGAGCGATGATTCATTCGCCGAAGCTTCTGCTTGCTGATGAGCCGACAGGCAACCTTGATTCAAAGTCATCCAAAGATGTGATGGAAATGCTTGAATCGATCAACCGCAACGAAAAAGCGACCATGATGCTTGTCACGCATGACCCTCAGGCGGCAAGCTATTGCAACCGGGTCGTCTTTATTAAGGATGGAAAGCTGTATTCGGAGATCAACCGCGGCGATAACCGCCAAGCGTTTTTCCAAAAGATTCTCGATACACTGTCCTTGTTGGGAGGGGATGCAAATGACCTTTCGTCAGTTCGCGTTTAACAACGTCATTCGCAACAAAAGGCTGTATGCCGCTTATTTTCTCAGCAGCATGTTTACAGTGATGGTTTTTTTCGCATTCGCGATCTTTGCTTTCCACCCGGTGATGACAAGTGATTCTTTGACCTCCGGCATCGGGCAGCATGTTTCCATTGGCCTGTTAGTCTCCAGCGGCATTATCTTTGTCTTTTCTTTCTTCTTTGTTCTGTACTCAATGAGTTCGTTTCTTCAATCGAGAAAAAAGGAATTCGGCGTTTTAATGATCCAAGGGATGTCTATGCGCCAAATTCGCATGATGGTATTTCTTGAAAATATGCTGATTGGGCTTTTTGCGACAATCGGCGGGATTGTGCTCGGACTTGTCTTCGCCAAATTGATACTGCTCACAGCGGAAAATGTGCTGATTATTGATAACAAGCTCGATTTTTATTTTCCGTTGATGGCGATCATTGTGACGTTTATTTCTTTTAACGGCCTGTTCTTATTTATTTCTTTTCTTGTGTCATTTGTGCTCAGGAGCGAGAAGCTGATTGTTCTGCTAAAAGGAAACAAAATCTCCAAAGGGGAGCCGAAAGCATCTGCCTTGCTTACAGTGGTTGCAGCTGTTCTGCTTACCGGAGGCTATTACACCGCTTTGATTGTCAAGAAAATAGGCGTTCTTGTGGCGATGGTTCCGGTGACGATTGTTGTCATTATCGGCACATATCTGCTGTTTACGCAGCTGAGTGTTTATGTGATCCGCAGGCTCAAAAAACGGGAAAGCCTGTTTTGGCGGAAAACGAATATGATTTTGTTTTCTGATCTGTCTTACCGGATGAAAGACAATGCGCGGACGTTTTTTATGGTGGCCATTATCTCTACTGTCGCGTTCAGTGCGATTGGGACGCTGTATGGTTTCCAAACTCTGCTGACAAACGGAATTAAAGATATGAACCCGCATACGTTCTCGTATAAACCGCCGAAAACAAACAAAGACACCGAACAAGACGTGGCTTTCATCAATGACACGCTAAAAGAACGAAATATCAAAACAGACAAAGCATCAGCTGTCCTTCAATATTTCGATGTCGATGGCCATGACATGCTGATTGTGAAAGAATCTGACTATAACAAGTTTGCCGATCTGGTCGGAGCCGACCACGTCAAGCTTGAAGAAGGGAAAGCCGCAGCTGCCGAGTATGATGTCAAGGTTGGCCTAGAGGGAGAAGACGACCAGCCGCTCCCTTCATCAATCCCTCTTGCAACCGGACAAAAGCTGCAGGCTGACAAAACGGTCCGTTCAAAAGCGTTATCTGAAAACAGTTATTATATTGTGACAGACAAAGATTTCGCACAGTTGAAAAAACCGAAAAGCGAAAACCGGTTCTATGCCTGGCAGGCAAAAGAATCTGACGGCATGGCTTTAGTGAAAGCCGGGGAGGTTCTGCAAAAGAAACTGGATCGGATTTATTTCGCGGCTGTAGATTATGAGGTATATGATATAAGCAAAGGGTATGGCCCGGTATTATTTGTTGGACTGTTTATCGGAATCGTCTTCTTCGTTTCAGCAGGAAGTTTTCTCTACTTCCGCTTGTACACTGATTTGGACGATGATAAGCAGAAATTCAAATCGATTGCCAAAATGGGCTTAACAGACCGGGAACTGCATAAAGTGCTGAACAGGCAGATCGGCATTCTGTTCTTCGCGCCTATCGCTGTTGCCCTTGTCCATGGAGCTGTGGCGCTGACCGCTTTATCGCATGCCTTTCAGTACAACCTCTTCAAGGAATCTGCAATGGTGCTCGGCGTGTTCTTCGCCATCCAGGTTATATATTACTTCATTGTCCGCTTCTACTATACAAAACAGATAAAAGCGGCGATTTAAAAAAGATTAGACTGCGTCTAACCGAAGCTTGTAGAGAAACCTGTGTTTTTCTACAAGCTTTTTTTATACTTGCAGCCGGAAAATTTGGGATAAACATACCTATGTATTTTGCCTCTTTCTTCATTTGGTTGATTATGTTAATTTGATATTATTTCAAATTTGAAAGAGGAGTGATCGATTTGCAGGTAAAAGAAATATTTGTTATTCGCTTTATTTCCTGCTTAAGCGTTGTTTTGCTTCATGCGATATCGATGGTGCTCATGGTGCGGGCGGACATGCTTGGAGATACGGTTTTCCGGGTTGTTGAATCTTTCAGGACGCTTCTGATGTTCAGTACGCCTGCGTTTATTTTTATTTCCGAATTTTTGCTCGCGCATGCTTACCCTGGCGGCGTTCCGGAAGGGTTTTTAAAAAAGCGGTTTAAAACGATTTTCATCCCTTTTCTATTTATCGCTGTTTTGGATGCTTTTATGACCGCTGGTCTGATGATGCAGCAATTTCATGCATCGGTCATTTTAAAAAAACTGTTGGCGAATATTTTCCTGGGGAATTTCATCGGTTATTTCATCCTCGTCATTTTTCAATTTTACTTGTTGCACATGTGCTTCCATTCATTTTTGCAAAAGGCGTCGCCTAAATGGGTGCTTTCGATTTCTTTTGCGGTCACAGCGGCTTATTTGAGCTATTTCACGTTCATTCAACCTCCGGTTGTACAGGAAGAGGCGCCGTTTCCTTTTTCATGGGTGCCGTTTCCCGGCTGGCTCTTTTATTTTTGTTTGGCCTATTATTGCGGCAAAAATTACGAGCGCTTTTTGGCATTGCTGGAACGATACAGGCATGCGGTATATGCAGCGGCTGCTGTGACCGGATGTTTCATTGTAGCGGTTTCCTACTTCGGACAAGACATCGCAGTGACGTCAAAGCGTCCGGATATCCTGCTTTATTCAACAAGCATCATTTTCTTATGCTTTCACCTGTTTTCAAAACTGAAGTCGGTGCCGAAGCTGATCATGATGATCAGCAACTATTCTTTTTCTATTTATTTATTGCACGCTTTTATCCTGATTTTCGGGTTGGTCATTTTAACGAGCTTTGAAAGCATCGGTACGGTTTCGGCTGTTTTGCTCTTGTTTTCGATCTCTACAGGCGTTGCGGTTTTCATATCTTGGGCCGTCAATAAATTGAAGTACGGCTATATGTTTGTCGGAAAAATTTACGTGCCGAAAAAGAGGAGAATCGAGCAAAAAGTGAGCCATCATGCCGGTTAACGACTTAGATTGATAGAGCGAAAAGCCAGAACGGCAGGTTGCACCGCCGGAGCTTTTCGCTTTTTTATATTCTCGCAAAAATGTTCCGGTTTTGACACATCTTCTTTTAAATGGAAGGTGGCTTATTGCCTATAATCATATTATGATAACGATTATCATTTTCATAATGTGGAGGCCTCAACAATGGTTTTAGCTGAATTAAAACAAAAAGAGAGAGCAAGAATCATAGATTTTTCAGAAGTGAATGAACTTGTTCAGCGCAGGCTCATACAGCTCGGGATGAAAGAAGAAGCTGAAATTTGCGTGCAGCGGAAATTGCCGTTTGGCGGACCGTTCATGTTTGAGTCAGGCGGACAGTGCCTCGGCATACGGCTTGAAGAAGCAAAAAAGATCAGGATTGAAAAGCTATGAACAGCCGGCAGATTGCCCTTTTCGGAAATCCGAATACGGGGAAAACGTCATTGTTTAACGCGCTGACAGGCTCCTATGAGTATGTCGGCAACTGGAGTGGGGTCACCGTTGAGAAAAAGGTGGGACTGCTCCGCCATAAACAAGGAATGATGGTCGACCTCCCCGGCGTTTATACATTGAGCCCGCTGTCCCGCGATGAAGGGGTCGTCACTGACTTCCTGCTCAACGAATCATTTTCAGACATATTGAATATTGTCGATGCATCCCAATTAAAGCGGAATTTGCACTTAACTGTGCAGCTCCTCGAATTTGGTCATTCGCTTACAATCGGTTTAAATATGATCGATGTCGCAGGACAGCGAGGCGTCTTCATTGATCATCAAAAGTTGTCTGCAGCGCTAGATGTTCCGGTGATTCCTGTGATTGCCCGCAGCGGCAAAGGGTGTGATGAACTGAGCCGGCATTTGCTTCTTGAAAAAGAAAAGAGAACGAAGCCGCTCGTCATCAATTACGGAAGCACAGTAGAAGAAGCGATTGGCCGGATCGAGTCGATCATACCGGAACGTCCCGGCGTTTTAAAACGGTGGATGGCTCTTCAATATTTGGAAGGCAACTCGAAAATGAAAGAGCAGCTGGAAGACGCGGCCGACAGCGAACGGTTAAAGGAAATTTACGAGGAGACAGAAAAACGCCTTCTTCAGGAACAATCCGCAAAATCGCTGCATCAGCATATTTACAATGAGAGAGAACGATGGATTGACCGCATCATGTCATCCTCTGTTGAATATCAGTCAGACCGAAAACAGACGCTGACTGAACGCGTGGATCAGATCGTTACGCATCCGGTGCTTGGCATTCCGATTTTTTTGTTGTTCATGTATCTCATGTTCATGCTGACGTTTGACTGGCTTGGTGTTCCATTGTCTGATACACTGGACGGTTTCATCGGCGGACCGCTGACGGAATGGACGGCTTCGGCACTGTCGGCAATGGGAGCCAGCCCGTTTATCGAGGCGCTCATTCTCGATGGGATCATTGCCGGTGTCGGCGGTGTCCTCGTTTTCGTCCCGCAGATTTTTATTCTGTTTTTCTTCATTTCGGTGCTCGAAGATTCCGGGTACATGGCGCGTGTGGCCATGGTGATGGACCGTCTGATGGAGGCGATCGGTTTAAACGGTAAAGCCTTTATACCGCTGATCATCGGCTTCGGCTGCAATGTTCCGGGCGTCATGGCTGCACGAACTGTAGAGCAGCCTAAGGAAAGACTTTTGACGATTATGCTGACGCCATTTATGTCCTGTTCGGCAAGACTTCCGGTTTATGCTTTGTTTGCAGGGGCTTTTTTTGCGGCTCATCAGGCTTTCGTCGTCCTGACCTTGTATGTGCTGGGCATTGCTGCGGCGCTGGTGCTGGCGAAGTTTTTATCCTCATCCAAGCTCAAAGAAGAAAAGTCGTTTTTCGTGATTGAACTGCCGCCTTATCGTTTGCCTCAAGCGCGTACATTGTGGCGGGCAACATGGGAAAAGGGCAAAGGTTTCGTCCGCAAAGCCGGGACTTACATTTTTGGCGGTTCTGTCCTCATTTGGCTTTTATCGTATACAGGGCCCGGTGGAACGGGCGTTGAGATGGATGACAGCTTTTTAGCAATGATTGGCGGAGTGCTCGCACCGTTGTTGATGCCGCTGGGGTTCGGCACATGGCAGGCAGCGGCATCACTATTAACCGGTTTTCTGGCGAAGGAAGTTGTCGTTGCTTCGATGAGCATCATCTATTTCGTACCTGAAGCCCAGCTGCAAGGCATGATGGCTGAGCAATTTACACCGCTGGCCGCTTACGGATTTATGGCTTTCGTTCTTTTATACGTACCATGCCTCGCGACAGTCGCGGTGATTAAAAAAGAAACAAACTCGAAAAAGTGGATGTTCCTGTCCATTGTTTACGGACTGGCCATTGCGTATGCGATCGCGTTCTTGATTTATCAGGGCGGACGATTGCTTGGGTTATCATAGGAAGGATGTGACGGCATGTTGTTTAATATCACGATCGGAGCGCTCATCTTCGGTTATGCGGCATGGACGCTTATTAAATTTGTCAGACGAAGCCGGAAAGGAAAATGCGCCGCCTGTGAATTAAATCGTACGTGTCAATCGGCTTGTGATGATGTGAAAAGCAGCTGAGGTGCTCAGCTGTTTTTTTGTTTTTTAGACTTGCATTTCACTCATCAAAGCGAGGGTATTTCCTTCGGTATCTTTAAAGAAGGCCATCCAGGTTTCCGTTTGCTCGATTTTCGCCGCCACATGCGGCTCTATTGGAAAAGAAACGCCTTTTGTAGCGATTTCATTATATACTGCCGGCAAATCTTCAACTTGAAAATAGATGACGGAGCTTGCATGAGCAAATTCATCTTTTTCCGGGAGACTGAGAAGAAGCCGCAACCCGCCGCACTCAAAGAAAGCCATACGATCTGTCTGAAATAAAAGGGACAAGCCTAATACATCCTGATAAAATGCCACAGCCCGTTCCAGGTCTTGAACCGGTACCCCAATTTGTCCAACCTTTTTGATTCCCATCATGATCCCTCCCTTTTTTGTCATTATTTTCATTTTGCGCAATTGATTCCAAAATATCTATTTTTCGCTGTGTTTTTTGTTTCACGTGAAACAGCGGGGGGCATGCGTGTTAAATCATTGTTTTCATGGATGTTTATTGTTAACATGGTTTCTGTTGGTTTAAATGGAAATGGTAGAGAGGAGGCGAACGTAATGAGTGAAAATCAAAAGGCTGAGCAGGAAAGAAAAGTTGGATATGAAGGGTTTGTGCTTCTTCTTTCACTCATCTTTATTTCCATCTTTATCACGACCTCATACGAGATACCGAGCAATCTGTTACTGATCATTCTTTTTTTCATTGGCAGCGGCTATTATTCTATTAGGCTTGTGAGCAAAGGTCTGTTGAGAAAAAAGAGGGGACTTGGCTTTAAAGCCGGGTTGTTTGCCTTTGTCGTTTGGATGGCATTATCTTTTCTGTTTCATGACATTTCTTATCCATTTACTTTGGAAGGGTTATCATTTCAAATATTGATGTTTTTTCTTTTCTACATTCCTTTTTTTTTATCTTTCAATTTGCTTTTAAGATTTCAAACATTCAAGAAAGAAAACAATAAAAAAAGCTGGAAATTCCAGCTTTTTTACTTATTCTCTTTCTCACGCTTCACCAGCATTTCCGTAATCAAATCAACCTGTTTGCTGACAGAGATCGGATCGTACGGGTAGAACGTGTCAAAGTCGTTGATAAAGACACGATTGTTTTTGACGGCGTCAAGGTTTTTCCAAATGGAAGACTGCTTGAGTTTGTCCAGCGTCTTGCTGTCGCCGTTCGGGTTATAGTCTGTTACAAACATGTAGTCGGCAGCATATTCAGGTACGACTTCCAAGGATAGTTCTTTGATGTCGCCTTTTTTGAAGATGTCCTTTTGAATCTTTTCAGGCGCTTTTAAGCCGAGCGCGTTGTACACGGCTTGGCCTCCGCGGCCGCCGTTGTCATTGAACACCCAGAATTGTCCTTTTTCTGTGTTTTCATAAATACCGAAAGTAGCCTTTTTATCGACGACTTGAGCGATTTTTTTCCTTGCTGATTTCGATTTCTGTTCGAAATCGGCAAGGAATTGTTCAGCTTCTTCTTTAGCTCCTGCAATGTCGCCAAACATCTTAACGGTTTCCTGAACATTTTTCGCCGTATTATAAGGAATCACAACGGTCGGTGCGATTTTGGACAGTTTGTCGTAATTTTCATCGTTCATGACAACAATTAAATCAGGCTTCAGTTTCATGACTTTTTCCACATTAATTGGGTCGCCTAAATCTGTCACATCTTTCATACGGTCCTTTAAAAACGGATTGGAGAAAGACCACGAGCCGGAGCCGACGACATTGGCGCCGACCGTGAACAGTTCACCGGCATAAAAGTCTGTCACGATGCGCTTTGGATGTGTTGGAATGTCTACTTTTCCACGCGTTGATTGATATGTTCTTGTCGTTTCTTCAGCCGCTTTTTCTTTGTTGCCGTTTGACGCATTGCCGCTTCCGCAGGCGCTGACCACGATACACAACAGCATAACTAAACCGATTATCAATAAGTTCTTTTTCACTTGACCCTCCTGTTGATATAAAGCATATGAAATTATCTAAGTGATAATGATTCGCATTATCAATGTAAATATAGCAAATGAATCCCTCTTTCGTCTATCACTTTTTTTGCTAAGTATGATTAGTGCTGTTTTGGTTAATTTGTTACTATAAACAGAAAAAGGATTGATGAAGTATGGCAGAAACGAACCCGGTGATCAAAAAACTGCAGTTCAAGGATAATGGACAGCCTGTACTGATCGTGAATCCGCCAGAGGCATACAGCGGCATCATGGCTGAATTTCAAGGCCATGTCGATCATCAGGCCGAAGCTGACCGGTACGATTTTGTTCAGGTATTCGCAGCGACCAACGCAAAGTTGCAGGCTTTAGCTAAAGAGGCTGAGCGTCATCTGGCGGAAGACGGACTGTTTTGGCTTTGCTACCCGAAAAAATCTTCGAAAGTCTACAAAGGATCGGACTGCAGCCGCGACACAGTAGCCGGACTGCTTGCGGACCAAGGCTATGAACCGGTTCGGCAAATTGCAATAGATGAAGATTGGTCTGCGCTCAGATTTCGCAAGGCGGAAAACATTAAAACGATGAAGCGCAAATTTGCCGTGACGGAAAAAGGTAAACAGCGTACAGATCAAGAATGATCATATATGTCTCTTTTCAGAGAGGCAGATGATTCAGCTTGTGAACGAAAGTACACAAAAAAGAAATAATATTATGTTCAATGTTTCACAAACTTTTTGTATAATGAATCTAATCTTTTAAAATACCATAGAAAAGAGGTATGCAGTATGAAGAAATGGGCATTTGTATCAGACTTTGATGGGACGATTTCCAAACAGGATTTTTACTGGATGGTCATTGATAAATATTTTCCGGAAGGCCGTGAATTGTTCAAGAAGTGGAAGGCCGGAGAATTAAAAGATATCGAGTTTTTGGGAACTGTTTTTGCTTCAATTCATCAAAGCGAGCAAAAAATCATTGATGACATTCATTCCATACCAATTGATGAATATGTGCCAGACTTCATTCAGCATGTCCAGAAAAACGGCGGCGATTTCTACATTTTAAGCGCCGGCACGAATTATTACATTCATTATATTTTAAAGAAATACGGGATTACAGACGTTGAGGTCTTTTCAAATAAAGGCTTTTTTAAAGAAGACAATGTTCATTTGGACATTGATGAGAATCATTGGCATTACTCTGAGCGCTATGGGATTGATAAATCAAAGGTCATTCAGAAGCTGAAAGAAGAGTACGAGACGATTTATTTTGCAGGTGACAGTGAACCGGATTCCCACCCGGCTAAATTTGCGGATGTAACATTTGCAAAGGATGCGCTCCAGGATTTGCTTCGTCAGCAGGGGGTGCCATTTGTAGCCGTTGAAACATTTGAAGACATTGAACAGTATCTTAAAGAAAAAGGGCGGATCGTCTAATGCCGCGCCAGGTTACCAGCATAGCCATTCCCGCGGTTTTGGACATTAGTGAAGGCGTGCTTGGCCGATTGGATGAGATATTGAGAAAACATCAGTTTGACAAGGCGATCATGTTTTTTGACGATTTTTCCTATCAGCAGTATGAACACTCATTAAAAGCCGCCTTTCAACATGTCAAAGTAGAAGCTGTTTTGCTGCCGTCCAACCTGGACATACAGGAGCTTTTGAAGCAGGCATTTTCAATCGGGAATTACGATGTCATCATTGCCATGGGCGGCGGGTATGTTGTCGATTGCGGAAAATACATCGCTTTTTCCAAGCGGACCCCGTTCATCAGCATTCCGACGTCGGCATCCAATGACGGGTTTGCGAGCAGCAATTGCTCGCTTCAAGTCGAAGGAAAAAAAACAACTGTGCCGGCAAGGGTTCCGTATGGAATCATAGCTGATTTGAGTATCATTCAAAAAGCGCCGGAGCACTTTATTTTGGCGGGGATCGGCGATTTGATGTCCAATATTACGGCACTTTATGATTGGGAGTTTGAAGAGTGGCAAGGGGTCAGCGATGTAAATGCGTTTGCGTCCATGCTCAGCAAGAAAGCGGTCAACAGCTTTGTCCGTACACCGATGCAGGATATTAAACAGCCGATCTTTTTAAAAGAGCTTGTCAGCTCTTTGACAATGGGAGGCATCGCCACGGAAATCAGCGGAAACAGCGCGCCGATCAGCGGTTCTGAGCACCTGATTTCCCATGCGTTGGACAAAATTGCGGAAAAACCGCAGATGCACGGCATTCAAGTCGGGGTAGCCACCTACATCATGGCTCATGTACAGGATCACCGGGCTGAGCGGATTGAAAAGGTGTTTACGAGAACAGGCTTTTTTCAATATGTGAAAACACTGAATCTGAACAAAGATGAGTTTCGCGAAGCGATCAATTTGTCGCACACTGTCAAGCCGAACCGCTATACGTACTTGCATGAAGCCGGCTATCGCGAAAAAGCGCTTCGCATCCTTGATGAAGATCCGATTCTGCAGGAAATATTTTAAGCAGGCCAAGCGGCTCGAAAAACGCCTTATTTGCTGTAAGGCGTTTTTTCCGTGGGCATCAGACGAAAATGACGGGGAAAAGCTGTGATACAATAAAGAAGGTATGGGTCATAAGTACGACGTTAGGGCTCGATTCTGATCAGGGAGAGTGTAAAATGTACAAACTAATCGCGATAGATATGGATGGAACATTGTTGAATGATCTTCATGAAGTAACAGAGGAAGTTCGGAATGCCCTGCATGCTGCAAAAAAGCAAGGCGTCAAAATCGTTCTCTGCACGGGCCGTCCTCTCGGCGGTGTAAGCCGCTATCTGGAAGAACTGAATCTAAATGAAGACGGCGATTATGTCATCGCCTATAACGGAGCGCTCGTTCAAAATACGCACACTCAAGAAGTCGTGTCAGAGCTGACACTGGGCTATGATGATGTGAAATCGTTATATGAGCTTAGCCAAAAGCTTGATACGCCGATGCATTTTTTTGATTCTGCTTATTTATATACGCCAAACCGGGAAATCAGCCCGTATACTGTTCACGAATCATACGTCACCAAAGTGCCGCTCCGGTTCCGGGCGATCGAAGAAATCCCGAAAGACCTTCTCGCGCCAAAGGCGATGTACATTGATGAACCGGAAAAGCTGGATCGGACGATCGCAGCAATACCGGAAGACGTCAAGGAACGTTATACAATGGTGAAAAGCTCGCCGTTCTTTTATGAAATTCTTCACCCTGCGGCAAGTAAAGGAAATGCCGTTCAGCAGCTTGCCGACATATTAGGCATCGCGCAAGAAGAAGTGATCTGTATTGGAGACAACGGAAACGACATGTCGATGATCGAATGGGCTGGATGCGGAGTCGCCATGGGGAATGCGATCCCTGAGGTAAAAGCTTCGGCCGATTATGAAACGCGTACGAATAACGAAAACGGCGTTGCTCACGCCATTCATGAGCTTGTATTGTCCAAATGAAAAAGCCGGTCCTTCGAAAGGCCGGCTTTTACCTATTTGCGGCGCCATGCTTCAATCCGCCAAATATGAGTCACCCAGTCTTCATAAAAAGACGGTTCATGGGAAACGAGCAAAATCGTTCCCTTGTAGTCGCAGAGCGCTTGCTTTAACGCACGCTTTGCTGATGTGTCAAGATGGTTTGTCGGTTCATCAAGAACAAGCAGATTGCTGTTTGAAAGCATCAGTTCCGCCAGCCGGACCTTTGCCTGTTCACCGCCGCTTAGCGTAGCAAGGGGCTGGCTGATATGCTTTGGCGTCAAACCGGATATCGCGAGCGTCTGCCTGATGTCTTTTTCCGATAGATCAGGAAAGAACGCCCGCAATTTTTCAAGCGGTGTATGATGAGAAGCCGGACTTTCCTGTCTGAAATAGGCCGCCTGTAAATGCTGTCCTGCTGTGACGGTGCCGCTAAGAGGCTTGAGATCACCGAGCAGCGTTTTAATGAGCGTCGATTTTCCGGCGCCGTTTTCTCCGGTAATGGCGATTTTATCGCCCCGTTTTACGGTCAGAGAAAGAGGCTTAAATAATGGAACGGTGTAGCCCGCCTCAAGATTTTCCGTTTTGAGTACGGTCATCGCCGGATTTCGCCCCGTTTTAAATGAAAAGCTGGGGACATAAGAATCTGTCGGTTTTTCGATTCGCTTGATTTTGCTTAATGCTTTCTCCCTGCTTTTGGCCTGCTTCGCCTTTCGGACCCTGTTCCGGTCGATAAACCCCTCTAGCTTTTTAATTTCCCTGTGTTGTTTGGCGTATGCGGCTTCAGCCTGTGCCCTGCTTTGCACATATTCCTTCAGAAAATATTGATAGCTGCCGGAGTACCGTTTGATCGTTTGATGCTCCAGATGGAATGTCACCGTCGTGATCTCATTTAAGAAGTGTTCGTCATGTGAGATCACGAGAAAGGCGTGCTTATAGTTTTTCAAATACCCCGTCAGCCACTCAATATGGGCCGCATCCAAATAGTTGGTCGGCTCATCCAACAGGAGCACATCAGGTTCTTCAAGCAGCAGTTTGGCCAACAGGAGCTTCGTACGCTGCCCGCCGCTTAAAGCCGCGACATCCTGATCAAGCCCGATTTCCGTAAAGCCGAGGCCTTGAGCGGCATCCTCAATTTTCGTTCCGATTTGGTAAAATCCTGAACTCTCCAGTTCGGATTGGAGCTCTCCGTATCTTTTCAAAATGGCCTCCAGATTGTCTTCGGCGTCGGCCATTTTTTCGGCAAGCCGATTCAGTTGCTTTTCGATTTCAAACAGCCGGTCGTACGCTTGCTCCATGTACTGAAGGATGGTTGTGCCTTTCGTCAGCTTGGCATGCTGTTCAAGAAAGCCGGCCCGAATGTTTGGCTGCCATTCAATGTTTCCGTGATCGGGCAGAAGGCTGCCTGTCAAAATCCGCAGCAATGTCGATTTTCCGGCTCCGTTTGCACCGACAAGGCCGGCGTGTTCGCCTTTCAGCAGGCGGAACCCGGCGTCTTGAAAGATAATACGGTCTCCATATATATGGGTCAGATTCGTGACATGAACAATACTCATGGTGATTCTCTCCTTCAGGCTTATTTTTTTTGAAAAAACAAGCCATCAAAAGAGAACAGCGTGAAGCCTCGCTATCCTGTCCGGCAAAAAAAGCGGGTAAGGCAAACTACACCTTACCCGCTACATATTTAAAATACAGCAAGAAAGGATGTCAAATCATATCAAACTGTTCCCGAGATGGCTTGTCTAAAAAAGGGCAGACTTCTCCCGTCTTTAAGCCAATTCTCTTTTAAGAACAGTTGATAAGATTTTCATTCCTTTCCACCTCGTTTTGGTCAAATTTACCTTCACAACACATTATATGAAGCGGAGTGCCGGTTGTCAAACCGCTGCCATATGAATTGACATCGTGCAGGCAGTGTGTTATTTAATTTGTGAACAGAATCGAACGATATATGTATATCATATGAGCAAAAGAGGAGAGAGACAGATGGCTAAAAAAGAATTTAAAGCAGAATCCAAGAGATTGCTGGACATCATGATCAACTCGATTTATTCCCAAAAGGAAGTCTTTTTAAGGGAGCTGATATCCAATGCGAGCGATGCCATCGATAAAATCTACTACAAAGCACTGACAGACGATTCACTGACGTTTAACAAAGATGATTACTACATAAAAATCTCCGCAGACAAAGAAAACAGAACGCTGACGATTGCGGACACCGGGATCGGCATGACGAAAGAAGAGCTTGAAGAACATCTTGGAACCATTGCCAAGAGCGGCTCGCTTGCGTTTAAACAAGAAAACGAATTAAAAGACGGGCACGATATTATCGGCCAGTTCGGCGTCGGTTTCTACGCCGCTTTTATGGTTGCGGACACCGTCACCGTCATGACAAAAGCCCATGGCAGCGATGAAGCGTATCAATGGGAATCAGCGGGGGCCGACGGCTATACGATCGAACCGGCTGCGAAAGAATCAGCGGGAACCGATGTAATTTTGAAGCTGAAAGAAAATACAGACGACGAAAACTATGATGAATACTTGGATGTTCATCGCTTAAAAGCGATCATCAAAACATATTCTGATTTCATCCGCTATCCGATCAAGATGGATGTCACCGTTAACAAGCCGAAAGAAGACGCTGAAAATGAATTTGAAGAAGTTCAGGAAGAACAGACAGTCAACAGCATGGTGCCGATTTGGCGAAAAAACAAAAGCGAACTGAAAGATGAAGATTACGAGGCGTTTTATACGGAAAAGCGTTACGGTTTTGACAAGCCGCTCGCTCACGTCCATACAAGCGTGGACGGCGCAGTGAGATATCATGCGATTTTATTCATCCCTGAAAATATTCCGTTCAACTACTACACGAAGGAATTTGAGAAGGGTCTTGAACTGTATTCGAACGGTGTGCTGATCATGGAAAAGTGTCCGGACCTGCTGCCTGACCACTTCAGCTTTGTCAAAGGAATGGTCGATTCAGAAGACTTATCGCTCAACATTTCGAGGGAGATGCTCCAGCATGACAGGCAGCTGAAGCTGATTGCCAAAAACATCAGCAAAAAAATCAAGAATGAGCTGAAAAGCTTGCTGAAAAATGACAGAGAAAAATACGAGTCTTTTTATCAATCGTTTGGCAGACAGCTTAAATTTGGGGTATACAATGATTTTGGAGCTCATAAAGATATGCTGAAAGACCTGCTGCTTTTCTATTCATCAAAAGAGAAAAAGCTGGTCACCCTTGATGAATATGTATCCAGAATGCCTGAAGATCAAAAATACATTTACTATGCGTCAGGCGACTCGTATGACCGAATTGAAAAGCTTCCTCAAACCGAGCTGGTTTCGGAAAAAGGGTATGAAATCCTTTATTTCACCGAGGACATCGATGAGTTCGCCATCAAAATGCTGGCGAATTATCAAGAAAAAGAATTCAAGTCGGTATCCAGCGGCGACCTCGGAATCGAAAACGATGATGAGCAAAATCAATCAGACGGGGACGACAGCCAATACAAAGACCTTTTTGAAGAGATGAAAAAGACCCTGGATGGAAAAGTGAAAAGCGTAAGGGCGTCAAAACGGCTGAAGACACACTCTGTATGCCTTGCCGCTGACGGAGAAGTCACCATCGAGATGGAGAAAATCTTAAACGCAATGCCTGACAACCAGCACGTAAAGGCTGATAAAGCATTGGAAATCAATACAAATCACGAAGTCTTCAAAACACTGCAGGATGCTTTTGAAAACGACAAAGATAAATTCAAGCTGTACACCGGCATCCTGTACAACCAGGCGCTGCTGATAGAAGGCTTGCCAATCGAAGACCCCGTCGAATTTACGAATGATATATGCAAAGTGATGGCATAAAAATAAAAAAGATACATCTCAGCTTTAGGCGAGATGTATCTTTTTTTGATGTTAATGTTTCACAACTTCCTGTCCCCGCACATTCCATGTCATCGCAAAGATGAGTGCTGCGATTGCACATGAAGCGGTTAAGAGCGTAAAGCCCGCATTCCAGCCGGATGCATCGACGATAACACCCATCAGCGCATTTGCCGTCAAGGTTCCGCCCAGGTATCCGAACAGACCCGTCAATCCTGCAGCCGTACCTGCCGCTTTTTTCGGAACAAAGTCAAGCGCCTGAAGACCGATCAGCATAACTGGACCGTAAATGAGGAATCCGATCGCGATCAATGATGCCATGTCGATCATCGGATTGCCGGCTGGATTGAACCAGTATACAAGCACCGCGATCAAAACACCTACCATAAAGACAAAGCCTGCCGGTCCGCGGCGCCCTTTAAACCATTTGTCAGAGATCCAGCCGCAAAGCAATGTCCCCGGAATCCCCGCCCATTCATACAGAAAATAAGCGACACTTGATTTGCTCATATCAAAGCCTTTTTCTTCGCTTAAATAGGTTGGCGCCCAATCCAGAACGCCGTAGCGGACGAAGTACACGAAAATGTTGGCAAGTGCGATCGCCCACACCCATTTATTATTTAATACATATTTAAAGAGGATTTCTTTCGTTGATAATTCCGTTTCAAATGTTTTCTTCGACTTGCTTGAATAATCGTTGCGGTATTCCTCGATTGGAGGCAGTCCGACAGACTGCGGCGTATCCCGGATCAGCCAGTAAGAAATGACGGCAACGGCGATGGCGACCAAGGCGGGCAAAATAAATACGCCTTCATAGCCTGTAGCAGATCCCGTAATGCCTGAGAAGATGGCGACGCCGGCAACGGCAATCGGCGCCATCAGTCCCCCGCCGACATTGTGGGCGACATTCCAAATAGCTGTTTTATTTCCCCTTTCGCTGACGCTGAACCAGTGGACAAGGACGCGTCCTGACGGCGGCCATCCCATGCCTTGGAACCAGCCGTTTAAGAACAGCATGATAAACATAATGGCGATCGATGAGGTGAAGAAAGGAACAAACCCCATCAACAAGCTGATGACAGCGGAAAGGATCAAACCGGCGGGCAGGAACATCCGCGGATTGCTCCGGTCTGATATCGTGGCCATCACGAACTTGCTCAGCCCGTAAGAGATGGATAGAGCGGATAAGGCAAAGCCGAGCGCCGACTTTGAAAATCCCTCTTCGATTAAATAAGGCATGGCAAGCGAGAAATTTTTGCGAATTAAATAGTATGCCGCATAACCGATGAAGATGCCGAGAAAAACTTGCAGTCTGAATTTCTTATATTCCGAATCAATTTGATCGTCCGGCATCCGCTCAATCGGCGGTGCTGGTTTAAACAGTTTTAACATGGTATACCCCTTCTTTATTCATTTACTTCTTTTCACGTAAAACATCGCGCAGCCGGTCCGGAAAGTTGGTGAACATTCCGGTCGCTCCCCAATCGAGCAGCCGCTTCATATCTTCTTTTTCATTCACGGTATAAGGATGGACCAGCATGCCGGTGCTTCGAATTTTTTGCACGTATGCCCGGTCAATGCGGTCAAAGTTCATGCCGAGTCCGACGCTGTAAGATTGATATTGTTTTAATTCGGCGTCAGTAATGGCAGCCGGTTTGTCGTACCATAATAATTGCACAAGCGGAATGTTTGGATTAGCGTTATGAATGATTTGTAAGCTTTCAGGACTAAAAGATTGAATGATGACTTTGCTTGAATGAATGTTTGCCCCGGTCAGTTTGTATTGCTTCAGAATGTCCAGGAGCTTTTCTTCCATATGATCATAGTCTTCCGGTGATTTTGTTTCGATATAGTAGCGCGCGCTTCTCCCGAATGTTTGGATGATTTCTTCCAGGGTAGGCACTTTCAGCCCAACGTACTCCGTTTTTGCCCGCTCAGGATATGCTTCGTTAAACCAGGAGCCTGCATCAAGCTGTTTGATTTCTTTCAGCGTATAGTCTTTGACAAAACCCGTACCATTGGTCGTGCGATCCAATGTCTCATCGTGCATGGCGACCAAATGTCCGTCTTTTGTCATTTGAAGATCGATTTCTATGTAATCGCCTTTCATTTTTTGCCCAAGCTTATAAGCCAAAAGCGTATGTTCGGGAGCATGACCCGATGCGCCGCGGTGTGCGACATTTAATAGCTGACTCGGATTGAGCTGCGGCTGGGAATGGCTTGCGGCCTCCGCATGCCCGCTGAGTCCAAAACCGGCGGCAACGATTGCAGCTGTTATAAGGAAGATGCTGCGGACAAGTTTTTTCATCAAATGATTTCCCCTTTCAAGTCGGTATGCAGAATGTTGGTTTCCGGTTTTTTTTCGCCTCCTTATGTGGACGAATAAAAAGAGAGATCCACAAAAAAACCCCTGGCACAAGAGGGTCTTATTGTGAATCTCCCATTCTCCGTCACTTGTATTAACTTCTTTCCTATCATACCAAAAATGGAAGCGCTGTCAATATGATTTTAAAAATAAAGAAACCTATCTTTTAAGATAGGTTTCCTGATTATTTAGCGGGCGAACAGCCGGTCGATGAAATCAATGTCCTCTTGAGACAGATTGACTTCTGCCGTTTTGAGGTTGTCGATCAGCTGATCTGCGCGTTTGGCGCCCGGGATCAACACATCGATTTCAGGTCTTGCCAAGTACCAGGCCAACACGATATGTGCGATGTCAACATTGTGTTTTTCCGCGATCGGCGCAAGCTGGTTCACTTTTCTAATGTTTTCTTTGAAGCGTTCGCCTTGGAAGTTTTCCATTTCTCTTCTCAGGTCGCCTTCCGGGAACGTTGTATCTTCGCTGTATTTTCCGGCGAGCAATCCGGAGACAAGCGGGAAGTAAGGAACAAATGAGATGTTATGCTCCTGTGTATACGGGAAGAATGTCGCCTCAGCTTCCCTGTTCAGCAAGTTGTATTCGCCTTGGAGCACATCCACCAATCCGTCTTTGTTCGCTTCTTTCAGCTGCTCAAGCGAAAAGTTGGATACCCCGATCGCTCTGATTTTGCCTTCCTGCTTCAGTTCATGGAGCGCTTGAACCGCTTCGTCTTTCGGCGTGTTCTCATCAGGGAAATGGATATAGAAAAGGTCGATGTAGTCAGTTTGCAGACGCTCCAGACTTTCTTCAACGGATTTTTTCAAAAATGCAGGGGAGTTGTCAAAGACAAAATCGTCGCCTTCTTTCTTATGGGCGGCTTTTGTCGCAATCACGACATCCTCGCGGTTGAATTCTTTGAGGACTTCGCCGATTAATTCTTCGGAACGGCCGATGCCGTATATGTAGGCGGTATCTAAAAATGTGACGCCGTTTCTGATCGCTTCCCGCACCAATTCTTTTCCCGTTTCTTCATTGAGATTCGGATAAAGGTTATGTCCTCCGACGGCATTGGTTCCCAAACCAATCGGGAATACGTGCAAATCTGATTTGCCAACTTTAACTTTTTTCATTGGATTCCCCTCCTGAAATGATATGTTGATCAATAAACTTGGCCGGCCGTTTGGATACAGCCGGTCAAGGGTGTCCACTTCAACTATACATGTTTTGCCAAATGGATTTCAATGTTGCGCTCTTTACAGTACTCGTGATATTCCTCATCCAGCGCCTGAGATGTGACGATCGCGTGCAATCTGTCAAACGGCGCGTACGTCAGCAAGGTCGACTTCCCGAATTTGGAATGGTCGGCCAGCAAGTATACTTGTTTTGCTTTTTCGGATATTTTCTTTTTAATTTCATATTCGAGCAGATCGGAGTTTGTCAGTCCATGGGTAAGTGTTGCTCCTGTTGCCGACATGAAAGCTTTATTAATATTATATTTATCCAATGTTCCCGGATCATCCATGCCGACGAAGGACTGCGTTTTCCGTTTGTAGTTGCTGCCGATGATGATCAAGTTTATATTTTGCATCGCGGCAGCAGCGTTGATAATGTCGAGGCTGTTCGTTAAAACGGTTACATTTTTATTTGGATCAAGAGTTTCCAATATGGATTGGGTCGTTGTGCCGGAATCGATAAAGATCAGGTCATGGTCTTCAATAAAACGTGAAGCGTAGTACGCGATTTTCATCTTGGCATCCTTGTTTTGAATGGTTCTGTTTTCAAACGGGATTAAGGCCGTTTTTTCGATCGCCGTTACGCCGCCGTAGACTTTTTTTATGACTCCTTTCTCGGTCAGCTTGTTAATGTCGCGTCTGACCGTGTTTTTGGAAACATTAAAGACCTGGCAAAGCTCATCAAGCGAAACGGTGCCATTGGTCAAAATATATTCTTCCATTTCTTTAATCCGCATTAACTTCATACCAAGTATCTCCTTCTAGTATATTTGGCTAAATATATATAATAAACCCAAAAGTTAACCAATAATTGTTTAAAAAATGATAACATTGGTGATTATTTTTTGCAAGATTTGTCCTGTTCCTTTTTATTATACAATGTTTTTCTAAATCATTTTAAGGTTTTCTATAAATCTTACAAAAGAAAAATTTAATGATTTTGATTGACTTATGGGTAAGACCGGATTAGAATATAACCAAGAAGTGACCAAAACGTGATAAAGTTGAGAAATTTCTGAGTGTAAACGTTTTATTGCGTTGCGGTTCTTTTGATAAAATCATCGTTCTATTCATTAATTTCTTTTGTAAGCGTTTAATTCCTGTTTTTTGCGAAAATCCGTTATGCACTGAAGAGCCGTTCGGCATTCATACATAATGGTTGGAACCTGCCCCATCTGTACCAGGAGATGTTTAATATTCAAGGAGGTTATAAGAATGGCAGAAATCAGAAAGTTAAGAAACTATATTAATGGAGAATGGGTTGAAAGCAAAACCGACAAATACGAAGATGTAGTCAATCCTGCGACGAAAGAAGTGCTTTGCCAGGTGCCGATTTCGACGCGCGAGGATATCGAATACGCAGCGCAAACAGCGGCTGAAGCGTTTAAGACATGGTCAAAAGTGGCCGTTCCGCGCCGGGCAAGAATTCTATTTAACTTTCAGCAGCTTTTGACTCAGCATAAAGAGGAGCTCGCCCACCTCATCACGATTGAAAACGGAAAAAACACGAAAGAAGCGTTGGGCGAAGTTGGACGCGGCATCGAGAATGTCGAGTTTGCAGCTGGAGCGCCATCCCTGATGATGGGAGATTCACTTGCTTCAATTGCAACCGATGTTGAAGCGGCGAACTACCGTTACCCGATCGGAGTCGTCGGCGGAATTGCCCCATTTAACTTCCCGATGATGGTACCGTGCTGGATGTTCCCGATGGCCATTGCGTTAGGAAACACATTTATTCTGAAACCTTCCGAGCGGACGCCGCTCCTGACGGAAAAGCTTGTTGAACTGTTTGAAAAAGCCGGACTTCCTAAAGGGGTCTTCAATGTCGTATACGGTGCTCATGATGTAGTAAACGGCATTCTCGAACACCCAGAAATTAAAGCGATTTCATTCGTCGGTTCAAAACCGGTCGGAGAATATGTCTATAAAAAAGGAAGCGAAAACCTGAAACGCGTTCAATCGCTGACAGGCGCTAAAAACCACACCATCGTTCTGAACGATGCCAATCTTGAAGACACGGTAACAAATATTATCGGCGCTGCTTTCGGATCTGCCGGCGAACGCTGTATGGCATGTGCAGTAGTGACGGTTGAAGAAGGGATCGCAGATGAATTCATGGAGAAATTGGTTCAGAAAGCATCTGAAGTCAAAATCGGAAACGGACTTGACGACGGTGTATTCCTCGGACCTGTCATTCGCGAAGACAACAAGAAACGCACACTCGGCTATATACAAAAAGGAGTTGAAGAGGGTGCGAGACTTGTCTGCGACGGACGTGAAAATGTGACAGATGAAGGCTATTTCGTCGGCCCGACAATCTTTGACAATGTCACAACTGATATGACGATCTGGAAAGACGAGATTTTTGCTCCTGTATTGTCAGTCATCCGTGTGAAGAACTTGAAAGAAGCGGTTGACATCGCCAACCAATCCGAATTTGCAAACGGCGCATGTTTGTTCACATCGAATTCGAATGCGATCCGCTATTTCCGTGAAAACATTGATGCGGGAATGCTCGGTATCAACTTGGGCGTACCGGCTCCGATGGCATTCTTCCCGTTCTCAGGATGGAAGTCTTCGTTCTTTGGCACATTGCATGCGAACGGAAAAGACAGCGTCGATTTCTATACGCGCAAAAAGGTCGTCACTGCAAGATATCCGGCGCCTGACTTCAATAAATTGTGAAAAAACCGAGCGGCGCGGTTCCCGCGCTGTTCGGATCATGTTTCAAGTTTGAAAAGGAGGCTTTATCCATGAGTCATTTGTTGCGCAAGCCGCAGGCGAATGAGCTGTCACAAGGCGTGAAGCTTGTACACGAAGTGAAAAAATCGAATTCGGATCTCAGTTATGTCGAGTTTAAAGTCCTTGATCTCGCACCGGGATCCAGCTATGAAGAATCGCTGAGCAAACAAGAATGCTGCATCGTCGCGCTTACCGGAAAGATTACCGTAACCGATCATGAACAGACATTTGAAAATATCGGCACGAGAGAAAGCGTTTTCGAAAGAAAGCCGACCGACAGCGTGTATGTGTCAAATGACCGCAAGTTCGGCATTACCGCGGTTACAGAGGCAAGAGTTGCCCTGTGCTATTCCCCTTCTGAAAATCAGCTGCCGACGAAACTGATCAAAGCTGAAGACAACGGTATTGAAAACCGCGGGAAATTCAGCAATAAACGAACCGTTCATAACATACTTCCGGATTCAGATCCTTCAGCGAACAGCCTTTTAGTCGTCGAAGTCTACACTGAAAGCGGAAACTGGTCCAGCTATCCGCCGCACAAGCATGATCAAGACAACCTGCCTGAAGAGTCCTTTTTAGAAGAAACATACTACCATGAACTTGACCCACAGCAAGGCTTTGTATTTCAGCGCGTCTACACAGATGACCGTTCTATCGACGAGACGATGACTGTTGAAAATGGAAACGTTGTCATCGTGCCGGCCGGATACCATCCTGTCGGGGTGCCTGACGGATACACATCCTATTATTTAAACGTGATGGCAGGGCCGACGCGGAAATGGAAGTTTCATAACGACCCTGACCATGAATGGATTTTGGAACGCTAACAATAAGGCAAGGAGAGGCTGTTGAAGATGAGGTATACGTTTAATGAAGAGAAAGAATTTGACATTGTAGCGATCGGCCGCGCATGTATCGATTTAAACGCAGTCGAATACAACAGGCCGATGGAGCAGACGATGACATTTTCAAAATATGTCGGCGGCTCCCCGGCTAATATTGCAATCGGCAGTTCCAAATTAGGATTGAAGACCGGCTTTATCGGCAAGATTCCGGATGACCAGCACGGCAGATTCATCGAAACCTATATGAGAAATACGGGTGTCGATACGTCACAAATGGCGGTTGATAAAGACGGACATAAAGCGGGGCTTGCTTTCACAGAAATTTTAAGCCCTGAAGAATGCAGCATTTTAATGTACAGGGATGATGTTGCAGATCTTTACCTTGCCCCTTCTGAAGTGAACGAAGACTATATTGCAAAATCGAAGATGCTTCTTGTGTCAGGTACGGCGCTGGCTAAAAGCCCTTCCCGCGAAGCGGTGCTGAAAGCCGTGCAGCTGGCGAAAAAGCATCAAGTGAAAGTGGTCTTTGAGCTTGACTATCGTCCATATACGTGGACATCTGCGGAGGAAACGTCCGTTTACTATACGCTTGTTGCCGAACAATCAGACATTGTCATCGGAACGCGTGATGAGTTTGATGTAATGGAAAATAAGAGCGGCGGCAGCAATGAAGAATCTGTTCAGCATTTGTTTGCACATTCCGCAGATCTTGTCGTTATCAAGCACGGTGTCGAAGGTTCATATGCATACAGCAAATCCGGAGGCATCTTCCGGGCGAAAGCATACAAAACGAAGGTCTTAAAAACGTTTGGAGCGGGGGATTCATACGCTTCCGCTTTCCTCTACGGACTCGTTTCAGGCAAAGATATTGAAACTGCGCTGAAATACGGAAGCGCTTCCGCATCCATTGTTGTTTCCAAGCACAGCTCATCTGAAGCGATGCCGACAGTCGCCGAGATTGAAGAGCTTATCGCGGCTCAGTCTTAAATGAAGAATATGAATAAAGGTGGGATCGTTTGTGGGCAAGAAAATACGTTTAACCACAGCACAAGCGTTAATTAAATTCTTAAATCAGCAGTACATCCATGTAGATGGTGAAGAAACACCGTTTGTCGAGGGGATCTTTACGATTTTCGGCCATGGGAACGTCGTTGGCATCGGCCAGGCGCTTGAACAGGATGCGGGTCATTTAAAGGTGTTTCAAGGCAAGAATGAGCAGGGAATGGCACATGCGGCAATGGCTTACAGCAAGCAGATGCTGAGGAGGAAGATCTATGCTGTATCAACATCAGTCGGACCGGGAGCAGCTAACCTTGTGGCCGCCGCAGGTACGGCGCTTGCGAACAATATTCCGGTTCTCTTGATTCCGGCTGATACATTTGCAACGAGACAGCCTGATCCTGTTCTTCAGCAAGTAGAACAGGAATACAGTGCGGCGATTACGACGAACGATGCTTTGAAGCCTGTTTCGAGGTATTGGGACCGGATTACGCGCCCTGAACAGTTGATGAGCAGTCTGATTCGCGCTTTTGAAGTGATGACAGATCCTGCAAAAGCGGGTCCTGCAACGGTTTGCATTTCTCAAGATGTTGAAGGGGAAGCCTATGATTTCGATGAAAGCTTTTTTGAGAAACGCGTTCACTATATTGATCGCAAAGAGCCGAGCGAGCGTGAACTGAAGGGAGCGGCAGAGCTGATCAAGTCGAGCAAAAAACCGCTCATCTTGGTCGGCGGCGGAGCGAAATATTCCGGAGCGCGCGACGAACTGATCGCCATGTCTGAAGCGTACAATATTCCGCTGGTGGAAACCCAGGCCGGAAAATCTACAGTGGAAGCTGATTTTGCCAACAACTTGGGTGGAATGGGCATCACAGGTACGCTGGCGGCAAACAAAGCGGCTCGCGAGGCTGACTTGATCATTGGAATCGGCACGCGCTATACCGATTTCGCGACATCATCAAAAACCGCTTTTGACTTTGACAACTCAAAGTTTTTAAACATCAATGTCAACAGAATGCAGGCATATAAACTGGATGCTTTCCAAGTCGTTGCCGATGCAAAAGTAACGCTCGGCAAGCTGCACGGTTTATTGGAAGGCTATAAGAGCGAATTCGGTTCGATCATCAAGGAGCTGAAAGACGAGTGGCTTGCTGAGCGTGACCGTTTGAGCAAGGTAACATTTAAGCGTGAAAACTTCACACCTGAAATTAAAGATCATTTTTCTCAAGAAATACTCAACGAATACGCGGATGTGCTGCAAACCGAACTGCCGCAAACAACGGCATTGCTCGCCATCAATGAAACAGTTGATCCGGACAGCGTCGTCATTTGTTCAGCAGGCTCTTTGCCGGGGGATCTGCAGCGGCTGTGGCATTCAAACGAACCGAATACGTACCACTTGGAATACGGCTATTCCTGCATGGGATATGAAGTATCGGGAACACTCGGCTTGAAATTGGCTCATCCTGATAGAGAGGTTTATTCACTGGTCGGAGACGGAAGCTTCCTGATGCTCCACTCAGAGCTCATTACAGCAATTCAATATAATAAAAAAATCAACGTGCTGCTCTTTGACAACTCAGGATTCGGCTGTATCAACAACCTGCAAATGGACCATGGAAGCGGCAGCTACTTCTGCGAATTCAGAACAGCAGACAATCAGATTCTCAATGTCGACTACGCGAAAGTGGCCGAAGGGTATGGAGCAAAAACCTACAAAGCGAACACGATCGAAGAATTAAAAGCGGCGCTTGAAGATGCCAAAAAACAAGATGTCTCAACATTGATCGAAATGAAGGTGTTGCCGAAGACGATGACGGACGGCTATGACAGCTGGTGGCACGTAGGCGTTGCAGAGGTTTCCGAACAGGAAAGCGTGCAAAAGGCGTATGAAGCAAAAGAAAAAATGCTGAAATCTGCAAAGCAGTATTAAAGGAGGCACCAGGATGGGCAAGACACAAATTCTATGGGGCATCGCCCCCATAGGGTGGCGGAACGATGATATTCCGGAAATCGGCGCGGGAAACACACTTCAGCATTTGTTGAGCGACATTGTTGTTGCAGGCTTTCAAGGCACAGAAGTGGGCGGCTTTTTTCCGGAACCGGCCATTCTCAATAAAGAGCTCGAGCTGCGAAATCTAAGGATTGCCGGCAAGTGGTTCAGCAGCTATATCATTCGGGACGGCATTGAAGAAGCAGCCAAGGAATTTGCGGCTCACTGCCAGTACTTGAAAGACGTCCATGCCGATGTTGCGGTCGTATCAGAACAGACGTACAGCGTGCAGGGCTTGGATAAAAACGTGTTTAAAGAAAAGCCTTATTTCACCGATGAAGAATGGCAGCGGCTATTTGAAGGGTTAAATCACCTCGGGGAAATCGCCGGCCGGTACGGCCTGAAGCTTGTCTATCATCATCACCTCGGCACAGGCGTGCAGACAGAGGAAGAGGTTGACCGGCTCATGGCGGGAACTGACCCGGCCCTCGTGCACCTTCTGTATGATACTGGGCATGCCTACATTTCAGATGGAAATTATATGAACATACTAGAGAAGCATATGGACCGTATTGGCCACGTTCATTTTAAAGACGCGCGCCTCAAGATCATAGAGAAATGCAAGCAGGAAGGAAAATCGTTCCAACAGGCGTTTTTGCAAGGGATGTTCACTGTTCCAGGCGATGGCTGCATCGATTTTAGAGAAGTCTATCAAACGCTATTAAAGCACGGCTATTCCGGCTGGATCGTTGTGGAAGCCGAGCAGGATCCCGATGTTGCCAACCCGCTTGAATACGCATTGATCGCCAGAAAGTACATCGATCGTCACTTGTTGAATGTCCCAGCAACCAATTAGGGGGGCTCTAAATTGAGCAATGGAAGTGCAGCAGTCTCACCATTCAATAAACGAACCGTCGCAGCAGCTTTGGCAAATTACATTGATGCAGGCTCCATTGTCGCAGGATCGGCAGGATTATCTTTATGGGTCAGTTACCTAAAGCTTTCTGATACACAGATCGGACTGCTCGGCGCGTTTAGCGCCAACGCCATCTCAGCGGCAATCGGAGCGCTGCTCGGAGGCTTTTTGGCCGACAAGATTGGCCGAAAGGCTGTCTATACGAACAGTATGCTGGTTTATGCACTGGGGATTTGTTTAGTATTGTTCGGCACCAGCTTTCCCTTTTTGTTAAGCGGTTACATTATTATCGGTTTATCGGTAGGAGCTGATATTACGGCTTCCTGGACGATCATCGCGGAGAACGCACCTAAGAAAAACAGGGCGCGTCATTGCGGGGTTGCACAGGTCGCATGGGCGGCGGGAGCGGTTGTGGTCCTGCTGCTGTCGGTCCTGCTCGGTGATATAGGCTTATTGGGCAATAAAATCGTGTTTGGGCATTTGCTCGTTATCGCACTGATCACATATGTTCTGCGGAAAAGGCTGCCGGAATCCGATGCCTGGCAGGGTCAATCCGAATCGGCTCAAGCCGTCAGGAAGCCGAAGGCGTCTTATCTCGATTTGCTTCAGCCTAAGTATTTGAAAAGCATTTTATTTTTAATGGGCGTGTACTTGGTTTGGAATCTGGCTGCAGGTGTCATGGGGTTTTTTATGCCTTACATTTATCAGCAGGTCGGCGATGTGTCAGCGACCATGGCAAACATTTTGCAGATGGGGCTGTTTATTTTCACCGGGCTTGGCGTCGCTTTTATCTTCATGCCGTTTGCAGACAAATACAGGAAGACAGTGTTTGGGATCTCCGCATTTGCAGCGGTGATCGGCTGGTCATTGTTTCTGCTTCCGGCAGAGGGCATGCCGATCCTCATCCTCTTTATCGTGATGATCGGCCTAAACAATGGGGCCGGGCAACAGGCCAATTATCAATTATGGGCGAGTGAAATTTTCCCGACGGAATATCGCGCATCTGCACAAGGATTGATGTTCTTCCTCGTTCGTATTTCAATCGGGGCTTGGAGCCTTTTCGTTCCAATGATCATCTCGAATTTTGGAATTGCATTTATGGCGGCCATTCTCCTTGGATGTGTAACGGCCAGCATGCTCATCGGGCTCTTTTTTGCACCGAATACATCCGGTAAGTCGCTTGAACAAATTCAGGAAGAGCTGTATGGGACTCCTCCGGCTCAAGCTGGGCAAGTGCAAACAAGAAAAATTATGTAATTATTTTAAAGGAGTGGCTATCAATGAAATTACGCATTGGTGTTATTGGTACAGGAGCAATCGGAAAAGAACACATCAACCGCATCACGAATAAATTAGCCGGCGGCGAAATTGTCGCGGTCACCGATGTAAACCAGGAGGCAGCTCAGCAAGTTGTAACAGACTACAGCCTGAATGCAAAGGTCTATCCGGATGACGACAGTCTCATCGCAGCCGAAAATGTAGACGCAGTCTTAGTCACAAGCTGGGGACCGGCACATGAATCAAGCGTTTTGAAAGCGATTAAAGCGAACAAATTCGTATTTTGCGAAAAGCCTCTGGCGACGACTGCGGAAGGATGCATGCGGATCGTCAATGAAGAAATCAAAGCGGGCAAACGTCTCGTTCAAGTCGGCTTTATGCGCCGTTATGACAGCGGTTACGTACAGCTGAAAGAAGCGATCGACAACCGGGTCATCGGCGAGCCTCTCATGATCCACTGTGCGCACCGCAACCCGGTTGTAGGCGACAACTATACGACAGATATGGCTGTTGTCGATACGCTTGTCCATGAAATAGACGCCCTGCACTGGCTGATCAATGACGATTACGAATCCGTTCAGGTCATTTATCCGAAAAAATCGAAAAACGCGCTCCCTCATTTGCGTGATCCGCAAATCGTCATCATCGAAACGAAAGGCGGAGTCGTGATCAATGCGGAAATCTATGTCAACTGCAAATACGGCTACGATATCCAGTGTGAAATCGTCGGAGAAGACGGAATCGTGAAGCTTCCTGAACCATCAAGCATCTCTCTCAGAAAAGACGGCAAATTCTCGACGGATATTCTCATGGATTGGCAGCGCCGCTTTGTAGACGCTTATGATGTAGAAATCCAAGATTTCATTGACTCGATCCAACAGAAAGGCGAGGTCAGCGGGCCGACTGCATGGGACGGCTATATCGCCGCCGTGACGACGGATGCCTGCGTAAAAGCTCAGGAATCCGGACAGAAAGAACCTGTGGCGCTTCAAGAGAAACCGAAATTCTATCAAACGTTTACAACTGTTCAAAAATAAAAACTTTCCGAGGAGTGAAAAGTATGAAATTAGCATTGGATCCATCGATGTATCGCGATGATTTAACTTTGGAGGAAACGGTCTATAAAACGGCGGAGCTTGGCTACGAATATATCGAACTATCGCCGCGCGAAGATTTTTGTCCATTCTATAAATATCCGAAAGTCGATTCAGCTAAAATCAAACAATTAAAGCGGCTTTTAAAAGATACCGGTGTTAAGCTTTCATCGCTCCTTCCGCTTTACCACTGGGCCGGTCCTGATGAAGATCGCCGTCAGGCAGCGGTGCGCAATTGGAAAAGGGCGATCGAAATTGCGGTTGAGCTTGAAGTCGATTTGATGAACAGCGAATTCAGCGGTTCAAAATACGATCCTTTAACAAGTGAAGAAAAATTTATCAAATCCATGGATGAGCTTCTGCCAGTCTTTGAAAAAGAAGGCATTAAACTCAATCTTCAAGCCCATCCATACGATTTTATCGAAACACACAAAGGTGCGATGGATATGATCCGAGCGCTTGACAAGGACTGGATCAATCTTGTCTACTCGACTGCGCACACATTCTTCTATGACGACGGAAAAGGCGACATCGAGACAATGTTTGACGAAGCCGGCGACCGCCTCACGCATGTTTTATTTGCAGATACTTATAATCATAAAGCGGCTCATGGCCTTCGCTACATCGTCAATCCGCCTGACGCGAAAGTAACGGTTCACCAGCATTTGGACATTGGCCAAGGCGAGGTTGATTTTGATACGATTTTCAGAAAGCTGAGAGAGATGAAGTTTGACGGAATAGCGACGAATGCCGTGTTTGCCTGGGTTGACGAAAGAGCGGATGAATCAAGCAGATTCATGCTTGAAAAGCTGAAACAGGAATTACTAGGATAAGCCCCTGAGTTCGGCGCCCTGCCGAACTCTCTCTTCACAAGGATATTTAGATAAGGAGAATCTAATATGAAGCTATGCTTTAATGAAGCAACGACATTAGAAAATTCAAACCTAGCAAAAGACCTCGAATACTGTGAGAAGCACGGATACGATTATATCGAAATCCGGACGATGGATAAGCTGCCCGAATATTTAAAAGACCATTCTCTCTCAGAGTTAGCCGAGTATTTTCAAACGCATCATATTAAGCCGCTGGCCTTGAATGCCCTTGTCTTTTTCAACAACCGCGATGAAAAAGGGCACCGTGAAATCATCGAAGAATTTAAAGGCATGATGGAAACATGCAAAACGCTTGGTGTGAAATATGTGGTCGCGGTACCGCTTGTCACCGAACAAAAAATCTTAAAAGAAGATATTAAAGCGAGCTCCGTCGAAGTGCTGACAGAGCTGTCAGACATCGCGGAGCCGTACGGTGTAAAGATCGCTGTCGAGTTTGTCGGTCATCCGGAGTGCACAGTCAATACGTTCAGCCAGGCCTATGACATCGTCATGACCGTGAACCGCGATAATGTCGGCCTTGTTCTTGACAGCTTCCACTTCCATGCAATGGGTTCGGACATTGAGGATTTGAAAAAGGCGGACGGCAAGAAGATTTTCATTTATCATATCGATGATACGGAAGACTTCCCAATCGGCTTTTTAAGAGATGAAGACCGCGTTTGGCCGGGACAAGGGGCCATCGACTTGGATGCCCACTTATCAACTTTGAAAGACATCGGTTTTTCGGATGTCGTGTCAGTTGAATTGTTCAGACCTGAATACTATAAGCTGAGCGCGGAAGAAACGATTCGAACGGCCAAAGAAACAACAGTTGAAGTTGTTTCAAAATACTTCAAGATTTAATACGGGATAGGAGGGGTGAACGTGGCTTTCGTTTCCATGAAAGAACTTCTTCAAGAAGCAAAGGAACATCATTATGCAATCGGTCAATTTAATATTAACGGCCTTCAATGGACAAAAGCGATTCTACAGGCGGCGGAAGAAGAACGGTCACCTGTCATCGCGGCCGCCTCAGACCGGCTCATCGATTATTTAGGCGGATTTAAGACGGTTTCCGCAATGGTTGCGGCTTTGATTGAGGAAATGTCGATCTCCGTTCCCGTCGTCCTTCACCTTGACCATGGCAAAAATCCGGAGCGCTGCAAGCAAGCGATTGACGCCGGTTTTAGCTCAGTCATGATCGACGGCTCGCATTCACCAATCGATGAAAACATCGCCATGACAAAAGAGGTCGTGTCATACGCCGGAATTCGCAATGTTTCGGTTGAAGCAGAGGTTGGCACCGTAGGGGGCATGGAAGACGGGCTCATCGGCGGGGTGCAGTATGCCGACATCGGTGAATGCGAACGCATTGTCAAAGAAACCGGTATCGATGCTTTAGCAGCCGCGCTCGGCTCTGTTCATGGAAAATATCAAGGCGAGCCTAATTTAGGATTTAAGGAAATGGAAGAAATCTCACGGGTGACGGACATTCCGCTTGTTCTTCATGGAGCTTCGGGCATCCCGGCTGATCAAATCGCTAAAACGATCCGTCTGGGCCATGCGAAAATCAACATTAATACCGAATGCATGGTGGCCTGGACCGAGAAAACGCGCAGCATGTTTAAAGACAATCCCGATTTATATGAACCCCGCGCCTATATGACGCCAGGGATCAGCGCAGTCAAAGAAACGGTCAAACATAAAATGAGAGAATTCGGGTCATCCGGAAAAGCGGTATGCACCCAAAAGATAGAAATATAATCTAGACCCGTATCGCCTCACTCACTTATCGAAGTGAGTGTTTTTTTTGTGCGCAGTATTTGTAAAGATATTCTAAAGGTTCAAAAGAATGATTGACTGTAATTGATATAATAGTTATAATTTCCCTCATAATACATTTTGATCAGAAAAGATTTTATTTTCTGAAAATAAATGACAGCAAGACAATAACAAAATCAGGTGAATGCTATGCGGACAAACGTTTTAAAGTATCGGGTTCATATTTTATTTATCGTATTATGTTTGATCGGCGGGACGACATGGGCTTTTCAAAAAGCCGGGTTGAGTGACAGCCTTCCATTTTGGTCCGCGGGCATGCGGTTTATGATCGCAAGCATTTTGATCGCGGCGTTTCTTTTGATACGAAGGCAGTTTGTGCTGTCAAAGGAACTGCTGGTGCTGTCGTTTTTGAACGGCATCATGTATTTTTCCGTTCCATTTGGATCTGTTTATTGGGCCTCTCTTTATTTGCCGAGCGGGTTGGTATCTATATTAGCAGCTAGCATTTCAGTCTTTGCCCTGATGATCAACCGCCTTGTCAAAGGGACACCGGCGACGAAATTGCAGAAATGGGGCATTTGCCTTGCGTTGCTCGGCATTACAATCGTGTTTGGCAATCAGCTGTTGATCAAAGTCGATGTTATTGAAATCGTCGCCATGATTGTGATTTTGTGTGCGATGTTTGGCTCGGCTTTTATTCAAATCAAAGTACAGCAGAAAATTCGTTCGCTTCCGATCTTGAGCTTTAACTCCCTTTCGATGCTGAGCGGCGGAGCGGTATTGCTCATCAGCAGCCTCATCTTTGAAAGCGGGACAAGAACGTTTTCCGGCGTGAGCCTTTATGCGCTGCTTTATTTAGCGGTTGTCGGCTCGATATTGGGTTTTTGGATCAACATTTATCTGCTTAAAAAATGGCACATCTCAAAAGCGACTTCCCACTTGTTTATCTCCCCCGTCATTGCGCTTTATATCGGATTTCTGTTTCTGGATGAAAAACTGAATGCGAATATTTATTTAGGAACGCTGTTTGTCATATTCGGTGTGATGTTCATCAACTTAAAAAAAGAAGAGAGGATCGCGAAAATTGACGATACGAAACAAAAACTTGGCCATCATTTGTCAAAATAAGCACTTGCCGTTTATTTTTGAAGAAGCTGAGCATTTAGGATTGAAGGTCACGTTCTTTTACAATTCAGCCGAAGATTTCCCGGGCAATCTTCCGGCTGTGGAACGCTGTGTGCCGCTGCCGTTATTTGAAGATGAAGAAGAGGCGCTGGAAATCGTCAAACAGACATTTGTCGAATTTCCGTTTGACGGCGTTGTGACACTGTTTGAGCCGGCATTGCCTTTCACGGCAAAAGCCGCTGAAGCTTTGAATCTGCCGGGGCTTTCTTTCACAACAATGGAAAACTGCCGCAATAAAAATAAAACCCGCAGCATCCTTCAGCAAAACGGCCTGAATACGCCGGTTTTCCACGAGTTCCATACGCTCGCTGATCTCGAAGACAGGAAACTGACTTATCCATTAGTTGTTAAGCCGGTCAACGGCTTTTCAAGCCAGGGCGTCGTCCGTGTTGATGATTGGAAGGAGCTTGAGGAGGCCGTCAGGAAAGTCGAGGCTGTTAACGAGACGGACCTTAATCGATTCGTACACGGCAAAACGGGCATCATAGCCGAGCAATTTATCGATGGGCCGGAATTTGTGATTGAAACGCTGTCGATTCAAGGAAACGTACATGTTCTTTCGATTGGATACAAAGGGAACAGCAAAGGTCCGTTTTTTGAAGAAGGCGTCTATATTGCTCCGGCTCAATTGAAAGAAGAGACGCGCCTTGCGATTGTTAAGGAAGTGACAGGAGCCGTTTCAGCGCTGGGCATTCATCAGGGGCCGGCTCATACGGAGCTGAGGCTGGACAAGGTCGGAACACCTTATGTTATCGAGGTGGGCGCCAGAATCGGCGGTTCAGGGGTTTCGCATTACATCGTCAAAGAGAGCACGGGCATCAATTTTATGCAGCTTGTCTTGCAAAACGCAATAAAGCCGCTGGAGAGCAGCGAGTTTAAAGAAGAGATCCGGCCTGTAAGGACAGCCGGCAATTATATCATTCCTGTACAAGGCTCCGGCACTTTTGAAAAAATCGACGGACTGGAAGAAGTCAAACAGAGGCCGGAGGTAAAGCGGGTGTTTCAATTTATTAGAAAAGGCGCGAAAATTCTGCCGTACCCGCATTTTTCCGGTTATCCCGGATTTATATTCACAAGCCATCATTCATATGAAGAATGCGCAGCTTTCTACCGGGAACTGGATGATGAGCTTCATATCATATATCAAAATAATTTGACGGGTACAATAGGAGGTTAAGATGATCTCGACTAAAGTGCAGGAAGAACAAGCCGTGATGATTGTCCATACGCTCGGTCCCAAAGGCACGAACTGCGAAAAAGCCGGCCTGCTTTGGCTCAAAAACAAAGGGGTCCGCGGGGAAGTCAGGCTTTATGAAACGTTGGAAGAAGCGCTCCCTCATGTTAAATCGACAGAAAATTCAGTTCTTTTAGGCTGTGCCGTTTACCCGTTTTTGCATCAAATTGTATTCGAGAATCTCGCTGACTTAAAGATCATAGACAGTTTTGTGATGCCGACATACAACATGGTTTTTGCCGCAAAACAGCACACGATGGCATCTGACATTCAAACCGTCGCTTCACACCCTGCTCCCGCCCATCTGGCGAAGCTGTTCAGCAGTCAAGTCCAATTTGTCACCAGCAATGCACAAGCGGCCCTGGCCTGCGCTTCAAACGCGGCTGACGGCTGTATCACGACGATTAAAGCAGCTGATGAACACCGTTTGAAAGTCATTCAAGATTTTGGAGAAGTGCCGATGTGTTTTACGATCCACGGGCTTAAATCAATCGAAGGAGGAAGCCGATGACGACATTGACAGGGGACATTGTAAACTTGGTCAACGAGCAGATTGTACCGAACATTCATGAATTACAGACGTACCAAAATGATAAAGGACAGATTACAGAGCGTCGCGAAAGGGCGGAACAGCTTCTGCTGCAATTGATAGAAGACGCTGGAACCATTTATGAAGCGGTTCACCTAACGGCTGCAAAAGAGGCGTTTAAACAGGACGTCTTGGATTGGATCGGACGCGGATTAGAGGAGACGCCGTATTTTGACCGGTTATTGACGGCTTACCGGGCTCCGAATGATCAGGAGACGACCTTTTTTGCGGCGCCGATCGTGACGCCGAATGGGCCACATGCGAAAGGCTGTTATTTTGAAGCCTTTTTGGCCGTTCGTGAAGAACCTGCCATGATGAGGCCGATAGAAGAGGAGCTGCCCCATCCTGAAAACGGCTGCCAATCCCTCAAGCTTCTCGCCGGAACAAAGGGGTTCACGGAAGAAAAATGTATCGTATTCTTCCCGGAAAATGTGAAAACAAAAGAGAACATTACATCACAGACATTCGCGATTTTCTATTTTAATAAGTTTTATCACATTTACCATGAGGATACGCTGAAAAGAGCGAGGGCCATTTTTGAACATGCGCCTTTCAAGTCGGCTCAGCTTTCCCCCGACCGCACATATGAAGCAAGGGTGCTGTGGGGCTACCTTCATGACTATTTTCATCATTGCGGAAAAAAACCTTTTCATCTGCATATTCAGGCGAAAATGAATTTTTTCGCAGGCATTTTAGAAGAAGTCAAGGTCGATTGCCAAGCGATCCTCACTTTGTGGGAGCGGCAATATGACGGCTGGGAGGAAATAATCGAATTTGTTTTGTATGAACGGCTGCTGCGCTATCCAAGCCAGCATAATGCAACGCGGAATTTTGATTCCGGGACAGGCTATTTTCTGTTCAGCTGGATCATTGAAAACGGCCGTTCCATTCAAAGAGGAGAAGAGAAACTCGTGTCGCTTGATCTTTCCCGATGCATGGACGATTTAAAAAAGCTTGTGGCTGAAATCGAACAGCTGGAAGAGATCGAGGATGACTCTGCATACAAAGAGGCGGCGGAACGCTATGTCAGACAATACCTGCCTCCCGGGCGTGAAGGCGAGCGGTTCAGCGTTCCGGAACAATATTTCATTGACGAGATCAATAAGAAAATCGAAACCGCCCGTCTTCGGTTTAAGCGGGAGAGACTGGAAGCGTGAAGCCGGCATTAAGCAAAATCGGAGAGAAAATGAATGAGAAGACAGGGGTCAGGGCTGTGATGAACGATATTCAGGAAGTCCTGGCCGGCGGAGATCGGTCATACATTAATTTAAGTGCGGGCAATCCAATGATATTGCCCGGCGTGTCAGCCATGTGGAAGTCGGCTCTTGCCAATCTGCTCGACGATGACAGGTTTTCTTCGGTAATCGGCCAATACGGATCGAGCTATGGAACCGATGAACTGATTGAAAGTGTTGTCCGCTTCTTTTCAGAGCGGTATCGCGCCGACATTCGAAAAGAGAATGTGCTGATTACAGCCGGAAGCCAGCAGCTGTTTTTTCTGGCGATTAATTCGTTTTGCGGAATGGGAAGCGGGTCTGTGATGAAAAAAGCCTTGATTCCGATGCTTCCCGACTATTCAGGATACAGCGGAGCGGCGTTGGAGCGGGAGATGATTGAGGGGATACCTCCTCTCATTTCGGTATTGGATGATCATACGTTTCGATATGAGCTCGACCGTGAGGCGTTTTTAGAGAGGATGAGGACCGATCCGTGCATTGGCGCTGTCTTGCTTTCACGGCCGAACAATCCTTGCGGAAACATCCTGCCTGGCGAACATGTAGCATTCATTTCTGACGCCTGCCGAGAAGCGAATGTTCCGCTGTTCATTGATTCCGCATATGCTCCGCCTTTTCCGGCGATTCATTTTATCGACATGGAACCGATTTTCAACGATCAGATTATCCACTGTATGAGCCTTTCAAAAGCAGGTCTGCCTGGTGAAAGGATCGGAATCGCCATCGGGCCGTCCCGGTATATTCAGGCAATGGAAGCATTCCAGTCTAATGCGGCGATCCATTCTTCGAGGCTGGGGCAGTATATGGCGGCATCTGTTTTGAATGACGGGCGCCTCGCCGACGTGTCGCTAAATGAAGTCAGGCCGTATTACCGCAATAAATTCAAGCTGCTTAAGGATACGCTTTTAGGCAAGATGCCTGAAGACATCAAATGGTATTTGCATCAAGGGGAAGGGGCGCTTTTCGGATGGCTGTGGTTTGAAGACCTGCCGGTGACTGATGCGGCGCTGTATGAGTATATGAAAGCCGACGGAGTCATCATCGTTCCCGGCTCATCTTTCTTTCACCACCAATCCCGCCCCATGGCGCATTCGCACCAGTGTATACGAATCAGCCTAACCGCGGCGGATGAAGATATCATAAGGGGAATCGATATTTTAGCTAAAATTGTGAAGGATGTATATGAGAAGCAGGTTGAATACTTATAAAAAAACAGGGGCTAGAAGCAAGCCCCTGTTTTATTCGTCAATCTTTCCGCCGCCATTGGCCTTTCTTTTTCTCCGCCTGGCGGTTGTCAAAATCAGAATAACCGCTGCCGCTATGATCACGATCAGGATGGCAATGTACATCACATGCTGCTGATTGCTTTCCTGTTTATCATCCGTCTTGGTTTCAGCTGATTTTGCTGTCAGCTGCTGATGGTTTGTAAACAGCTGATGGCTGTCCGTTTCATTAACGACGGTTGCTGCGAAGTCATTGCTGTTTAAAAAGTTGATCATTTCTTTTGTGACAGCTGTGCCTTGCCCTTTAAACGGCGCGAAAACAGCCATCGAGTAATTTGAATCCCAAAGCGATGTTTGAGTAAACGCGATTTGTTTCGTCGTTTCATTCAGCATTTGAAAAGATGACACATCAAATGCCCCGTTTTTCGCCGTCGGAACAGCCAATTCGGATGTTTTTTCCTTCAGCAGAGAGAATTGATCGACACTTCCGATGAAGATGATGTTTCTTCCTTTCATGTCATCCGGTTTGACTTCAGCGGATGTTTTCACTGTGAATGCCTGCCTGGCTTCGCTGCCGAAGGAGCCGACCACAAGTGAAAGTTCATGAAGCTTTGACTGATCCGCCTTGTCGGGCAGGATCATCAGCGTTTTGTTGTCCTGATCTCCCGCGTAGGGAAGCGGCCACTCTTGAAAATCGGCTGAAGCTGACGTGTCGCTGACATGGTAAGACAATGCACTCTGTTTATCGATGAAAATCCACTTGTCACCGTTCCCCGCATAGCAGGGGTTGTTCTCTTTCAACCCTGAAGTGGCAAATTGAATATCGATGTAACGGTTTTTTTTGCAAAAGTTTCGGATCGACTTTTAAAGAAACATGGTAAAAGCCGTTTTTGTCTTCTTTTCCTAAATCGTCAAGTCCGACGGAATGAGGCTGACCATTGATCATGACCTTCAGCTCCGCCTGTTCCGCAGCTAAGTCGCTTTGACGGGCCTGCTTTTGAATCGTCTCCGATTTTTTCATCGTAAGCGAAAGCTTTGCAGGTTGATTCTTGTCTAATAGCGCCGGTGCGGGGTAATAAAAATGCTCGGAAGATGTCTGTCCGGACCCGATTGTCAAATCCCCCGTCCCGAAATCCTCGAGTGTCAGCTTGCCGCCTTCCCGTTTATTATGCTGCTGAAGTTTGCCGATTGCCAGCGTGTCGCCGCTGAGCTGGGCGGCATACGTTTTATCGGTAATGACGCTGATCTTTTCAGAAAGAACATCATCAGATGATGCAGCTGCAAACAATACAGGCTGTTGCTTATCCTTTGCTTTGAGCATCCGTTCCGCAAGCAAAAGCTTGTCTTCTTTTGCTTCGAGCTTTGCTTGTTTCAACAGCTTTTTCACTTTGCCGCTCCAGTGATGCTGGACGCCGATCACAATCGTCGGCCTGTCGATTTTCGCCAGGTCAGATTCACCAAAGATCTTCGTGCTGATGCTATTGTCAACCGTTTTAAGGTAGGCTTCTGTTTTAACTGCAGCTTCGATTTCAGCCGAACTTGGATGGTCCGGAATGACGATTGCCGTTTTTTCCACGGAGCTGCCGGACTGGGCGAACGGATAAGGATAATGTTCGAGCGTCACTCCTTTAGATTCGTTCTTTTCCCCGATATTCAGACGGCTGTCCGGGTAAATTTTGATCCAGTTCCCGGAAGAGTCCTGTCTGACGCAGACGCCTTCATAAACCACTCCGTAGAACTTCAGTGATAGGCTGTGAAACCCTGGAGACGACTGGCTTTTGTTTAGTGTGAGTTTCAGCGTTTTCTTCCCGGCATTCCCTGCAAGCTTAACCGTTTTGACCGGTTCGCCATCAATCTCGGCTGTTAAAGAAGACGGTGAAATTAAAAGGTCTGAGGCCTCGTATTCAAGTGTGAGCTGCTGATGGGCAGAGGAGGCGCCCGCTGGAATTTGATACGTCAACTCGGCGCTGTCTTTTGCCCCGTACAAGGTTAAGAGATCGTTTGTAAGAACTTGCTGTTTGGCTTGTTCCCGGCTGTTTTTCCCGAGGATCGAGCCGTCTACTGTAACGTCTTTGGCAGCTGCAGCTTGTCCCGTCGCCGTGATCAGCATAAGGCTTGCCAGACATATGATGATATATTTCAAAAAAGTCACCCGCTTTTCTTTTGATTGTATCGTTCTGTTTTGTACCATTTAACCTCTTGCTTGAACAGGCGGTGCTTGATTTCGACGAATAAAGAATAAATCACGAGCGCAATCCAAGCCTGCGAGTATGTAAAGTACATCAGAAAAACGATGAAAAAGTTCTGCCTGTTCATTTCTGTTTTTTCGATGCTCAGTGTAATCATGACCTCCGTCATAAATAGAAAGAAAGCCAAAACCCATAAGATGATAGACAAAAAACCGAATGAAAGATGCAGATTATAAAATAAATTGATCACAAAAAGCGCATTTGACATGATGACACCAAAGAAAAACAAAAAATACGTAAAAAAGAAATAAAACAAATCAAAAATAATCCGTTTCCTCTTCAGCTTGAAAAATTGAGCCAAAAATTTCAGGACGACATACTGGTTGCCGCGCGCCCATCTTGTCCGTTGACGCCACCAGACTTTCCACGTTTCCGGCTCCTGTTCCCAAGTGACGGCCGCCGGGAAGAAGCGGATGTGGTAGCCGAGGTTGTAGACCCGGATCGTAAGCTCGGTATCCTCCGCGAGCGCCTGATCGTCCCAGCCGCCCAGCTGTTCGATAATGCTTCTCCTGATGGCGAAATTGGTGCCGGGGATCGTGGCGATTTTGAACCATTTCCATCTCCCGCCCTGTGCCATCCATTGGAAACAAATCGTTTCGATGTTGATAAATTTTGTGAGCAATGTTTTCGCCGCATTGATGACGCGGAATTTTCCCACCACTGCTCCGGCTTTCTGATCATTCATGAGCCCGAGGACAAGGTAATAAACAGCCATTTTTTCGGGCGTGTTGTCGGCGTCATACACACAAATGACATCTCCGCTTGATTCGGCAAAACCGCAATTGAGCGCCGTCGATTTTCCCTTTCCGGCATGCGGAGGTTTGGTCACGACCATTTTAATAAAGTCGTATTGTCTGGAAAACTCATCTACAATGTCGCCCGTCCGGTCAGATGAATTGTCGTTGATGACGATAATCTCCAGCCGGTCCTTCGGATAATAGAGATTCACCATCGCCTTCAGCGTCTGCCGAATCACGACCTCTTCGTTATGCGCAGGAATCAGAACGCTGACCTTCGGGAGATCCTTTACGTTCTCTTTCCACTTCGGCATGTTCCGTTCGAAGGTCATATAGTGGCGGAATCCGCCCTGCATCAGAAACATGTGATACAGAAGCATGACCCATATTAAGCTTAACGAGATTAGGAACAGAACATTACCCACGGTTTTTTCTCTCCTTAAAGATTCGTTTTTTTAATGTGGCTCTCAAGTAAAGGGTATAGCTCACAAACATGACAACAAACAAGAGCACAATGAGAGAGAGAATCCAAAGCGCCTTTTCCAGCGGGCTTTGCTGGTGATGATCGAAAAACGTCTCAATGGCGCTGACTTTGCTTTTAACTTGAATCGTTCCATCTCCGCTTGTGTGAATTTCCACTTTATCTGTTTTAACGGTTTGCTTTGTCTTTTTAATATCGAGCCATTCGCTGTTCGGAATGCGTTCCATTTGATCAACCAGCTCAGGGAGATATTTCATTCCAAGATAAGGATGATAAAATGCGCCGGCTACTCCGCCTTCAAAATCGATCATTTGAGAGATGCGTTCCTCGACTTTGCCGAGCGGATTTTGATCCGATTGATCAACATAGCCGATGGTCTCAGGATAGAGCGTCATCCCATGGAGTATTGCCGGTTTGGTAACAAAAGGCCCGGCGCCTGACGTTTTCCATGTTGTATCGCTAAGCTGAACCTGGCCGAACAAGCTTGTGAAATACTGTGAGGCGATCTGATAGCCGTGCTCTGACATCGTATAGTGCGGCGCTTCAAACGCGAGCGGATACAGCCCTTCTGCGGTGAGATCTTCAATAGCGTTCGTCAGCTTCTGCCGCGTGTACGTTTCCTCATTTTTTCTGAACGGCTTCAAATAGTTTTGATATGCTTCTTCATTCGGAAAGTTCTGTTCCTTTTGCAAAAGGGTCGCGGGCTCTTTCGCATTTTGCGATGTGATCGGCTGATCGGCTTTAGCATCCCAAAACTCGAATCCTTCACCGGTTTCGCTGTAGCGGTATGTATGGGTATACCCGTGAACAATTACACTGCCGCCCATATCCTGCAGCTTCCTCAGCACGTTGACAAGCTTCGGCTTTTCAGACATATAGACTTTGTCGCCCGTTTCAGGATTGACATATACCGGAATCACAGAAAGGATAAAAGGAATATTTCGTTTATGCAGATAAGCCCCGGCTTGGAGCAGCAGTTTTTCATCCGACATTGGGCTGATATCCTCAAGCCGCAAATATAACAGCGTGCTGTCCGGGGTTTCACCAAATGCCTGTCTGAGCTGCTTAGCGGCGAGGAGGTTGTTGTTGAGCAAATCGGTTAAACCGATGTACACGTTACTTTTGCCGGTTTTCCATGCGAATGGGTGAGCTTTTCCGTCGTCAGCTTTGTATGTGTACAACGCTTTTCCCTTCAAGCCTGATACCTCAAGGACACGAATTCCGCTTTCTAAAGAGGTATCGTGTTCCTCATTTGTGCTGCGAATCTGATACACATTGTCTTCGCTTTTCAGCGAAAGATCTGCAAATTGGCTGAACTGCCCGGCGTTAAAGCCGATCGCTGTCACAGGTTTTTGGAAGGAGCTGATCAGCTGCGCGAGCTTTTTGTTCAGCTTTTTTTTCGTTTGTCCGTAATAGATGACGCGGTCTTTTCCTGCCAGATCCGCAGCTTTGACATCCGCATCATTTACAACGGTCACATGGGATGTAAAATGGCCGGCGATAAGGTCGAGCATTTTCACATCGGTTGATTTTTTGCCGTCCAATGTTGAATAGATGATGAGAATGCCGCGCTTCTGCTGCTTTGCCCCGGCGGTGTCCGGAACATGAAAAACCGCAGCCAGGATAAGGACAGCCACGCATAGAAGTAATATCCGCTTACAGTTCATTCATCATCATCTCGTTTTCTAGTTCTTCTAAAAATTGCTCAGCAGTCTTTAAATCGTTTTGATATGATAAGTGGCACACGTGGAAGGTCAAGGTGACATACTTGCCGTTTTTCAGCTGGTATGTGTCCAGCTGTTTCTTCAGTTTTTCAAGGACGGCAGGCATATGCTCAGCAGGCGTGTGTGTCAGCAGGATGCCGAACCGCTCTTCGGCAGGCCGGAATTTTTTATCCGTTTCCCGGACACATGATCTGATTTGACTGCTGACAAATTGAAAGAGACGGTCGGTTTCTTTTTCTCCGTACAGGGATTTGAACTCTTTGAAATAATGCATTTGCAGCAGTAAAAAAACAAATGAGTTGCCATACCGCTCCGCCCGCTTGATTTCTTCCGAGAGCTCCAGCTTCATCCTCTGTTTATTATCAAAGCCTGTCACCCTGTCAATTGCAACGAAGCTATTGATCTCGTCTTGAAGGTGTTTGACAGAGCGGTGAAGTCCGATCGCGATGTCATGGATTCTCCCTGACATGAAGGAGAACAGCAAAAGCGCTATTCCCCAGATGACGAGGGTTTGCAATTCCGTTTCAGACGAAGCGTCTGTGTGAAGAAACATCATCAAAGTTCCGAGAACAAACAGGACGATGATCGTCCCAGCCAGTGCGTAAATCGATCCGAGCCATATTCCCGCTGCGATGATGGCAAGTGTGATGCAAATGACGAGAATGGATTCGGACTGCGGGGCTGAGACATAATGGATGAACAACGCAAGAGCTGCTGCTATTCCCGTCATATAAGCGAACATTTTTTGCGAATCATTGAATGATATTTTCATTTAAAAGCTTCCTTTCGGCTAATAGGGGCAGCAGGTTATCAAAAGAATGCGTATCATTTCCGCTCATATATCCCCCATAATACGTCTCAGACGAATCAAGAATTTCAAAATCATTCATTCGATCATACAGCGCTTTGATGACGTCTTGATCTTCGTTTTGGTTGATGAAAAATAATATCGCCAAAGCGTAGACGGATGGAGATTCGTATTGAACCGCCGGCTTTTTTGTATCGATCGAGTACCGGCCATACAGTTTGCCGCCGGTTTGAAACGTCTGTTTGAGCCAATCCGCTAATACAGCGGCTTTTTGATCCTTCGGCGGTAAATGCCAAGCTGTGTAAAGCTGATCAATGAGATTGACTTCATGGTCATAGGTGTATGCTTTCGTTTCTGTACTGTACACTTTCGGGAGAAAACCGTTTTTCAAAGGGGCGCGGTAAAGAATGTTGGCGTTCCGCCTTTCGGTATCCTTATCTATCACTCCGTTTTTTTTCAAGACGGATAGCGCATCTGGCATGATATAGGAAAGCGTGATATCCTTTGATGCGGATTGAGAGGCGGAGTCGTAAAAGTCCGTCAATATCCCGTTGTTCATGTTGTGCGTTTTTAATGCGGAACCGATGTTCAGAGCGGTTTGTTTATACTCGCTGTTTCCCCATAGAGCTGCCGCTTGATCGAGGCTCACCATGATTCTGAGATCATCGATCAAGGCGTTTACCCCGCTTGCCTGGCCGTTTTGGATTTGCCATGAGACCAGGTTGTTTTTCATAAGGAAGGATTCGGTCAGGTGCTGATATTGCTCATGAAAATGCTCGCCGTCTTTTTTACTGATCAAAAATTCCATCCACAAGCCAAGCGATTCCGACAAGTAAACAGGCTGGTCAGAAAAGCTGGTTTTAATCAGCCCCTGATCGCTCATTAAATGATGGTAAACGAAGTGTTCGGCAGGCTGCAGCGCTTCATCATTTCTGTCATCATCTGACTGATCTTCAGCTTTGATACAACCGACGGCCAGACTGGCCGATAAAAAGCACAGGATCATACCAATCCATATATACCTCACGGGTGCTTTCACGATAGATCACCCCGAATGTTTTTTTTGAGAATAATTTTGACTTACTTATTATAAATGAAAAAATGGAGATTGCTAGATTTTTTTGATCTTTTTGGACTATCCAAAAAGAGGACGTAAGTCCAATAATAAAATGTTTTTCCATCAATAGAAGGATTTTCGTATTGATTTTCATAAAAAAATACCAAAAGAAATAAACGGAGGACGTGAATGGATAGCCTGTGTGAGACCAGAGCAACCAGAAAAAATCTTGGTGAGGTATTGATTCAGCTATGAGATGAAACCGTGTTTTACCGGCGGACAAGCGCAGCTGAAGAACTGACAGCAGAAAAAGATGTATATATAAAGGATAAAGATATGATATGAACACATGTAGTGGCGCATGGGCCGGCACACTGGCCGTCTTTTTGCAATTCAGCTGGATGAGAAGGAGCATGAACCTATATAATATGGGTTAAAGCGTTACTAAAGGGGAGGAACGTGATGGACAAGGAAAAACAGCAATTGAGCATTGAAGCTGCGAGGCTCTATTATCAGTCTGACTACAGCCAGCAGCAAATCGCCGAACAGCTGCAGATTTCAAGACCGACGGTATCAAGGCTGCTGCAGTTCGCCAAGGAAAAGGGGTATGTCCAAATCCGCGTCATGGATCCGTTTGAAGATATGGATGCGCTCGGTGCGATGCTTGAGGAAAAATACGGGCTCATGGAAGCACATGTTGTTTTTTCGCCGACCGCGGATTATACGACCATCACGCATTATCTCAGCCGCTTCGGAGCCGAATACATGCACGGCGCAGTCAAGGACGGCGACATTGTCGGCGTCAGCTGGGGAACGACAATGTACCAAATCGCCCAAAATATGCAGCCCAAACAGGTGAAGGGCGCAGAGGTCGTACAACTGAAAGGCGGAATCAGCCACTCAAGTGTCAACACCTATTCGTCTGAAACGATTCAGCTGTTTGCCGAAGCCTTTCAAACGATGCCGAGGTATCTGCCGCTTCCGGTCGTGTTTGACAATCCGGAAGTTAAACAGATGGTAGAGCGGGACAGGCACATTAAGCGGATCATAGAAATGGGCAAACAGGCGAACATTGCGTTATTTACAGTCGGCACAGTCCGTGATGAAGCCCTGCTGTTCAGGCTGGGGTATTTTCATGAAGAGGAAAAAGCCCTTCTGAAAGAACGTGGAGTCGGCGATATTTGTTCGCGCTTTTTTGATGCGGAGGGAAACATTTGCAGCCATGCTATCGACTCGCGGACGATCGGCATTGAATTGGCTGACTTGAGGGAAAAAGAACGGTCGATTCTCGTAGCGGGCGGCAGCCGGAAAAAAGCCGCTATTCATGGTGCACTAAAAGGCAAATATGCCAATGTGCTGATTATTGATCAGCATACGGCGAAAGAGCTGCTAGATGATTAAAGTGTCCAGGAAGAACAGCCTGGATTTTACTTTATTTTCTATTGAACAAAATTTCATATGGTAATTTACATTTGTTCAAAAATCGGTTATGCTGAAACTATCTTATACAAAGGAAGTGCTAGTATATGACGATTGCAAATCTCATTGATCATACAGCATTGAAACCGCATACACAAAAATCCGAGATTGAAAAATTAATAGAAGAAGCGAAAACACACCAATTCGCTTCAGTTTGCGTCAACCCGACATGGGTTGAATTCGCCGCCAAAGAGCTGAAAGGAACGGAAATCGATGTTTGCACAGTCATCGGTTTTCCGCTGGGCGCCAACACGACAGAAACAAAAGCGTTTGAAACAAAAGACGCGATCGCAAAAGGCGCGACAGAGGTGGACATGGTCATCAACATCGCCGCTTTAAAAGACGGAGACGATGACTTTGTCGAGGCGGACATCCGCGGAGTCGTTGAAGCCGCAAAAGGTAAAGCGCTTGTTAAAGTCATCATTGAAACGTGTCTGTTGACAGACGAGGAAAAAGAGCGGGCTTGCCGCTTGGCTGTTGCTGCCGGTGCCGACTTTGTCAAAACTTCAACCGGGTTCTCAACCGGCGGAGCGACAGCGGAAGATATTGCCCTCATGCGGAAAACAGTCGGACCCGACATCGGTGTCAAAGCATCTGGAGGCATTCGAACAAAAGAGGACGTTGAAAGCATGATCTCAGCCGGAGCGACCCGGATCGGTGCAAGTGCAGGCGTTTCCATCGTCAGCGGAGCAGAAGGAAAAAATGAAGATAACTACTAAGATCCAGTGCAGCTGGAAGCGAAAGCTTCCTGCGCACAGACACAAAAATGTAAGCGAATACATCCTCAGGAGGATCAAAACATGAAATATCTTATCGGGCTCATCGGTTTATTTGTCGTCTTAGGGCTTGCATGGCTGGTCAGCAGCGGAAAAAAAAGAGTGAAGTACCGTCCGGTTATCATCATGATCGTGCTGCAATTTGCATTGGGATATGTTTTGCTGAACACGGGCGTCGGAAACTATCTCGTCGGCGGGTTTGCCAAAGGCTTCGGGTATTTGCTTGAATATGCCGCAGAAGGTGTAAATTTTGTCTTTGGCGGGCTGGTGAATGTGAATGAATCCACATTCTTCATCAGCGTGCTGCTCCCGATTGTTTTTATCTCTGCTTTAATCGGTATTTTGCAATATTGGAGAATCCTTCCGTTCATTATAAAATATATTGGTCTTGCGCTTAGCAAAATCAACGGGATGGGCAAACTTGAGTCATACAATGCCGTGGCCTCGGCGATACTGGGGCAATCTGAAGTATTCATTTCGTTAAAAAAGCAGCTGGGGCTGCTGCCTAAGCACAGACTTTACACGCTGTGCGCTTCAGCGATGTCAACCGTCTCGATGTCTATCGTCGGCGCCTATATGACGATGCTGAAGCCAGAATACGTTGTCACCGCGCTCGTATTGAACTTATTCGGCGGATTTATTATCGCTTCGATTATCAATCCTTATGAAGTCGATCGAGAACATGATATGGTAGAGGTACAGGAAGAGGAAAAACAATCCTTCTTTGAAATGCTGGGCGAATATATTATGGACGGCTTTAAAGTCGCCGTCGTCGTGGCCGCCATGTTGATCGGATTTGTCGCGATCATCGCAATGATTAACGGCATTTTCAGCGCCGCACTAGGCATATCATTCCAGGAACTGCTCGGGTTTATTTTTGCGCCGTTTGCCTTCCTGATGGGTATTCCATGGCATGAAGCGGTGAATGCTGGAAGTATCATGGCAACCAAGATGGTCTCAAATGAATTTGTCGCGATGCAGTCTCTCGCACAAGGCAGCTTCCATTTCAGCGGCCGCACCGAAGCGATTGTTTCTGTCTTCCTCGTCTCATTTGCCAATTTCTCATCGATCGGAATTATCGCCGGCGCTGTTAAAGGACTGAATGAGAAACAAGGAAACGTCGTCGCACGTTTTGGATTGAAATTGCTATACGGCGCAACGCTCGTCAGTTTCTTGACAGCGACCGTTGTAGGATTGATCTATTGATAAACATTGAAAAAAGGACTGGTGATCACAATGAGAATGGTTGATATCATCACTAAAAAACAAAATGGAGAAGAATTGACAACAGAAGAAATTCAATTTTTCATTAAAGGCTACACAGACGGCAGCATTCCTGACTATCAGGCGAGCGCTCTGGCGATGGCCATCTATTTTCAGGACATGACGGACAGAGAACGGGCCGATCTCACGATGGCGATGGTCAACTCAGGCGAAACGATCGATCTTTCCGCGATTGAAGGCATCAAAGTCGACAAACACTCAACAGGAGGCGTCGGCGACACGACGACGCTCGTACTTGCGCCGCTTGTTGCGGCTCTCGACGTCCCGGTCGCCAAAATGTCGGGCCGCGGCCTTGGACACACAGGGGGAACAATTGACAAGCTCGAAGCGATCAAAGGGTTTCACGTGGAACTTTCTAAAGACGAATTCATCAAACTTGTCAACCGCGACAAGGTTGCCGTCATCGGCCAAAGCGGAAACTTGACGCCTGCTGACAAAAAACTGTACGCCCTTCGCGATGTGACAGGCACGGTCAATTCGATCCCGCTGATTGCCAGCTCGATTATGAGCAAGAAAATCGCCGCAGGGGCGGACGCGATTGTCCTTGACGTCAAAACAGGCGCCGGCGCCTTTATGAAAACCGATGAAGACGCCGTCAACCTTGCGAAAGCGATGGTCCGCATCGGAAACAATGTCGGCCGCCAAACGATGGCTGTCATCTCCGACATGTCCCAGCCGCTGGGGTTTGCCATCGGAAATGCCCTTGAGGTGAAAGAGGCGATCGATACATTAAAAGGGGAAGGTCCGGAAGACTTGACTGAGCTTGTCTTAACATTGGGCAGCCAAATGGTCGTTCTCGCCAAAAAGGCAGAGACCCTTGACGAAGCAAGAGAGAAACTGATCGATGTAATGAAAAACGGAAAAGCGCTGCAAAAATTCAAGGGTTTCCTTCAGAACCAAGGCGGCGACAGTTCTGTCGCGGATAACCCTGAAAAGCTGCCTCAGGCTGCCTACAAAATCGACATTCCCGCCAAAGAAGCGGGCGTCGTGTCTGAAATCGTCGCCGATCAAATCGGCGTCGCGGCCATGCTGCTGGGCGCCGGCCGCGCAACAAAAGAAGACAAAATCGACCTCGCCGTCGGTATCATGCTTCGCAAAAAAGTCGGCGACGCAGTCGAAAAAGGCGAACCATTGGTTACCCTATACGCAAACCGCGAAAATGTCGATGACGTCATCGTAAAAGTCTACGACAACATTCAAATCGCTGAAAAAGCCGAAGCGCCGAAGCTCGTGCATACGGTGATTACGGAATAGAAGAGCATGCAGAAACAGCACATACCCTTGGGTGTGTGCTGTTTTTATGGGCCTTTTTTCTCATTTACCTATTTTAATCTTTCTTGTAGCATGAATACGTCTTAGGTGTCATCTTTTTACATGGACGGAAAGGTATAGATAAATAGGAGGTTTTTTTAAACGTGGCCAAACGTATTCTAGTATCTTCTGGTATTAGTGTTTTAATCTTTATCCTTATAGGTATATGCTCATTTATCCTATATGCCATACTGTCGCATTTTTACATGCAATCTTTTGTGACGGGCGAACCTTCCCAGGATGAAGCGCTGGGATGGGGGTATTTGGGTTTGTTGTTTATTTCATTCATATTGGCAATTTTGACAGGCATAATTGGCGGAATCATTTCCTTTTGTATATATTTTAAAAAATTCAAGAAATGGAGCAGTTAAAAGAGAACCGCCGGAAAATCCGGCGGTTTTTAAAAACGGATATTTTGAGAAAACCTTGGGTGTGTGCTGTTTGTTTAATGGCAAGATTTGAAGAAGGTCATTTGAACTAAGCACCTAATGCTATTTCAAAGAACATTGTGAGAAGCTTGAATGGATCAATTCAAGAAAATCCAAGAAAACCAAGTCCATTATCCTATTTACCTATTTTGGATGATATTGTAATATGAAAAAGGTCTGATTTATAAGAACGTTGGATTCAATCGGAAAGCAACAATATACCTAACCGAAATACTGTGGAATAAGCGAATAGTAACGTGCAGACGTTTATTTTCTGAAAAACGAGGTGAACCCGATATGTCAAACCATGCTGCTAAAATCGCTTCTTTGGAAAAAGATATTTCTTCTTTATCTCACAATATAAAGGATACACAAAGCAAAATCGCTGAACTGAAAAAAGCAAAAACAGCTATTACCGGTGAACTTCACACCCTTTCAAACAATGCCAATCTCATCAATCAGCCAGATATTACTTCGCATATATGGAACGGTAGACATACAAATCAATTTATCAATATAAGATCAAATATTGCACACAGCTATCAAAATATACAGAGAGAAACAGATGGTCTGATTTCACATATTGAGCAAGAGATTGAAAATCTTGAAATGCAAATCTCTAATATGGAGATGTTTCTAAGTATACAAAAACAACAGCTTACAGATATAAAAAAACAAGTCAATCATTGAGGTGAAAGAATGGCAGAAATAAAGGTAAAAGCAGAAGAAGTCAAAACGGCGTTTTCAAGCCTTCAGACAAAAATCAGCGCACTTTCGATAGCAGGTTCAAAAGCCGATATCACTAATTCTTCAATGGATGTAGTGAACAAAATAAAAAAAATCGAAAAGGAATACGAGCAGCTATTAAAAAAATACAAGGAGGCGCTATCTTCAGTTGAAAAGGACGCATGGTCAAACATTAAAGTCCTGATTGATACTGATAAAAACATCTCTCAAAAAATGAAATAAGGAGGGCTGGTTTTCTCTTGAAAGTTTTAGATGTCTCTGAAGTCATTGACGCGATAGACCAATTGATTAAGGAAAAAAAGCAAGAGGAAAAAGAAATCAATGCCATAAGGGAAAGTGTACAAAAAATTGCAGAGCTTGATGATGCATTAAAAGGAGAAGGCGGAAATGCGATCAAAGAACACTTTTCGGTTCTTCATCTTCCTGTGCTGCTTTATTTTCAGCACTTTATTGATCAATACATACAGAATTTAAAAGATATTAAAGCAAAAATCAGAACCTATGAATCAACAGAGGGTTTTGTAAAAGAAGAGTTTCTGACGCATGATGTCAAAAAGGGCTTAACAGAACTGAAACGTCAAACGAATGATACGGTTGATTCGATTAATGACGAATTTGATAAAATCAGCCAGTTGATTGGGGGCGGATCTATCTCTTTGGCGTCATTTAATGAGCATATTTCCGAAGCAAAAAAACATGTGAACAACACAGTGTCTGATTTAAAAGAGCTTGATCGTGATACTAATTCTATATTAAAACAATCGTCAAATTCGATCGCTCAGCTTTCCAAGCTCACTGAAAAAGTGAACACTTGGTCAAAGGGAGGCGCGATCCTATCTAAAAAAACGATTAAAGAGGTTGAAAACTACTTTTCTGAAACAGATGTCGTTAAACAAATGATTGACGAAGCCGTTGATTTAGCAGAAAAACAAGACGATCCGACAATGATGGGCAGAATCGCTGAATGGCTCGATTTAATCGGTACAGGAAACGGCGCTTTGGCTGTAACAAAAGGCGTCATAGCCGTGAATGTACTGGCGACGAAAATGCTTGAGCTTGAAAAAGACGGAAAAGGAAACTTCCGTGTGAAAGCCTCTCCGAAATGGACGCAGGGAGCTAACGGAAAATACGATTCCAAGGTGGCTCAGTTTGTTTACAATATCCTGAAAAAAGGCGATCCAAACTCAAGCAAACCAATCAAAAAATGGCTCGGCAAATTTCAAAATAAACCAAGCGGCCTTTTGAGAAAGATTGTTGGGTTGGGGCCTAACACAACAAGAATATCATATGAAAAGATTTTAGAAAGCCAAAGTTTCCTAAAGCATAAGCCAGAGGAACTGAAGAGTTATAAGACTAAGCTTGATGTGAAAGGGACTCTTGGGAAGTTTAAGGATGAAGTAGCTCCTGGAAAGTTAGTTAAAAGGGTTCCTGGTTTTGGAACTGCATTTTCTCTATTAACGAATTCATCTGAGTTTTTTAGTGATGAAAACAGAGATAAAAGCAATGGGGAAAAATGGGGAAGGTTCTCCGCAGGAATAGGAATGGATGTCGGAGTTGCGGGCTTAACAACTGGTGGAGCCGCGATAGGGTCCCTTATTTGTCCAGGTCCAGGAACCCTTATTGGAGGAGCGATTGGAGCAGGAATTGGTATTACCGGATCTATAGTTTCTGGAGATTCAGTGAAACAGTGGGGAGAAGACACAGGTGAATGGGTAGAAGATAAACTAAATGATGTGAAGGAATGGTCAGAAGAACAAGTTTCGAATATTTCAGATTCAGTATCAGATGGGTTTTCAAAGGCCAAGGAATTTGTGACTAGTTGGTTCCGTTAAAGAGGAGGAGTTTTAATGATTGATTCTAAAATTATATTAACAACAAATGAACTCGTTGCCGCATTGTTACTGTGTAGGTATGATAAAGCCGCGGAGGATATAATTAATGATCAGCTATTAATTCAAAATGAAAAAGATATTGAACCTTTTTCAACTCAAACTGAAAATCTTTTAAAACAAAGAGGATATTGGGCTGATGACACAGAATCTAATTTACAAAAAGGGTTAGAAAACTTAATTCACTTGCTCATTCAATCAAAGCGAAAAGTCCGCTGTATCCATCGAAAAAGGGTGTTGATTGTACACCATGTTCAAAATAATGAATTCATTGTGCAGGAGATTGAAAAACAAAATCATAGTTTTTCGATTTTAAGAAGCAGAGACCGATTTTTAGAAATGTTGAAAACATTTTATCATTCATATACGGATAAAAAACCAGAACATGAAATTTTTGAAATGGATGAAGATTCATTTGATGAGTTTCATGAGGTGGAAGCTGAAGTCATCAAGAGAATGGCGGAAGACCCGAAAACGCATCCGTCTATTAGTCAATTTTCTTTTGATTTTTTAGCGAACGATCAACAACTTGATAATATTTCTTTTGTTGAAAGTGACTATATTCAAAACCAAACAAGATTAGATCAAGTTGTGTTTTTATTAAAAAGCGACGATTTCATTTGGCATTTAGATTATGAGAATATTAAAAAAACCGGTTCTCTTTATCTTCAGCCGGTAGCAGTGGGTGAATATTTTGAGAAAATAGTGGCCGTTATGAATGAATTTTATGATTTATAGAATGTAGAAAGGACTAATTTTATGTTTTCAATAAAAAAAAGCTTCTTTTTTTGGTTAAGAAGCAACGTTGTTATATTATTGTTTATAGCTTTTTTGTTAGCAAGTTTGCCTTATAGAAATGAGAATGAGAGCGGTATCTCAATTTTTTTATTTGCTTTTGTATCTGAATGCTTCTTAATATTACTTTCTTTGGTATACGGTACTAAAACAAAAAAAACATATACCAGCCCACGAAAAAGAATACTTAAGAAGTCAAATGTTATACAAGGTATTTTAGTATTTCTTTTCATAAGTATCTTTTTTAGTTATGCATTAAATGATATGGTACCTTTTCCAAGTTCATTACTTTATATTTCATTAACTGTCAACTTAATAATGGCTATATACTCTTTAATCGCTCCCTCATGGGTAATAAAAATATATGAATACAATATATATGAAGTGCCGAATGGGTGGATAAGCGATTTGCTTCGGTTTTTTTTGTTTTTCGCATGGTCGGTTAACTATGAGGTTCAAGTTGTTTTATACCGGCTCCCATTTCTGTTGCAACGGTTAATGGGTATTATTTTTATATTTGTTTTGCTCATAAATATATTTTTGATTTCTTCAATGTTTTAAAAGGGAAATTGAATGTTTAAAAAACAGTCGTTTCTTTTATCATTCTTTTGTGTTAACAGCTTTATAAGTTAATTAGGGTGTTTCTTAGGGCTGCGATTATTACAGCCTCTTTTTCATGTCCTTTTGAAATCAGTCATGATTCGCGTATAATCACATTCATAACACCATCATTCACTGGAAATCATATGACCAAAAGGAGTTCATGCATGAACAAAGCCAGTTTTAAAGACTATGCATTAAGCGGTGATATTACGAAAGCGCTCGATCATTTAGGGTATAAGCAGCCGACTGCGGTGCAAAGCGAAGTGATTCCCGCGGCGCTTAAAAAGCGGGATGTTGTGGTGAAATCGCGAACGGGGAGCGGGAAGACGGCCGCGTTCGGAATTCCGCTTTGTGAGCTGACAGAATGGGAAGAGAACAAACCACAAGCTTTGGTTTTGACACCGACGCGCGAGCTTGCCGCTCAGGTTAAGGAGGATTTGACGAACATCGGCCGCTATAAAAGAATAAAAGCAGCGGCTGTTTACGGGAAATCGTCCTTTGAACGGCAAAAAACAGAGCTCAAGCAAAAATGCCATATCGTTGTCGGGACACCTGGACGCGTATTGGATCACATTGAAAAAGGGACCTTTCCATTAGAAAAACTGAAATACCTTGTCATCGATGAGGCCGATGAAATGCTGAATATGGGATTTATCGATCAAGTAGGAGCGATCATTCGCCATTTGCCTGAAGAACGGCTGACGATGCTGTTTTCAGCAACTTTTCCGGAGGATGTAGAGCATCTATCCCTTCAATATATGAAAGACCCTTTGAAAATCGAGATTCAAGAAGGCGGTACGACAACTGCAGATATCGAGCATCAACTGATCTTTGTAAATGAAAATGATCCATTTTCGCTTTTAGTGGATCTGTTCATTGTTGAGAATCCGGACAGCTGCATCGTCTTTTGCCGCACACAGGAGCAAGTGAATGAGTTGCAGCGGCGCTTAGCCGGTTTGGGTTATCCGTGCGCGAAAATTCACGGCGGCATGCCTCAGGAGGAACGTTTTGCCGTGATGAACCGCTTTAGACGGGGAGCGTTTCGCTATTTAATCGCGACAGATGTAGCTGCAAGGGGCATCGACATTGAGAACATCACACATGTTATCAACTATGAGCTGCCATTAGATCAAGAAAGCTATGTGCATCGTACCGGCAGAACAGGCCGAGCCGGCAGCCGGGGAAAAGCGATTACGCTTGCCAGTCCGCGTGAAAAAAGGATGATCGCTGACATTGAAGACTATATCGGTTTTTCCATTCCTATTATTGAGGCGCCGTCAAAAGAAGAAATTGTACGGGCAAAAGCGGCATTTCAAAAGAAAATCAATAGGAAGCCTGAGCTTAAACAGGACAAGAGCGAATCGTTAAATAAAGAAATTATGAGGCTCTACTTTAACGGGGGAAAAAAGAAGAAGCTGAGAGCTGTTGATTTCGTTGGGACGATTGCTAAAATTGACGGCGTCTCCGCTGAGGATATTGGGATTATCACGATACAAGAGCAAGGTTCATTCGTTGAAATTTTAAACGGCAAAGGACCGCTCGTCTTAGAAGCGATGAAAAACACAACCGTGAAAGGGAAATTGCTGAAAGTGCATAAAGCGAGGAAATAAACTTAGGCTGCCGACTTTGTCGGGAGCTTTTTTGTTCGTAATAAACCTTGGATAAGCAGCATATGATGAATTGTCAAAAAATGAAAGCGCTTCAAAAGAAAGGAGAACAAATGAATATGAGAAAGTGTTTCATCCAAGTCCTTGCATTGCTTTTCATCATGGCTGCATGTTTCGCGCCAAACCAAGCTTCTGCACAAACTCAAAAACCTGTATTTTCAGAAGTGGCGGTTCACGATCCATCCATTATTAAAGCGAATGGCACGTACTATGTCTTCGGCTCCCATTTAGCTTCGGCCAAATCGACGGACCTCATGAAATGGACGCAAATTTCCTCGAGTGTCCACGACGGCAATCCTCTGATTCCGAACGTATATGAAGAATTAAAAGAGGCCTTTGAATGGGCTGAATCTGATACGTTGTGGGCGCCTGATGTCACCCAGCTTGAGGACGGCAAGTTTTATATGTATTACAACGCCTGCCGCGGGGATTCTCCGAGATCTGCGCTCGGACTTGCTGTCGCGGACGACATTGAAGGCCCATACAAAAATAAAGGCATTTTCCTGAAGTCGGGAATGGACGGGATCAGCAATGACGGCACGCCTTATGACGCGACAAAGCACCCAAATGTCGTCGATCCGCATACATTCTTTGATCAAAAAGGAAAGCTGTGGATGGTGTACGGCTCCTATTCCGGGGGAATTTTTATTTTAGAAATGGATAAGAAAACCGGACTTCCGCTTCCGGGACAGGGGTACGGCAAAAAGCTGATCGGCGGCAATCACAGTCGGATTGAAGGCGCATACATTCTCTACAATCCTGAAACACAGTATTACTACCTGTACATGTCCTTCGGAGGGCTTGCCGCTGACGGCGGGTACAACATTCGCGTCGCCCGCTCAAAAAACCCTGACGGCCCTTATTATGACGCAGAAGGCCATGCGATGATTGACGTCCGCGGCAAAGAAGGAACGTTTTTTGACGATCGCTCAATCGAACCGTACGGTGTCAAACTGATGGGGAATTTCTCATTTAGCAATCAAAACGGCTATGTATCGCCGGGCCATAACTCTGCCTTTTACGATGAAAAAAACGGCAAATCGTATTTAATCTTCCACACCCGCTTCCCGGGACGGGGCGAGGAGCACGAAGTCCGCGTCCACCAACTGTTGATGAACAAACAAGGCTGGCCGGTTGCCGCCCCTCACCGCTATGCCGGAGAGAAGCTCGACAAGGTGAAAAAGTCAGATGTGATTGGCGCCTACGAATTGGTGCGTCATGGTAAAGATATATCCGCAGATATTAAAGAATCGAAAGAAATCCGCTTAAATCAAAACGGCAAAATAACCGGCGCAGCGGCCGGGACGTGGAAGAACACGGGAGACAACAAAATCGAACTCAAGCTCGACGGAAAAACATATGACGGCGTATTTTTGCGCCAGTGGGATGCATCTTCTGAGCGGAAGGTGATGACGTTTAGTGCGTTGTCTCGTGAGGGAGATGCTGTTTGGGGGAGTAAATAGTGTGATTAAAAATGCCCTCTGTTCTGGAGGTCATTTTTATAAATAACCCCTTTCATTTTGACGAATCTTTTCCAATTCGATAACATAAAAATAGTTCACGAAGTGTAATATCAAACAAAAAGGATGGAGCGCCATGTGTACAAGTATCACGTTGACGACTGCGGGTCGGGAGCATTTATTGGCGAGGACGATGGATTTTGATTTTGAGCTTAACGGGGAAGTGCTGTTGCATCCGCGTCGCTACAAATGGAAAAGTGAAGCAGACGGCAGCGAGCATGCCGGCCGGTATGCGTTTATCGGGATGGGCAGAAGGCTCAATAATGCGCTGTTTGCCGATGGTGTGAATGAAAAAGGATTGTCTTGCGCGGCGCTTTATTTCCCGGATTATGCTGTGTATGAAAGCGAGACGAAAGAGCAATGCCGCAATCTTGCGCCGCACGAATTTGTGACATGGGTGCTGTCGGAATGCGGCGATTTGGAGGAAGTGAAAAAAGCGGCTGTTTCCGTAAACATTGTTGAGAGAGAGGTCAGCTTGCTCAGTACGGTGACGCCGCTTCATTGGCTATTAACGGACCGCTCCGGTGCGAGCATCGTTGTTGAACCGGCGGCCGGAGGCATTCAAATTCATGATAATCCGGTCGGCGTGCTGACGAACAGTCCGGATTTTCCTTGGCATTTGACCAATTTGCGCAATTATATCGGTCTTCAGCCGGGACAGTTTGCCGCGAAAAAGATGGGAGACCTGACGCTGTCGGCTTTTGGCCAAGGTTCCGGGCTGTCCGGATTGCCGGGAGATTTTACACCGCCATCCCGTTTTGTCAGGGCGGCAGTTTTGAAAGAGCACATGAAGCCCGTGTCCAACGAAACAGAAGGCGTTTCTGCCGCGTTTCATATTCTCTCCAATATGAATATTCCCAAAGGGATTGTCATGACTGACAATGGCGAAGACGATTACACCCAATATACGGCGGTGATGTGCAGCGAGACGTGCAGCTACTATTTTCACCATTATCAAAACAGGCAGATTCAAAAGGTTTGCATATTACAGGAAGACCTGGACAGCAACGAAATAAAGGCGTTTCCGCCAAAGCAGGAAGAGACGTTTCATTCTCTTCAATCATAAACGAAAGAAGGAACAATATTGCAAAACAAAACAGCAAACAGACTCATTTTATTAGGCATTAGCTTACATAGCATATATTGGTTGTTTATATTATTTTTGTTTTTTCATTTCAAACATCAATTTGACGTTTATGCCGTTTGGAATCCGAATGTCACGGACGGATATATGGAGGCTGGGACTTTCGTGGCCGCGCTGAAGTTGATGATCTACTCAGGCACGTTGTTTAATTTGGCTCTCTTGTTCATTTTGTGCTTGTTGATTGTAATTTTAGTACAGTCGGTCATTTTTATTGCCCTGGAAATCACCGCTTACGTGAAAATCAAAAAAGATCCGTTTTCTCCATGGGGCTCTTTTATTTTAGCGATGGGCATTAAAAACATTTTCACAAACTTATCAGGGATTCCGTTCATGGCCGCCGGATTCATTCTTCATAAGCAGCAGGAACCGAAAGACGCAGTTGCACAGCCGGCAGCACGAAGGAAAGCAAGGCGAAACCCTGCATTGCTTATGAAAAAGGCGGCGAAAGCTAGAAAACATAGAAATAAAGGTATAAAGTCTTAGTTTCTAGTTTGCGTGTATTCTATTTTTTATGAGACAATTGTAATGAAAGCGTTGACATGAACAAAAACAGGTGCTACAGTATAGTTACAAACTAATATCAGCAAGTTTCTTAAGGATTGTTACTGCTTTTGCAGGCAAAACCTAAGTTGCGTACAGCTTTCTGGGACATCGTCCCATTCAAGCCGGCGTAATTTAGGTTTTTTTTATACCCAAAATGAGGAGGTGATGTGAGATTCCGAGGATTCATTGCGGTTCCAAGCCAATAAAAAAGCCGGGTGAAGGCGGCCACCTTCAGTCCGGCGGATTCCCCCAAAGGAGGAGGTACTCATATGGATTATAATAAAGTATCGAAGGACATTTTACAACTCGTGGGCGGTGAAGAGAACGTACTTAGCGTGATTCACTGCATGACAAGACTGCGTTTCAACCTTTATGACAATGCGAAGGCAGACCGCGCGAAACTGGAAAGTCTTTCGGCTGTAATGGGCACCAACATCAGCGGCGACCAGTTTCAGATTATCGTTGGAAATGATGTGCCTAACGTTTACAAAGCGATTATCGAAAACAGCGGACTGAGCGAGGGAAAGGCTGGCATGCAGAAAGCAGAAGGAAAGACAAATGTGATGAGCGCCATCTTTGATGTCATTTCCGGCGTATTTACACCGATTCTGCCGGCGATCGCCGGTGCGGGTATGATCAAGGGGATTATAGCGTTAGCCGTGACGTTCGGCTGGCTGAGCGAGAATAGCCAGGCGCACACTATTCTGACTGCTATCGGCGACGGTGCGTTCTACTTCCTGCCTTTATTGCTTGCGGTCAGTGCAGCGAAAAAATTCGGCAGCAACCCTTATGTTGCTGCGGCGATCGGAGCGGCGATTCTGCATCCCGATCTGACAGCGCTCCTCGGTTCAGGGGAAAGCATTTCCTTTATCGGATTGCCTGTAACCGCTGCCACGTATTCGTCGACGGTGATTCCGATTTTGCTTGCCATCTGGATTTCATCTTATGTAGAAAAATGGATTGATAGAATCACCCCGACTTCTTTGAAACTCATCTTTGTTCCGACTTTCACCCTGCTGATTGTCGTGCCCGTTACATTGATCACGGTCGGTCCACTCGGAGCGATTATCGGAAACTATCTATCTGTCGGTGTGAATTATTTATTCCAGCATGCTGGCCTCATTGCAATGGTTCTGTTGGCCGGAACGTTCTCTCTCATCATTATGACGGGAATGCACTACGCGCTGGTGCCAATTATGCTTAATAATATTACTCAAAACGGATACGACTACTTGATGCCGGCCATGTTTCTGGCCAATATGGGGCAGGCGGGCGCGTCATTCGCAGTCTTTTTACGCTCAAGAAATAAGACGTTCAAATCGTTGTCGATGACGACAAGCATCACGGCGTTGATGGGAATCACGGAGCCGGCGATGTACGGTGTCAACATGAGGCTGAAAAAGCCGTTTGTCTCAGCGCTTCTCGGTGCAGCCGTCGGCGGTGCTTTTTATGGTGTCACAGGAGTTGCATCCTACATTGTTGGAGGCAACGCCGGATTGCCTGGCATTCCGACATTTATCGGCCCTACATTCGTTCAGGCGATGATTGGCCTTGTTATAGCGTTTTTTGCAGCGACGATTATCGCTTATCTGCTAGGGTTTGAAGATGTGCCTTCACAGGAAGATGAAGTTCAGGCTAAAGACGAACCTCAAGGCAACGCGGCCGCCGAAGAAATTATTCAAAGCCCGCTGAAAGGCGAAGTCAAAGCATTGAGTGAAGTGGATGATGCGACATTTTCAGGAGAAGTCATGGGAAAAGGTGTTGCCATTGAGCCAGAAGAAGGCAAAGTGGTGTCGCCTGTATCAGGCACGATCACGACCGTTTTTCAAACGAAGCACGCCCTCGGCATCACTAGCGACAATGGGGCAGAAATTATTATCCATATCGGAATCGATACGGTGAAATTGAACGGTGAGCACTTTACCGTGCATGTCAATAAAGGAGACGCTGTAAAGCCGGGAGACCAGCTTGTCTCATTTGATATGGATGCGATTAAGGATGCAGGCTATCAGTTAATCACGCCGGTTATCATCACAAATACGGACCGGTACCAGTCGATCAAGCCTTTGAAAACAGATGAAAGCGTTGACATTGAGGAAGCGCTGATCGCGCTGGCATAGAGAGAGGAAAGCTCGACAAATTTGGATGAGGTGAAATGATATGACTGAACAAACGAAAAAATTCCCTGATGGTTTTTTATGGGGCGGAGCGGTTGCCGCAAACCAAGTAGAAGGCGCCTATAATGTCGGCGGAAAGGGGCTCTCGACAGCTGATGTGTCGCCGAACGGGGTCATGTATCCATTCGATGAGTCGATGAAGTCATTGAACCTGTATCACGAAGGCATCGATTTTTACCACCGCTACAAAGAAGATATCGCTCTTTTCGCCGAAATGGGATTTAAAGCGTTTCGGACATCGATTGCCTGGACGCGGATTTTTCCTAACGGTGATGAAAGTGAACCGAATGAAGAGGGACTCGAATTTTACGATCGCCTCTTTGATGAGCTATTAAAATACAATATTGAGCCAGTCGTGACGATATCCCACTATGAAATGCCGCTCGGTTTAATTAAAAAATACGGAGGCTGGAAAAACCGGAAAGTGATCGAGTGCTATGAACATTATGCGAAAACGGTTTTCACCCGCTATAAAGACAAAGTGAAATATTGGATGACGTTCAACGAAATCAACATGGTTCTGCATGCGCCGTTTACAGGCGGTGGCCTTGTATTTGAAGAAGGCGAAAACCAGTTAAATGCGATGTACCAAGCGGCGCATCATCTATTTGTCGCAAGCGCCCTTGCGGTAAAAGCAGGCAAGGATATTATTCCGGACGCTAAAATCGGCTGTATGATTGCCGCAACGACGACATACCCGATGACGCCAAAACCGGAAGACGTGCTCGCCGCGATGGAAAATGAGAGAAAAACGCTGTTTTTCTCGGACGTACAGGCACGCGGAGCTTATCCGGGCTATATGAAGCGCTTCTTTAAGGAAAATGGAATTGCGATTGAGATGGCTGAAGGTGATGAAGACATTCTGAAGGAAAACACAGTCGACTATATCGGTTTCAGCTACTACATGTCAATGGTTGCGAGCACGAATCCGAAAGATTTGGCAAAAACGGGAGGCAACTTGCTCGGAGGGGTTAAAAACCCGTACCTTGAATCGTCCGAATGGGGCTGGCAGATCGACCCTAAAGGAATACGCATTACGCTGAATACATTGTACGACCGCTATCAAAAGCCGCTTTTCATTGTTGAAAACGGGCTCGGCGCCGTCGATGTCGTCGAAGAAGACGGTTCGATACAAGATGACTACAGAATCAACTATTTGCGCGATCACTTAAAAGAAGTAAGAGAAGCGATCGCAGACGGCGTCGACTTAATCGGCTACACATCATGGGGCCCGATCGACTTGGTCAGCGCGTCCACCGCTGAAATGAAAAAACGCTACGGCTATATTTATGTCGACCGTGACAATGAAGGAAACGGCACGTTTGCAAGAACGAGAAAGAAAAGCTTTTACTGGTATAAAAAAGTGATCGAAACGAATGGCGAGAGTTTGTGATATTTAAAATGGCTGTCCTTTACAGGACAGCTTTTTTCTCTGTAGCGCATGAAAACGATTTGCTATACACTTGTCTTAGAAAAAAGACAAAAAGCGCGGTGAGGCAAATGTTTAAACTGCTGTTGATCGAAGACGATGAATCGCTGTTTCAGGAAATAAAAGAACGGTTAACCGGGTGGTCATACGAGGTGTACGGCATCGACGATTTCAGCGAAGTGATGCAGGAGTTTGCGGCGATTAAGCCCGATTGCGTCATTATCGATATTCAGCTGCCGAAATATGACGGGTTTCATTGGTGCCGGCAGATCCGTTCCCGTTCCAACGTTCCGATTCTCTTTTTATCTTCGCGCGACCATCCTGCTGATATGGTCATGTCCATGCAGTTTGGAGCAGATGATTATATTCAGAAACCGTTTCATTTTGACGTGCTGATTGCCAAAATCCAGGCGATTTTCCGCCGTGTTTACGACTATAATACGGAGCCTGAGATTCTGAAGAAAGCGTGGTGCGGTGCAACCGTTGATCCCGAGCAAAACCGCGTCAGCAATAAGGCGGGGTCGATCGAGTTGACGAGGAATGAAATGTTCATTTTAAAACAATTGATCGACCAAAAAAACAAAATTGTCAGCAGGGAAGAATTGATGAGAAGCTTATGGAACGATGAGCGTTTTGTCAGCGATAACACGCTGACGGTCAACGTAAACCGTTTGAGAAAAAAACTGGATACCTTGAACTTGGGGCAATATATTGAGACAAAGGTCGGCCAGGGCTATATGGCGAAAGAAGAAGGATGATGAGAATGCTGAAAGCGTTTTTGACCGAGAGGCGAAGCTGGATCGCCATATTTGTCTTGCAGCAGATCGTCTTTCTGTTTATCGCTTATGTCGATTCATCCATTCCTTTTGCATCGATTTTATATATGACCTATTTGTCTTCATTTATTTTTATCGTTTTTGTACTTGTCCGCTTTCGGAGGGAAACGAAGTTTTATAAAAGCCTGGAAGAATGGGATCACAATCTCGATGTGACAAACATTCGAGAGGCGGAAACGCCTTTCGAAACGATGATTGAAAAAAGCATAGCCGAACAAACGAAACAGTTAAAGCAAGAGGCGGCGCAGCATCGCCTGGCATTGGAGAATGAAAAAGATGAGCTCATGGCCTGGATACATGAAGTCAAAACGCCGCTTACCGCCATGCATTTGATCATGGAGACGATTGACGATCAATCATTAAAATCGAGACTCGACTATGAATGGCTGCGCGTTCACCTGCTGCTCGATCGCCAGCTTCATCAAAAGCGGATGTCATTTATCGAAAATGACTTGTCTCTTGAAGCTCTAGAGCTCAAACCTTTAATCTTTAAAGAACTAAAAGATTTGCAATCATGGTGCATTCCAAAAGGGATCGGGTTTGATATACAGCTTGAGGCCGGGGAAGTGCTCAGCGATGCGAAATGGCTGTCTTTTATCATGAGGCAGCTGCTGACAAACGCAGTGAAATACAGCGAAGCATCCGATATTTTGATTAAAAGCTATGAACAAGATGGCCAGGTGCATCTCGCAGTTCAAGATTTTGGACGGGGCATCGATCCAAAAGATATACCGCGTGTGTTTGACAAAGGTTTCACATCAACAACGGAGCATCATGATCAGGCCGCCACGGGAATGGGGCTGTACTTGGCGAAAAAAGCGGCAAAGCCGCTCCTGATTCATATCGAGGTTGATTCTAAACCGGGAGCGGGGACAACCTTTACGCTGATTTTTCCGAAGCGGAACGAATTTTCCCGTGTGCTTGGCGTGTGACAAAAGTGTCACACGCTTTTCTTTTTTGTTCGCTGAATCGAAGGAAAACGGCTGTCCTCCTTTCTATAATAAAAATATCCAGTCAAAAGGAGATTTTAAAAATGATGATTTTAGAAGCGAAAAAAATACGAAAAAGCTATGGAAATAAGCACAATAAACACGAAGTGTTAAAGGGAATTGACATTCAGATCCAAAAGGGTGAATTTGTCAGTATTATGGGCCCGTCAGGTTCAGGCAAAACAACATTGCTCAATGTTCTGTCCTCTATTGACCAGGTGAGCGGCGGAACGATTAACATCAACCAAGCTGAGATGACGAATCTGAAGGAAAAACAGCTTGCTGAATTCAGGAAGCAGCATTTAGGATTTATCTTTCAAGAATACAATTTGCTCGATACGCTGACAGTGAAAGAAAATATCCTTCTGCCGCTGTCGATTACGAAAATATCAAAAAAAGAAGCCGGTCAAAAATTTGAGGAAGTCGCGAAAGAATTAGGCATCTTTGAGCTGAAGAATAAGTATCCGAATGAAATTTCCGGCGGGCAAAAACAGCGCACATCAGCAGCCAGGGCGTTTATTCATGAACCGAGCATTATTTTCGCTGACGAACCGACCGGTGCGCTTGATTCGAAATCCGCATCAGACTTGTTAAACAAGCTGAGCCAGTTAAATCAAAAGCGCCGGGCCACAATCATTATGGTCACCCATGATCCCGTCGCCGCGAGCTTCTGCAGCAGAGTGGTTTTCATTAAAGACGGACAAATTTATACGCAGCTGAATAAAGGCGGACAAGACAGGCAGATGTTCTTTCAGGACATCATGAAAACGCAAGGCGTGTTAGGCGGGGTTCAGCATGAGTATTAATCAGCTGATCTTCCGCAACCTGAAAAAGAATATACGGAACTATTACCTTTATGTGTTTGCGTTAATCTTCAGCGTGGCGCTTTATTTTGCGTTTGTTACGCTGCAATATGATCCGGCGATCGATGAAGTGAAGGCATCGATAAAAGGCGCAGCGGCTTTGAAAGCAGCTTCCATTCTTCTAGTGGCAGTAGTAGCAGTTTTTATTTTGTATGCCAATACGATTTTTATTAAGCGGCGCAGCAAAGAAATCGGTTTATTCCAGCTAATCGGCATGAGGAAGCAAAAAATCTTCCGCATTTTAAGTTTGGAAAATGTCATGCTGTATTTCGGCTCTTTGGTCATAGGGGTGTTTGCCGGGTTTTCGATCTCAAAGCTCGTGCTTATGACTTTATTTAAAATAGTAGATGTTCAAGCTGAAACCGAATTGAATTTTTCCGGAGAAGCGCTTGTGCAAACTGTCATTGTATTCTGCGGAATCTACCTGCTGGTGATGGTGATGAATTATACGTTTATCAAAAAGCAAAGCATTTTATCATTATTTAAAGCGACATCAGCTACGGAAGATAAGGTAAAGAGAATATCCGTTTTTCAAATGATCATTGGTTTATTGGGCATCTTGTTTATTTTGTCGGGATATTACATTTCCACTGAGTTGTTCAGCGGAAAATTCAAGACCATAGATGAGCTGTTTTATGCGATGAGCTTTATTCTCGGTACCGTTATCATCGGAACGTACCTCTTTTATAAAGGATCGGTCAGCTTTGTCTCCAACATCATCCGCAAAAGCAAAGGAGGCTACTTAAATATTTATGAAGTGCTGTCCCTTTCATCGATCATGTTCCGGCTGAAATCAAACGCTCTATTATTAACGATCATCACCACTGTTACGGCACTGGCGATCGGTTTGTTATCCTTGTGCTATATTTCGTACTACTCTGCAGAGAAAGCCGCCGAACAAAATGTGGCGGCTGATTTCGCTATGACAAATCAAAAGGATGCAAAACGGTTCGAACAACTATTGGATGAAAACAACATTTCATACAGCAAAAAAGAAATTCATGTCATTCAGGCGACTTTCAATCTGGAACAAGTTGTCGAAGGGGATCCTGAAAATATGGCTGGTGACCCGGGGAAATTACCCCTCGCCGTAGTCAGCGATGCAGAGATTGACGGGATTGACGTGCACAAAGGAGACGTCATTTTCTCAGGATATAACGACCTTCTCCAGAAACTTATGGCTTTAAAAGAGACGGGGGCCATTAAGGTAAAGAGCGAGCATGAGACGATTCCATTAAACTATTTAGGGCTGAGAAAAGAGTCCCTCTTATCCTTCAACTTTACCAGCGGCGGATTGCCTGTAGCCGTTGTGGATGATGCGCTGTTTAAACGTCTGAGCCAAGACAAAGATCCAAAATTACAGCAGAAGTCGAGTCTTTTTTACGGGATCAATTTAAAAGATGAAGATCAGATTCAGCAGGCAAATGAATTGTTTGCAACAGTGAATCAAAACGATCAGCATTTATCGCTCCTCGATGCAAGCACAGCTCAAAAATCGCTTTTCGGACTTGCCATGTTTATCGTAGGATTTCTAGGACTTACGTTTCTGATCACATCAGGATGCATCCTTTACTTTAAACAAATGGACGAAAGCGAAGATGAGAAACCGAATTACACGATCTTGAGAAAACTTGGTTTCACGCGCGGGGATCTTCTGAAGGGGATACGAATCAAGCAAATGTATAATTTCGGAATTCCATTGGTTATCGGCCTGTCTCACAGTTACTTTGCTGTCCAATCCGGCTGGTTCTTATTCGGAGCAGAGGTGCGGACGCCGATGATCATCGTGATGGTGCTGTACACCGTTCTGTATTCTATTTTCGGTTTGCTGTCCGTTCTTTACGGTAAGAAAGTGATCAAGTCGGCGCTGTAGCTGAGCCGTGTGGAATCTCGGCCGCAGCATCAGAGACGAATGAAAGGGCTGTTCCCGAGGGGGGGCAGCCTTTTTTGCTTCGCTCAATGAATATAAAAAAATGTAATTTTTATTGGGTTTTAATCCCTTAAATATTTTAGGAATATTGTAACAGTTCTATGCATCGGTTAAAATATAGATAATAATGAAGCTAAACGATGGAAAAAGTGATCTATGCTGAAAAAGAGATACCGTTGATTATGAGTTTGTGATTCAACCATTTTGATACAAAAGAGCGATTGTTTGACGATACCTTGGTTAATTCCACAGCTTGCGGTTGTCCAGGTACAGAAACATTTAAAATAGTACTGGACAGGCGGCTGTATACATACGGAAGAAACGCTATGAATACTTGCTGTCAGTTGCAATAGAGAAGAAAGAGTTGAAAGGAGCTTTCTATTGGGCATTTGGGAAGAAGAACATAAAAACAAGAACATTATGATCGGTGATGACGGATTGGATATCCTTCACGATGCGGTAGAGAAATTCTATAAAATGTCCAAGGAGCATTTGGATAGGGAACCGGCTTTAGACGAATTTTTCGTAACATTGCTTCATGTATTGAACACAAATGGAGATTCATTTTTTCCGGAGCTAAACGAAAGACAAATTACAGATATAAAAGCTTCAACAAAAAAAGCTAAGTCCCTGTCAAAAATTGTGCCCGGCGCTATTATTGAGATTCCCTTAGAGGAGATAAATAAATACAGCTATGCATGGGTTTTGGAAGGAAACTTGGCAAAACGTAAAGATGATGATGTGCTAATTCAGTATTATGACATTTTTGTAGATCAAAAGCTGAGTAAAGCTATGATACGTGATTTACTAAAAGAAGAAAATAAGCTATTTGTAGCAAATACAAGTTACACTGGTTTTTTGCAGGATGATTGGAAGGTTGTTTCTAAAGCAACTCAAGATTTGTTGAAACAATATGATGAATCCAAATTAAGATTTATTACTTATGAGGAAGGAAAATATTTTATTAGTGAAGGAAAAGAAGGCTCTTTAGGTGGAGATGATGTATTAACAGAAGTAGATCAGAAAACAGGTAAGGCCATTTATAACCCCATAGGAATATTCGGCCATTTATGTATAGAGACGATTCTAATGAAGTATTCTAACGGCATTTCAATGGAAGATATCATTAAGTATGAAACATAAATAAATATCCAGTGTGTGGCCTGATATATTAACTAGGAGTAGCCATGGTAGCTGTTAAACGATCATAAAACACCATGAGCTTTCGGAATTGGATTAGTGGTAAGGCGTTTTAGACGAATAGCAATTTAATTACACAAAAAACCAAAAAGTGTTAGCAAAAGGCAAAACGGGGGTGATGATCGTGCTCAAAAATAAAGAAGCGATTCTTGCATTGCTTGATGATTCATTCAAAAAGGGAGAGTTTCCGTTGCTTGATAACGGAAATTTCGATTTCGTAAAAGGCAAACTTTCGGTATTTGTTGAAGGGGATAACTGGCTCTTGACGTTTCAGTTGTTCGGATTGTCAAAATTGGGACCGGCTATTGATTTTCATGCGATGGGCAATCAAGTAACCAATCATGAAGTAAGCTTTTTAGTTGATGAGCCGTTTGCGTTTTTGGACGAAAAAGGAAACAAATTAGAGTTGGAGGATGTGGAAACCGGCTTCACAAAAAATCCGTTTAGCGTTGTCCTTAGAGAGAAAGTATTTCATTTTTTCATTGAGCAAAAAGTGCAAGCAAATATTAATGCGGAGAATGAATGGATTACCTGTTTGAGGCAGATGAGTAAAAACCGTTTATTTCTCGACACTCTCTGGCTGACAAAACATGAACAACTCCAAACTGCTGATCTCCCGTTAATGTATGACCAATTGTATTCAACAGAAACGTGGATACATCCAGAAACAGAAAAGGATTTGCCAAGTCTTTCTCCTTTCTTTCAATCAATTGCCGAAGCAATATGCCGCAAAAAAGCAACATATCTATCAGACTATGCCAATGGAAATACAGAGTGGCCAATGTGGGCATCCACAGATTCTGTCGATTATTTTTAAAAAGTATTTAAGGGAGAAATCCATTGATTAAAAGCAGAGAAATTCTTAGTTTATTAGACGGTGAATTTAGTGAATTAAACAGACCGATTTTTGAATGGCGCGAATGTAACTATATCGGCAGTAAATGTACGTTAATGCGATTAAATAAAGATGATTGGTTACTTTCAATACAGTGCTTTCAAATAGATGATAAAGGGCCTTTTCTGTCTATTCATGCATACAGCAACAGTTTTTCAGACAACTACAGCTTAATCATTATGGACGACTTCTCTTTAACGACCAAAGCAGGTGAGCTGGTAACATATCATGAAAGTAATCTGGATCAATTAAGCGAAGTAGCCAAAATTGAAATTGTGGAGACTCTTTACTGTATAAAAGCTAACCAGAGAAACAGATACCAAAAACAGACAAAAGAAGGAGCGTGGAAAACATAATTTAGAAACTTGTTTGAAGATCCTTCTTTCAGAGAGGCTCTTTGGATAAAACCCGAAAATCTTCTGAATGAATTAGGACTACAATGCGATTATGAAGAAGTGTATGAAACAGAGAATTGGGAGTATCCCGATTATTTAACTAGCCCAAGTGAATTAGTTTCATTTCAATCATTTGCAGAATATCTTGAAACTGGACAAGGTCCGGTTTGTGCAGGGGTCCCAAATAATGATTGGAAACAGTGGGAAGATTACGATATCGACTAAGGCATGTTTAGAAAGCCTATGGGGAGAATCACATTCGATAACAAAAGAGGTGTTAGATGTGGAAAAACCTGAATTATCGGACTGTATCTGCAAAATGAAACAGGTGTTAAAAGGAGATTTGGCGAGAGAGGAACTTTCGGATTGGGCAGGGGGTTATGTATACGCTGACGATCCGGAAGTAGAAGATGAGAGGGTATGGAATTTGTTGATTTTACTAAGCGGATTCGATTTAAAGGATTCACCTGAAACATATTTGCATGATAAAGAGGAACTAAAGGATTGGATAGAAGAATACTGGAACGGCCCCATTGATGAGGTGAGAAAGTGCAGCAACGAACGTTTCGATTAGGAAAAATAGATATCTACTTTCCCGACTCTGTCATCAAAAAATATTGGTTTTATGCAGATGTGGCGGCATTATTGAATCAAGAAACGACAGAGCGGGCTGTCTCTCTCATTAGAAAAGAATTAAAACAAAGAGGACTCGGGAGGGTAGCTTTTGATTCAGAAGCCGATGGAACCTCAGTTTCCTATCGGGATGGCCAAAAAGTGTTTGAAGTGGCCGCGGTTATAAATGAACTGCATAATCCCTCCTTTATGGTTTCTCAAGAACTGCGCGACAGTTTTAAAGAAGAGATTGCGAACTATAAGATTCCTAAAGGACAAAATTATAAAATTGGGGATAAAATCATTGTGCCTGACAGCCATAACACTTACTTTCATATCATGCAGATGATAGATGAATATGAAGGTAGTGCGGTCTGCATTCTGTTCAATAAGGTTTACAAGGGAATGGACGAGGCGGCTTCAGCAGAAATAGGGAAAGACTTATTAAAAGAACATGTCTTCGCGGCAATGTGTTTACAAGAAAGCTATATTATCGATTATACCTTTAAGGTTATCAGCTCAAATCATGAGCCGCTCGCTCGTGTATTGTATACAAATCGAAGAAACCGTTTATTAGACGAAACCTTTCCGGATATATCCATTCAAGAATTGTTTGAGTTAGAACGGAATGCTGCAAATAGTGACTTTATGAAGGAAAGCAGACAAAAGCTATCATATCTGACCTGGATTAACTAGAAGGAGTGCGGTCCGTGTGTAAATTAAATACCGAGTCTTTGACGAGTATAGGAAATCTGGATGTGATCAACCTTCTGCATTACCATTCACTGTACTCATCCGATCTTCTGTCAAACAATGACCTCATTACATTTTTTGAACATCTCGATTTTAACCAGATTCTTATCGAAATTATGGGAACGCCCGATTTCATAGATGAAATGAACCCATTCATTGAAGATAAACAATTTGCTGTAAATGCCCTATCGAAAAGGCTCATCCACGTTGAGTGCATGTTGACTAAAGAAGAACTGCTAGAAAGACACAAGCTGACAGAATACCTCTCTTTTCTTGCTTCAATCAATGATTTTGTTGTTTTAGTAGCAGCCCCGGTTAACAATAAAAAATATTTTAATAGCGTGACTCAAAAGGTTGATGTACATATTGAATCAAAGGAGAAGGTCATCTGGTTTGAATTTGATGCGACTGATGTCTATGTCGTGGAATAATGCATCATCAAAGGGGCGTTTTTCTTCGGCGAAACATATTTTTTGCTCTCTTCCGGAATGTCGTATTCTAAGTCGAAGCTAAAGGTATATAAATGTGATTGTAAAAGGTGATGAGCAATATGTAGGCAATAATTGAGATCCACTTTTCTTTTGATAAAACAGAATTTTTACGATCTGCGGGTGAAGGACAATGAAGAAAAGATACAGATATTATCGGCTTGATGCTGATACTGTAAATCAACTGAAGGATATGGACAAGCGCTTGTCAGGACCGCTTCCGGCAGATTTGGATGCGTTTGAACAAGACGGGCACGGCTTGTCAGGGGATTTTTACGAGTATTTTGCGCTCGTCGCCGGCAGTTTAGGTTACGTTTTGGCGGATAAAAAAATGCCTAAGGTGCAACGCCAATCACTAGAAAAAACGTTTTTTGAAGTTTATCCAAAGAACAAAATCGAAAATTACCCTGAGACTTTTCATGTGGTTGCCATGCATGAAAATGTCAGGAGATTGTTGTGTTCGATTGTAAACCGCAGGAAGACTTGACCATAACCATACAGAGGTGACTATAGTGGAGTTGTCTAAACACGAAAAGCTTAATCTAGAAATACCCGAGTTTTCACCGGTTCATATTAAAGAAATTATCCGGTTTCAATACTACAAAGAATTTCATGAAGGAAAAGACATCAGCTCGATCGACATGACGGTTCTCTATGAAGATGAGAATGACAGCTATCATATTGATTTGACATTTAAGGAGGTTTCTTCTGTTCGGTTAACCGATTTTGAAAGCCGGCATGGCGGTTTCAAAATCGATCAATTAAACGCCGGCTGGGAGAATATCAATTATGTTGTTGAAGATTATGAAGACGGGACATTCCAATTTTATTGCCATACATATGATGTTTCACGCATTGAACGAATCGTGCCAAGGCTGAACAAAAAAGAAGTCGAGGCTTTATTAAAGGCTTCGAAAGAGAAGCGGTACGAGTATTTTATTAAAAGAATCGCCGACTTTGAAGAGGTCTGGTCATTATATGGCGACGGATGGGTGATGACGGAGGATGATCAAGGCGGCAAATTGATTCCGTTCTGGCCGGCAAAGGACTACGCCGAATTGTGCGCAGAACAGGAATGGAGGGAATGCACAGCCAGGCCGATCGATCTCGAAGAATTCGTGAATGAGTGGCTGCCGGGCATGAAAGAAGACGGGATTCAGCCGTCCATCTTTTTCAATTCAAAAGACGCGATTACATTGCCGGTCGATATTCTTTTGGAAGACATTTTGGCGGAATTGGAGAATTATTAAGGGTTAAACATCAACACCAGCAGAAAGCGCGCTATCAGAAGCCAACCTATACGGTTGAATGGGTAAAGGAGAACGATATCAAATGAGCTGGACCGTTTTAAGCAGCCGGGAAAATGATAAAGTGTGGACAAAGGTGAATCGGGTCGTCAAATGGAAACCCGGCCTTCAATGTTCAAGGATGAAGCCGCCGACGCCGTATATTGTCTATGATGTGTCCGCTGGGTTTAAAGAAGACGGCCGGTTCCTTGCCGATTTGGAGGAGAAGATGATCGGCGTCTTCAAAGCGTGTACAGATCCGCTGGAGACGATGTACGCGCTCGATTGGCGGCATGAAGGATATATGTTTCGTCCGCACGGACAGCTTCCTAAAGATGAATATGGGGATTGGCCGGTTCCGATCTTTCCAAATGGGGATTACTATTTCTTTTTCCAGCGGGATTTTGAATGGGGCGTGCTTGGCGACCCTTGGCGGCAAACGATGACCCTATATGGAGAAAAACTTCTTGACCATATTGAACATCATCCGCCGGTTATTTTTAGAAAAGCATAATCAAAAGCCCATCGGATGAGTCCGATGGGCTTCCTCATATTTCCTACAGCTCAACCTTGTAGAGTGTTTGCTGCTGTCCGCCGCCCAGGCCGCCCCTTGCGCCCTGTTGTGCGGAGCGGTCTGTATTGTTCGTGGTACTGTTGTATTCATCAGACGAAATTTCGGTTCCGTTTTCTTTAATCCAGGAGACGAGCTCACTGTTGCCTGAGTTGTCACTGATCAGAAAGTATTTTATTTTTCCTTCTTTGACGAGGTTTTTCAGCTCACTGATCGACAAGATCGGGTCTGTGCCGTTGAAGCCTCCGAGCGCCATGACATTTTCGTCGGCATTGATGATATACGGGGCTGCGGTTACCGTTGTCAATGTCGCGAACAGGTACTCTTCGCCGGTATTATTTTTCCGGAGGTATGTGAGCAATCCTGTGTCCACATCCGAGCTGAACATTCCGCCTCCGTTGGAGCTTTGCAGCTGAGGCCCTGATTCAGGAAGAACGCTGTTTCCTCCGTAAAGGATCGGTGTTGCCGACCAATAGACCGGTGTCAAAAGAAGCACGCACAAGCTGATGATGGTGAGCTGCCTTCCGAATGGATGACTTCGCTTCAGCGTCAGTAAGGCGATGCTGACACCCAGCCCCAAGAGGCCCATGACATACATCCAGGCGCTGCCGATTTGGCTTGTATATGCGTTTAAAATATACACTTGGAATGCTGCCGTTGTCAGAACGGCAGCCGGCAGCAGATAGCTTGCCCAGTCTTTGTGATTTTTGTAAAGGGCGTACATCGCGTACCATCCAATTCCTGACAGTGCGGCGATCGGCGGTGCCAGCATAATCAAGTAATAGTGGTGAAAGAATCCGGCGATGCTGAAGAACCCGGCAACAGGAACGAGCCAAGCAGCCCAAAAGATTGTTTCTTTCATTTCGCCTGCATTTTCACGGCGGCTGCGGAGCCAGCTGATGATCATGCCGAGCAGTCCGAATAATGCGAATGGAAGCATCCAGCTAATTTGGCCCGATAAAGCAGATTGGAAGAGCCGCAGGGGTCCTGCGTCACCGGTGCCGAACATGTTCATGCTTTGTCCGCTGCCTTGACCTGCACCCGGTCCGCCTCCGGTTGGCGGCTGACTGCCGCCGTTTGCTCCTTGAGAACCGTCATCGGTCGCGTTGCCCGCAGCCGGCGGCTGCATTGCACCGTTTTGTCCATCGGAGCCGTCGGATGAACGGCTTCCGTCTTGAGTTTGCGCATTGCCGTTGGTCGCGCTGCTTGCACCCGGCGGCTGCATCGCGCCATTTTGTCCATTGGAGCTGTCGGCTGCATTGTTCCCGTTCTGAGTGTGTGCATTGCCGTTCGGCTGCTGCATGTCTCCTCTAAAACCGTTCATATCGCCGCGGGCGTTGCCCGTCGTCTGGCCGAGCAGCCGCTCTGTGCCGTTGTAGCCGAAAGCCAGTTCAAGCACGGAGTTGGTTTGACTGCTTCCGACATACGGGCGACTGTCGGCCGATGTATAGTCGACAGCAAGCGCCCAAGAAAGCGAAACGCCGGTGAGAACAATAAGCGATAAAACAGCGGACACAATTTTTTTCTTCCAATTCGCATGGGCCGCGATGAGATAAAACAGCAAGAACGCGGGAAGCACCATGAATGCCTGAAGCATCTTCATATTGAACCCGAGGCCGATGAGGCCAAATGCAGCGAGCAGCCAGATCAGCCTGCCTTGTTTGACCGCCTTCATCAGGCACCATGTACCAAGAAGGAGCGTGAAGACGAGCATGCTGTCGATATTATTCGTCCGGCTTACGGCAACCGCGATCGGCGTCAGCGCCATCACCAGCGCTGAAATGCGGGCGGCTCCTTTTCCGAATTTCGGTTTAATCAGTGCGTATAGCAGATAGACGGAACCCGCACCTGCAAGCGCCTGCGGCAAAATCACACTCCACGTATGCACGCCGAAGATTTTCGCAAATATGGTCTGAATCCATAAAACGAGGGGCGGCTTATCTACTGACACGAATCCGGAAGAGTCGAATGACGCAAAGAAGAAATTGTGGAAGCTTTGCGTCATGCTTTTGACCGCCGCCAAGTAATACTGGTTGGCGGCATTGTCCTGCCAAATGTTATATGTATTCAGAATAAGAGCTGCCAACAAAATAAGAATCAGAATGACATCAAGTTGTTTGTTTTTTATTTTCATCATCACTTTCACCTCTTTATGTTCCCTATTCTAGAAGAAAAATATGAACAAGTTATGAATAAAAAGAGAACAATCTATTTTTGTTTGAATGGAAAAAAATAAATATTTTTTGGAAAAAGGTGTGTACTTTTTTCTTTTTGCGCTGTATACTGTACTACAACAGAAATTAAAAACATAAAACTGTTCTATAAAAAGGAGAGTGACACAAATGAGCTTGAAAAGTCCGATGGAATTTTTCAGAACGCTTCCAAAAAAAACTTGCCCTGAATGCGGTGAAAAGATGGAGGAGCAGGCTGAATCTTACTTTATGGAATGTGAGCGCTGTCTTTCCAAAAAAGGCGAGTAAGCAAACTGTTTTATAACAATGCATGTAAAGGGGTAGGGAGACATGAAAACAGAGGAGAAGAGAACTCAGATAACCGGATCGATGAATCCGCAGTATGAAGAGATTTTGACAAAAGAAGCGCTGGAGTTTATCGGACGTCTTGAACGACATTTCGGGGGAAGAAGACGGGAATTGCTGCATTTGCGAACGATCAGGCAGGCTGAAATTGATCAAGGGAAGAATCCGGGTTTTTTGGCGGAAACGAAGCACATCCGCAAGGCGGACTGGACGGTCGCGCCGCTCCCCCGGGATTTGGAGGACCGCAGGGTTGAAATCACTGGCCCGGTCGACAGAAAAATGGTCATCAATGCTTTAAATTCAGGAGCCAAAGTCTTTATGGCCGACTTTGAAGATGCGAACTCGCCAACGTGGAAAAACTGCATTGACGGCCAGGTTAATTTACGGGACGCGGTTCGCGGGACGATTTCCTTTACGAATGAACAAGGCAAACGCTATGAACTGAAAGAAAACCCCGCCGTCATCATTGTAAGGCCGAGGGGATGGCACTTGGAAGAAAAGCATGTGCTGATCGGCGGCAAGCCCGTGTCAGCAAGCCTGTTCGATTTTGGCCTTTATTTTTTCCATAATGCAAAAGAGCTGATCAAAAAAGGAAGCGGTCCTTATTTCTATCTTCCAAAAATCGAAAACCATCTGGAAGCAAGGCTGTGGAACGACGTGTTTGTGTATGCGCAAAACGACTTGCGCATTCCGCAGGGGACGATTAAAGCGACGGTTCTCGTTGAAACGATCCTGGCGGCTTTTGAAATGGATGAAATCCTCTATGAATTGAAGGAGCATTCAGCCGGACTTAACTGCGGCAGGTGGGATTATATTTTCAGCTTTATTAAGAAATTCAGGAACAGGGAAGACGTCATTCTTCCAGACCGCTCAGCCGTGACGATGACGGTTCCAAACATGAGGGCGTACTCCCTCTTGGCGATTCAAACGTGTCATAAACGCAACGTCCATGCGATCGGGGGAATGGCGGCGCAAATTCCCGCTAAAGACAAACCTGAGATCAATGAAGCCGCATTTGCCAAAATCCGCGAAGATAAGGAACGTGAAGTAAAAGACGGCCATGACGGAACATGGATCGCGCATCCCGGCATGATTCAAACGGCGCTCGATGTATTCAATCAGCATATGCCGTCGGCGAACCAGATTCATAGAAAGCGGGAAGACGTAAAGGTCGAGGAAAAAGACTTGCTGGAAGTACCGAAAGGCCGGATTACAGAAGCAGGCGTCCGTACCAATATCAGCGCCGGCATCCGCTATTTAGCTTCATGGCTGTCGGGCAGAGGCGCCGCTCCGATCGACCACTTAATGGAGGACGCAGCAACGGCGGAGATTTCCAGAGCCCAGCTTTGGCAATGGATTCGCCATCCGAAAGGGGTTCTTGACGATGGCCGGAAAGTCAACGCCGAAATGGTCAAGATGATGAAAGAGGAAGAAATGCAGAAAATCTTCGAAGAAGCCGGCATAGAACATTTTCGGAGCGGCCGGTTCGAAGAGGCCGGACAGTTATTTGAACAGCTGATTTTGGATGATGAATTCGCGGAATTTCTAACGATACCCGCTTATGAAAAAATATGATGGGGGAATGTGCGATGCTGAAAGAAAAACAACTCGCAGAAAGCTGGGAGCATGAAGAACGCTGGAAAGGGATCACAAGGCCGTATCAGGCGGCTGACGTTATTCGGCTGAGAGGCACGCTTGAGATTGAATACACGATTGCAAGGCGCGGCGCCGAAAAGCTATGGAAGCTTCTCCACACAGAGGATTTCGTCCCGGCGCTGGGCGCTTTGACCGGAAACCAAGCCATGCAGCAAGTAAAAGCCGGATTGAAAGCGATTTATTTAAGCGGTTGGCAGGTGGCTGCTGATGCCAATTTGTCAGGGAGCATGTATCCTGACCAAAGCCTTTATCCGGCAAACAGCGTGCCGGAAGTTGTCAAAAAAATTAACCGCACGCTGCAGCGCGCCGATCAAATCCATCATATGGAAGGGAAAGAAGACATCGATTGGTTTGCCCCGATTGTGGCCGACGCTGAAGCAGGCTTCGGCGGACAGCTGAATGTGTTCGAGCTGATGAAAGGTATGATTGAAGCCGGCGCCGCGGGAGTTCACTTTGAAGACCAGTTGTCGTCTGAGAAAAAGTGCGGGCATTTGGGCGGGAAAGTGCTGCTTCCGACGCAAACGGCGGTGCGTAATTTGATTGCCGCGCGCCTCGCCGCAGACGTGATGGGAGTCCCGACCATTCTTATTGCCCGTACGGACGCGAATGCGGCCGACCTGATCACAAGCGACGTCGATTCATATGATGCGCCGTTTTTGACGGGAGAGCGAACAGCGGAAGGGTTCTTCAAAACAAAGCCGGGTCTTGATCAGGCGATTGCGAGAGGTTTGGCGTATGCGCCGTATGCCGATTTGATCTGGTGTGAAACGTCTGAGCCGAATATTGAAGAAGCCCGCCGGTTTGCACAGGCGATCCATGAAAAATTCCCGGGCAAACTGCTCGCCTACAACTGCTCCCCTTCGTTCAACTGGAAGGCCAAACTGGATGACAACACCATCTTGAACTTCCAGAAACAGCTCAGTGAAATGGGCTATAAATTTCAATTTGTCACACTGGCAGGCTTCCACGCCTTAAACCACGGCATGTTTGAATTGGCCCGCCAATATAAGCACCGCGGAATGGCGGCGTATTCTGATCTGCAGCAGGCCGAGTTTGCCAGCGAAGTCCACGGCTATACGGCGACAAGGCATCAGCGCGAAGTCGGAACGAGCTACTTTGATGAAGTCGCCCAGGTTGTGACAGGCGGGACTTCATCAACCACTGCACTGAAGGGATCGACTGAAGCGGAACAATTTCAATCCTAAAAACGTAAAAAGCCGCCCGTCATGGGGCGGCTTGCTTGTTGTCTATCAAGTTAGCAATTGACATCATTGGAAGGGGCGGTAAAAGGGTTTTCCCTAATAACAGTCAGTGTCTGATGATTCTTGTTGTTTCTTTTGGCCGGCCGGTTGTCTTTGCTGAAAGAATAGAACAAATACACAGCCATTGTCAAAATCAAGATAAACATCATCATAAATATCCCCTCCAAATTTTTTTGTCTTCACTATATTAGACGAACAAGCCTGCAAAAGGTTTCAGAAAATTAACATTTTTCCATAAATATTTTTACCCGCTGCATCTTCTGTATGAAACCCGGCGGTTCTATACAAGAATAAAACTGAAAAACTCAGGTTGACATCATAATCATTGATGTGTAGAGTAAAAGTTAATGTAATAGGAAGTCCACTAGGGGAGCCGTAAGCCGGCTGAGACAAGAAGCGATCTTGGACCCTTTGAACCTGATCTAGTTCATACTAGCGTAGGGAAGTGGAGCCGGTGTCTTTATGATTTCATCATACAAAGGCCGCTCCATTTTGGGGCGGCTTTTTTGCGTAAAAAGCGGCTCGCTCCCCCTGTGCCTTCCTTATAAAACCGATTGCTGAGGAGGCTATCTACATGAGTTTTTCTGCAGAACTTCGCCGCGAGGCAAACCCTATTTTTGAAGCCATTTTTGAGCATCCGTTTGTATTGGGACTGGCGTCCGGCAAGCTGAAAAAGGAGCAGCTTATTCATTATGTGAAGCAAGATTACGAGTATTTGAACGCTTTTATTCAAATCTACGGAATTGCAATTTCCAAGTGTCAAAACCGGAAAGACATGGAGATGTTTCATGAGCAGATTTCATTTGTATTAAACAGCGAAGTGCACCCGCACAACAACCTGTGCCGGGCCGCGGGGGTGGAGTATGAATCTCTGCAGGGCTATCCGCTTGCGCCTTCTGCCCATCATTATATCCACCATATGCTGACGGCGGCGCACGAAGGCACGCTGGGAGAGATATTAGCCGTCTTGCTGCCTTGTCCGTGGACATATTGGGAGATCGGAAAAAAACTGATGATGGACGTTCAGCCTGACCCGTCGCATCCATTTTATGACTGGATCTGTTTTTACGGAGACAGAACCGATTCAATCACGACGAAGTTTTGCGCCCGCCTGGATGAATGGGCCGAAACAGCGGGCAAGGCTGAAAAAGAAAAAATGAAGGAGCTTTTTTTGCAAAGCTGTCAGCTTGAATACGGCTTTTGGGAGATGGCTTATACAGTTGAAGATTGGCCTGTGGAAATGGAGGCGGTGAGACGATGAATTGGAACATGAAAGAAGTCGTGATGGCAGTGATCTTGTCCGTTGCATGCGGCGTCATTTACTTAGGATGGTCCACCTTGTGGATCCCTGTTTCAGCAATTGTCGGGCCTGTCGGAGCGAACTTTATGTTCGGCATTTGGGTGATCGCCAGCCCGATTGTCGCTTATATCATCCGTAAACCGGGTGCGGCGCTGATTGCCGAGACGGCAGCTGCGGCGGTCGAACTGCTGACCGGAAGCCACTTTGGACTGTCAGCATTATTAATCGGTGTGTTCCAGGGAGCCGGTGCGGAAATCGCTTTTGCGATCTTTCGCTATAAGCGTTACAACTTGTTTACCCTTATGCTTTCCGGTGCGCTTGCCGCGGTCGGAAGCATGACATACAGCCTGATGGCGAACGGTTTTGCCTACTATACGACGCAAACGCTGATCATGACGCTTATCATCCAAATTATCAGCGGCATTGTACTCGGCGGCTGGCTGGCAAAAGCCGTTGTCGAAGCGCTTGCGAAAACGGGAGTCCTGAATCAGTATGAGATCATGAAGGAACAGCGGAAGAAGGATGATGCCGATGCGTTCATTTCTCGGATGCAGTAACCTTTCCGTCCGTTTTTATCATCGTCCTGAAACAGTCCTAGACCGGGTCTCGCTGTCGATTGGGCAGGGAGAGAAAGTGCTGATACTCGGTCCGAGCGGAAGCGGCAAATCGACACTGTTGTCCGTGCTTTCCGGCATCATTCCTGAACATGTCGAAGCTGAGGTCAGCGGAGAGGTCAATCGCAGAAAGAGCGCCGGCGTTATGTTTCAGGATCCGGATTCGCAGTTCTGCATGCTTCATGTTGATGAGGAAATCGCTTTTAGCCTAGAAAACCGGTCCGTCTCCCCAAAAGATATGGACGGCATCATCTCGGAGCTGATGGAGCAAGTCGGATTAAAGATAGATAAGAAAACGCCGATCGAAACCTTGTCAGGCGGTATGAAGCAGAGACTGGCATTAGCGTGCCTGCTCGCTCTGGAGCCTGAAGTGCTGTTTTTTGACGAGCCGACGGCGCAGCTGGACCCGGCCAGCCGGAAAGACATCTTTGCCTTGCTTCGTAACGTTTCACGAAAAAGCGGACAGACGATGGTGTTCATCGAACACGTGCTGGACGGCTGTATCGAGTGGATGGACCGCGTCATTCTTTTCAATGGAAAGGGACAGATCATCGCTGACGGAAAGCCGGAAGAAATCGTGAAACATTTTCAGCCGGAGATGAAAGCGGCGGGCATCTGGCAGCCGAAACTGTACCCTGCGGTATGGGAAGATGTCATCACACAAGATGATCATCCGCTCGCCGTCAAGCTCTCTTCTACATTGAAAATGAAAGAGGAGGAGGCGAAAAACAGGCCTACAGCTGACAGAGACATATTGATCCGCGCAGACGACGCGGCGATCGGCTATCGGAAAAAGATCGTTGCCGACGGCATCACCCTTGAGATTCCAAGGGGAGAATGGATTTCGGTCATCGGCGAGAACGGGAGCGGAAAGAGTACGTTTTTAAAAAGTCTGATCAGGCTTGAAGCCGTCAAAAAAGGGCGCCTTTATCTTGAGGATCGGGAGCTGAAGAAATGGTCCGACCGTACGCTCTATGAGAAGGCCGGCTTTGTTTTTCAAAATCCCGAGCTTCAATTTATTCGGGACACGGTGTTTGACGAGATCGCGTTCGGGGCGAGGCAGCGGGGATGGCCGGAGGACCGGGTCGAAAAGAAAACGGCTGAATTGCTGCGGGAATTCGGACTTGACGCTCATCAAAAAGTGCACCCCTTTACATTAAGCCTCGGGCAGAAACGGCGTTTAAGCGTTGCGACAATGCTTTTGTTTGACCAGGATCTGCTGCTGCTTGACGAGCCGACATTCGGTCAGGACGAAAGGACGGCGCAAGAATTAATCAAGCGGTTAAAGGAACGGCAGGAACGGGGAACGACGATTGTGATGGTGACGCACGACATGGACATCGTAGATGAGCATTCCGGCCGTGTCGTCGTGTTTCATCAAGGGAAAGCGGCATTTCAAGGAACGCCGTATCGATTATTTTCTGATCAAGGCCTCGTCCGCCGCTTTTCATTGATACCGCCGCTTCATTACCGGTTCATGCATGAAAGAAAGGAGAGGGTTCCCGTATGAAAAGCAATGGTTCACTTCTTTCGGCATTGAACCCGAGCGCCAAGCTCTTTTCCCACCTCCTGGTCATGTGCTTGCTCATGTTTGTTTCAAATCCGAAACCGACTCTATTCATTTGGCTGTTTGCGGTTGCCGTCGGAATTTTTTTCGGGGGATGGACTTTGTCTTATTTAAGTAAGCGGCTGTTGCCTTATCTCGTCTTTTTTATTCTCGTCTTTTGGATGATGGCCGCTTTTGGAAAAGGCGAGGAAACGATTTGGGAATGGGCCTGGTTCCGTGTCACCGAGGAAAGCGTCGGCAATGGGCTGACAATCGCGCTCCGGATGCTCGGCTTTGTCACATACGGTCTTTTGTTTACATCAACAACCGATTTGACGCAGTTTATTATGAGCCTGATTCATCAATGCAGGCTGTCGCCTAAATGGGCTTATGGCTTGCTGGCCGGCTTCCGTTTTGTCCCGCTTTTTCAGTCTGAGCTTTCGCAAATGAAGGCGGCGCACAAAATCAGGGGCTATAAGCAAAAAAACAGCTGGAAGGCGTTTATTCGCTATGCGCTGCCTTTGTTTTCGCAAGGCATCCGCAAGTCGGAAAGAATCGCCGTTGCCATGGAAGCGAGAGGGTTTACCGGTGCAAAAGACCGCACCTACTATCAAACAGCGCGGCTTTCCGGAAAAGACTTCGTTTATTTTGCGGGTCTGGCGTCAGTCACAGCGGGAATTTTGCTCATTTTTTAAGAGGGTTTTTTACAGGGCCGCACTGCGGCTTTTTTTTATAAATCGGGCATTCTGCAAAATGTAAATATTTCGGACGTTGACTGAAACATATTGACCTAGGCCAAAAAGATTGTACAATCAATGTGTACCATATGAAAAAAGAAATATAAAAAATCCCCTTACAAGATGGGAGTGGCGCGATGTGAAAATTGCCAAAGTGATCAACAACAATGTGATCAGTGTTTTAAATGAACAGGGTCAGGAATTAGTGGTCATGGGCAGGGGAATCGCTTTTCAAAAAAAGCCTGGGGAAGCGGTGGATGAATCGAGAATCGAGAAGATTTTCAGGCTTGATAATAAAGATGTATCAGAAAGATTTAAGACGCTGTTGGACGAAATTCCGATCGAATTTATGGAAATGTCTGAAGAAATTATCTCCTATGCGAAATTAAAGCTCGGCAAGAAGCTGAATGACAGTATTTATGTCTCGCTGACCGACCATATTCATTTCGCCGTCGAACGGCATAAAAAGGGTCTGGATATTAAAAACGCCCTGCTTTGGGAGACAAAACGGCTGTATAAAGATGAGTTCGCCATCGGCAAAGAGGCGCTGGCCATCATTGAAAAGAAGACGGGGACAGCTCTTCCGGAGGATGAAGCCGCTTTTATCGCACTCCATATCGTAAACGCCGAGCTGAATGAAGAAATGCCGAACATCGTCAATATTACGAAAGTCATGCAGGAGATTTTAAGCATCGTCAAATATCACTTTCATATCGATTTTGATGAAGAATCGCTTCACTATTACCGCTTCATTACCCATTTGAAATTTTTCGCGCAGCGGCTGTTCAGCGGAACCTATATGGAAAGCCGGGACGACTTTTTATTTGAAACCGTCAAAAATAAATACCGCGACGCGTATGTCTGCACTAATAAAATCAGACAGTACATCGAAAAAGAATACGGTCATCAGCTGACAAACGAAGAGCTTCTGTATTTGACGATTCATATCGAGCGGGTCGTTCATCAAAAATAGAGGATGATGCTAAAATGAAAGCGTTGACAATTGGATAAATGTATGCTACTTTTTACTTACATCAACTTATACAGGTTGTTAGGATTGTTACTGATCATGCAGGCAAAACCTAAATGACTGTGAGCGGGATTCTTATGCCCTTGTTTTTCACAGTGATTTAGGTTTTTTTATTTTCATCATGTCTTAAAACGGGATTGTTACTGTTCGGCAGGCAAAACCTAAACTAAGCCTTCTTTGTACTGGCTTTAGTTTAGGTTTTTTATTTTTTAACAGCTTGATAGGGCTTTAGGAGAGACAGGAGATGATCAACGATGGATGTTCAATCAATGGCAAAAGAAATTCTGGAGCGCGTCGGCGGGGAAAAGAACGTTGTATCGCTAGTCCATTGCGCGACAAGGCTTCGCTTCAAACTGAAAGACCGTTCCAAAGCAGACAGGGAAGCGCTTGAAAATACGGATGGCGTGGTAACCGTAGTGGAGAGCGGCGGACAATTTCAAGTCGTTATCGGCAATAACGTTCCTGAAGTCTATAAAGAAATCGGCCGGCTCTCTCAACTGTTGGAAGGTTCTGCGGCCGATCACAGCCAAAAAGAGAAAGGAAGCCTCGCCGGTAGATTAGTAGATATCGTATCTAGCATTTTCACTCCGCTGCTCGGTGTCATGGCAGGAGCAGGGATTTTAAAAGGCATGCTTTTGATTTGCACAAACGCCGGCTGGCTCTCGCCGGAAGAGACGACATATACGATTCTATACGCGGCAGCCGACAGCCTGTTTTATTTCCTGCCTTTGCTGCTCGCCGTTACGGCCGCCAAAAAATTTGGAGCGAACCCGTTCATAGCGCTGACGATTGCCGGGGCGCTGATCTATCCAACGATACTCGAACTGAAAAACAGCGGCGCCCAGACGGAGTTTTTCGGCATTCCGGTCGTCTTGATGAATTATACGTCGACCGTTATCCCGATTATCCTTGCCGTATTTGTAATGAGCTATCTTGAAAGATTATGTATGCGCTTTATTCATGAAAGCGTGAAGAACTTTATCACCCCTTTATTATGCCTGACGGTGATGGTGCCGTTAACTTTGATCGTATTCGGACCGCTCGGCGTTTACACAGGAAACGGGATTGCGGCGGCGATTCTGTCCGTTTTTGATTTCAGCCCGATTCTGGCAGGAGCGATTATCGCGGCCTTATGGCAAATCCTTGTCATCTTCGGCATTCACTGGGGGATCGTCCCTGTCATTTTGAACAACATTGCCGTCCACGGCAAGGACTACATCAAACCGGCGACGGCAGCCGCCGTCTTTGCCCAAACAGGAGCTGCGTTTGGTGTCATGCTGAAGACGAAAAACAAGAAGTTGAAAGCATTGGCAGGATCTGCTGCCGTTACCGGGATATTCGGGATTACAGAGCCGGCCGTCTACGGGGTGACACTCAGGCTGAAAAAGCCGTTTGTATGCGGTGTCATCAGTGCAGCGGCAGGCGGAGCCATTATCGGATACTCCGGCAGTGTCGCCCTCGCTTCCGGCGCTCCGGGCTTGTTGACGATTCCGATTTTTTACGGACCGGGCTTTCTCGGCTTTATCATCGGAATTACAGTTTCGTTTGTTTTATCAATTTTGCTCACTTACATTGTCGGCTTTGACGACCCTGTGGAGGAGACGAAAGAGCAGCCCGTTGAAAAAAGCGCCGGTGAACCAATTTGCAGCCCTTTGCAAGGAGAAGTCCTGCCGTTAACAGAAGTATCAGATAAGGTGTTCGCATCGGGAGCGCTTGGAGAAGGAATCGCGGTGCTTCCGTCAAAAGGCGTTGTCACCGCCCCTGCGGACGGCATCGTGACAACGGCATTTCCGACGGGTCACGCATACGGCATAACGTCGGATAGCGGAGCCGAGATTTTGATTCATATCGGAATGGACACGGTCAGACTCGATGGAAGGCACTTCAATTCCAAGGTCGAGCAGGGGCAAAAAGTGAAACGGGGTGATATACTCGCAGAATTCGATCTGGACGCTTTGAAAGAAGAAGGGTTTGACGTGAAAACACCAATCATCGTTACAAATTCCGGTCAATACACGGATATCATTCCAACGGATCAAAAACAGGTGAAAACTGAAGAACCGATCATCACTTTAATTTCATCACCATGGGAGGAAAATAATCATGAAATATAAAACATTAGCTCAATTTCCGGAAGAATTTTTGTGGGGTGCGTCTACTTCCGCTTATCAAGTGGAGGGCGCTTGGGATGAAGATGGAAAAGGGCCTTCTGTCATCGATGCGCGCGAAAGCTACCCGGAAGGGACAACCGATTTTAAAGTCGCAAGCGACCATTACCACCGCTATAAAGAAGATATCGCTTTGTTTGCGGAAATGGGCTTCAAAGCGTACCGTTTTTCGATTGCCTGGACGCGCATCATTCCGGACGGGGACGGCGATATTAATCCGAAGGGCATCGAATTTTACAGCCGTTTGATCGATGAACTCCTGAAATATGGAATCGAACCGATTGTTACGATGTACCACTTTGATCTGCCGAATGCTTTGCAGAAAAAAGGCGGCTGGTCGGACAGGGCCACGATTGACGCCTTTGAAAAGTATGCGAGAATCCTTTTTGAAAGCTACGGAGACCGCGTCAAATACTGGCTGACCATCAACGAGCAAAATATGATGATTCTCCACGGATCTGCACTCGGCACACTTGATCCAAACTTGGAAAACCCGAAAAAAGAGCTTTATCAGCAAAACCATCACATGCTTGTCGCACAGGCAAAAGCGATCAAGCTTTGCCATGAGATGCTGCCGGAAGCGAAAATCGGCCCTGCGCCGAATATCGCGCTCATCTATCCTGCTTCTTCGAAACCGGAGGACGTGCTGGCGGCTTTTAACTATAATGCGATCCGCAACTGGCTTTACTTGGATATGGCCGTATTCGGACGGTACAATACAACGGCATGGGCATATATGAAAGAAAAAGACTGCACACCGGTCATCGCCGAAGGAGATATGGATATTCTGCGGTCAGCCAAGCCGGACTTTATCGCGTTTAACTACTATACGTCGCAAACGGCTGAAGCGAGCAGGGATGACGGCAGCGACACGGCTGCCCGAGGCGGCGACCAGCATTTGCAGACGGGAGAAGAAGGCGTATACAGGGGAAGCAGCAATCCGCACTTAAAGAAAAACGCATTTGGCTGGGAGATCGACCCTGTCGGTTTCCGTTCGACGCTGCGCGAGATCTATGACCGCTATCAGCTGCCGCTGATCATCACTGAGAACGGCCTCGGCGCGTTTGATCAGCTTGAAGACGGAGATGTCGTAAATGACGACTACCGCATCGATTATTTAAAGGAACATATCAAGCAAATTCAGCTGGCGATCACGGATGGAGTCGATGTTTTCGGCTACTCCCCATGGTCTGCCATCGACTTGATTTCAACCCATCAAGGCTGTTCAAAACGCTACGGATTTATTTATGTGAACCGCGACGAATTTGATTTGAAAGACTTGCGCCGCATTCGCAAAAAAAGCTTTTACTGGTATAAAGACTTGATTGCTTCAAACGGCGAAACACTAGATTAAACAAAGAAAGAGGATGTTCAGATGATCTCTGAATATCCTCTTTTTTGTTGTGAAAATGATCATTTTTAAAATTTACAGAAAATTTTAAAAATGTAAATGTAATTAGTTTTAAAGCATGTTACATTCGAAACGTAACGAACAACAATCAGGAAAGGAAGAAAAAATCTATGACATTCAAAGTTGAAACACTTCCAAACTATCGTATTGCTTATATGCGACGAGTTGGTCCGTACGGTCCTGCCAATATTGAGGTAATGGAGGCATTAAAAAAATGGGCTAAGGAAAAAGGTCTTCTTGAGTCTGCCATTCTGTTTGCGATTCCACAGGATAACCCGGAAACAACATCTCCTGATCAGTGTAGATTTGATGCTTGTATTGTGATACCGCATGATTATCAAGTCGATGATTCAGTTTTTGAAGGGGAAATTTCCGGCGGAAAATACCTGATTTATGATGTTAAACATACAGCAGAAGATATTCAAAAAGCATATTCTGATATTTTTTCATCTCTGCAAAACAATGAATTTCAACTGGACAATAGACCAATAATGGAAAAATACACGGGTGATATGGTGAGCAACCGGTATTGTGAAATATGTGTACCTTTAAAATCGGTTTAATTCATTTTCTTGTCCAAACTTTGAATTTATTAAAATTACATTTCCCTTTAACGAGCGTTGCGTTTAACTCGCTGATAGACAGGGTAAATCATAAAATAGCAATCCAGATCAACTACATAGGGAATAAGAATGGGGAGGGATGACAAGTGAATAACAATGATGGCCGCCGCAAAGTCAATGAGCACAGCAAGGATCAACAACTTGAACAGTACCGGTCTGACAACCGGGGCAAAAAAATGACGACGAACCAGGGTTTACGCGTATCTGAAGACGAGCACTCCTTAAAAGCAGGCGTGCGCGGTCCGACGCTGATGGAGGACTTTCATTTCCGTGAAAAAATGACCCATTTCGACCATGAACGGATTCCGGAGCGGGTCGTCCATGCGAGGGGTTTTGGCGCGCATGGCTATTTCCAGGTTTACGAGCCGATGACGGAATATACGAAAGCAAAGTTTCTTCAAGATCCGTCAGTGAAAACACCGGTGTTTGTCAGGTTCTCGACTGTAGCCGGTTCCAGGGGCTCGGGTGATACCGTCCGTGATGTCAGAGGATTCGCGACAAAGTTTTATACAGAAGAAGGGAACTATGATCTCGTCGGCAACAACATCCCTGTTTTCTTCATTCAGGATGCCATCAAGTTCCCTGACCTGGTGCATTCCTTTAAGCCGGAACCGAATAACGAAATGCCGCAGGCTTCTACGGCGCACGATACGTTTTGGGACTTTGTCGCCAACAATGAAGAAACGGCTCACATGATCATGTGGGCGATGTCTGACAGGGCGATTCCGCGAAGCTACAGGATGATGGAAGGCTTCGGCGTTCATACGTTCAGGTTTGTAAATGAAGAAGGCAAGGCGCGCTTTGTTAAATTTCACTGGAAGCCCGTCCTTGGCGTCCATTCGCTCGTCTGGGACGAAGCGCAGACAATCGCCGGGAAAGATCCCGACTATCACCGCCGCGATCTTTGGGAAGCGATCGAAAGAGGCGATGAAGTGGAGTATGAGCTCGGCGTGCAAATGATTGACGAAGAAGACGAGTTCAAGTTTGACTTTGATATCCTTGATCCGACAAAGCTTTGGCCGGAAGAAATGGTTCCTGTTAAGATCATCGGTAAAATGACGCTGAATCGAAACCAGGATAACGTTTTTGCCGAAACGGAACAGGCCGCTTTCCATCCGGGCCACGTTGTTCCGGGAATCGATTTTACAAACGATCCGCTTTTGCAGGGCCGGCTCTTTTCCTATACGGACACACAGCTGATCCGATTGGGAGGTCCGAACTTTCATGAAATTCCGATCAACCGGCCGGTCTGTCCGTTCCATAACAACCAGTATGACGGCTATCACAGAATGACGATTAACAAAGGGCCTGTCGCTTATCATAAAAATTCGCTGCAAAACAACGATCCGGCGCCTGCTTCAGAAGAAGAAGGCGGATATGTGCATTACGAGGAAAAAGTCGAGGGCAAAAAAATCCGCCGGCGCAGCGAAAGCTTTAACGATCACTATTCGCAAGCGAAGCTGTTTTGGAACAGCATGTCTCCCGTTGAAAAAGAACATATCATTTCGGCGTTCCGCTTTGAAGTCGGAAAGGTCAAAAGCAAGGACGTCCGCCGCCAAGTCGTTCATATGTTTAACCGGGTTGACAGGGAGCTTGCCAAGCAAATCGCTGCGGGTGTAGGTGTAGAGCCCCCTGAAAAAGACGAAGGCTCCAATGTGACGTTCAAATCCCCTGCGCTCAGCCAGGAAAACACGGTCAAACTGCCGCAGACGAGGACCGTCGCCATTTTAGCAGAGCAAGGTTTTGATGATGAGGACCTCAGCCGGGTGTTGAAAGAGTTCAAAAAAGCCGACATCATTCCGGACATTGTCAGCTCGGCACTCGGCGTGATCAAAGGGACCGGCGGTACAGAAATAGAAGTCGGTAACACTTTGCAGACGGTCGATTCCGTGCTGTACGATGCCGTTTATATTCCGGGCGGCCAAGAAAGCATTGAACGCCTGCAATTGCATAAAGCCGCATCGGATTTTATCAATGAAGCATTCGGACATTATAAAGCGATCGGAGCCGCAGGCAAAGGGATCGATCTCCTGCTGTCCGCCGCCGGGTCCCACGCGGCAGCACAGCCGGGCATTATCACCTCTCGCGATGATAAGAGCAAAGACGACTTCGGCAAAAAGCTGGTCGAAGCGATCGGCGGGCACCGCCATTGGGATAGACAAGTTTAATAAAAAAAGAGGCAGGCTAAATGCCTGCCCTTTTACTCTATTTTTCTACCACACAAACAGCCCGACAATCCCCGCGCTCAACAGCGACACCGCTATTCCGCTGACAAGGAGCTTCCACACATTTCTTCCGATAATCGCTGATTTTTCTCCGTTAAATAAGGAATTGTACGTTCCATAGATCATTCCGATCGTACTGAAGTTGGCAAACGACGTCAAAAATGTTGTGGCCACGGCGGCTGTATGGGGCGAAATCGCATCTAGCTGCGTTTTTAAATCCATCATCGCGACGAATTCGTTTGTGGCGAGTTTCATCCCCATCAGCTGTGCGACATACATCGCGTCACCCGGCGCCAGTCCAAGCAGGAATGCGAACGGACTGAAGATGTAAGAAAAGATTTTTTGAATCGTCAAACCGTCCATGATCAACCCCAACATTCCGTTCAAACATGAGGTTAAAGCGACATATCCGATGACCATGGCGAGAATGACGATGACCATGTTCATTCCGACCATCATGCTGTTTGAAATCGTTGAGAAAAAGTCCTTTTTCTCTTCTTTTGGCGGTACGTAAATAATGTCTTCATCCTTAGTGACTTCTACCGGGTTTAAAATGCTGGCCAAGATCAACGCATTTAAGCAATTCAATGGAATCGCTGTAAATACGTATGTTGCAGGAACCATCGTTAAATAAGAACCGAGAATCGATCCGCTGATACTGCTCATGCTCATAATGCCGAACGTCAGCAGGCGGTTGTCCTTTAATACGGCCAATTGCCCGCGAATCACGGCGAGCGCTTCAGTATTGCCCAGAAACATCATTTGAATCGAAAAGAAACTTTCTAATTTAGGAAGGCGCGAGACTTTCGAAATCACCCAGCCGATCTTATCAATCATCCATGTTAAAATTCCGAAATAAGCCAGTATATCAAAAAATGTCACCACAAAGATAATCGGCAGCAAGGCGCTGAAGAAAAAGTCAACGGTTTCATTGCCCATCACGGACGGAAAGGCAAACGCAATACCGTCGCTTGCACAAGCGATCAGCCACGAAAAGAAAGAGGCGATCAGGTTGATGGCCCATCCGCCGATTTTTGTCCCAAGCATAAACCAAGTCACCAAAAGCTCAACGATGAAAAGGGAGAGAATCGGCCTCCATTTTACGCTTTTCTTTCGCGGGGAACAAAAATAAATCACGGACATGACAATGAAAATGCCTAAAATGTTAATGAGAAAATACATGATGCCAACTCCCGAATGTTTTTTGAAAATAAAAAAGCTCTTACTTTTCATGGGTTCCGATAAAGAAAGCATGAAAAATAAGAGCAAATAAAAAATAGATATATTGTTTGCGCAATACACTTTTTACATGATCAAATCTATTCAAACTTCCTTGTAGTCTGGCGATTTACGGTTGCCAGGTAGAAACAATCAGACCCTATTACTGATTATATACAAGAAGTGAGCTTCTATTATTTTGACTGTATTTTATCTCGAGATTGTGTAAAATTCAAGCTAAAAATATATTTTCACAATAATTTTTTAAATAAAGTCACGTCTAAAGAAGGTTGCATATTGAGAGATGCACAGCAAATCATCTGAGAGAAAGCCGGCTTTTCAAGCGGGAAGTCACCATGCACAGAACAACAGACGAAAAATGGAAGGTGATAAGATTCTTTTTATTAGAGGAGAAGCGTAAGCGATTGCGCTTTATATTTCATGATGCCGCCGCCTACTATGGCGGTTTTTTTGTGAAACTTTATCTGAAAGGTTCCGTAAGTATGATGAATCGTTTCAGTGCTAAGTGCTCACTGTAACATACTAATAACACCGACAAACCTTACATAAAGAGCGAACCTTAAATCAAAAGTCTTTGATTTGAATAGGTAAAATTTCACGGTACTTTAGTTCGTTGAATGAAATGATACCTTTTTGCTATGATTTTCCTATGTTTTTACAACTTGTATATATGTCCAATTTCAGAGAAAAAGAGGGATAATCAATTATGCTATTAAAAAAGAACTATCTTCCTGTCGGCAGTGTTGTCGGCTTACATAATGATTCAAGACGTCTGCTTATCATCGGGCGGCAAATGTTTTCTGAGACAAACCATGTCATCAGAGATTATGCAGCTGTCGACTATCCAAACGGTTTTACCGATCCGAAAGAGCAGCTAGTTTTATTTAATAAACAAGATATAGAAGTTGTGTACCATTACGGATATGTAGATCAAAAAGAATTGCAGCTTGATGAGTTGCTAACAGAAGCTGAAGCAGGAAAAAACGAAAATAAGGAGCAATGACGATGGGACATTTTCGCTTCAACAAAGAACTTTCACATAAGGCAGCGGGGACCATTAGTCAGCTGGAAAACGCTTTTAGCCATGTATTTGAGAACATGGTGTTTTTTCGTGAAGAATTAGACCGGCACAGCGGAAAAGCCGCCGCAGCGCTGCAGAAAAAAATGAGTGACAACATCAACTTTTTCAGTAAAGCGAGCAGCTGTTTATTATATTTTGCAGACAGTGTGCGGTGTTTTGCAAAAGCGGTCGAACTAACGGACGAATCCGACAAACCGGCCAATGTTCAGCCGCAGTCAAGATCGGAAAGAAACCATACATTTTCGGCTGAAAGAGTCCAAAGTGAAATAAAAGTAAACGGCGAATCGTTACACCAGGCAACCGGAAAGTTTGAATCAAATCTATCTACATTAGATGAAGTTTTGCACCATTTTGACACAATGCTCAGAGAAATGATGTATGAAACAGAGTTTCCGTGGGAAAAATTCGATGACGTCTGGTCTGATGCAAAGTCGCACATCAAATCGATCATGACGGAGCTTAAAAAAAGAGTCAAAGAACTTTCAGCAAATGCCAAAAACATCATTAAGGAATTAAAGCGCGTCGATAACGTAATCTCACAACAACTGCAAAGAGTGAAATGATGGAAGGGAACTAGAGTTATGGCATATTATAATAGAGAGCCAGAAATCACAAACATGATCAAAAGCCATGAAAGAAGAGCAAATCGAATGCTGCAGCACGCTCAATCCAGCCGTTTGCTTGAAGCTTTTAATAAAATATGGGTATCGATAGAAAATAAAGAACTTCCGAACTTTGTATCAAAAAACGTCATGAATTTTAATGTGGCGGATATCAAATCGGAAATCAACGATTGGATAAAGGATTTAAAAGATTGTCAGGAGAATGCCAGACGCAAGTTTGAGTCTATGGAAGACCCCTCACCGGAAGACATACAGAAACGCAACAATATTACGAGTGACGTCGTTCTTTTAATTAGCCAATACGAGAATCTAAAAAATGGCCTTGATCAGGTGGAACAAGATTTCAGCAATGTCGCCCGCACCCACCGCGCCCCAATGCGCGAAGCTTTGACAGATATCTCAATCTTGTATAATTCAGTTAATCATGTGAAAGGCGATTTTTCGGATTATAAGAATGTTTCTGTTTATGTGCATGGGATTGAGGATAGTGGGAAAGGTTTCTATGAAAGTGTACAAGAGGCTGCGCAGAAAGGAGATGTGATCGTCCGTATTGTAAAAAATGATAAAAATGAATATGAATATGAATATATCTATATTAATAGCGATGGAAAAAGTATTAAAAGAAAAACATATGAAGCTATAAAAAAAGAAATTAGCGAAGATAACTATAAAACTGGCCGTCTCCATATAGTTTATGATACAGATTATATGAATGAACATCGCCAAGCAACAAGTGACGACTTAGCAGAAAAGCTGAATGAGATGGGGCTGATGAATGATACAACAAAGATCGATATGTTTGGCCATAGCTATGGCGGGAGAAGATCACTGCAATTTGCGATGGATTACCCTGACCATGTGCGAAGCATCACAACAATCGGAACTCCATATGATAAAAACCTCTTAGCTACCGGTGCTAATAGAGCACGCTGGCTCGCAGACAATGCTGCAGGAAGGAATACTACTGATACGAGTGATTATTTAGATTTTAATGAAGAGAACAAAAACAATGATAGTGGAAAAGACTACAGTAATGCCTACACTGATATGGACAGTGAGGCGATGACTGAGGACATTAATCATTTGAAATCTGCCAACCCTGAGGTCTATCAAAAGCTTCAGAAAATGGACATTACCGCTGCGGCGGGATACAGAACAGAGGATACTGTGAGTTTTTCCCCTTACTATACCGCAAGCGGAAAACATAAAATAAACAGTGATGATATCGTTTCAGTCGAAAGTCAACACGGTGACATATTAGGCGATCTTATTGATGAAAAGCCAGAGTTTGAAGTGGAAGGTTCTGGTGTTACTGATTCTGGACATATTCATGAAATTAGGGACTCTGATTTTATCGACTTGATTCGAAAGGTTAACAAGAAAGAAGAGGAATAGGAGCAGTTCAATGATAAAAAAAAGGTTTATAAGTTTAAGCGCATTAATAGTGCTCTTGCTGGTGATCACTGGCTGCGGCAAAGATGATGTGCAGGGGGGCATATATGAAAAAGGCTTACCAAAAGAAGACAACCCCGCATTTAAAGAATTTATGAGATATGAACTTGGATTAGCAAGAGATGCAACATTGAGTTATCAAGACCATACTTATACGATTATGCGTAGTGATGTAGATGGACTACGTTATTATCAATATACGGATGAAGAACTTCGAGATTTTTACAGTTCGCTCTTTTCGGCTAAAAAGGATCTTTCACATACGCTATATAATTTACAAACAACTGAATTTCTAACTAAAGAAAAACTCATCCAAAATAAAATTCAACATAATCTGCCGGAAATGACATTAGATAAGAAGAATGTTCTAAATGTAAAAACAAAAAGCGGAGAAAAGAAGATAGAGTTACCATCAGCTGGAGGCAAAAAAGTAATTTTGGCATTAGAAGCTGTCAGAAAAGACAATATGCTTATACAAGTGATTATAAATGGAAAAACAGGAGACTCACAAACATATTATTTGTTTATAAAACAAGATCTTTCAAAACATCAGTTAGTGAAAGAAGATGAATTGCATACAATACTTGAGTCCGGGAAACTAAAAGATTATCTGTCAGTGTTTCCAAAAGTGACAGAGGATGGGGCATACCTTAAGTTATTCGACAACTACATTTTCGAAGAAGAGACAAACAAAGTCAGAAAAATTAAAGATACTGATATTCTAAGCGAAGATGGTAAGTATGTGTATATTAACGGAGCTAAACAAGAAGAAAACTTTATAATTTCCGATGGTATTCAACAGATACAAACAGTGGATAATTATCTAAAAGGAAATAAAAAGTATGAAGCGCAATTCAAACTGGATTACAAAAGCATTTCCAATGAACTGGGTTTTAAAACACCTGGTGTAAGTAGCGCGTCTATTCATTATTTCAATGAGAATTATGTAGTTTTAAGTTTATCATATCATGGAGTTATGGTAGGAACAGCAGGCTCTGTTAATGTGTTAATCGATTTACAAAAAAACAAACAACAGCCAACCGCTTACTTAGTTGATTTAGGAATTGAATAAGGACTGAGATCTTTGCTCAGTCCTTTTCTCATTTGACAGGTAGGCCATAAAGTTGGGCCAAGCCTTTAAAATCCTTGGAACTCACTCTACTAAAAAGGATAGAAACATTTCAATGAAAAAAAGATGGTTTATATGCTCAAGCATTTTTATTCTATGCCTACTGGTTATCATCGGGTGCGGCAAAGATGATATTCAAGAAGTCATCTATGAAAAAGGCTTGCCAAATGAAGACAGCCCTGCATTTAAAGAATTTATGAGACATGAACTTGGATTAACGAGAGATGTAACGTTGAGTTATGAAAATCATACATATACAATCATGCGCAGTGATAAAAAAGGGCTACGGTATTATCAATATACGGATAAGGAACTAGAAGACTTTTACAGCCCTTTTCTTTCGGCTAAAAAATATCTTGCAACAAAATTATATGATTTGAAGACCACTGATTTTCTAACTAAAGAAAAACTTATCCACAATAAAATAGAACGTAATCTGCCGGAAATGACATTAGACAAAAATAATGTCCTAAAAGTTAAAACAAAAAGCAGGGAAAAAAAATTAGAGTTTCCATCAGCCAAAGGCAAAAAAGTACATTTGGCGTTAGCAGCTGTTAGCAAAGACAGCATACTGATACAAGTAGAAGTATATGAAAAATTAAAAAATGATGACTTAGGAGACAGGCAAATATATTATCTTTTTTTAAAACGAGATTTTTCAAAACACAACATTGTAAAAGAAGAGGAATTAAATGCAACAATTGAATCTGGGAAACTGAAGGAATACTTATCCGTTTTTCCAAATGTAGCGAAGGATGGAGCATATCGTAAGTTATTTGATAAATACATTTTTGATGAAGAGAAAAACAAAGTTAGGATAATCAAAAACATTGATATTCTGAGCGAAGACCGTAAGTATGTTTATATTAACGGAGCTAAAGAAAAAGAAACAAATGTAATGCCTGATGGTATTCAACAGATACAAACAGTGGATAATTATTTAAAAGGAAATGAAAAATATGAAGCTCAATTTAAGCTTGATTTCAAACAAATTGCCAAAGAGATGGAGTTTAAAGCGGGTAGTGTGAGAATAGCTGATATTCATTATTTTAATGAAAATTATGCTGTCTTACGTATTTCGTACAATGGAAAACCGATTGGAAAAGCAGGTTCTGTTAATGTACTGATTGACTTACAAAAAAACAAAAAACAGCCAACGGCTTACTTAGTTGATTTAGGAATTGAATCATAGTCCTGACTGAAGAGGTTATATCCAGTCTTAATTTCATTTGACAGGCGAGTCGTAAATCAGCTTAAAAGAATTTCGGCGTTCGACAAAAGAATAGGAAGCGTTTTGATGAAAAAAAGAGAGTTTAAATGTTTAAGCATAGTCATGGTATGTCTGTTAGCAATAACCGCATGTGGAAAAGATGATGATTACGAAGTCACATATGAAAAAGGTTTTCCAAAAGAAGATAGTCGTCCTTTAATGGAATTTATGAAACATTATCTTTCTGAAGATATGGATCAAGAAATACAGAGAGTAAATGGGAGTGTTTTCTTTTCAACACTCGATACTCAAAGACGAGACATTGAATATTTTAAGTATACAGAGAATCAGCTAAAAGATTATTATAAGCCCATGTTTACAGAAAAAAATGCTAAAAAAACTCTACGTAAGTTAAACGAGAGAGAGCGTTTTGAAAAGTTATTGCATCATACAATTGAAAACAAAGAAAAATATGATCTTCCAGCTACAAAAATGTTGCCGAATAATCAACTTAAAGTCAAAACGACGGAAAATAAAACAACATTAGATTTGCCGTTGCTTTTGAAAAAATATGGATTAAAAAAATCCGATAACTTGGAAATCTATTTAAATATGGTGAATTCTAATTGCTTTGCTCTTGTCATTCAGGATTTCAGCATGAAAGAAAGTAACAACAGCACGATTGGGCTTTTCATAAAACAAGACTTAACAAATATCAAGACGACAATCATATCCCCCGAAAAATTTCCAGAGACTCTATCATCGGGGAAATTAGAAGATTATTATGATTTATTTAAAAAAGTAGACAAGAAAGTAAGGTATTTACTTTTATTTAATGACATGATACTAGATAAAAAAACAAATCAACTAGTAGATATTAAAAAGAATGACTATTTAAGTAGGGATGGAAAGTATGTATATATTAACGGTGCAAAAGATCATTTAGAAGACGGTATGCAACGCATTCAAACTATAGAAAATTATGCTGCCGGAAATGACAAATATGAGAAACAGTTCGAGTTAGATTATAAAACAATTGCACAGAAGTTAGACCTGAAAGAGAATGGCACAAGTATTGCCGAAATAAACTATTTTAATCAAGACTTTGCTGTTTTAAGTTTGAATTTCCGAGGAAAGTTTGTTGGAACGGCTGGGTTTACCAACGTGATAATCAATCTGAAAAATGATACAGCGTACTTAGTGGATTTGGATATTCACACGAAGATATAAGTTATATTATGTTTACCTAATATTAAGGGCACCTTCGACCAACTGCTTACTTAGTAAGACTGAAGCGTTTTTTTCTTAATACGAGAAGTATGTGTACCAACTTGTAAAACCTTTGGCATTCAATTAATTAAAAGGTGACAAAAAAGAATGGGAAACGATTTGATGAAAAAAAGACATATTATATGTTTGAGCATAGTCATGGTATTTCTACTGGCGGTCACTGGCTGCGGCAAAGATGATATTCAGGAAGTCATCTATAAAAAAGGCATATCAAAGGAAGACAGTCGTGGATTCATTGATTTTATGAAATCTTACCTTACCGGAAGTACAGATCAAAAAATCTTAGAAGTAAATGATGTTACTTTATTTTCAACAGTCAATCACCAAGGACAAGCAATTCGGTACTTTCAATATACTCAGGATCAGTTAAAAGAATATTATAAGCCCTTGTTTACTGCAAAAGAACCTAAAAAGACTTTAAATAAGTTGTACCAAATAGAACGCTTACAAAAATTGTTGCACCATCCTATTCAACACAAAGAAAAATATCATCTTCCTGCTATTAAAATGTTGTCGAACAATCAACTGGAAGTGAAAACAAAGAAAAATAAAAAAACATTGGATTTGCCGCAGCTATTGAAAAACTATGGAGTAAAGAAATCCGATGAATTAGAGATTAATTTATATGCAGTGAATTCTAAATGCTTTTCCGTGGTTATTCAAGATTTTAGTATGAAAGATCGTATTAATAGCACAATAGGACTTTTCATAACGCAAGACTTAACAAATATTGAGTCGACAGTTATCACTAAAGAAAAACTGCAAAACACATTATCAACAGGAAAGTTAAAAGATTACTATGATTTATTCACCAAGGTAGACAAATCGGGAAGATATTCGCTTTTATTTTTTGATGATATGATTATAGATAAAAGGACCAATCAATTAATTGATATTAAAAAAGAAGACTATTTAAGCGAAGACGGCAAATATGTTTATATTAACGGAGCAAAAGAAAAAGAAACAAATGTAATGGCTGATGGTATTCAACAGATACAAACCGTGGATAATTATTTAAAAGGAAATGAAAAATATGAAGCTCAATTTAAGATTGACTTCAAACAAATTGCAAAAGAGATGGATTTTAACGCGGGCGATGCAAGGATAGCTAATATTCAATATTTTAATAAAGATTATGTAGTTTTGTATATTTCCTATCACGGGAAGACGATTGGTACAGCAGGTTCTGTTAATGTACTTATCGATTTGCAAAAAAGTAAACAACAGCCAACGGCTTACTTAGTTGATTTAGGAATTGAATCATAGAGGGACTGAAGAGTTTTTATTCAGTCCTTTTCTTATTTGACAAAGGTAGGCCACAAAAGTGGGATAAGCCTTCTGTCATTTTTGGAATTCAAATAAAAACATTTCAATGGCCTGCCGATCATCACCAACTACCGCAAAGACGATGGAGAAAAAACCGCACCTCCATCGTTAGACACTGCCTAACGATAGGGGTGGAGTTCATTTTTCACCCTTGCCTCACCTTCTCCGACGTATACCCATTCGGATTCGCAGAGTGCCAGTTCCAGGCGTCGCGGATGATTGCGATCAGGCTGTTGTGCTTTGGAGTCCAGCCTAATTCTTTTTTGGCTCTGGAGGAAGAAGCGGCAAAAGTTGCTTGTGAGTCGATGTCCGTTTCTGTCAGCTTTGCGGCGATGAGAGGAATGCCTGAGACATATTGGGCGGCAAGGATGATTTGTTCAGCGGAGTAGCTTTCGCCATAGCTGAGATTGTAGATTCGGCTATCCTTGCCTTTCCGCAAGTGGCTGATGGCGAGCACGTGTGCTTCTGCCAAATCCTGAACGTGAACATAATCGCGGAAGCCTGTTCCGTTTTCAGGGTGATCTATGTGAACAAAAGGAAGGTGTCCGAGAGCGGTTCGCAGAACATTTGAAATGAGATGTGTTTCGCTCCCCCGGTCTTCGCCGATGATGGCGGATGGGTGGGCGCCGCACGCATTGAAGGAGCGGAGGATCACATATTTCAGGCCGTACGCTTTTTCCGCTTCCATCAGCATTTTCTCCATCATCCATTTGACCTTCCCGTGCGGGTGAACGGGTTCTGGTTCGGTTTTTTCTGTGACAGGGAGGTTCTGCGGACAGCCGTAGACCGCAGCGCTTGATGCAAAAACGATCCGGCCGACATCGTATTCTTTCATCACGTCAAGCAGTGTTTCCATGCCTGTCATGTTTTCGTTGAAAGAAGAAAAAACGCGATTCGACTGTAATGGAATAGGTGATGCTGCGAAATGCATGACGGCTTCAATGTCCTCATTTTCAAATACTTGCTTGAGAAAATGCCGGTCGCGAATATTCCCTTCATAAAACGCAGCTTCGGGGTGAACGGCTTCTGCGTGTCCCGTTGCCAGGGAATCCACAACGACGACTTTTTCTTTTTTCTCAATTAACGTGTAAACGGCGTGGGAACCGATATAACCGGCTCCCCCGACAACAAGTATGCTCATCGGAATCCCTCCTTTTGGATCTCTTATCTTCTACATGATATGGCGCTGCGGAGCTGCCGCCCGCCGCTGTTCTTCAAATCCGTATTTGCCGTCAATGATATATAGCGGCCTGTCTTTCACTTCGTCATAAATGCGGCCGATGTATTCGCCGATCGCTCCGAGGATGATCAGGATAAAGCCGCTGAACAAGCATTGCAGAATGATCATCGAAGACCACCCGGTAATGGTGCTTGTCGTAAACAGCTTCATGCAGACGACGATGAAGGCATATATAAAACCGACCGCTGACAGCGCGATTCCTGAGTAGCTTGCCAGTTTCAGCGGCTGAAAGGAAAATGAAGTGATGCCGTCGAGCGAGAGCTTCAGCATTTTTTTGAGCGGGTACTTCGTTTCCCCTGCAAGCCGTTCGTGGCGCTCGTAATAGACGGCGGTCTGCTTGAACCCGAGCCAGCTGACAAGGCCGCGGACGAACGGATTTTTTTCTTTCAGCTTGTTCATTTCATTGACCACCTTCCGGTCCATGAGCCGGAAGTCTCCCGTATCCACCGGGATATCAACGTCTGTGAGTTTTCTTAAAATACGGTAGAACATGGCGGCCGTTTGCTTTTTGAAAAATGTTTCTCCTTCCCGCTTTGTGCGGACGGCGTATACAACGTCAAAGCCTTGGCGCCACTTTTCCGCCATTTCCAAAATCAATTCGGGAGGATCCTGCAAATCGGCATCGATCACCACGATCGCTTCGCCGGCAGCATAGTCGGTACCGGCCGTAATGGCGATCTGATGACCGAAATTTCTTGAGAAATTGATGCATTTTACTGTCGGGTCTGACTGAGCAAGCGACTTCAGCATGTGAATGCTGTCATCGCTTGAACCGTCGTTTACAAAAATCAGTTCATAAGGGTCGCCTGTCGAGTCCATGACGGTTTTTAATCGGTCATAGGTGCTTTGAAGCACTTCCGCTTCGTTGTAGACAGGGACTACGATTGAAAATGTGACTTGTCTCTGCATATTCATCACCTTTCCTTTCATCAATCAAGCTCCACTTTATAAAGCGTCTGATTTCCGCCAGGTCCGCCTGACTGGGAATCGTTATCTGAAGAAGAGCTGCTGTATTCGCTTTTTGAAATTTCTTTTCCGTTTTCTTTAATCCAGTTAGTGATTTCTGAGTTGTCTTGGCCTCGACCGTCGCCGATCATGAAGTACTTGACTTCGCCGTTTTTGACGAGCTTCTCAAGTTTTTCAACCGTCAAAATCGGGTCGCTTCCAGAGAATCCGCCCATCGCCATGACAGCTTTACCTGTTTTGATGATGTAAGATTGAGCAGACGTTGCGCTGGAGACCGCAAATAAATATTTTTCACCCGTGTTGTTCTTTTCAAGGTAGCTCAACAGTTCTTCATCGACTGATTCGCCGCTTCCAGGGCTGCCGCCGCTTGGTCCGCCTTGTTGACGGCCGCTTGCGCCTTCGCCGTTCTGATTTTGGCTGTTTTGGCCGGAACCGGTATCAGTTGAAGAATCATTGCTGTTTGAACCAGGACCGAAGCCAGGTCCGTTATTGTTGTTTTGATCACTGTCTGTTTGACCGTCTTGGCTGCCGAATCCGGGAGGTCCGCTGCCGTTGTTATTCTGCATCTTCCCTCCGCCACCGCCGCCAAATGATTGTGCGGATTTAGGTCCGGCCTGCGGAATCATGCCGTTTACACCGTCAGCGAGCGTTGCTGTTGTCCAATAGAAAGGACCGATCAGCATGCCGAGCAGCGCTGCAAGTGATACATAGTAGCTGAATGACTTTCCTTTTTTGAAAAAGATGAGAAGGCAGCTTGTGACAATGCCAAAAGCGCCGATCAATATGCTCCAGACGATGCCGATTTCGCTGAGATAAGGACTCAAAATATACAATTCAAATGCGGTTGTCAGCAAAATTCCGATCGGCAGAAGCTGTTTTTTCCAGCCGCTTTCCTCCTGATAGAGGCGAACGAGCGCTGTCCAGCCTGCACCTGATAAAGCGGCAATCGGTGCTGCCAGCATGATCAGATAGTAATGGTGGAAGAATCCTGCGACGCTGAAGAATGCAGCGACTGGCAGAAGCCACATCATCCAGAAAATCGTTTCAGTCGTTATTTCATTGAATTTGCGTTGACCGCGAAGGCCCGTGATCAGCAAACCGATGATGCCGAAGAGTACAAACGGGATGAGCCAGCTTGCCTGTCCGGAAAGCTCGGATTGGAATAGTCTGAGAGGGCCAGGGTTTCCTGTGCCAAACATGCCGCTCGTGCCGCCGCCGGGACCTCCGCCGCCGCTTTGAACATCACCCTGCTGGCCGTCCGGTCCGCCTGAAGGCATCTCGCCCCCGCTCGGCGGAGCCATTTGTCCATTTGTCGAGTCTGAGTTGTTTTCGGTATCGCCGCTTTGCTGCTGCGGCATTTCCTGCTGCTGGTTCTTTTGATTTTGATCAGATGAGGGGGTTCCGCCCCCGCCAGCACCGTTTTGGCCTGTGAGACGCTGGATGCCGTTGTAGCCAAACGCCAGCTCAAGGACAGAGTTGGTCTGGCTGCTTCCAATATAAGGGCGCGAACTCTCCGGCTGACTATCGACGACTACCGCCCAGGAAACGGAAACGCCTGCCAGAACGATCAAGGCTGTGATAAGAGACACAATTTTTTTGCGAATCGTCGTTTTTGCTGCAATCATGTAAAACAGCAGGAATGCCGGTAATACCATGTATGCTTGCAGCATTTTGACGTTAAAGCCGACGCCGACCATACAGAATGCGCCGAGCAGCCAGCCGATTTTTCCTTTCCGGACTGCTTTAAACAACATCCAGGTTGCAATCATCAAACAAAGGGTGAGAATGCTGTCGACGTTGTTTGTATGGCTGACCGCAACGGCAATCGGCGTACACGCCATAATAAGAGCTGAAATTCTGGCCGCCGTTTTGCCAAAAGTAGGTTTTACAATAAAGTACAACAGTGCTACGGAAATCACTTCGGCAATCGCTTCAGGAAGAACGACGCTCCAGCCGTGCACGCCGAACACAAGTGCAAAAAGTGTCTGAATCCAGAGTGCAACCGGCGGTTTATCAACTGTTACAAAGCCTGCCGGATCAAATGATGCGTAAAAAAAGTTATGAAAACTTTGGGTCATACTTTCAACGGCCGCCGTATAGTAGGCGTTGTCTGTGTCACTATTCCAGATGCCGTACAAGTTTAAAGCTGCAGATAATACAAGAATGAAGACCAGGAATATATCGATTTTCCTTTTCTTAATCATTGTTCGATCACCTCACTAAAGAGCATTATAGAAGCCAAATATGATCAAACTATGAACAAATCAAGAAGGAATTTTAAATTGTATAGAGGGGCAAAAAAAAGAGACATGCCGTCAGGAGGCATGTCTCAAATATGAGGTGTTATTTCCATACGTCTTCTGCGATCTCGACGACATGACGCAGTTTTTCCCATTGCTGCTCTTCTGTCAGGAGATTGCCTTCTTCTGTGGAGGCAAAGCCGCACTGCGGGCTTAGGCACAATTGGTTCAGGTCGACGAAGCGAGCTGCTTCGTCGATACGCCGCTTAATATCATCCGGGTTTTCAAGCTCTCCGAATTTTGATGTGATCAGGCCGAGGACGATCTGCAAGTCTTTCCGTTTGACATAGCGAAGCGGTTCGAAGCCGCCGGAGCGCTCGTCATCAAATTCAAGGAAAAGTCCGTCTAAATTGAGTCCGTCGAAAATCGTTTCTGCAGCCGCATCGTAGCCGCCTTCCGCCACCCATGTTGACTGGAAGTTGCCGCGGCAGATGTGCATGGTGACCGTCAAATCGTCCGGGCGTCCTTCAACTGCTTCATTAATCGTGTTAGCGAAGGACTGGCGCAGTTCATCAGGCTGGCGGCCGAAGGCTTTGATCTGCTCATGTCCTTTGTCTGAGAAAAATACCGACCAGGCCGTGTCATCCAGTTGCAAATAGCGGCAGCCGGCATCGTAAAATGCGCGGATCGCTTTTTTGTAAGCCTGCGCGACATCGTGATGGAACTCATCCAGATCCTCGTACGGGCTTTCTCCAAGTTTTCCTCTGAAAAACAGCATATTCGGGCTCGGAATCGTCATTTTCGGCGTATGTGTGCCCGCAATATCATGAAGAAATTTATAATCTTCCAGCATCGGATGGTTTGTAAAATCGACTTTGCTTGTTACTTTGATTCCGCGCGGCTTCGTTTCAACATTATGAAATTGAATGCCCTTGTCCGCTGTATATCCTTCTACGCCGTCAAGCCCTTCAAGAAAATCGAAATGCCACCATGACCTGCGGAATTCCCCGTCAGTAACGGCTTTAAGGCCAATTTCTTTTTGCTTTTCGACAATGCGCTTGATCTCTTCGTTTTCGACTTCGCGCAGTTGTTCAGCGCTAATTTCACCGTTCGCTTTTTGAATACGCGCTTTTTTTACGGGCGCAGACCTTAAAAGACTCCCCACCTGATCAGCTCTGTACGGTCCGATTTTTTTCCCAGGCGTTTGCTTCAGTACATCGGTTGATTGTGTCATGCTTCATCCCTCTTTCTTTATAGACATAAAAAAGCTCTTCCCGATAAGGAAGAGCTTGATATATTCAATCTCCTCCTTATCTTCAAGAGCACGAACATGCTCTTAAGGATTTAGCACCATTCTGTCATAGACAGCGGTTGCCGGGTTTCACAGGGCCAGTCCCTCCACCACTCTTGATAAGGAAAACCTTTTTATGCAATTTTTTAATAATTTTAATATTAATACTTTTTATAAAAATGTCAATGGGTTTAAAAAAACTATTTGGTTTTTCATTTTCTTCTTCTGCGGTTAAACCGGAGGGCGTATCGAATCAACGTGTGAATTTTTTGTCAAGACAGTCTTTCAAATGGTCAACAAGGTGCTGAACGAACAGGGTGAATTAGAATATTTTTCAATTTTTATCTCCGAAAATAGAAACTTTCTCGCGAGTTCACCGGTCTATCATGTGTACCTGATTTCAAAATGGGTATGATAAACAATGACAGATTAAGGAGGGTTCTTATGAACAAAAAAACAGTGTTTAAAGCGTTAGGTATGCTGATGACAGGGGTATTGTTTTTTGCGCTGTACGGTGCGGCCGCACTTCCTTCTGCACACGCGGCAAATGAAAAAAAGCCGACGGTCACGAGCCATACTTACAAAAACATTAAGGCTTTGAAATACCCGCAGGTTGCAAATGTAAGCAGCAAATCTCTCCAAAATAGGATCAACAAAGATTTTAAACGTTATATTGAGCAGTCCTACAAAGATTATGTAAAAAACAAGAAAGACGGCCAACAGCACGGATACCAAACAGATTATCAAACGTCCTTTGAAGTGAAATACCGGACCGGCCAAAAGCTGAGCATTCTGACAAGTAATTACGTCTACTCCGGCGGAGCGCACGGAAATACGGCAGTCCGCTCTTTCAACTATGACCTTGCCTCTAAAAAGCGGGTGTATTTATCAGATATCTTAAATACAAAATCGAAAATGGATAAGACAAAAACATACATTTACGACTATATTCAAAAACACAGCGACATTTTCTTCCCGGATGTGAAGAAGAAAGACATCGTCCTTGGTAAAAACACGGCTTTTTATTACACAAAAGACGGCATTGCGATCGTCTTCCAGCAATACGATGTCGCTCCTTATGCTGCCGGAAATCCGGTCGTTGCCGTGCCGAAAACGGTGTATCAATAAATAACAGCCCCTGTTTCGCAGGGGTTTTTGTTTTGAGGGAAGAAGGAATGGGGAGGTTATGGAAGCCTTTTCATGAAGTGGCAGCTGACGGGCATGATTCAGCCCGCAGTCCGTTCGCAGATTTTTTCTAAATCGAATAGCTCGCAGACATAGAACATGCACTGCCGGCCGCTGATAATCTGATATTTTTTAAAAGCATATGTCCGGTCTGCTGAAACAGGTACAAGTTGTGTGAAATGTTTTCCCAGGCAGTCGCCCGTACTGAAAATTTCACGCCTTGACTCCAGTTCTGCAATGATTTTCCCGATGGGAAGCCTTTCTGCCTGCAAATCTTGTTTGATGGCGGGCGGCAGTAAGTTTGTTTTAACATAGACATAATTATAAGATAAATAATCATCGCCTGTTTTCAAAGAGGAAGTTCTAAACAAGATGTCATCATCGCGTTGAAACAGCCTCGCTTCTTCAGGTGACAGCTTGTCATAATCAATATTATTTTGCTGAAAAACTTCGATTTCGGCTTTGCCACCGATCAGCGTTTCAATCGCTTTGGTTGTTGAACCATCGGTTTTGGTTAACATGTCTTTTACAATAGCAACTAGAGTTTCAGGAAAAAAGTGGCTTACGCTCAATGAAAGGCACCCCCGTACCAAAATTAGAATTTTTTGAAAACTTGTCTTTAAATTTATCATGTGGAGATGCGTTTGTCTAGAAAAATAAGTTAAATTTTAGGTTAGTAATGTAAATTTTATATTTTTAACAATTGGATAGATCAGGATATGTATGGAAAAAGGAGACGTCAATGTCTCCTTTTTTTGTGCGATTCATTTAAGTCGTCTCTCCTTCTAAAAGCTGTACGGGCAAATAGGTTTCCAGCGGTAAATCATCGAATTCGCCTTCGATGGCTTTGGACAAAATCTCGATGGCCGTCTTGGAAATGAGTTCAATCGGCTGCTGGATGGTTGTCAATTCCGGGAGGATGGACTGAACGGCTTCCGTTCCGTCGTAGCCGATCACCTTTAATTGCCCGGGAATGTCTTTTCCGCGTTTTTTTGCTTCGGTGATGACTGTAGCGGCCATGAGGTCATCGCTGGCAAAAATGCCGTCAGCCGCAGGCTGTTCATCAAACAGTTTTGAGATGATTTCCCGGTAATTTTGATGAAAGGGAACCTCATATGTAATCGGCTGCCTTCCGTGTTGTCGCATCACATCTTCATATGCTTTTCGTCTAAGATTTGCCGGTGTTTTCAGCTCAATTGGTCCGTTGAGATGGATGATGTGCCGGCAGCCTTTTGCAATTAACAGTTCTGTCGCTTTTCTTCCTCCGTCATAGTTATTGGAGCCGATGACGGGAATCGTTTCCGATAAGTAATGATCGATGGCGACAATCGGCAGGTTTTGCCGATGATAGTTTAAGATTCCCCTGTTGTAGGTCACGGCGATGACGCCGTCCACTTGATTTCGCATCAGCATTTCCAAGTATTTTTCTTCTTTGTCTTTGCGGTTCAAGCTGTTGCAAAGCAGCAGTTTGTAGCCCATGGCAGCGCAGATGCTCTCAATATGAAAGGCCAGTTCGCCGAAAAACGGGTTGCTGGAGTTAGGGATGATGAGCCCTATTAAATGAGTTCGTTTACGAAATAAAGAGCGGGCCAAATCGTTTGGAAAGTAATTGATTTCTTCCATCGCTTTATAGACTTTTTCTTTTGTTTTTTCACTAATATAGCCGCGGTTATTTAATACCCGCGATACGGTTGTTGGTGAAACTCCCGCTTTTTTTGCAACGTCGTGAATGCTAGGCTTCATTCCCTTTTCCCCCTGCTAGTTTACTGAAATGGCTTACAATTCTCGTCACGCACTTATTTTAGAGAATCGGACTGATATGTGCAAGAAAATGCCATGATTCTGAGAAATGTACCGGGATGAATAATTGGGGAAAAAGTATGTCAACCGGTTGACATGTGAAACCGGTTGACATACAATTCACTTGAAAGCGCTTTTATCTGTTGATTTATGAAAAATGGGGGGAAGTGACAAAGATGAAAAGGTGGCTCTTCGGAATTTTTTCGTTGTTACTGATGTTTGCGATGTGGGGCTGCAGCAATAGCAAAAGTGCAAATAGCCAAGATGGGAAAACGCTTACGATGTGGGTGCACGTATCTGATGATAGTGAAGAAGGAAAGGTCTATCAAAAGCGGGTGGACGCTTTTAATAAAAAGTATGCCTCCGAAAACGTCAAGGCAAAAATTGATTTCATCCCCAGAAGCGGAAACGGCGGCGGATATGAAGACAAAGTGAACGCGGCGCTGACAACGAACACCTTGCCGGATGTGATCACTTTGGACGGACCGAATACGGCGGCTTATGCGAAATCTGGCGTAATTGCGCCATTGGATGAGTATATCAAAGACCAGGATGATTTATTGCCGAGCATTAAGCAACAGGGAACCTACGGGGGGAAACTGTATGCGATCGGCGTCAGCGAATCGTCGGTCGGTATTTACTATAACAAAAAAATGCTGAAGGATGCCGGCGTTGACTTGAAAACGCTGCCAACGGTTGAGAATCCATGGACGTGGGACGAATTTCTTGAGCTTTGCAAAAAGCTGAAAAATAAATATGACAAACCGGCCATCGATATGCAGTTGCAGTCAAAAGACGAAATGCTGACTTATGCGCTTTTGCCATTTGTTTGGTCGGCTGGCGGTGATGTCCTTTCAAAAGACGGCAAGAAGTCGGAGGGTGTTTTTAACGACAAACCGACCGTTGCAGCGATGACATTTATTCAAACAATGCTGAAGGAGGGTTACACGACCCGGACTCCGGTTAAGCAGGCGTTTGAAACGGAAAAATATCCGATGAAAATGAGCGGTGTCTGGACGGTAACCGACATGGAAACAAATTTCCCTAATGTCGATTATGGTGTGATGCCGTATCCTGTTTCGCCAAAAACAAAAAAGCTTGTGTCCCCTTCAGGAAGCTGGCAGTTTGCCATGACACAGACGTCTGAAAACAAGGAATGGTCGGCAAAATTGGTCGATTGGATGACAAACAAGGAATCCAACCTGGAATTGAGCCGTTCGATCGCCGCGCTGCCTGTGCGCTATTCATCAGAGAAAGTGATGGCAAAGGAATTCTCAGATGAAATGAATGTCTTCTTGCAGCAGCTGAAAGAAACGGGGCATGCACGACCGGTGACACCGGCATATCCACAGGTGACACGCGCATTTCAGCAAGCGATCGATGACATCAGCTTCTTTGATCAGCATCAGGATATTCAATCGGTGCTGGATACGCGTGCAAAAGAAATGCAATCAGCCATTGATAAGGCAAACTAGAAGGTGGAGCCATGAATAAAATTCCGTTGAAAGAAGCAAGGACGGCCTTTCTGCTGAAAAAAACCCCTGCCAATAAAATAGGGTGGCGGGACAATGTGCTGGCCTATACATTTTTAGGTCCGTCCTTGCTGATTTTGTCAGTGTTTCTCGTGATTCCTTCGATTATGGCGGTTTACTACGCATTTACAGATTATTATTTGTTAACACCTGACCTGCGCAAGTTTGTCGGTTTTGACAACTTTATCAAATTGTTCAAAGACCCTATTTTCTTGAAAAGTTTGAGCAACACATTGAAATTTGTTGTCCTTGTGATTCCATTACAGATCGGGGCCGCTCTCGGGCTGGCCCTTCTGTTGAATAAAAAGCGCAAGGCCAATACGTTTTTCAAAGTCGCATACTTTAGCCCCGTCGTCATGTCGCTTGTTGTCATCTCCGTTTTGTGGCTGTACTTGCTGAATCCGAATGAAGGAATGATCAATAACGTACTGACGCATGTCGGTTTACCGCCACAGCCGTTTTTGACAAGTCCTGAACAGGCGATCTTTACAATTGTTTTCGTTTCAGTCTGGCAGGGAGCGGGATTTCAGATGCTGATTTTTTTAGCAGGCCTGCAAAACATTCCCGGAGATGTCTACGAGGCGGCGCAATTGGATGGTATGAATAAATGGCAGCGGTTTATTTATATTACATTGCCTTTGTTGAAACCGACGTCGATTTTTATCTTTATTACAACGCTGATCAGTGCGTTTAAGCTCCTCGTGCAGCCAATGGTCATGACCCAGGGGGGACCGGTCAATTCAACGATGACAGTTGTCTATTATATTTATCAAACGGGATTTACCGATCGGATGGTCGGCTATGCAAGTTCAATTGCGCTCTTGTTTGGCACGATAATTGGATTGGTGACGCTTGCGCAGCGCAAGCTGGTGAAGGAGGATGAAGGCGGATGAGAAGGAAATTCGGGCCTTTGACGATTCTGGAATATATATGCCTTGTTTTGCTGGCGGTTCTGTTTATATTTCCGCTGATTTGGATGGTCGCTTCATCGATGAAACCGGAAGCCGATATTTACAACAATATCAGCAGCATTCAAGCGTTTCTCCCGTCTTTTCATCCGTCGGAATGGTTTCAATCCTACAGGGAAGTGCTGTCACGGTTTGATTTACTAATGTATATCGGTAACAGTCTGTTTTACGGTTTGTGTGTGGCAGCGGGAGCGGTCATTATCAACGGAATGGCGGGCTTCGCATTCGCCAAGCTGCAATTCACAGGTAAAAAAGTGCTGTTTACCATATTGCTGGCGCTTTTAATCGTGCCGATGGAAACGATTTTAATCTCGCAGTTTACAATTGTTCATAAGCTCGGACTTGTTGATACGCGCCTTGCCGTGATTTTGCCGGCGCTTGCCGGGGCTTTCAATATTTATTTGTTCCGAAATTTTTTCATGGCGATCCCGGGGGAGATGATTGAGTCGGCCAAGCTGGACGGAGCCAATACATGGCAGATTTTCTGGCGGGTGATGCTCCCGATGTCGAAACCGGCTGTTGCTACGGTGGGGACATTGGCTTTTATCGGCAGCTGGAATGACTATATTTGGCCGCTGATGGTTTTGACGGATAAGTCGAAATTTCCGATCCAGGTGGCGATTACAGCCATCAACAGCACCGAGCCGGTTTATACGAACCAGGTAATGGCTGTCCTGACGATTTCCACGATTCCGCTGATTCTCATCTACATTGTAGCCCAACGCTACATTTTAGATGGCCTGGGCGGTTCAGGGACAGGCATCAAATAGATATATCCAAATCGGGTTAAAGGAGCAAATGAAAATGAAAAGCTCAAACAGTCTGTATTGGAAACTAAGCGCTTATTTTTTCTTTTTCTTTTTTACTTGGTCTTCCAGCTATTCTTTATTTGCGATTTGGTTAGGGCAAGAAATCAATTTGAACGGGTCCGCGACAGGCATTATCTTTTCTGTGAACGCTATCTTTACTTTGTGCATGCAGCCTTTGTACGGTTTTATCTCTGATAAGCTCGGGCTGAAGAAAAACATATTATTTATGATCAGTTTGCTTCTCGTATTTACGGGTCCCTTTTATATTTTCGTCTACGGACCGCTTTTGCAATACAATGTCTTTCTCGGGGCTATCGTCGGCGGAATTTATTTGGGAACTGCTTTTCTCGCCGGAATCGGCGCGATTGAAACCTTTATTGAAAAGGTCAGCCGCAAATATCACTTTGAATATGGAAGAACAAGGATGTGGGGATCCCTCGGCTGGGCTGCGGCGACATTTTTTGCAGGTCAGCTGTTCAATATCGACCCGAATATCAACTTCTGGGTTGCTTCCGTTTCAGCAGTCATATTGGTAGCCATTATTGTTTCCGTAAAAATTGAGATGACAGATGATGAAAAGGAAAGGGCAGACTCGGTCGGATTAAAAGACGTGGGAGGGCTTTTTCTCTTAAAAGATTTCTGGTTTTTGATGTTGTACGTGATCGGCGTAACTTGCGTATACGGCGTCTATGACCAGCAGTTCCCGCTTTACTACGCTTCCTTATTTCCGACTCCGGCTCTGGGGAACCAAATATTTGGATACCTTAACTCATTCCAAGTATTCATTGAAGCGGGCATGATGTTTCTTGCGCCTTTCATCGTCAATAAGCTTGGTCCTAAAAAAAGTTTGATTTTAGCGGGGCTGTTAATGGCTTTCCGCATTATCGGCTCCGGACTTGTCAGCGGACCGGTCGGAATTTCATCGATGAAACTCATTCATGCTGTAGAATTGCCGATTATGCTGATTGCGGTGTTTAAATATTTGGCGACTAATTTTGATAATCGTCTTTCATCCGTACTTTATCTTGTCGGCTTTCAATTCGCATCCCAGGTAGGCACGTCGATTTTTTCGCCGCTTGCGGGAGGCTTATACGACAGCATCGGATTTCGCCACACTTATCTCATCATGGGAGCAATGGTCCTTTGTTTCACCATTATTTCGATTTTTACCTTGCTAGACTCAAAGAAAGACGTTGAATTTGCTCAAAGTCTACAAAGAAAGCATATATAGAAAGGGTGTCACAGATGAATAGAATTCACCAGGCAGAAGAAGCATTGAAGAAAGCCGGAAAAAAAGTGAATCACCGATACCGAATGGGCTATCACATGATGCCCCGGGCAAACTGGATAAATGATCCAAACGGACTGATTCAATATAAAGGGGAGTATCATGTCTTTTATCAACATCATCCGTATGATGAGAATTGGGGGCCGATGCATTGGGGCCATTTGAAGAGCAGGGATCTTATTCACTGGGAACACTTGCCGATCGCTTTAGCCCCTGGCGATGCATTTGATGAGAGCGGCTGCTTCTCAGGAAGCGCAGTCGAATATAACGGCGACCTTGCTTTAATCTATACAGGGCATAATATGATAGATGAAGAGAAAGACGATTTCTATCAAAATCAGAATATAGCAGTCAGCAAAGATGGTATCACCTTTGAAAAACTGAAAGAAAACCCTGTCATCGCAGAGCCGCCGGAAGACAGCTCCCGCCACTTTCGCGATCCGAAAGTATGGAGGCATGGTGAGACCTGGTATATGGTGATCGGAAACGCCTCAAAAGAAAATGTCGGTCGGGTCATTTTATATCGCTCGCCTAACTTTGTAGATTGGGAATATGCAGGCGTCCTCGCCCAAAGCGACGGGAATCTCGGCTTTATGTGGGAATGTCCGGATTTCTTTGAATTAGACGGCAAACACATTTTGCTGATTTCCCCTCAGGGTATAGAGGCGGATGGTGATTCATATCAGAATCTGTATCAAACAGGCTATTTGATTGGAGATTATGATGAAGACACGAATGAGTTTGTACATGGCTCCTTTAAGGAATTGGACCATGGCCATGACTTTTATGCCGTGCAAACTTTGTTGGATGACAAAGGGCGCAGAATTGCGATTGGCTGGATGGATATGTGGGAGTCAGAGATGCCGACGAAAGCGGACGGATGGTGCGGGGCTTTAACTTTGCCGCGTGAATTGACGTTGAAGGATGATCACAAAATTTTAATGAATCCGGTTGAGGAGACTCAATTACTTCGTGAATCGGAACATCATGAATGTGCCAATCAATCGATTTCCGGCAGCTATTTAATAAAGACAGCCGAAAAGCTTCTTGAAGTGGTGGCCGTTTTTGATTTGACAATTTGCAGTGCCGAAACGGTTGGCTTAAAGATTCGGGGGATTGAACAGGAAGAGACAATCATCCAGTACAGCTTGGTTGATCAAAAGCTGACGCTCGACTGTTCAAAGTCCGGCAAAGCGCGGGACGGTGTGAGAAATGTACGGCTTGAAGCGGAGGAGAAGCTCACCTTGCATCTGTTTCTTGACAGATCGTCTATTGAATTATTTGCAAACCATGGTGAAGCGACAATGACCAGCCGCATATATCCCAAAGAAGGAAGAGCCGGGATTGAGCTGTTTTCTGAGAAAGGCAATGTACGGGTCGAAGAGTTCACTTACTGGACGTTGAAAGATATTTGGAAAGGCGATGAAGCCGAATGAGCAGAATTTTTTGCATCGGTGAGACGTTAATCGGCTTTAACCCGAAACATGTTCTTATATCGGCAAAGCGCAGATAAAGATTGATCTGACAAAAAAGCGGCTGTCGTGTCTTGCAGCCGCTTTCCGCTTTTTTTCATATTACGCTCTTTCTTCAAACAGCTTCACAATTTCCACGATGACATTCGCGGCTTTTACCATATTGTCGGCGGAAATATACTCGTATTTTCCGTGAAAGTTTTCCCCGCCTGTAAAAATGTTCGGACAAGGAAGCCCCATGTATGAGAGCTGGGAGCCGTCTGTACCGCCGCGGATCGGTTTCACAACCGGCTCGATGTCCAGATTTTTCATCGCTTCATAGGCAATGTCGACAATCTCTTTGACCGGTTCGATTTTTTCCCTCATGTTGTAATATTGATCATTCATGTCCATTGTGATGCTGTTTTCGCCGTATTTGGCTTTAAGGTCGTTTGCAATTTTTTGGACGGTTTCTTTTCTCTCGTTAAATCGGTCTCTGTCAAAATCCCTGATGATATAGGAGAGAGTGGTTTCAGAGACATCGCCCTTGATCGAAAGCAGATGGTAGAAGCCTTCATAACCTTCAGTAAATTCAGGAGCTTCGTTTTCCGGAAGTCCGGCGTGAAACTGCATCGCGATTTTGGCGGCATTGACCATTTTTCCTTTTGCTGTGCCGGGATGGACGTTCGTTCCTTTACAAGTGATTTTCGCGGCTGCAGCATTGAAGCTTTCGTACTGCAGTTCGCCGAGCGGTCCGCCGTCAACCGTATACGCGAATGTGGCGTTGAACGCCTCTACGTCAAACTTGTGGGGCCCTCTGCCGATCTCTTCATCAGGCGTAAAAGCGACTCTGATCTTCCCGTGTTTGATTTCGGGGTGCGCAATTAAATATTCGATTGCCGTCATGATTTCAGAGATTCCCGCTTTATTATCGGCGCCGAGCAAAGTCGTTCCGTCGGTAGTGATCAATGTATGTCCCGCATAATCTGCAAGCTCTGGAAATTCCTTGGGCGATAAGACGACATTGAGAGATTCATTCAGCACAATGTCCTTTCCGTCGTATTGTTCGATAACCTGCGGATTGACGTTCTTTCCGGTAAAATCTGTTGCTGTATCCACATGAGCCAGGAAGCCGATCGTCGGCACCTCTTTTTCCGTATTCGAAGGAAGCGTCGCCATCACATAGCCGTTTTCATCGATTGTGACGTCCTTCATGCCGATCTCTTTCAGCTCTTCAACAAGCATATTGGCGAGCGTCAGCTGCCCGGGAGTGGAAGGCGTCGTCTGACTGTTTTCGTTTGACTGCGTATCCACTTTCGCATAAGAAATGAGACGTTCAATCAGTTTGTTCTTCATGTTTCCTTCATCTCCAATTGTTGGTTTTATGTTTATCTTATCATTCATGGCGGGCGAATCGAAAACTTTTATTCCTGTATAGGAAAATTTAGTATAATATAGTTCTAAAGGATCATCACAATTGTAAGGGAGTATCACAATGGCTAAAGGTTATACAAATGAAGGAACAAAATGGGAGTTTGCACATTCTTTCTGGCTTGTGTTCACATGGGTTCCTTTTGGATTTTTAAGCTGGTTTGCATTTATTTATATCGCAGCACGAACGAAACAAAGAAAATGGTTATTTGCCGGGATCGGATATGCAGCGGCTGTTTTATTCGCTGCTTTTACAGCCAGAACGTTCCTTTTCGATTTGGCTATGAAAGCCTTGCTTATCGTTTGGATCATCTCAATCATTCATGCTTTCAAAACAAGGGCCGAATATTTGGTTCGGCTTGAAGCCGTCTATCGAATCAAACGATCAAGTATGAATGAACTGAGGGAAGAGCTTAAATATGAACAGGAACCGCACGGCCAAACCGGAACTTCTAAAGTGATGCTGACAAAGAAGTAAATAGAATCCGCTATTTTCGATGAAATAGCGGATTTTTTTAATGCAGAGAAAAAATTCCGTCCTTTTGAAACTTTTCTCATCCATTCTCTTCTCTAATGTTTGAAGGAGGCGCAACAGTGAAGCAAATCAGATTAGTTAAGAAAGCTGTCGCAGGCAATGCCAAAGCTTTTGAAATGCTGTTTCAAAAGCACAGCGATCAGCTTTACAGAACAGCTTACATATATGTGCGAAATAAGGAGGACGCGTTAGATATCGTTCAGGAGACGGCGTACAAGGCATTTTTATCGATTGCCCAGCTGAGGAATCCCGAATACTTTTTGACATGGCTGACGAAAATCCTCATTCATCATGCATATGCCTTATTAGACAAGAAAAAGAAAGTGGTTTTAATGGACAGGCCGCTGCAGGATGAAGGCCAGGAGCAGGAGATGGATGCGGACGACAGAATGGGGATGCTTGAAGCCGTTCAGCGGTTGCGAAAAGAATATCAAACCGCCATTATTCTATTTTATTATCACGACCTGCCGATACATGATATCGCCGAGGTGATGAATGCTCCTGAAGGAACCGTTAAGACCTATTTGAAAAGAGCGAAGCTTGAATTAAAACAACTACTGACTGGGGGAGAAGACGCATGGACAAACAATGGTTCAAAAACGAAGTAAACAAGATCAATGTTCCTACAAAAGAAATCCGCGAATCAATCGATAAAGGCATCAATCGGGCCAAGCGGGAAAAAAGGTTTCGGCCGAAGCACGCCGTGAAACGAACCATTTTTGTTTCAGGCGCGGCCGCTGTGCTCCTTCTCGGCAGCGGCTTCGTTTCCCCAGCGATGCAAAGCGTGTTGGCTGACGTCCCGCTGTTTGGGAAAGCGTATCAACAATTCCATGACTATGTCGGTCAAAACTTGGTGGCGGGCCAGCTTGTCACTGAACTGAACGAGAAAGCGTCCAGCAACAACATAGACGTGACGGCGACAAGCGTTTATTTTGACGGCGGAATCATCGGTATGACGTTTAAGGTGAAAAGTGATACAAGAAAAGATTTGGATGATGGAGCGAGAATGATTCATTTCACATTATTTAATGGCGAGCGCAAATGGGCGATCGCTTCTCAAGGAGACATAAAGAAAACAGAGGATGGCTATACCGGCTACATTCAAATGGGCTATCCAGATAAACATATTCCCGATAAACTGACACTCCCGGTTACGATCACAGATATTAACGGAATCAGAGGGAAATGGAAGTTCGACATTCCGGTTGATAAACTGCCGTATAAAACGCTCCACGTAACCAAAAACAATACACAATCGGCTGATGGCCATAAGCTCGCCGTAAAAACGGTAATTCTCGGAAAAGAATCGACTGTCATCGACTATGAAGTATCCAATTCAGAGGAACATCCAAACGATCGTACATCAATTATAAAAGTGACCGATGATAAAGGAAACGAAATCCCTTATTTGAGTGGCGGGCAGAGGACGACAGACAGTACAAAGAAAGGAAACAAGGTTCGTCACGAAGAAAGGCTGATCCTTGAAAAAGTGAATAAAGGAACAAAATACCTCAAGATTGAGGCGAGCAGCAGTATGGGCGATTCCGAAAAAACGCTGCCACTCACAAAAACGCCCGCCGTGCTGAGCGCTGACCGTCATGATTTCCAGATTGCCGTTGATCAGGTGAAACAAAACGGCAGCAAACTGTCTGTCGACTATCATTTGAAACATGTCGATCAATCTAAGATCGATATGGACAGCATGCAAAATTTTTTAGAAACGATGTCGCTGGTTGATTCGGCTTATAAAGGCTTTGACGAGGCGCCGGAGGGACACAGCGTAAAAGGTAATTTTACAAAAGTGCTAGATCCTGAAAAACTTCGATTCCGTTCAGACTTTACGTTAGATGGTGAATTTGGAGCGAAAAACTTCAGTCTTGACCAATATTCGCTTGATGTCGAGTTTGGTTATTTAAGTGCATTTTATTCCACACCGTTCAAGCCGATCAAAGTGCAATTGCCACAGTAAAATATAAGACCCGCTGTTTCAGTGAAACGGCGGGTTGTCTGCTTTGAAGGCCTCCCAACCTGAAAAATTTCCTCTCCCAAAGGAAAAAATATGCACCGAAAAGAAAGCGTTTTCATTGTAAAGTAAAAGCAAACCACCAAAAAAAGGGGGAGAGTAAATGAGCAGGATGGCGAAGGTGACCGAGATGTTTGAGCGGGTCGCTTTTAAAATTACAAGCTTCAAATATATCATGGTCATTAAGTCGGCGTTTGTTACACTGATGCCGGTCATCATTGCCGGGGCGTTTGCGGTTCTGATGCAGAATATGGTGATGAGCCCCGAGACGGGACTTGCGGTTTTCGAGCCTTTTCGGTTCTTGTCTGCGCTTGAGCCGATTATGGCCTCGATCAATTATGCGACGCTGAACTTTATTACGATCGGCGCAGTGTTTTTGATCGGGATTGAGCTCGGGAAGCTGAATGGGCATGAATCATTTTTTCCCGGCTTGATGGCGCTGATGTCCTATATCTCTGTCATTCCATCGACGGTGCTGTTGGAAGTGAACGGTTCGATGCAGGAAGTGGTTAATGTGCTGGCCAAGGAATTTACGGATCCGAAGTCACTGTTTTTGGGGATGTTTATTTCGATTGTGTCTGTTGAAATCTTCAGCAAGCTTTCGAGCATGGACCGGCTCAAAATTAAAATGCCGGACAGCGTGCCGGCCAATGTCTCTGTCTCGTTCGGCACTTTATTTCCTTCGATTATTACGGTCACGATCATCGCCAGCTTCGGATTTGCTTTTCATCGGCTGACGGGCGTATACCTTCATGAAGCTGTGTACAATGTCGTGCAAAAACCGCTTGAGGGTGCGATTCAAGGCCTTCCCGGCATTTTGCTGCTAGTGTTTGTCGCACAGTTTTTCTGGGTCATCGGCATACACGGAAACCAGATGGTGAAGCCGATCAGGGAGCCTTTGCTGCTCGCTTCGATTACCGTCAATATGAATGCATACGCTGCCGGCGAATCGATTCCGAATATCATTACGATGCCGTTTTGGGATGTGTACATGAGCATCGGCGGATCCGGCGTCACGATCGGCCTGTTGATCGCGATTTTTATCGCGGGGAAACGGGAGGATTTGCGCAGCATTACAAAAATTTCGTTTGGTCCCGGCATCTTCAATATCAATGAACCGGTGATCTTCGGGGTTCCCGTCATGCTGAATCCGTTAATGGCGATTCCTTTTATTGTGACGCCGCTTGTGACGGGGGCGATCGGTTACATCGCGACAGCGGCGGGCTTTGCCGGAAAAGCCGTTGTCATGGTGCCGTGGACGACACCGCCGATTATCAACGCGTGGCTGTCGACAGGAGGAAGCCTCGGCGCCGTCGTCACACAAATCGTATGCATCATCGTCTCTGCCCTTATTTATCTTCCGTTTGTGATGTTGATGAATCGAAGCCTTACGGTAAATTCTGAAAACAATGTTTCCATGTAAAGGTGTTGAAAGGGGCGAACGAAATGGCGAGACAAACGTGGAAGATTCCCGCCGATTTTATTCTCGGCGCAGCAGCGTCGGCGTGGCAGACAGAGGGGTGGGCCGGGAAGCGGCCGACACAGGATTCTTATTTGGATATGTGGTACAAGAATGACCCGCATGTATGGCATAACGGATACGGACCGGCTGTGGCAACCGATTTTTATAACCGCTATAAAGAGGATATTCATCATATGAAAGAGATCGGCTTGACACATTACCGGACATCGATTAACTGGTCCCGCTTTCTGATTGATTATGAAACAGCAGAAGTTGACGAAGTGTACGCAGGCTATATCGACGATGTCATCAATGAGCTGATTGCATCAGGTGTGGAACCGATGATTTGCCTTGAACATTATGAGATTCCCGCAGTTTTAATGGAGAAATACGGAGGGTGGGGGTCTAAACATGTCATAGATTTATTTGCGGCATATGCGGAAAGAGTATTTGAACGATATGGAGACAGGGTGAAATATTGGTTTACTTTTAATGAACCGATTGTCCCGCAAACCCGGATTTTCCTTGATGCAATTCGATATCCATATGAGCAGAACACGAAAAAATGGATGCAATGGAATTTTAATAAGGCATTGGCGACGGCGAAATGCGTCAGGCTTTTTCGCGCCCGCAAGTCCGATTGCCTGGAAGGCGCCAAAATCGGCGTTATTTTGAATCCGGAGGTTACTTATGCGAGATCAAGCGCGCCTCATGACCAAAAAGCGGCCCGCATCTATGATTTGTTTTTTAACAGGGTTTTTTTGGATCCGAGCATCAAAGGCGCCTATCCCGATGAATTGATAGAGCTCTTGGTTAAACACGATATTCTGTTTGACCATGATGAGGCGGAGCTTGACATCATCAAACAGCATACAGTAGATTTTGCCGGCATTAACCTTTATTACCCCCGCCGTGTAAAAGCTCCGTCAAGACAGTGGAATGACTCAACGCCATTTCATCCCGCTTATTACTATGAATACTTTGAGCTGCCCGGCAGAAAAATGAACCCATTCAGAGGATGGGAGATCTATCCCCAAATTGTCTATGATATGGCGATGAGACTCAAACATGAGTACGGAAATATCGAATGGCTGATTGCGGAAAACGGGATGGGCGTCGAACATGAGGAGCGTTTTAAAAATGAAGAAGGTGTCATTCAGGATGACTACAGAATCGATTTTATTTCGGCCCATTTGAGAGAGGCAATGAAAGGGATCGCAGACGGCGCAAACTGCAAAGGCTATATGCTTTGGGCGTTCACGGACAACGTCTCTCCGATGAACGCCTTTAAAAACCGCTACGGCCTTGTTGAGATTCAATTAGAGCAATGCCGCAAGCGGGCGCTGAAGAAATCCGCTCATTTTTATCGGGAAATCATTCAAAACAGACAGTTTGAAACAGAACCGGATCTGCTCTATAAATAAACAAAAAGAGAAATCATCCCGATCAAAAGCGGGATGATTCTTTCTTATGATCTGTACCCTTTATTCTCTCTTCGTTGGAAAAATAACCTTAATTTGAGTACCGTGATCAGGTTCACTGTAAATTTCAATATCACCTTCGTGTGCATAAATGATCTGTCTGGCAATCGTCATGCCCAATCCAGTCCCTGAAGTGTTTGAAGAGGCGTTCGTTCCTCTGTAATAGCGATCAAATAAATGCTCCAATGTTTCTTCTTCCATGCCGATTCCGTTGTCTTCTATTAAAATAGTGAAAGAAAGAGATTCATCTTGCTGAATACTGACCTTTACCTCAGTCCCTGTAGGGTTATGCTTAATACTGTTGGCGATCAGGTTTTCCAAGGCGCGCTGCATGTATTTTTCATCCATATAAAAAGCAATTGCGTCTCGGTCCGTCTGAAATTCGAAATGTTTATCTTTCGATTCCGGCAAGCTTTGTAATGCGGATAAAGTTTCCCTTAACAAGCCTACAATGTCTTTTTCTTCTTTTTGAATCGGGAGGGCACCATTTTTTAAGCGGAAAGTTAGGTTGAATTCTTCTATTAATTCTTCCATATACTCTACCCGCTCGTTCATAATGTTTGCAAAATCCCGTACTTTTTCCTGATTCCATTCATGTTTTTCAGATGATAAAAGAATTGTGTATCCTTTAACCACTGACAACGGCGTCTTTAAGTCGTGGGATACGCCTGTCATCCATTCTTCCCGTGTTCTTTCCAGTTTTTCGCTTTCCGATTTGTTTTTCTGAAGGATATATGTAAGATTGCTCATTGCATTCATTAGTTCTTGGTATAGCTTATATCCGGGTTTTTTCTTTTTTTTTGGAATGAACGAAGAAAATGCCGGCTCTGCATATTTTCCCTTGGAGAGATTTTCAATCCATGAAACGATATAAAGCAAAGGTGCGCCAAGCTGTTTTCCGAAGTACAGCGCAACAATAATCCCCATCATGATCATTGAAAGGATCCACAGCTGGTTTGTCCAATAGAGAAACGGGTTGTCAGCTTTAAATGGTTCACCCAATATCCACGTCAATGTCTGGCTGTCTTTCGTATCAAACCATGTTGAAAGATGAAAGCCTTTTTTAGCGGGATAAACATAATCCGAGACAAGTTCGCCGGGAATATAATGGCTGGGAATATTGCCTGGCTTGTTGGATGAATAAAGTTCGTTTCCCTCTTCATCAAGAATCTGAAGCCACATATGATATTCCTTTAAATGTCTGATCGTATCAGCTTCAACTGATATTTTTCCATCTTTTACGGATGTTTGGCGAACTAAGCTTGATAAAGAAAGCGGGGATTGATGCGTCTCTCGATTATTGAGAAAAAAAGTAAAAAAAAGTGTGCTGATCACAAATAAAGCGATACAAATAACGATTAGGAGAATGATTCGGGATATAAAGTGAAAAGCAATCCGATCTCTTAGCCTCATTGCTTTCCACCTGTCGGCTGAACTTCAAAAATGTAACCCAGCCCCCTTGCCGTCTTAATCCATTTTGGGCGGCTCGGATCTTTTTCAATTTTTTCTCTAAGCCGGCGAACATGTACCATGACCGTACTGTCGCCATTATAAAACTCTCCCCAAACATCTCTGTAAATCTTTTGTTTGCTTAAGATTTGATTGGGGTGGTTGCAAAAATACAGTAGAAGCTTAAACTCCTGAGCCGGACACTCGACTCTTATTCCATCAACAACCAGCTTCCCCGATATTTCATCTACTTGAAAATCCCCGAAATTATAAGACGGTTTGGATGATGAGGTTGTAAAATCTTTATATCGTTTTAACTGGGCTTTAACACGGGCAACGATTTCAAGAGGGTTAAAAGGTTTGGTAATGTAGTCGTCTCCCCCAAAACTAAAGCCTTGCAGTTTATCCAAATCAGATGTTTTAGCTGTAAGAAAAAGAACGGGGATATTTGTAAATTGGCGGAATTGATTGCAAAGAGTGAATCCATCTGAATCCGGAAGCATCACATCAAGCAGGACGATATCCGGCTCTTGATGTTTTAAAAGATGGAGTGCTTCCTCTCCGTTCTTGGCGTTTAAGACATCAGAGAACCCTTCGTTTTCAAACACCACGTTTAATAAATCTAAAATATGCTGGTCATCATCAACGATTAACACTTTGCATTGTCCGAAAGAATGATCCATTTTATGACCTCCATTAATGATACGCTTTCATTTTCACATGAAATAGCAGGCAAAGAAAGTTATGGCGGCTGAAATTTAAGCGATGTTCAATTTTCTTAAAATTCTAACTTTTATATTCCTTAACATTGCCTGGCGGAGGCGGTGTATGGACAATCATTTCTGAGTGCATTTGCTAATTTCATCATCATTCATATTGCAAGAGGCTGTTTCTTAACAAGAAAAACAGCCTCTTATTTTATATAGCATATATTTGTCGGGTTCCTTTTTTGGCGATGCAGCAGCTGTTTTCCCGTGTTTAGGCAATGTTTAGGAAGGGTTTAAGGCGCATTAATGCAAATGAGTCTAAGATAAAGATGAGGTGAGGAACAGTGGAACAACATATCGTATTAACAAAAAATTTAACAAAAAAATTTGGAAAACAAACATCGGTCAGCGGGTTGGAGATGAAAATAAAAAAAGGACAAATATATGGTTTCTTAGGACCGAACGGTGCCGGAAAAACCACAACGATCAGGATGCTGTTAGGGTTGATCAAGCCTACAAAAGGAGATATTCAGCTATTTGGCCAGGATATCCGCAAACATCGCCTGCAAATCCTGCGGAGAATCGGTTCTCTAGTTGAATCACCGTCTTATTACGGAAATTTAACCGGAAGGGAAAATCTCGAGGTGATTCGCAGGGTTCGTGATTTGCCGGAGGCGCGGATTGCGGAAGTGCTTGAGATTGTGCGTCTGGCGAAAGTGGCTGATCGATTAGCGAAAGAGTACTCGCTGGGAATGAAGCAAAGATTAGGGATTGCGGCTGCTTTAATGAGCAAACCTGATCTCCTGGTGCTGGATGAACCGACGAATGGCCTGGACCCCGCAGGTATTCACGAAATCAGGGAGTTGATAAAGGAGTTACCTGATCAATATGGCATGACCGTGCTGGTATCCAGTCATTTATTAAGCGAGATTGACCAGATGGCGACACAAGTGGGTATTATTATGAACGGGAAGCTCATTTTCCAAGATGATATCGAAGAATTAAGGAAAAAACAAAAACCGCTCCTGAAGATTGGAGCGAATAATATTCATGAAGCCCAATCTATTATACAGAAACGGGGATTGCATGTGAAACTCCAGGAAGGAAACTTGTGGATCAGCGAAACATCGCCTGAATTTGTTTCAGAAATCAACGGAATTCTGGTACAGTCGGGAGTCTCTGTTTATAGATTAGAAGAAGTAAAACGGTCTTTAGAAGACATCTTCCTGGAGCTGACAGGTACGGAGGGAAGTTTATGAGACAAGTGCTGCGCGGTGATCTCCTGAAGCTGAAGCGATCCTCTTTGTTTATCGTCGTCTTCTTGGTTCCCCTTGTTGTTCTGGCTTATGAGCTGTTGAATTTAACTTACCGGGGAGAGTATGTCCAAAAGCAAGCTGAAATGTTTAAGGCGTCCTCTATGTGGCAGTATATGCTTTTTGACAACAGCATGCTGTTTGGGCTGGGTTTTCCTTTAGCCGTAACGATTATTGCCTCCATTATTGCAAATATAGAGCATCAGACAAATTCGTGGAAACAAACGCTGTCTCTGCCAGTATCAAGAGTAGGGATTTACTTAAGCAAATATATTTGTCTTTTCAACAGTCTGCTCTTAACTGCAACCATATTTGCAATAGGTATGGTTGTACTGGGCAAGGCTTTGGGATTTGAAGGGCCGATACCGTGGGGTCTTTTAATTGGGGATAGTTATGTTATGCTGCTGACGGCATTGCCGATCATGTCTTTTCAATTATGGCTGTCCATCACATTTAAAAACCAGGCGTTTGCAATTCTCATCGGTACGGTCAGTTCCATTGTCGGTCTCTTTTTAGCCGCCGGAATGACGACGCGGTGGTTTCCGCTCGCTTATCCGAGCCAGTCATCGACCATCATCTTGCAATATGAGGGACTTGGAGTCAATCCGGATCTATCGGCTTTTGTCGTAATTAATGTTTTTGTCGGAATGATGCTTTTGATCATTGGGACCTTTCATTTTAAAAAGCGAGATGTTCTGTAGGAGGATGTACCATGTTAAAAAATATATTAGCTGCTGAAAGGTTGAAATTAAAGCGTTCGAAAATGTGGGTGTTGTATGTATTGGCCCCTTTTATTAGCGTCCTATTGGCTTACATTAACTTTCGAAATAACTATCATTTGTTTGTGCAGCCGGGTGACAACGAGTGGGTTGAAGCTTGGACGCAGGTTGCCGTTTTTATGGGATCCTTTGTATTGCCGATTCTTGTAGGTATATATGCTGCATTTGTATGCAGAGGAGAACATGTAGGGGGAGGATGGAAGCAATTGTTGGCCCTGCCGGTTTTAAGGTCGCGGGTTTTCTTTGCGAAAAGTGTGATGGTTGTGATGATGGTTGCTGCGACGATGGGCATCTTATTCATACTTTTTATTCTATTCGGGTTCCTTAATGGTTTAAAAGGAGGTCTGCCGTTTCTCGCAATTTTAGGATATGTCGTCCAAGGGTCCATTGCCTGCCTTCCGCTTATCGTGCTGCAGCTGATCACCTCCATCAGGTATAAGACATTCGGTATACCGCTCGCGGTCAGCATAGGATTCACACTGCCGGCCATAATAGCTGCCAATACGCCATTAGGGCAAATTTATCCTTGGACCCTGCCTATGCTGGGGATGTCTCCTCCTGATGAGTCGCCAATTGACTCATATCCGTTGTTTTACAGTATATTAATTGTTTTGTTTATCCTGTTTACGGTACTTGGAGTAAGAAATTTTTCACGGAGGGATATGGTTTAAGTCATGAAAAAGAATGATTTTCCTCCAACAACTTAAGGATATCTAAGAAATGAAGTTTAAAATTCACTTAACTTCTTTTGGTAAACTTCCGGCATCAAGAATTAATAGAAAAAAAGGGATTCTATTATGACATGTGGTTGAAGCAGGCAGAAAAGAGACAGGACATGATTTCTCTATGATATCATCCCGATGAAAACGGAATGATATCATACGTCAGTTTTACTTTTTTTGTCGCGTTTACATAAAATACTCCGGCCGGTTGATCATAATCTGCTTGTTCATTTGACTGATCACGCCTTCGCAGCGGAGCTTTTTCAGGACGGCGCTGACGGTTTCGCGGGATGTCCCTGAGATTTTGGCAATTTCAGCAGCGGTGATCGGACAGTTGATGACGGTTGAATTGCTTTCTTTTTGACCGAGGCTTTCGGTTAAATAGTAAATGGCTTGTGTGACCCTGTCGTGTGCATGGGAGAGTGTAATGCGCTTCAGCCTTTCCTCGTGGAGGGCAAGAATGTCTGATAAATGATTGAGAATATCGTAAAGCAGGTTTTTGTTGTCCCGGACGAGATCTTCGAAGATGTTCATGGGTATATAGTAGAGTTCAATATCTGTTAAGGCTTCGGCGGCATAGTGATAATGCTCATCCCGAAACAAGCCTCCAAATGGAAAGAGGGTATGAGGACGTACATAGTCGGTATAAAACATGGATCCAGCTTCGTTTGATTTTTCGAGTTTGATAAAGCCGTCGAGAAGAAGGTACATTCGTTCCCGGGGGTCGTCTTCCATAAATAATATCTGGCCTTTATGGTAAGTGCGCCAATAGATAAACTGTTTCATATCTTCCAGATCTCTTTTATTCAGGGAAGCGAGAAGAGGAAACTTTTTCAGTTGATGTACGATGTCTTTGTTCTTCATATGGACCACCCTTATCGATTTTCTTATGTTGCGGCTATATAGTTTAAATTTTACTTGTTTTTGACGATTGGCAAAAGGAAGAACCCTCCCCGAGCCCTTCCTTTTGCTTTTAGGCTTGTTCGACAATCGTGCCGGCATTTCCTTGGAGAGCGTCTTTGGCTAATTTCAGGGATGTGATGACCGTTTTATTGCCTTTTTTGGAATCGGCAAATTGGATGGCTGCTTTGACTTTTGGCAGCATGCTTCCTTCTGCAAATTGCTTTTCTTTTATATAACCTTTCAGTTCTTCGGTGGTGACGCGTTTCAGCGCGCGTTCTGTCGGCTTTAAATAATCGACGGCAACATAGTCGACACCTGTTAGAATGACCAGTTCGTCAGCCTGCACAAGTTCCGCCAGTTTGCAGGCGGCAAAGTCTTTGTCGATGACGGCGTCAATACCGGAGACGGCATCGCCGTTTTCAATGACGGGAACGCCTCCGCCGCCGGCCGCAATGACGATATGTCCGTGTTCGACAAGATCATTGATAACATCGTGTTCAAGGATCGATACCGGAGCCGGAGACGGTACGACCCGGCGCCAGCCTCTTCCGGCGTCTTCTTTAAAAACGAGGCCGCCGTTGCGGCTGTTCATCAGTTCTTTCGCTTCTTCTTCGCTGTAAAACGGACCGATCGGTTTTGTCGGGTTGCGGAATGCTTCATCATCGCCTCGGACGGCGACGCGGGTGATGACGGTTGCCGCATGTCCGCCTTTCCCTTTCGCATGCAGCGCCCGGTCAAGAGCATTTTGCAGCCAATAGCCGATCATTCCCTGGGTCATGGAAACACAAGTTTCAAGCGGCATGGCCGGTGTTTTCGGGGAATCCGCCTCTTTTTGCTGAATCATCAGGTTTCCGACCTGCGGGCCGTTTCCGTGCGTGACGATTAATTCGGCGCCGCTGTCGATCATATCCGCCAAATACATGGCGGTTTCTTCAAGCGCGCGCTTTTGCGCTTCTGCACTGGCATCTCCGGTTTGAATGGCATTACCGCCAAGTGCGACGACAATTTTTCTTTTTTTCATTTGATCATCACCTCTGTTTTGTTAAATTGAAATGCTTCCCGCAGCCAGCCTGATCACGGCGATGACAGCCAATACAAGAATCGCGCCGGCAATCAAAAGCTCGGCCTTATTGAAGACGGGGCCTTCTTTTCCTTTGCGGACAGCCCGGAATACGAGAATGCCGGGAGCGTATAAAATCATGGTCAAAAGCAGGTAATCAAGTCCTGCGGCATATACGAGCCAGACGCCGTAAATGCTTGCGATGATCCCGATGATGAGGTTCTTTCCCCGGTTGGGTTCTTTGTGCAGCCAGCTGTATTTAAGCTGATAAAGCCCGGAAAACAGATACGGGATCAAGATGGCCGAGGAAGCCAAGGAGAATGCAAACTGATAGGCCGCATCCGAAATGAGAAACGTCAGTAAAAACAGCTGGATAATGGCGTTTGTCAAAGTCAGCGCATTTGTCGGCGCGCCGTTTTTATTTTCTTTGCCGAACCATTTCGGGAAGACCCCTTCGCGCGCCGCGATCAGCGGGAGTTCGCCCGCGAATAATGTCCAGGCCAGCCAGGCGCCCAATACGGAAATGATTAATCCCAAGTTGATGAGCACAGCTCCCCATTTGCCGACGATATGCTCCATGATCGCGGCCATTGAAGGATTCGGAAGCCCGGCCAAGTTTTGCTGATTCATGACGCCGAGCGACAGCATCGTAATCATGACGTAAATCACAAGTACACTGATCAAGCCGATGACAGTCGCTTTGCCGACATCGCTTGATTTTTTGGCACGGCTTGAGAATAAGACAGCCCCTTCAATTCCGGTAAACACCCAGACGGTCACCAGCATCGTGCTCTTGACCTGTGTCCCGATGGAACCGAGCGACAGCCCTTTTCCCCAGAAATCGTTCGTAAATAAATCAAGATGAAACACAAAGATAATGGCGATAATGAAAGCAAAAATCGGTACCAGTTTTGAAATGGTCGTAATTAAGTTGATCATGGCAGCGGACTGTACGCCGCGCAGGATCAAAAAGTGCACGCACCAGAGGATTACGCTTGCACCGATAATCGATGCGATGTTTTGTCCGTCTCCAAAGGCAGGGATGAAATATCCGACTGCGCTGAACAGCAGCGTTCCGTATGCGACATTGCCGAGAAGGGCTGCGAACCAGTACCCCCAGCCGCTGTTAAACCCCATAAAATGGCCGAATCCTTCCCGCGCATAAGTGAAAATACCGCCGTCTAAATCAGGCCTTTTCGTGGTCAAGTTTTGGAAAGAGAAGGCCAGGGCAATCATGCCGACTCCGGTGATGATCCAGCCGATTAAAATGGCTCCCGCCCCCGCTCCTGAAGCCATGTCGCTTGCAAGGTTGAAGGCGCCCCCGCCGATCATCGATCCGATGACAAGCGCGATAAGTGCAAACAGCCCAAGTTTCTTTTCTTCCGCCATTTTTGTCACCTCATTCGGTTTAGAATGGAAAAGGGAATGAGCCCCTTTTCCTGTCAGTCAAGATCGCCGAGTGTCGCTGCCATGACAGCTTTAATTGTGTGCATGCGGTTTTCAGCTTCATCGAACACTTTAGAGTGTTTGCTGCGGAACACTTCGTCCGTCACTTCCATTTCTTTAAGGCCGTGCTGATCGTAAACGTTTTGTCCGTAAGTTGTATGAAGGTCGTGGAAGGCAGGCAGACAGTGCAGGAAGATGACGTTATCGTTTCTTGTTTTCTTGACGAGATCCATATTCACTTGATAAGGCTTGAGCAGTTTGATCCTTTCAGCGAACTTGTCTTCTTCTCCCATGGATACCCAGACGTCCGTATACAGAACGTCGGCTCCGGACACGGCTTCATCTGTATCGCTTGTGACGGTGATTTTTCCGCCGGATTCTTCGGCGAACGCTTCCGCCATTTTAACGATGTCTTGATCAGGGAACAGCTCTTGAGGCGAGCAGATTCTCACGTCCATGCCGACTTTGGCGCCGCCGATGAGCAGGCTGTTCGCGACGTTGTTACGGCCGTCGCCGATATAGGTGAGTTTGATCCCTTTTACGCGTCCCGTATGTTCTTTCACTGTCATAAAGTCCGCAAGCATCTGCGTCGGATGCCATAAATCGGTCAGCCCGTTCCATACCGGTACACCGGAATGCTCTGCCAGGGAAATCACTTTTTCATGTTCAAATCCGCGGAATTCAATTCCGTCGAACATGCGGCCGAGAACTTTGGCTGTGTCTTCGATCGATTCTTTTTTGCCGAGCTGAATGTCGTCTTTGCCCAAATATTCGGGATGCGCACCGAGGTCGATACAGGCTGTCGTGAAAGCGCAGCGCGTTCTTGTAGAAGGCTTTTCAAACAGCAAAGCGATGTTTTTACCTTCCAAATAGCGATGCTTGATGCCTTGCGCTTTTTTTTCTTTTAATTTTTGGGCGAGATCGAGCAAATAGAGGATTTCTTCTTCGGAAAAATCTTTTTCAGCTAAGTAGCTTCTGCCTTTTAAATCAATCGTTTGGTTCATGGATCTCTCTCCTTTTTCTTTAGGTTTGGCTATTTCACATCTTCGCGATAGAGCGGCATGCTCATGCAGCGCGGGCCGCCGCGTCCTCTTGAAAGCTCTCCGCTCGGGATTTCGATAACTTTAATGCCCTGTTCTCTCAAACATTCGTTAGAAATGTAATTCCGGTCATAGGTGACGACGACACCAGGAGCGATCGCGAGTGTATTGGAACCGTCATTCCACTGCTCCCTGGCTGAAGCGATTTCGTCTCCGCCGCCGCAGAAGATCAAGTTGACATCTGAAAGGCCGAGCGTTCTTTTTAGCACTTCCGGCAGATTGTGTTCTTCAGTCGTACGAATGTCGTCTGCCGTTTCCCCTCTCTCAAGAACGAAGATCCGCATGTCTCCTTCAGGCCCCTGGATGGCGGGATGGATCGTGAATTGATCTCGGTCAACCATCGTGAAGACGGTATCTAAATGCATAAAGGCTCTGCTCTTCGGTATTTCGACGGCCAGTACGCGGCGAATCCGGCTCTGCCGCTGAAATAAGTTCCGGACAAGACGCTCGATCGCCTGAGCCGTTGTCCGTTCTGATACCCCGATCGCTACGGTATCTTCATTTAAGACAAGCTCATCTCCGCCTTCGATATTGAATTTGAAATCACGGTCAAGCCAAACCGGAATCTCATGTCCTTTAAAACGCGGGTGGTGATTGATAATGTAGCGCATAAACAGCGACTCTCTCCTGCGAGCAGGCTCTTTCATTTTGTTGATGGTCAGTCCGCTTCCGATGGCGGCCGCCGGATCTCTTGTGAAGTAAAGGTTTGGCATCGGATCGAGATAAAATGGATAATGGTCTTCCATCAGCTCATGAAGATGCGATTTCTTTTCGCGTTCCAGCTCATTTTTTCGAATGCCGCTCATCACATGTTCGACCATCGAATCGGCGTCAAAGGTGAGCAAGAACTCTTTCAGTCTGTCGTAAGCGCCGTTGATATCTGCTTTGCTTTCCGTTAACAGCTCATCGATAAACCGCTCGCGGATGAAAGCGTCATCCAGGGCTTCAGCCGTCAGCTTTTCTAAATAAAGAACTTCAACTCCCTGTTTCTTTAACGTTTCTGCAAATTGGTCATGCTCTTTTTGCACCGCTGGCAAAAAGGGAATATCGTCAAAGAGAAGCCTTTCCAGATATTCGGGTGTGAGGTTTTCCAGTTCCCGACCGGGCCGCTTCAGCATGACGGTTTTCAAAGGGCCGATTTCAGAGTAAACGTGTATCGGTGTTGTCATGATCATCCCGCCTCCTAAGCTCTTTTTGTTACATGTACAGCTTAAAACAGGAAGGAAAAGCGCGATGTGAAAGCGATAACAACGAAAACGTGATATATTTCACATGTTTTTTGATGAAGCAAAAACAAAAATGAATAATTATGATAAATCGAAAATGAGTCCTTGCAGGAGCAGAGAATAGAACGTATAAAACGTGTATATTTTTAAAGGGGATTTTTTGAAAAAATTTTTTTGAGGGAAAAAAAGCTGATCCGGATGGCCGGATCAGCATAAGTGATCACAAAATGATTGGGCTGCCTCAGGCGATTGGGAAATCACAAGGCATGTATCGTTCCCGCATATACAGCCCAGCATTTCCGGGCTTCCCAGCTTATCAAGAAGGACGCCGATGGCATGGGCGTTGCCGGGCATTGTTTTAATAATGATCAAGTTGTCCGTCCGATGCACATGCAGGACAACGTCGGAGATTTTATCTTTTAATATTTTGGAAGGGTTGATGGATAAGGAAGCATTTGTCGTGTAGACAAGCTTTCCGTTTTCACCGGGCTGTTTCACAAGATACATTTCTTTAATATCGCGGGAAATGGTAGACTGCGAAACGGCGATGCCCCGTTTTTCCAGCAGGGATGCCAGCTGTTCCTGATTTTCTACCGGATGTTCGAGAATGGTTTGCTTGATGAGCCATTGCCGTTTTTGTTTGTTCATAAGAGCGCCTCCCAGGCAAAACACGTATATCTATTATTATAGGACGGTTTTATCGTCGGCAGATGGAAGCTATTTTACAAAAAAACAAATCTTTCAGGCTGTTAAAGGGGTTGATAGACCCCAAAATTTCACTTATAATGCTTGAAGATGACAAATTGATAACAGAGAAAAGGTGGTTTTCTAGGGTTCCGCAGTGGGTTCCGCGCTGGTCTGGTCCGAGAGAAAACACATAGCGAAGATATCGTTATGACACGGTGGGATAAAAGCCCAGGAGTTTTTGCTCTTAATCAAAGAGCTTCTCTCCGGGGCTTTTTTACTTTTTACAGGAAATCGACTACGAATAAGGAAGGGGATGCAGTTTTATGAAAAAGAAAGCAATGGATATGATCCTGATTGTTATAGGCGCATTTTTCTTTGCGTTAGCCGTGAATCTGTTCGCCATCCCGAATGACTTGGGAGAAGGCGGCGTCACGGGGATCACGCTGATTTTATACTACGTTTTTGAATGGTCTCCGGGCATCACAAACTTTGTGCTGAACGGCATTCTTCTGATTATCGGCTATCGCTTTTTGGATAAAAAAACGACGATTTATACCATCATTGCGGTGGCGGCCAATTCATTTTTTCTGCATGTTACTGAAGATTGGACGGTGCCGGCTGATGAAGTGATCATCAGCACGATCTTTGCCGGGGTATTTGCCGGCGTCGGCATCGGCATGATCATTCGTGTCGGCGGAACCACTGCCGGGTCTGCGATTCTCGCGAGAATCGCCAATAAATATTTCGACTGGAACATCAGCTATGCCTTGCTGATGATCGATTTAGTTGTCGTGTTCAGTTCCTACTTTATCATTGGTGCTGAAAAGCTGATGTTTACGATTGTCATGCTGTACATCGCCACAAAGGTCATGGATTTCATTATCGAAGGGCTCAACACGAAAAAAGCGATCACGATCATTTCTGAGCATAAAAACGAGATCGCCGCGCAGGTCAATACCTTGATGGACCGCGGCGTCACGATATTAACGGGACGCGGACACTATACGGGCGATTCCAAAGAAATTCTATACATTGTCATTAATAAACAAGAGCTGTCCATGCTCAAGAAAATTATAAGAAGCACAGATAAAAAAGCATTTGTCATCATCCACGATGTCAGGGATGTATTCGGCGAAGGATTTGTTGATATTTCAAAATAGGGGAAGGCTGCCGGCAGATGGCCGGGAGCCTTTTTGTATTCATCGGGTCGTGATTAGGGACAGATCGTCTGCTGATTGGACGAATACGTGATCATTCACACTGCAAGTTTTATGCAGAAACCGGTTTCTGTGGTAAGGTAGATTGTGGCATGAATATCATTAATATAGAAATCCGCTTGCTGAAGTAAAGGAGGTCTATTATTTTTGGAACAGGAAGAAAAAAAACCAATTGATGTGAAAAGCCGAATGTTCTTTAGAGTATGGGCTTTTGCGGGGACGGCAGGTTTCGGATTGGTCGGATTGTGGCTCTTTTATGAAGCAATAAAACTCGAATCGAAATATTCATTGCTTTACCTGGGAGTCGGACTTTTCGGGATCATCTATGGTTTGATTACTTTTCTAATGATATTTCCGGCATTCACGAAAAAAGGAAACATCATCTTCAGCATGATCGAGGGAGAAGGCGGGCGGCTGTTCTCAGGGAAGAAATCTGTATTGTTCAAGGACATTAAAAGCCTTAAAATGGCGCAGCACCGCTTCAGCCCGAAAGGCATTTTCTTTATGGATATACTGATAGAGACGCGCGGGAACGGCATGGTGCGGATTCCGACGTACAACATTCTTCCTGAACCGGCATTTTATCAAGCGGTCGAGCTATACATTCTGCCCTATATGACGGAGGAAGCGCGTGCGGACTGGATCGGCCGGTTCACAGAAGCTCAAAGAAAAGCTTATTTAAATGAATTTCATAAAGATATTTAATCGTCCGGGAAAGAGCAATTTTCGAGATGAATGAAAATAACTGAAACCTTTGGGGAAATTCATTCGTCTTAATTAGAGGCCGTAGTCTTAAATGCGGAATTTTTTTACGCAGACGTGGACTGTTTGAGTGAGGGAAGCTGGGGGATTTTCATCGTGGACGTGCTTGAAAAACCGCCGAGACTTTTAGTAGAATGATATATTATCGTTTCCTCACGCTTCATTGACTGAAACAGAAAGCGGTCTGAAAAAAGTTTAAAAAGGTAGAGGTTATCATGAAAAAAATATTCTCTCATAAGCTAAGCTTTTTTGTGTTAGCTGTTGTTTTTGTATGGGCTAAAACCTATGCTTCCTACTTTTTAGAGTTTAATTTGGGTGTGAAAGGGTCTACGCAGCACATGCTGCTGTTTATCAACCCATTCAGCTTCACGATTGCTGCACTCGGTTTGGCTTTGTTTGCTAAAGGCCGTCGGTCGGCGATATGGATCATCATCATTGATGCTGTGATGACGTTTGCTTTATATGCAAATATCCTGTTTTACCGTTTCTTTGATGACTTTTTGACGTTTGCAAACTTAAAACAAGCCGGAAACCTCGGCAACATGTCGGATGGCGTTTTTGACATCATGGCATTTCATGACGTTATCTATTTCGTCGATTTGATCATTCTGATTGCATTATGTGTGAAGCTGCCTGAACTGAAGGCGGCACAACTGAAAAAAAGATGGGCTGCAACTGTCGTTATCGGCGGAGTGGCGCTGTTTTTCATCAACCTTGCAGTTGCTGAGACAGACCGTCCGGAGCTTTTGACAAGAACATTTGACCGAAATTATATCGTCAAGTATTTGGGGCCTTACAATTACATGATCTATGATGGTGTTCAGGCTGCCCAAAACGCGAGCCAAAAGGCATATGCGAGCAGCGACGACCTGACGAGCGTCATTAACTATACAAATTCGCATTATGCAAAACCGAATGACGAGTATTTCGGCGCAGCAAAAGGTAAGAACATCATCAAGATTCATTTGGAAAGCTTCCAGACGTTTTTGATCGATTATAAGCTGAACGGAAAAGAAGTCACGCCGTTCTTGAACAAGCTGGCGCACGGCCAGAATGACATGATGTATTTCGATAACTTTTTCCATCAGACCGGTCAAGGTAAAACCGCGGATGCCGAATTGATGATGGACAACAGCCTTTACGGACTGCCTGAAGGCAGCGCGTTTGTAACAAAAGGGCAAAATACGTACCAGTCCCTGCCGGCGATTCTGAACCAAAAAGAAGGCTACACAAGCGCCGTGCTCCACGGGGATTACAAGTCATTCTGGAACCGCGACCAGGTGTATAAACAAATTGGCTATGACAAATTCTTCGATGCCAGCACATATGACATGTCAGAGGAGAATCTCGTCAACCTTGGCTTGAAAGACAAGCCGTTCTTTGAAGAATCAATTCCGAAGCTGAAATCGCTGAAACAGCCGTTCTATGCGCATTTAATCTCGCTGACAAACCACTATCCGTTCATTTTGGATGAAAAGGATGCCACCCTTGAAAAGGGAACGACGGGAGACAAAACGGTAGACGGGTATTTCCAGACGGCGCGTTATCTTGACGAAGCGCTTGAAGATTTCTTTAAAGAGCTGAAAAAATCGGGATTATATGATGATTCCGTCATCGTCATCTATGGCGACCACAACGGAATCTCAGAGAACCACAACCGTGCGATGAAAGAAGTATTAGGAAAAGAGATTACACCGTATCAAAACGCGATGAATCAGCGCGTACCGCTTATGATCCGCGTTCCGGGCAAAAAAGGCGGAGTCAATCATACGTATGGCGGCGAAATGGATGTCATGCCGACACTTCTTCACCTGCAAGGTATTGACAGCAAAAAATACATCAACTTTGGTACAGACCTCTTTTCTAAAGACCACGACGAAACCGTGGCTTTCAGAAATGGAAACTATGTAACGCCGAAGTACACGATGATTGATACGACCGTATACGATACAAAGACAGGAAAAGAGATCAAAGGCAACCAGGAAACGGAAAACCTCAAATCACAGGTGTCTGAACAGCTGGATCTGTCCGACCAAGTACTCTATAAAGATCTGTTAAGGTTCCACGAAATTTCAGACTTCAAACCTGTTGATCCATCAACGTATCATTACGGAAAAGAAAAAACCGGCGAGTAAAAACGAAAAGCCGCCTGACTGCTTTATGAAGCGTCGGGCGGTTTTTTTGTGAGGCTGGTCCGCCGTTGTTCTAAGAAGCCGGCCCGGCACATAGATTGATAGGAAAGAGGACAGAACAAGGATAGAGGATGTGAGAACGTTGACCAAATCTCAGTATTTTTTTAAATTGCATCCTTTAATGGTGCCGGCCGGCTGGACAGTGAAAGAAAATCATTTGTATCAAAAGCCGATTCGCGATCCCCGCCGTACGCTCTTCACCTTGGAGAATGAAACCTCCGGTAAAATGGTACAAGTTGAATATGCTGGAGAACTGAAGTACGTTATCAGGATGCTAAATGCTGATCAAACGCTGGTCAGTGAAGATTCAGATACGCCGTATGAACAGCTGGTCGAACGGTTGGAAGATAGGATTCGCGCCTCTGGCGGCGCCCGCAATTTGCTGAGGCTTAGAATCCCGGCCGGTTGGACGGTTGTGCATCACTCATTAACCGATACAAACCCCGATGAATTGGCGCCTGACAGCAAGGCCTGGCGGTCAGATTTCAAACGGGATCTTTTGAAGCTGCGGCATGAGGAAGAATGCCTCCTCCTCGATATAGAGTGGTATCCCGAGTGCAGTCCGGCCGGCCATTATGCGCTGAAATTGATTAAGAACGGGAACTGGAACAGTCCTTTGGAAGACATGCTGTGCATCCATCCGAAGGAATTGGCCTATGAGATTCACGCTGTTTTGAAAAAGACTTGTGAACATCAATATGTTGATGAAGCCGGCGCATAACGCGGCCGGTTTTTTGTGTGAAAAGTCCTTTGTCCAATACATACTTTTTATTCAATAAAATGTCATATTTTTCTTGAGTGAATAAGAAAAATATTTTATCATGGTAAAAGATACATAAGAATTAGACGAAAGGGGTCAAACGGGATGAAAAAAATAGCAGCGGGTCTTTTGTCTGCCGGTCTTATCATCGGTTTTTCCTGGGGTGCCGGCGATGTGGCAGAAGCAAAAACGAAGGTAAAAACGTACAAAAACTGCAAAGCTTTAAACAAAGACTATAAAGGCGGCGTCGCACGTTCGAAGTCGGTCAAAAACAAAGGCGGAAAAACGAAGTACAAGCCGTATGTTTCAAAAGCGCTTTATGACGCCAATAAAAAGCTGGACCGCGATAAAGACAAAATTGCCTGTGAGCGCTGATATATCCAAAAAGATCTCTTGCTGAGGGGGTCTTTTTTTGTTTATCAGGAAATTTATGAAAATTAAAGACTGCTGAAACATAATCTTAACAGTGCGAACCTATACTTTGGCAAGAGAAGAGCAAAAGGGGAGTGGATGATGTGTCAGCTTTATTAAAGAAATTGATGTTATCTTCATTGATCGGGGTTTCTATCGGGTCAGCACTGTTTGCACCGGACGCGGGAGCGCAAGAGCCGGCGGCGAAGCCTAAAAAAGTGGCTGTCATTGCGCACAGAGGTGCTTCGGGATACGCGCCGGAAAACACGATGGCTGCCTTTGAAAAGGCGCATCAGATGAAAGCGGATTATATCGAGCTGGATGTTCAAATGTCCAAGGACGGGGAGCTTGTCGTCATTCATGATACAACTGTAAACCGTACGACAGACATCGGCTCAGTGCTGCCGGTCGCCGTAAAGGACTTGACGCTTGCCGAGCTGCGCAAGCTTGATGCTGGCAGCTACTTCGGGCCGCAGTTCGCCGGGGAACGCATTCCGACATTTGAAGAAGTGCTTGACCGGTATAAAGGAAAGATCGGAATGCTGATCGAATTGAAAGAACCTGCACGCTATCCGGGAATCGAAGAAAAAGTATCAGCGGCATTGAAAGAGCGGAGAATGGATAAGCCTAAAAACGGAAAAATCATTGTACAATCGTTTGATTTCAACTCTGTATACAAAATTCATCAGCTGCTCCCATCAATGCCGACAGGTGTCTTAACGTCAAAAACAGCGGACTTAACAGATGCAAAGCTCAAGGCATTTTCCGGCTATGCCAAATATGTGAACGCCAACTTAAAAAATGTGGACGCTGATCCTACACTTGTGCCGAGGATTCATGCGTTCGGCATGAAAATTACGCCATGGACCGTCCGCTCCCGCGATGAAGTGCCTCCGCTTTTAAAGGCTGGCGTGGACGGGATTGTGACAGACTTTCCCGACTATGTTCCGAAAAAAGTACGCTAGATACTAAACAGAAGGCCTGCAGTTTGCTCTGCAGGCTTTTTCATTCATCAATAAAACTGGGCTAACAGCAGCAATGTCAGTGTAACGGTTATCGCTCCGCCGATTCTTGTGGATACCTGAGCAAACGGCATGAGCTCGAGGCGCTCGGCGGCGCTGAGAATGGCGATGTCCCCCGTTCCGCCCTGACCTGAATGGCAGGCATTGATAATCGCGGTTTCGATCGGGTACATGTTCAGCCACTTTCCTGTAAAAAAGCCGACGGCTATCATCGTGATCACGACAGATACGATCGTAATAATATTGGCAATATTAAAAGCAGCGATCAGCTTGTCCCACGGTGTCATGGAGACGCCAATGGCAAAAAGCAGCGGATATGTCACAGCAGTTGAAAAGAAACGTGACACGCCGTAGGCGCCGTTTTCCAAATTCGCCGGAGCCAAACGAAACAGTTTCACGGCAACAGCCAAGAGAAGCATCATGACGGGTGCTGGAAATCCGAACAAGTCATGTGAAAGCATACCGACCAAATATAATGAGACGGCAAGAATGCCTCCCGATGCAAAGTGGGAAAGGTTAAAAACGCTTTCTTTGTCTTTGTCGCGGCTTTCAAGCGGCAGTGCGTCCCCACTTTCGAAACGGTCGACTTTTCCGTTGCCTGTCCATTCAGGCTTTTTCTTCCCCATTACATTTAAAACCCCAGACAAAATGACAGCGCTTAAGCTTCCGAACATAATGGAAGGAATGACAAGTGCAAAAGCTTCCCCTTGTGACATGTGCATGATTTCCGAATAGCCGATGGACAGCGGAATGGCTCCCTCGCCAACCCCTCCGGCCATGATCGGAATCACAATGTACAGCAGCGTATGCTGAAATCCGAGGCCGAGCATTGTACCAACTGTCAGACCGACTGCCGCTGCGGCAATTGTCCCTGCGATCAGCGGAATGAAAATTTTAATGAACGCCCTGACCAGCGTTTCTCTTTTCATCCCTAAAATGCTTCCCACTACAATGGCTGAGATAAACAAATAAAGAAAGTTTGAGTTTTCTGTAAATTCAGTTGTTGATTTGATAATATCATCGGGAATGAGATGGTAATAGACGATAGCTGAAGGAATAAATGTCGCAAGTATAGCGGCACCGCCGACAGAACGAAGAAGCGGCAGCGACTTTCCGATTTGGGCGAAGGTGAATCCGAAAAAGCCCGTAACCGCAATAGCAGTTAAAATGTCGCTTTTCAGATCGTGCATATAGACAAACGTCACAATCAAAGCGAAGAGCAGCAAGTATACGGGCAGCGGAATGATGCCGATTTTAACATTCATTGCTCTTGCAAAAAAATTTTCATCCGGTTCTTTCGTTGTTTGAATCGGTATATGTTGTACCTTTGGTTTTGCTTCCATTTTCTTTCCCCCATCCTTTTTGTTATCCCTTTGCTCTGAGTTATTTAACTAAATTAAGTATACTAAAAAAATCAAAATTCAGACAACCGTGCAGGAAGACCTAGCTGTTTTCACATGATGATCTAGAGCGGGTCCATTTGGTTAAAGACGTGTCTGGACACTGTTTAATGGCCTTGTGCAGGCTTTTTTTGATGCGGTAATTCCCGAATCTCCTTTTACTGGAATCAAAATCGACACAAAAAAGCTGTCAATCCGTCAAAAATAAATCAAACATTTAGGAGCAGAGACCTTTTTTCCTGTGTGAACCGTTGATACATTCAGCTCCCGTCTCCGAAGAGACAGAGGACGTCTGCGACAAAAGATTCAATCTTGAGGTGGCATATATGTGAAGGGTTATCAACGTGAGCCTTATGGATTTTTTGGAAGAGAGTCTATAGTCTTATATTTTTCGCGTTTAAAAGACAATTAGATATGTTTTTTTATTATTTTTAAGGAAATTTAGGTCTAAAGGTGGTAATATATTCGAGTGCAAAAGAATGAAATGAAGGAAAATTTTAGAGAAACCATTCCCGAAGGGTTTTTTATCAGCACATAAGGAGAAGAAAATGGAATTTATCTTACACTGCTATCCCGTCGCAATGATTGCCCTTATTCTCATCGGTTTTTTGGGATCTTGGATGAATCCGCGTTTCAAGAAATTTTTAATCATATTGTGTCTTATGACGAACGGCGTGTATATTGTTTGGCGGTTCGGCTATACACTGCCTGTCTCTCGCCCCGCCGACATCGTGATGGGCGTGATCCTGATTGCAACTGAATGTATCGGATTTTTACAGCTCTTGGTCTTTTATACGCTAGTATGGAAGGAAAGGAAGCGGGAGCCGGAAACGCTGGGCGATCAAGACCATTGGCCGAGCGTTGATATTCTCATTGCAACTTATAACGAGGAGCGCCATGTGCTGAAAAAGTCAGTGGCAGGCTGTCTGAGCCTCGACTATCCAAAAGAGCTTGTCAACATTTATTTGTGTGATGACGGAAGGCGGACGGATATTCAAAAACTGGCTGAGGAACTTGGCGTTCATTACGTTACAAGGCCAAACAATGAGCATGCAAAAGCGGGGAATTTAAACCATGCGATGAGCTGCTCGAACGGGGAACTGATTGTGACGATGGATGCCGATATGGTTCCGCTCCCTTCATTTTTGCAGAAAACTGTCGGCTATTTTAAGAAGGAAAAAGTGGCTTTTGTTCAAACGCCGCAGGCCTTCTATAATGAAGATCCTTATCAGTACAACTTATTTTCCGGTGCGAACATTCCGAATGAGCAGGACTTTTTTATGCGCAGGCTCCAGGCCGGGAAAGACCGTTTTAATGCCGTCATGTACGTCGGCAGCAATACGGTTTTCAGAAGAAGCGCTTTGGAGGAAATCGGCGGTTTTGCGACAGGCGTGATTACGGAGGATATGGCAACCGGAATGCTTTTGCAAACGAAATTTAAATCTGTTTTTGTCAAGGAAGTGCTTGCCGTCGGTCTCTCGCCGGAAACGTGGACGGATCTTTTGAAGCAGCGCGACCGCTGGTGCAGGGGAAACATTCAGTGCGGAAAGAAGTGGAATCCGCTTTTCTTAAAAGGTCTTACACCAATGCAGCGCATTCTTTATTTTGACGGTATTCTCTTTTGGTTTTTCGGCGTTTTTAAGATGGTTTACATCCTGGCGCCGCTCTTGTTTTTGCTGTTTGGCATACATAGCTTAAAGACCGATTTGTGGTCGATCACCTCGTTTTGGCTGCCTGCGTTTTTAGGTTCTTACCTTTCATTTAAAGCCGTTTCGGACCGGCAGCGCAGCATGAGCTGGAGTCATATTTACGATACATCGATGGCGCCGCACATGGCGATATCGGCTTTGTCGGAATTCATTTTTAAAAAGCGGTTTGATTTTAAAGTCACACCGAAGGGCGTCAACACAGATCGGCGAAAATTCAAATATACGACGGCGCTGCCGTGTGCGATTCTGCTTGCAATGACGCTGTTTGCTCTCGGGAAAATTCTTTATGAACTTTGGTTTCTGCATACTTTTGATATGAACGTCACATCGTATCATTTATTTTGGGTTCTCTATAATATGACGGGACTCATACTTACGCTGCTCGTTGCCTTTGACAGGCCGAGATTTCGAAGCTCTGAACGGTTCACAGTCAACAAGCCGGCGGCTTTTTCCACCGTTTCTGGCGATGAGCACGAATGCGAACTGATCGATGTGAGCGACACGGGCGCGCGTATCAGGCTGCCTTATCAGGCTGATTTGCACATGTACTATCATGTGGACGGTCTGATCATAGATGCGGTCGGAAAAGTGCCGGCTCGGGTGATGTGGACGACAAAAGACGAGGCAGACATTGAAATCGGGCTGCACTTCAAAGAGATGGACAAGGAACTGTATGTGAAACTGATCGGTTTTATGTTTAATGAAGAAAATGCAAAAAAGGCCGACCGGGAAAAGCGGGCTGATACGTTGTCAACAGTGCTGCGCTTTTTCATGAAAACAGAAAAAAGCCCGGATGCATTCAAGAGAAAACACGTCCGCGAGGCCTTTCAAGGTCTGGGAACACTGCTGTTTCCCGATGATGCAGAGAAAGGCGCCCACGAGATCATGATTAAGGACATCAGCTTGTCAGGCTGTCAGATTGAATCCGGCGTCCCCCTTGAGATGAATGAACATGTGTTGGTTTCTATCAATGAGAAGGATCTGGATCAGCGGTTGGCGCTCGTCTGCTGGATAAAGAAGCGGAGAAAGCGGTACACAGCGGGAGTGAAATTTATAGATGGATATGCGGCACAATCCATAGGAGACCCGGTAGCATAAGCTGCGGGTCCTTTTTTGTCAACGGTCTTCCTGTACGGTCCGCCCGTTTTCGAATTTCATACTTTGATTCAGCATGTTTTCTTTAGCTGTTATCTTTATGGGCTGAATTTTAAGGACAACGGTTTTGCTGCCTAAACTCGATCTGTACTTTTCAACATGTGTTTTGTGAAGCGGAGTACTGTAGTATCCTGGTACGTATTTGTCGAGAAGAGCCTGCATCGCGGATGTTGCTTCATCTAAGTCTGTGATGATTGACGCTGTGCCGAAAAGAATGACACTCATATAAGCGGTATCGGTTTTAGCGGGAATGGGATGAACCATTGTTCCATATTGTTCGCTGACTGTGAAACATACGTTAGGATTTTCTTGCAGCATGTCCATTTTCCGTCCCTCTGATGCACCGTGAAAGTAAATGTAACCGTTTTTCCAGACGAAATTCAAAGGGATGACATATGGATATTCATCTGTGGACATGCCGAGATAACCGGTTTGCGCTTCTGTTAAAAATTGATCAATCTTTTTTTCATCTGTGCAGACAAGCTGTTTTTGCCGAATGGAATGAGCCATCACATTCACGCTCCTTTTTATTATTAAACTGATTTTAAGTTGTTATTGTCCCTTTAAAAAGAGACAATAATAGAAAACTTGATGAGGTCAGATGATGATAGAGTTAACGCCTTTACTCAATAAACAGCTTAAAACACCTCTGTATATACAGCTTTACGAATATATCAAAAAAGAAATAGAGGCCGGCGGCATCCCAGCGGGAGCTCTTTTGCCGCCGATCCGCTATTTATGCGAACATTTGCATCTAAGCAAAAATACAGTTGAAAGCGCCTATCAGCAGCTCACTGCAGAAGGCTATACAGAAAGCAGGCCAAGGATCGGCATCAAAGTGCTTCCCTTGGAGAAAACACTGATGCCGCCTAGTCAATTGAAGATTCATACCAATCGGGAACAAAAAGACACAGGACAAGCTTCAGCGGCAACATATGATTTTAAATATGGTGATATCGATTTAAGCCATTTTCCATTCAAAACATGGAGACGTTGTCTGCAGAATGCAATGGACAGTGGAGATCATGACTTATTTTTGTATGGCGATCATAAAGGCGATTTCGGCCTTCGCACGGAATTGGCGAAGTATTTATTTCAGGCAAGGGGTGTGCGCTGTGTACCGGAGCAAATTGTGATCTGTTCCGGTACGCAGTATGCAGTCGGACTTCTTTGCCAGCTGCTCTCAATGCACGGCCGATTGGTTGCGGCGGAAAATCCGGGATATGATGGTGTGCGTTCCGTTTTCCTCAACCATGGATGTGAACTTCAGCCGATTGGTCTCGAGACAGACGGGATCAATTTGTTTCAGCTTGCTGCAAGCCGAGCCAAACTCGTTTATATTACGCCATCTCATCAGTTTCCGTATGGAATGGTCCTGCCGGTACAGAAGAGGCTGAAATTGCTTGAATGGGCAAGCCGTGAGAATGCCTACATTATCGAAGACGACTATGACAGTGAATTCCGCTATCAGGGCAGGCCTATTCCATCTTTAAAAGCGCTTGATAAAAAAGAAAAAGTCATTTATTTAGGGACTTTTTCAAAGTCATTTCTTCCGGCAGCGAGATTGAGTTATATCGTTCTGCCTTCAAAGCTGGCGGATGAATTTCAAGAAACGCTTGGCCGCTACAGCCAGTCCGCTTCACCCATCATTCAAAAAGCGATGTTTTTATTTATGAAAGAAGGTTTTTTCGAAAGACACATCCGTAAAATGAAAAAAGTATATCAAGAAAAGCACAAAACATTAATATCGGCCATTAAAACGCATTTCGGAAATGACATGGAAATCATCGGCGAAAAAGCGGGGCTCCATATTTTGATGAAGACAGACCGACATGCACAAGACCTCATACATAAAGCGGAAAAACTCGGTGTGAAAGTTTATCCGGTATCAGATTTCTGGCTTGAGCCACATAAAAGCAGCTCTTCCATCGTCATGGCGGGATTTGGGGGGCTTTCTGAAGCGGAAATTGAAGAAGGGATCAGCATACTGCGTAAAGCTTGGCTTTCATCATCAAAGCAGGAACGGTGAAAAATGCTCGTTCCGAAACCGATATTAAAAAGGATTCAATAGATAGAAAGCGGGAATACTTGTGAAAAAAACGAAACTGCTCATTTTGCTGCTTATGTTGATGGGAATGCTGTACGGGTGTTCCAGTCATGAAGCAAAAGGAGAGGAAAAAACAGAACCAAATACGGCTCAAAAAGCGGCAAAACAATCAAAACAGCAGGCGGAGCATGATCCATCCTCCAAGTGGATCAAAGTGAAGGGCCCCGCCCGCATTCCGATTCTCATGTATCACAGCATTTCCACAGGAAACAGCCTGCGCGTACCGGAGGCGGAGTTCCGCGGACATATGAAATGGCTGAAGGATAACGGCTATTACACACTGACACCTGAAGAAGCCTATATTGTCTTAACACAAGACAAAATGCCGAGTGAAAAATGCGTGCTGATTACGTTTGATGATGGTTATACAGATAACTTTGAAAAAGCGTACCCGATTTTGAAAGATTATGAGATGAAGGCGACAATTTTCATGATCGGTAAATCGGTCGGCAGAAAAAATCATTTAACCGAAAGCCAAATGAAAGAAATGGCCGAACACGGTATTGCTATCGAAAGCCATACGATCAATCATGTCGAATTGAACGGACTTGCTCCAGAGCAGCAGCTGAGTGAAATGACTCGTTCCAAAACATTGTTTGACGGCATGCTTCAGCAGAACACAACCATGCTGAGTTATCCAGTTGGACGCTATAATGCCGAAACGCTCAAACAGGCTGAGAAGGCGGGGTATCAAATGGCGGTGACGACAGAGCCGGGGGCGGCTGCTAGGGATCAGGGGATGTATGCGCTGCACAGGGTCCGCATCTCGCCGGGAATGTCGCCGGACGCCTTTGGAAGAATGGTGGAACACAGCATACAATAGGAAAGACGGCATTTATCATGATGCCGCTTTCTTTATTTTTTTTCATTTTGGTCCGTCGGGCTCATGACAAGCCGCAGATTTGGACGCATACCTTCAGAGGTTCGGCGGTTTACCGGCTGCCCGGGTGCGGTTTCGATGACCCTCAAAAATCCGGTCGGCGCAGCTGCCTGGCGGATCAATATTCTGCTTTTCGGTGCCGCTTTTGTATAAGATCTTTTGTTGCTCTTGTCAAAAAAGAATGAATACAAAATAAACAGAGCCAATAAAACCAGTAAAAAAATCATCTGGAAAAAACCCTCCTTATTGTGAATGTCTTCTTTTAATATCGAACAAGTAGGTGCAAAGTTTTATATATTTTGTAACAGAATCGATTAATTGTGACTTTTAAATCGTTTGAAGAGCGGGAATCTGCTGTCTTTACATCATTCCCAATCGGAAGTCTGGTTAAACAACTGGATTGATGATGGCGTATTTGGAGTTAGATGGTGAATGAATGATGAAGTGAGATGGCTGGAACATACCCGGCTGACTGCAGCAAGAACTGCATACAGCCTAAGGGTCCGAGCAGAAGATAGGGAAAGGCAGCCCGTGGGTCTTAACAGCCGCCGCCATCACCGCCGCCGCCACAATCTCCGCCGCCACCGAAATCACTTCCGCTGTCGCCGGATGAATCAGGACCCCCGACAAAGAAAGTTGAAGAGCTGCTGCCGCTGTTGTTTCCGTCGGACGGCGCCATGGCGGCGTAGAGGAAGAATCCCACCAGGATAAAACCGATCATTCCAACAATCATATGAAAACCTCCTAACCAATATGACTTCTGTTTTAATACGAACAACGGGCCAAAAAGTTTCGGAAATCTGTAAAATTATAGTAACACAAAAAACGGCTAGACGCCGTTTTTTTACTGCCTGATCAATTTGGTCCGAACTGCACTCGGCATATCGCCGGGCTGTACTTCTTCCCATGTCTCAACGTATTTTCCCTTCGCGTGTACCTTTAGGTAGGCGTTTTTTCGAAGGGAGGCGCTGGAGGAGAATGTAATTTCTTTTTCCTTCCCAGTGTCATTATATCCTTCCAGCGTGTACTCATAGCGGCCCGGACTCAGGTGCTTACCGTCTTTGTTGATCTGGACATACACGCTTTCTTTCTTCACAAGTGGATTGAACCTGTCTGTCACCTCATTATGAATTAATAGAAATGCACCGATGCATACAACAGCCAAACCGGCTGTAATCAAAGAAATTGTTTTTTTCATGTTTTTTCACCTTAAAAATCCTTTTAATTTTTTCAAATAGCTTTTTCGAATGATCATAAAGAATAATAGTTGGAAGGTCAGAAATCCGCCTATCGTCATCAACACCGGAGCTGCAAAATGACCAAGACTCTGCGCCTCGAGCGTCTTCATCGCAAAATACGTATGAACTGCTGCAAGAGCGAACGGAAAGAAGAACAGGATGGCCAATTGAATCGTCACGCTCTGCGACATTTCCTTTTCGCTCAGGCCGATTTTTGCAAGCGACCGGTAGCGCTGCTGATCTTCTTCAAGATCGGTAAACAGGCGGAAGTAAAGAAAACTTCCGGATGCCGTAAAAAAGAGAACCGCAATAAAAAGGCCGATAAACAGACTCAGGCTTGGAAGCTGAACAGTTTCAAAATAAGTACTGGTCTTTGCGTCAAATTGAAATCGGATATTGGGAGCTTTTTCTCTAAGATCTTTTTCCAGTGATTGGATCATATCAAGGCTCTCTTTCCAGCGGTTGTACTTATAGCCATACAATGTGACGAATTCGCCTTGTTTTTTCAGCTTTTCGAAGGTTTTGCCGTTTACGACAACGACGCTGTTTAACAAAATGAGCGGTTTTTTAATACCTTTCACTTTTAGATGTTCATTTGCCGGCTTCGAATCTTTGTTTAACATGTTCAAGGTCTCGGGAATTTCCGGCTTTTCTTTCGCCTCGATGGCGTTCGGATAATACATCGCCTCGCCGTCTTTCAGTGCGCCGGAATCTGACTTAAAGTGCTTTTGGAATTCGCCTTCAGAGGTCAGGAGCACCCAGGGTCCCTGGCTATAGCTCATATAAATTCCTTTTGTCACTTCCTTTTCATATGAAAAATGTCCGTCCTTCAACTTTTGTTCGATCAGCTTAACGTGTGTCTGTTCCTTTTGGTTCCCGCTGTATAATAAGTACTCTATCTCATATCGAGAATCCAATTTTCCGATAGAAGTCTTGGAAATCACCAATGTGCCAGTGGCGGTAAAGGCGACGGCTGAAATGATGCAAACGAGAAAGAACAGACGGGCATTATCGTTCAGCCGATAGACAAGATCGGATACCCAAAGCACGTTTTTTCCGCGCAAATAAAATGACTTCCGTTTTTTTAAGAGCCGCAGCAGCCAAATGCTGCTTTGGCGAAAGAAGAAATAAGTCCCGATGATCGTCAGAATTAAGATCGTGACGGCTTGGGGAAAATGGATGTCGGCGAACAATACGAGCCAGAAGCCTGAGCCGAGGCAGCCGATGCCGATGACCGAAAAGATAACAGACGGTTTTGGCTCAGGTTTTATTTTCCCGGTGCCTTTGATCAGCTTGGTAACGGTTTTTGATTTAATAAACAAAACCGTAAATTGCGACAGCAAAATAAACAGCATGAGAAAGCAGGCGGCTGTGAGAGCCAGCGCTTTCCAAGGCAGATACAATGGCAAAGCGTCCATTTCCAGAATATAAGCGCCGATCGTAAAAAATGTTTTTGCAAAAACCAGACCGCCGATGATCCCTGTAACGATCGAAAGCACGCCGATGATGATGTTTTCTGCGGTGATCAGCTTCCTCAATTGACCCGGAGCGATTCCCTGGATGGTGAGGATCCCGAATTCTCTGCTTCTCGACTTGAGAAAGGCGTTGACGGAATAAAGCACAAACAGAATGGAAAAGGCGAAAATCATCCATTCAGCCACCGATAATCCCCGCTTTGCAATGGTGTTTAAGTAGCCTTTCTCTAAAGCGGGGTGGAACAAAAGCATCGCAAATGTGAAAAAAACCATCACTGAAAACGCGCTGCTTAAAAAGAAGGCAAGATAGGCTCTTTTATTCCGGACGACGTTTTTATAAGCGAACTGAAGAAAGGTCATTGGCGTTTCCTCCCAGCATGGACAGCACATTCAGTATCTCTTCATAAAATATTTGGCGGTTGGCGCCGCGGTGGATTTCGTTGAATAATGTTCCGTCTTTAATAAAAATGACGCGCCGGCAATAACTTGCGGCAACAGGGTCATGCGTGACCATCAATATCGTGGCATTGTCGTTTTCATTAAGATGCTGCATCGTTTCCATTACGTCTTTTGACGCCTTCGAATCGAGGTTTCCTGTCGGTTCGTCGGTGAGGATGAGAGCGGGCTGATGAATGACGGCTCTTGCGATGGCCGCCCGCTGCTTTTGTCCGCCGGATACTTCAAACGTCCGTTTATTCAGAAGTTGTTCGATGCCGAGTTTTTCAGCAATCGCCTGAAGTTTATCTTCCATGACGGAAAGCGGTTTATTTTCAAGCGTTAAGGGCAGCATGATATTTTCACCGATCGTCAGCGTATCCAGCAAATTAAAATCCTGGAATACGAATCCGAGCTGTCTGCGGCGAAAGTGGGCAAGCTTGGCCCTCTTCAGATGATGCAGATTTTCTCCGCGAATCAAAATGTCGCCGGAATCGGGGCGGTCAATCGTCGAAATGATATTGAGAAGCGTCGTTTTTCCGGAGCCGGACGGCCCCATGATCGCCGTGAACTCACTGCCTTCGACATTGAATGAAATATCTTTTAAAGCCTGATGAGAGACTTGTCCTTTATATGTTTTATTGATGTTTTTAACGATCAGCATGTCTGTCATGATATCCTCCTTTTGCGGTGCTTTTTAGGGGTGCCCGCTTCCAATATGTTGCGATTCTTCACATCCACTCCAGTGCCCATTCGGAATGCTCTCAGCCAAAAGCTTGAATGGCCGTTGTGCAGAAGCAAAGTATGGCGGGCCTCGTTTTTTGTTCAGCGCGTCGATAATGACGAACAAAAAGGAAAAGATCATGTAGAAGCGCTGAACAAGTGACGTTTATTTGGGCGATCAGATGGCTGAGGGTCCGCCTGCCCTGAAGTCGATCATAAAAATGATTCCGCATAAAGCGAATCCTCTATCATCGATTGTGTCGATTCTTTTCATAAACTTGGATTGCAAATAAAAAATCCTCCTTGCCACGTTTGTTTGTGTAAACAAATCATATCAAGGAGGATGTGGATGAGCTATGCGGTTTTATTAAAGAAGACTTACATTTTTGTAAGGAACGAAAATTGCACAGTCGTTCCTTTCCCTTCTTCTGAAGCGATGCTCACATCATGATTGAGCTTTTCCGCAATCTCTTTTACAAGGTAGAGGCCGATGCCCGTTGATTCCTGAAAGCGTCGTCCGTTTTCCCCGGTGTAATAAGGCTCAAATACCCTTTTCAAATCTTGTGAAGGAATTCCGACTCCGTAATCTTTGATTTCCAGGATGATGCGTTCGCCATTACGGAATATCGTCATATCGATGCGTTCGCTTTTTCCTGACGAATACTTCACAGCGTTGGTGATAACCTGGCCAACGGCAAACTTGAGCCATTTGCGATCGGAGTAAATAACGGCGTCTTCAGCGGGAACCTGTTTATTTGGATAGACCCGATGCTGTATAAAATAGCGTTTATAGCGCTGAATCTGAGAATGAAGCAGCTCGCCAAGTGACACGGCTTCAATTTTAAAATCCTTTTCAAACAGGTCAAGCCTTGATGAATAGAGGAGCGTTTCCAGTCCGTATTCAATCTGCTGGACTTCTTTTTTGATTTGTTTAAAAACGGGTTCGTCCTCTTCCTGGATGATCAGATTGATGACGGAAAGCGGTGTTTTCACCTGATGCACCCATTGATTCATGTAGGTTACCCTGTCTTCCAGCTTGGACTCCATCTCATGTATTTTGCGGTGGTGGAGCCGGCTCAGCTCCATATGTTTTTCATAGAGCTCTGAGCAAAATTCAGCCGTCCCAAAAAAAGGAATTTCTGTATCTTTTTGTTCTGAGCCGAGCCACTGGTAGACTCTGTGTTCTTCATACCATTTGTACGAAAGATAAAGCGCCAGCGCCAGAAGCTGAACGCCGAGAATGTAAAAAAGGTGGGTGAAAGTCTGCATGCCGGCAAACCAATAGTAAAAAAACACGAATCCGCCCTGAAAAAGAAACAGAAGAATGAGAACGGCATGGTTTTTTAGGAACAGCTTCATGATTTCGCCCTCAGCTGATACCCTTCGCCCCGCACTGATTCAACTGAGAAGGGCACGTCCATGCTTCGCAATTTTTTGCGAATCCTTGTAATATAGACATTTAACGTGTTTTCATCTATAAATGTATCGGTTTCCCATGTCTTCTCCATCAACCGGTCTCTGCTTGTCACTTTTTCTCCTCTTTCAAGCAGCACTTCCAAGAGTTTGCTTTCCTTTTTTGAAAGCTCGAGCTTCTCATCCCGGCAGCGCAGCTCAAAACGTTCGACAAACAGCTGAACGCCTTCAAATTCAATCACTTTTTCTCCTTGCTTAACGGCGTATTCTCCAAATGCCCTGCGAATTTGGCCTTTAATTTTAGCGAGCACCACTTCATACGAAAAAGGCTTTTCTATATAATCATCGCCGCCGTTTTCAATCGCCATGACCTGATCCATTTCTCCGCTTCTCGCTGAAATGAAAATGATCGGACAAGTCGAATGCTGGCGGATTTGCCGGCACCAGTAGTACCCGTCGTATGCCGGCAGATTGATGTCAAGCAATATCAGATCGGGCTTCTCTTGGAGAAACATTTCAAGGATAGAGGTGAAATCAGTCGCTGCAACAGTTTCGTATCCGTATTTTTCTAAATGATCGCATAAAAGCTTCCGAATGTCTTCGCTGTCCTCGACAATCATGATTTTCGTCATTTTGAACACTCCTATGAACAAGTCTCCGCTGCCGAAAATGAGCGATTCCATTATAAAAGCGGCAGTGAAGGTCTCTTATGTTAAGAATATCATAAAAAATTTTTTTTCATGTGAGCGCTTAAGGTTTTTGCATACCAGATCATGATAATTCAGTTTCTGTGAGTTAAAATAGGAATGGACGACTGTCAAAAAAGGAGAGGATCAAATGGCAAAATACAGAGGCTATATCGGAACATATACAAAAGCAGACAGCGAAGGGATTTATACATTTGAGCTTGATACGGAAAAAAAGGCGTTAAGCACGCCAAAGCCGGCAGCAAAGCTGGGCAGTCCGACATATTTGAATATCGCCAAAGACAATGAAATGCTCTATGCAGTGGTCAAAGACGGCGATAATGGCGGGGTTGCCGCATACCGTGTTGACGGCTCCACAGGAGAGCTGACTTTCGTCAACCAGCAGGCCGGGGAAGGACCATCGCCTTGCCACGTCAGCGTCGATCAGAATAACCGCTATGTTCTGTCCGCCAATTACCACAACGGGACGATCATGGCATACCCTTTAAATGAAAGCCGCGGCTTGCTTGAGCCTTCAGCAAAAGTTCAGCATGAGGGAACAGGACCGCATGAGAGGCAGGAAAAAGCGCATACCCATTATTCCGGATTCACACCTGATGAGAAGTATGCAGTAGCCGTCGATCTCGGAACGGATCATATCATTACGTATCAATTGAAAGAGGACCGGCTTGAAGCGGTGAAAAAACACGCAACTGCACCGGGGTCAGGGCCGAGGCATATTGAGTTCCATCCGCAGGAAAAGTATGCGTATGTATTAACGGAGCTGAGCAATGAAGTCATCGTGTTGGAATACAATCCTGATTTGGGTGAATTCAGGGAGATTCAAGTCATTTCGGCATTGCCGGAAGGGTTTGACGGTGCAAGCCAGGGCGGCGCCATCCATGTCACTAAAGACGGCAAATTTGTATACGCTTCAAACCGCGGACACGACAGCATCGCCGTCTTCAGCATCAATGAGTATTCGGGCGAACTTTCCCTGGTTGAACACGTATCAACTGAAGGGGAATGGCCGCGCGACTTTGAGATTGATCCTTCAGAGCAATTTTTAATCGCTTCCAACCAGGAAACAGGGACATTGACATTGTTTGAAAGAGACTGGACAACGGGCCGGCTGACGCTTTTGCAGTCCGGAGTTCCTGCTCCTGAAGCGGTTTGTGTGAAATTTTTACATCAATAAAAGCAAAAAAACTTGACTGGCTAAAAAGGCCAGTCAAGTTTTTTTCTTTTTATAACACTTGCAGCATGCGGTTAACCGCTGTCATTTTACCCCGCATCCAGCTCTTTTTTGACCTTGATAAACGCAACCATCTGCTTGATTTCTTCTTCGGAAAGAAGCGTCCCGTCGACTGCCAGCTTGAGCTTATCCCATTCCGTCAGTTCAATGGCTTCGTTTTTAGCCTTTTCATCCCGGGGATCGTTAACTCTGCCAAGCAAAAAATCAGTGGAAGTATTGAATAAATCAGCGATTTCGATAAGCGCCTCTAAAGAAGGGCGGCGGTAGCCCGATTCATAGCCCGCGTAAGTGCTTTTCGCAATACCGAGGCGGTCGGCAGTATATTGCAATGACCATTTTTTATTTTTTCTCAGTGTTGTTAATCGATCTAAATTCATATCTTACGCTCCTTTTAATACACAGTGATTATAGCACATTATCAGCAAAGGTGTACGCGAAATGAATAAAGTTTCTTGATTATTTCACATTTGAGGACTATAATTGCATTGAAGGTACGCATAAAGCGTATACATTCCTGATGTATCAAGCCTTCTTCGGAAAAACAAAACATGCTTTATACTGTATAAAACTACTTCTTAAAGAGGTGTAGCACATGAAAAAGTTACTGCTGTTGACCACCGGCGGGACCATCGCTTCAGTAGAAGGCGAAAACGGACTGGCTCCGGGGGTTAAAGCGGAAGAGCTTCTCAACTATTTATCTGATGACCATTCTAATTATACGATAGATTGCCAATCTTTAATGGATATAGACAGCACCAACATGCAGCCTGAACATTGGGTGATGATGGCTGAGGCTGTATATGAGAATTACAGCAGCTACGACGGATTTGTGATCACGCACGGAACCGATACGATGGCCTACACCTCGGCGGCGCTTTCATACATGCTGCAGAATATTGATAAGCCTGTTGCGATTACGGGTTCCCAAGTTCCGATTACATTTAAGAAAACGGATGCGAAAAAAAATATTAAAGATGCGGTCCGCTTCGCGTGCGACGGTATCGGCGGAGTTTACGTCGTCTTTGACGGCCGCGTCATTTTAGGCACGAGAGCGATCAAATTAAGAACAAAAAGCTACGATGCATTTGAAAGCATCAATTATCCTTACGTTGCTTTCATTCATGACAAGGAGATCGAGTATAACAAACGGGTTCCCGAAGTGAAGCCAGGCGCTTTGAAACTCGATACCTCCTTAAATACCGATGTTTGTCTGGTGAAGCTTCATCCCGGATTAAAGCCTGAGTTTTTTGATTGTCTGAAAGGTTCATATAAAGGTATTGTGATTGAGAGCTACGGAAGCGGCGGCATTCCTTTTGAGAAAAGAAACATTTTAGAAAAAGTGAACGAGCTGATCGATTCCGGAGTAGTCGTAGCGATTACGACACAATGCCTTGAAGAAGGAGAGGATATGAGCATTTACGAGGTCGGCCGCAAGGTAAACCAAGATGCCATCATCCGCTCGAGGAATATGAACACCGAAGCGATCGTTCCGAAGCTGATGTGGGCACTAGGAAAAACCGGACAACAAGCTGAAGTCAAAAAGATTATGGAAACGCCAATTGCAGACGATATCATCATCTAAAAAAAGAAAGCAGGGTTAAAAAATGAAAACTGAAATGACATACCGGACGGAAAAGGATTTTCTCGGAGAAAAAAAGATTCCGGCCGATGTCTACTACGGTATTCAGACATTGCGGGCAGCGGAGAACTTTCCAATTACAGGATATAAAATCCACGAAGAAATGATCAAAGCGCTGGCAGTGGTGAAAAAAGCGGCCGCGCTTGCCAACATGGAGACAAAACGTCTTTATAATGGCCTTGGAGATGCCATTGTCCAAGCCGCTGATGAGATCCTTGAAGGAAAGCTGCACGATCAATTCATCGTTGATCCGATTCAAGGCGGCGCAGGAACTTCAATGAATATGAACGCGAACGAAGTCATCGGAAACCGTGCACTTGAACTGCTCGGCCACAACAAAGGTGAGTATATTCACCTGAGTCCGAATACGCACGTTAACATGTCTCAATCGACAAACGACGTATTCCCGACGGCGATTCACATTTCAACGCTCAAGCAGCTGGAAAAGCTGCTGGACACAATGGAATACATGCTTGACGCGTTTAAGAAAAAAGCGCGCGACTTTGACCACGTCATTAAAATGGGCCGCACACATCTTCAAGACGCAGTGCCGATCCGCCTTGGGCAGGAATTTGAAGCTTACAGCCGCGTGATTGAACGCGACATCAAACGGATTAAACAATCGCGTCAGCATCTGTATGAAGTCAATATGGGCGCTACCGCGGTTGGAACGGGATTGAACGCGGATCCGCGCTATATTGAAAATGTTGTCAAGCACTTGGCTGAGATCAGCGGTCTTCCGCTAGTCGGCGCTGACCATCTGGTGGATGCGACGCAAAATACGGATGCGTACACAGAAGTTTCGGCTGCATTAAAAGTATGCATGATGAACATGTCGAAAATCGCCAACGACCTTCGGTTGATGGCATCAGGTCCGCGTGCAGGACTTGCTGAGATTTCTCTTCCGGCAAGACAGCCGGGTTCATCCATCATGCCGGGGAAAGTCAATCCGGTTATGGCCGAGCTGATCAACCAAATCGCATTCCAAGTCATCGGAAACGACAATACGATTTGTCTCGCTTCTGAAGCCGGACAGCTCGAACTGAATGTGATGGAGCCAGTGCTCGTCTTTAATCTCCTGCAGTCCATCAGCATCATGAACAACGGATTCCGTTCGTTTACCGATCACTGTGTAGCAGGAATCGAAGCGAATGAAAAACGCTTAAAGGCATATGTAGAAAAAAGCGCAGGCGTCATTACTGCGGTCAACCCGCATCTTGGCTACGAAGCAGCTGCAAGAATTGCAAGAGAAGCGATTTTAACAGGGCAATCCGTCCGCGATCTCTGTCTTCAAAACGATGTGTTGACAGAAGAAGAGCTTGATCTGATTTTGAATCCTTATGAAATGACAAAACCGGGGATTGCCGGGGCTGAACTTTTAAATCGGGATTAAGCTGGAAAAACAGTACGCGAAAACACTCTGAAGCATTTTACCGGGATAGAAACACAGAGTGTTTTCGCTTTCCTTCAATAACTTTATGAAGAGAAAGGACAACAGCGGTGAAGTGGTACCGCGTCAGCCTTTTTCGTGGTATACTGTTCGTTGTTAGTTAAATTTTTAAGAAAAAATTGAAGCAGATTGCTATTTTTATGTAGCTTATTTTGAAAGCGTTTCAATAATAAGGGGGATTTAGGTTGAAAACAGCACGGTTGCCATCAATGTTGGAAATCATTTGTGTATTAGGTGCATTTTTAGCGATAGTTTGTTCATTTACAGTCAAATTTGATCTGCCGATTCAGCTGGCATTGTTTATTTCATGGTTTTTAGTGATTTTGCTCGGTCTGCGCCTGGGGCACCGGTATGAAGATTTGCAAAAATCGATTACAAACGGAATTTCAAACGGACTCGAAGCGATATTGATCCTGATTGCCGTCGGCGCTCTGATCGGTACATGGATAGCCGGCGGTGTTGTGCCGACTTTGATTTATTACGGGCTTGAGTTTATCCACCCGAGCATATTCCTGCTTGCCACGCTCATTATTTGTTCGATCACCTCTGTGGCCACAGGTACGTCTTGGGGTACTGTAGGAACGGCCGGGATCGCCATGATGGCAATCGGTGAAGGGCTGGGGCTACCGCTTCCGCTTGTAGCCGGAGCCGTGCTGTCCGGCGCCTATTTCGGAGATAAATTATCACCGCTTTCCGATAGTACAGTGCTTGCGTCATCCCTTTCAAAGGTCGAAGTGATTACCCATGTCAGAGCGATGTTGTATTTGTCGGTTCCCGCCTATTTGATCACGGCGGTGTTGTTCACCATTACCGGATTTATTTACGGTAGTAAAAATGTCGATTTGCAGAAAGTCGAATTTTTGAAAACTTCTTTGCAAAACACGTTTGATATTCATATTTGGATGCTTGTTCCGGCTGTTATCGTTATCGTTCTTTTGGCCATGAGAAAGCCGTCTGTGCCGACGATCGCGATCGGCGCACTTTTGGGGGCGATCTGGGCTGCGGTCTTCCAAGGCATGAATTTTGCGGATGCACTTGGCACGGCATACAACGGCTTTTCCATCGACACCGGGATCAAATTTATGGACGAGCTCTTAAACCGCGGAGGAATTCAAGGCATGCTCGGTTCGGTCGTCGTTATCATTCTCGGTCTGGGCTTTGGCGGCCTTTTGGAGCACTTAGGCGTTCTAAAAGTGATCGTGTCCAAATTCCAGCAAAAGCTGACTTCTGCCGGCAACGTCACATTCTCGACGATTATCGTCGCTTTCCTGGCGAATGTGTTCGGCTGCGCGATGTACGTCTCGCTCATTTTAACACCGAAAATTATGGAGAAAAGCTATGACAAGCTCGGAATTGACCGGAGGGTACTCTCCAGAAACGCGGAAGTCGGCGGTACGATGACGTCAGGCATGGTGCCGTGGTCAGACAACGGCATATATATGGCGGGGATTCTCGGCGTGTCAACCTTCTCTTATCTGCCGTTCATGTGGCTGAGCTTTGTTTCAATCGGCCTTGCGATTTTGTACGGATACACAGGTAAATTTATTTGGTACACCGATAAAAAAGACTCGCCGGTTCAGTAGCCGATTTTAAAACAATTGATGGAGGTATTCTGTTATGAATGGCAACAATATTATTCGGAATTTGATGCTGGAAATCCCTTCAGCACCAGGAAACCTTGGAAAGGTGACAACGGCGATCGGCCTTGCCGGCGGTGATATCGGAGAGGTTGAAACGATCAAGGTGGGGCCGAATTATACGATGCGGAACATTACGGTTCAAGTTGAGCATGAAGAACAGCTTACCGAGATCCTTGAAGTGATCCGCAACTTAAAAGAAGGCATCCATCTTCATACCGTTTCAGATGACGTACTGGCTGCCCATGAAGGCGGCAAAATCCGTGTGAAAAGCAAGATACCGATTCGCTCGCTCGCTGATCTGCGGCGGGTGTATACGCCGGGTGTCGCGAATGTGTGCGAGCTTATTAAAGAAGAGCCGCAAAAAGCGAATATCTATACAGGCATCGGCAATTCGGTTGCAATTGTAACGGACGGTACGGCCATCCTAGGCTTGGGAGACATTGGGCCTGTGGCGGGAATGCCTGTTATGGAAGGGAAGGCCGCGCTTTTCGACCAGCTTGCAGACATCAGCGGAGTTCCGATTCTGCTTGATACGAATGATCCTGACGAAATCGTGCGGACGGTTAAAAACATTGCGCCCGGATTTAGCGGTATTTTGCTTGAAGACATCGGTTCACCGCATTGTTTTGAAATCGAAGAGCGCCTGAAAAACGACCTGAATATTCCGGTCATGCATGACGACCAGCACGGTACTGCGGTGGTGACACTGGCGGCCGCCATTTCAGCCGCCAAGAGTGCAGGGGTCGATCTGAAGCAGGCCCATGTCGGCCAAATCGGCCTGGGTGCGGCAGGGGTCGCGATCTGCAGAATGTTTATGGCATATGGGGTAAAACGTGTCATCGGAACGGATAAATCGCTTGAGGCGATGGCGCGTTTAGAGAACTATGGCGGCCATGCGGCTGAAAGCATCGAAGAATTGATGGAAAGCTGCGATATCATCGTCGCGACAACCGGCGTTCCGGGATTGATCAATAAGAAATGGGTTCGTGAAGGCCAGGTGATTTTGGCTCTGTCCAATCCGAAGCCGGAGATTGAGCCTGAGGATGCGCTCGAGGCCGGGGCAGCCTACGCTGCGGATGGACGGTCTGTCAACAATGTGCTGGGGTTCCCCGGTATTTTCAGGGGCGTGTTAAATGCCGGAGCGGAATCGATCAGCCACCCGATGCTGGTCGCGGCCGCCGAAGCGATCGCATCCTGCACAAAACAAGGCGATCTTGTGCCTGATCCGCTGAATCCTGATGTTCACGAGATTGTGGCCAAAGCAGTCGAAAGGGTCGCACTTTCAGAAATGGGAAAAATGAACGGATAAAGAAAACAGCTGCTGCTTTATCGCAATACGGATAAAGCGGCAGCTGTTTTTCTTGCGAATGTTAACGGCGGTTCTATAGATTGAAAATGAATATATAAAATATTCGGTTTTGTAAAAATCCAATGATTGTGGAGAGCGCTGATGATGATGCCTTGATCGACAAGCTTTTTTGTAAACAACGGAATTTCTTCAGGCAAAATGGCAACTTCGGCCATATTCAAGGCGATTCCGTTTTGATCGAGCGACTCGAACATGACTTCTTCCATGCCGACTCCACGGCTTGGCCTTCCTTGAATCGTGACGCGCAAATTCCGTTTGATGCTGACAGAACAGACACCGTGTTCAATGTGCGGCTCCCCATTTAAAATATGTCCAAACTGCTGGCAAAGCGAATGAAAACTTTGCATCTGCTGAACCTCCATTTTTAAAGTTACCACGATTTTATGAAGGGAACCCGCATATTTAGAATCCTTTAAAAATGGACAATCTTTTTATTTGATGATTTCTTCACCGCCCGGCTTGTTTGCATAGTGGTACATGAAGCCCATCATAAACGCGCCTCCGATCAGGTTCCCAAGGGTTACCGGAATCAAGTTATGGATTGCGCCTGCAATCGAAATCGTATCCGGATGCTCGGTGACCAGAGAGACGGCAAAAGTGGCCATGTTCGCGATGCTGTGTTCATAACCGGAAATAAAGAAAGTAAAAACAAACAGCATCATAGAGAACATTTTCGCTCCGTCTCCTTTTTGCGCCATCGGAACAAAGAACGCAAGGCAGACTAGCCAGTTACACAAAATCGCTTTGAAGAACAATTCGGTCACCGGCGTATTCATTTTATGTTCCGCCACGCTAAGTATAAAGCCGGTGGAAGAAGGATCCTTAAATAAACCGGTCGCAAAGATGAGGCCTGCGAAAAACACGGCGCCCATTAAATTTCCTGCATAGCTGAACATCCACAGCTTGATAACAGCGGGCCAACGCATTTTTTTACGAAGCGCAGCCAATGTATAATAAAATGTATTTCCCGTAAATAAATCTCCTCCGCCATAGACGATCAGAATAATGGCGCCCCCGAATGTGATTGCTGCAATTGGATATGTGAACGGAGAATGTTCAACATAAAATAGATTCCCCGTTTTAAACGCTACAATGACTCCGAACCCGATAAACATACTGGCCAGCATAGCTCGTAAAAGATAACGAAGCGGGCTTTGCATAAAGATGCTTTGCTTTTTTAAGGCAAGCTCTTCGACTAGAACAAGTGATTTTGATTCCATGTTTTCCACCACCATCAAGTGTTTACTTAAGAAGTATCTATCATAAATACAAACTAAGTATAGCAGGATATTGTGAAACATTTCACAAATTTTGTGTACTTTGTTTGAACAAATGTATGGTTCGATTTTCATAGAATAAACAAGGTATCGTTATTGTTTATTTTTAAGTAATAAATATTCCATCCATTCGTAAAAGCCTGAGGGAGCGATGTTTCAAAGATAGCTCGACAGGAAGGGATACGGCAGCAAGCAGGTTAAATGCGCAGTGCAATCAGCTGGTGCTGTATGAAAGCATAGATGAAGGACGTGCGCAAAAGGCTGAGGGAAGATTTCACAGATTGGACAAAATAGCAGGACTTTCCGTCAGGCGTTTTCAAGCTGAAGGAAAGCGCCAAATTTGTTTAATTGCATATAACGGTATTCTTTTGATCCGCAAGGCTTTGCGCAGAGAATCGCAACCGTTGAATGACAAAATGCTCCGGCGGGAATGAGGGGCATTTTTCTCATGCTGATTTAGTTCTTGTTAACCACAGTGTCACAAAATAGCTATAATTTCTTCGGATAATTGTCACAATGACATCCATAAATTAGGGAATATGTACTTTATTTAAGAAGGGATTCGCGGTAAAGTACAGGTATAAATAACCATCCGGATAATATCGGAACATCAATGTGGGCCAAGGTCACCCTTTTGTCTGTGATCATATTCATAAGATTCATGTGAAACTTTGAGCAAGGGTGATGCCATTCGGCAACGGTCCGGCTAGAACAAAGAGGAGGAGACTGGAACAGTGGACGAACTCATTTTGGCAAGATTTCAATTTGCTTCAACAACGATCTTTCACTTTATTTTTGTACCGATGTCAATCGGGCTTGTCTTTATGGTTGCTTTAATGGAAACTCTATACGTCGTAAAGAAAAAAGACATTTACAGAACGATGGCTAAATTTTGGGGGCACTTATTTTTAATTAATTTTGCAGTCGGTGTGGTCACCGGGATTCTACAGGAATTTCAGTTCGGAATGAACTGGTCGGAGTACTCCCGCTTTGTCGGTGATGTATTCGGCGCTCCGCTCGCGGTGGAGGCGCTGCTTGCTTTCTTTATGGAATCGACGTTTATCGGTTTGTGGATATTTGGCTGGGATCGGCTTCCGAAGAAGATCCATTTGCTGTCCATCTGGCTTGTTTCGCTTGGAACGATCATGTCGGCGTTTTGGATTTTAGCGGCCAACTCGTTTATGCAGGAGCCTGTCGGATTCGCGATCAAAAACGGCCGCGCGGAAATGACCGATTTCTTTGCGATTATTAAAAATCCGCAGCTATGGGTTGAATTTCCGCACGTCATTTTCGGTGCGCTTGCCACCGGAGCGTTTTTCATTGCCGGTGTCAGCGCGTATAAAATGCTGAAAAAACAGGAATTGCTCTTTTTTAAAAAATCCTTTCAAATCGCGATGATTGTGGCGCTTGTTTCCGGCATCGGCGTAGCGTTCAGCGGACATGAGCAGGCCCAGCATCTGATGAAGAGCCAGCCGATGAAAATGGCTGCCAGCGAAGCGCTTTGGGATGACAGCGGTGATCCTGCAGCTTGGACGGTGCTTGCGAACATTGACGCGGACAAGCAGGAAAACAAATCAGAGCTCAGCATCCCGTATGCGCTTAGCTATTTGGCTTATAAACAATTCAGCGGCGATGTGCCCGGAATGAAGACGCTGCAAAAGCAATATGAAGAAAAATACGGAGAAGGAAATTATATTCCGCCGGTGAAAACGACGTTCTGGAGCTTCAGAATCATGGCCGGCTCAGGACTTTTAATGATCGTTGCCGCTTTGACTGGCCTCTATCTCAGCTTCCGTAAAAGACTTGAAACAAGCAAATGGTTTTTGCGGACGATGGTGGCTTTAATCGCCTTTCCATTCATTGCAAATACGGCGGGGTGGATCATGACTGAAATCGGACGCCAGCCGTGGACGGTGTTCGGTATTTTGACAACGGCGCAGTCCGTGTCGCCGAACGTATCAGCGGGAATGCTGCTGTTTTCCGTCATCGCGTTTACAGCGATTTATCTTGTACTGGCGCTCGTTCTTGTCTACTTGTTTGTGCGGGAGATTAAAAAAGGGGCTGCACACCATGACCACCATCATGATGATTCCGTATCGACAGACCCGTTTGATCAGGAGGTTTACCATGGTATCTCTTAATGAACTTTGGTTTATATTAGTCGCTGTGCTGTTCATCGGTTTTTTCTTTCTTGAAGGTTTTGATTTCGGCGTCGGAATGGCGACCAGGTTTCTCGGGCGCAACGAGCTTGAACGGAGGGTGATGATCAATACGATCGGCCCTTTCTGGGATGCCAATGAAGTCTGGCTGCTGACTGGGGGAGGCGCGATTTTCGCGGCTTTTCCAAACTGGTATGCCACGATGTTCAGCGGATATTACATTCCGTTTGTCTTTGTTCTTCTTGCATTGATCGGACGCGGAGTCGCGTTTGAATTTAGAGGGAAAGTCGAAACCGCAAAATGGAAGAAAACATGGGATTGGGTCGTATTTTTCGGCAGCATTCTGCCCCCGTTTTTGTTCGGTGTTTTATTTACCAGTATTTTGCGCGGTATGCCGATTGATGCCGATATGAATCTGCACGCCGGTTTTACTGACTATGTGAACGTCTATTCCGTAACAGGGGGAGTCACCGTTACACTTCTCTGCCTGCTGCACGGCCTGATCTTTATTACGTTGAGAACGGAAGCCGATTTGCGCGACCGGGCAAGACAGCTGGCTAAAAAAGTTGTATTCGCCGTTTTGGCGGCGCTTGTTGCCTTTGTTGCTTTATCCATTTTTGAAACGGACTTGTTCACGGGCAGGGGACATGTGACGATACCTCTTGCGGCTCTAATTGTCGTTTGTTATGTGCTGTCGATCGTATTTATGAAACAAAAACGCGACGGCTGGACATTTGCTATGACAGGGGCTGGGATCGCCCTCACAGTGGCGACGATTTTCACTGCGCTGTTCCCGCGCGTCATGATCAGCTCGGTCAAAAGCGCATATGATTTAACGGTTTATAATGCTTCATCAGGAGACTATTCTTTAAAAGTGATGACGATCGTCGCGCTGTCACTGCTTCCGTTCGTGCTGGGCTATCAGATCTGGAGCTACTATGTTTTTCGAAAACGGGTCAGCAGTAAGGAGCCAATGATTTATTAATGGGAAAAGATCTTTTGCAATATAAAGGAATGAAGCGAATTCTTGCAGCACTCACCGTACTGACATGCATGCAGGGCGCAGCTATTATCATGCAGGCCGAATGGCTTGCTGAAGCGGTGACCCGCCTTTTTAACGGCGAGCGGGTCGGTTCGCTTGTTCCGCTGATCATCTTATTTACCGCCGCTTTTTTATTCCGCCATGCCGTGACCCTTGTCAGGCAAAGGCTGATTTTTGATTATGCCGCCAAGACAGGGGCCGACCTGCGGAAAAAGTTTTTGGAGAAGCTTTTCCAATCCGGCCCCAGACTGGCGAGAAAAGAAGGAACAGGTCACGTCGTCACACTCGCGATGGAAGGAATTGCGCAGTTTCGCCGCTATTTGGAGCTGTTTTTGCCAAAAATGATCAGCATGGCTGTTATACCGCCGGCGGTTGTCTGTTATGTCTTTTTTAAAGACACATCCTCCGCTGCAGTCTTAATGATTACGCTGCCGATTTTAATCGCATTTATGATCCTTCTCGGCTATGCGGCAAAGAGAAAAGCGGACAGCCAGTGGAAGACGTATGAGATGCTTTCAAATCATTTTACTGATTCCTTGCGCGGCCTGGAAACATTGAAAGTGCTGGGCATGAGCCGTTCACATACGAAGAATATTTTTCATGTGAGCGAACGGTACAGGAAAGCGACGATGGGCACGCTTAAAATTGCCTTTCTGTCTTCGTTTGCACTGGATTTTTTCACCATGCTGTCCGTGGCAACCGTAGCCGTTTTTCTCGGTCTCGGTCTTGTTGACGGCACTATCATACTGGAGCCGGCGCTAGCCATTCTGATTCTTGCGCCTGAGTTTTTTCTCCCTGTCCGGGAAGTCGGCAATGACTATCATGCTACGTTGAACGGACGGGAAGCCGGTAAAGCGATCAAGGCGATATTGGAGTCGCCCGGTTTCAAGGATGAGGCGCCTTTGGATCTTGAGCGATGGTCAGACGACGATCAAATCGAGTTCAAGGATGTAGAGGTGCGGCATGATGAGGAGGAAAACTCCTCATTATCCGGCATTTCTCTATCGTTTAAAGGAAAGAAAAAAATCGGAATCATCGGAGAAAGCGGTGCCGGAAAATCTACGCTTATCGATGTGCTCGGCGGTTTCTTGGAAACGAAAAGCGGCGTGATCAAAGTCGGGGGAAAAGAGAGGACGCATTTGCAGACGGACAGCTGGCAAAATCAGCTCCTGTATATTCCGCAGCATCCCTACATTTTTCCGGATACGCTCGGAGCCAATATCCGTTTTTATCATCCCGGCGCTTCTGACGAAGAAGTTGAACAGGCAGCAAGAGCCGCCGGGCTGACGGAGCTGATTGATCAGCTTCCGTCCGGCTTAGAGGAGCGGATCGGTGAAGGCGGGAGGGCATTAAGCGGCGGACAGGCGCAGCGCACAGCCGTTGCCCGGGCTTTCCTGGGCAACCGTCCGATTCTCCTTTTAGATGAGCCGACCGCTCACTTGGATATCGAAACAGAATACGAATTGAAAAAAACGATGCTGAAATTGTTTGAAGACAAGCTGGTATTTATGGCAACTCATCGTCTTCACTGGATGCTTGATATGGATGAAATTATCGTGCTGAAGAATGGACAGGTGGCTGAAACCGGTACACATCAAGAATTGATTGAAAAGCGGGGCGTTTATTACGAGCTTGTGCAGGCGCAGTCGTTTGGAGGTGCATCATGAACAATGAAGACGGGTGGATTCTGCCCTATATCAAGAAAAATATAAGGCTTTTGATCATTGTCGTGTTGCTTGGCGGATTGACGGCATGCTCGGCTGCAGCTCTCATGTTTACCTCCGGTTATTTAATATCCAAAGCGGCTACGCGTCCGGAAAATGTTTTGATGATTTATGTCCCGATCGTAGCGGTCCGTACCTTCGGGATTCTGCGCTCGGTGTCGCGCTATGTTGAGCGATTGACCGGACACCATATCATCTTGAAAATTTTATCCGATATGCGCGTCAGGCTTTACAGGATGCTGGAACCTCAAGCTTTAAAATGGCGTGAACGCTTTCGGACGGGGGATATGCTCGGCATTTTGGCCGACGATGTTGAGCATTTGCAGGACATGTATTTGAGAACGGTATTTCCCGGGCTGTCGGCGCTTCTTTTATATGGCGTATTCATCACTGCTATTGGCTTTTTTTCATGGCCTTTTGCAGGGCTGATCGCGATCTATGCAGCGGTTTTCGTGTTTCTTGTTCCGCTTGTTTCCCTGCTTGTGACAAGGGCGAAAAATGTTGTGCTGAAAAGAGGACGAAGCCTCTTGTACCGTCAGCTGACAGACGCGGTCATGGGCGTGAGCGACTGGGTGTTCAGCGGCCGGCAAAATGACTTCGTCCATGCGTATGAAGCGGCAGAGCAGGAATGGCTGGCGATCGAAAAGAAACGGATGCGCTTCAGTCGTTGGAGGGACTTTGCCATGCAATGCCTGGCGGCAGGACTTGTTCTTCTGATGTTAATATGGGCGGGCGGACAAAGCGCGGAAGGCGCCCTGGCTCCTGTGTTTATTGCAGCGTTTGTCCTTGTTGTGTTTCCTTTGACAGAAGCTTTCTTTCCGCTTTCAGACGCAGCGGCGTCAATCCCTGAGTATCAGGATTCTTTAGAAAGAATGGACGGGCTTGAGCCACCGAAAAGGGAAGAAATTGGAGGCGCTGTTCAGCAGGAACGGGCGGAGGCTGTAGGTTTGGACGATGTCACGCTTCGCTTTGAAGATGTTTGTTTTTCTTATGAAGAAGGCCATCCGGTGTTGGACGGTGTTTCATTTATATTAAAGCAGGGGGAAAAGACCGCTTTGCTCGGGCCGAGCGGCGCTGGTAAATCGACGATCTTGTCGTTAATACAAGGGGCGCTCGCTCCTTCTAAAGGAAACATTACATTGAACGGCATTTCTGCGCAGTCTCTTCAGGGAGAAATCTCACGCGCAGTCTCCGTTTTTAATCAGCAGCCGCATCTGTTTGATACGACGGTTTTGAATAATATCAGGCTCGGAAACCCTGACGCGAGCGATGAGGACGTGTATTGGGCGGCGCGCCAGGTGAAGCTTCACGATTATATTCAGTCTCTACCCGAAGGATATCATACATCTGTTCAGGAAACGGGCATTCGTTTTTCAGGCGGAGAACGTCAGCGGATTGCATTGGCGCGGATTCTGCTGCAGAATGCGCCAATCGTTGTATTGGATGAACCGACTATAGGTCTTGATCCTAAAACAGAGAAAGAGCTTCTATCAACGATGTTTCAAGTGCTTGATGGAAAGACGGTTCTATGGATTACACACCATTTGGCAGGAGCCGAAGCGGCCGACCGGATTCTGTTTTTAGACAAAGGGAAGCTTGCAATGGCAGGGAGCCATCAGCAGCTTTTGGAAAACAATCCGCGCTATTCAAGACTTTATCGTCTGGATGCGCCTGTCGGCCGGCATTCTTAGTAGAAAACCGCAAAAGACAGCTTCAAGTCGAGAAGCTGTCTTTTTTTATATGGCCCGCTCATCAACTGCTTTTATTTTGCATGTTAAAGAGCGGTGAAGGGTATATTCAGTTAGTATTTAATTAAACGTTTGTTTAAACTTTGTATTGAAAGGTGTGATCCGGGATGTCTGCAGAACAATTGCCGATATGGACGAAAGACTGTGTGAAGGGCTCATTGCCGAAAAGGGGGAATGGAAGTCATAAAGGAACTTATGGAACCGGCCTTTTGCTCGCGGGAAGCGATGATATGCCGGGAGCGGCTCTCCTTGCAGGAATTGGGGCGATGCGGAGCGGTCTTGGAAAGCTTGTCATCGGAACGTGCGGAAGTGCCATTCCGTTGATCGTCCCCGTTCTCCCTGAAGCGACGTATTGGCGGGACGGCTTAGAAAAGGCGGCGTCCGGCGAGATTGCCGAACCTTACCGGGCGATTGCGATCGGGCCGGGGCTGCCGCCTTCGCAAATGACTGAGCAAGCGGTCCGGAATGTATTGACGAAAGACTGCCCGGTTGTCCTTGATGCGGGTGCTCTTTCAAAACGAACGTATCAAGAAAGGGAAGCACCGGTGATATTAACGCCGCATCCGGGGGAATTTTCGCAAATGACAGGCTTGTCCATTCAAGAAATTGAGACGAACCGGGCCGGTTATGCTCGAGATTATGCAGAGGAACACGGTGTTACTCTTGTATTGAAAGGCAATGAAACGATCATTGCTTTCCCGGATGGCAAGTGCTGGAGGAATGTAACGGGAAACGGGGCGCTGGCAAAGGGAGGAACCGGAGATACGTTAACCGGGATGCTTCTCGGAATGCTGTGCTGTCATGAGAATCCGAGAGAAGCGGTGTTGAATGCTGTCCACCTGCATGGCGCATGTGCTGACGCATGGACAAAGACCAGATCGGCCCATACGCTTCTCGCACATGAACTTTCCGATCTGCTGCCTACGGTTTGGAAAGCGTATGAGGATGGAAATGAGTGAAACGCTCGGAATGCCTCCGAACGTTTCACCTCAAAGTTTATGGATTGACTTTGCCGACTCCGGCATTTTGTTTGACGATTGATTTTACATTGTCGACATTGTCGAGTGAGTAGCTGTATGGCGGATTATAGGTTGTAGTAGAGGTAGTCGGCATGCTGCCCCTGGAGTTTATAAATTTGTTGTTGGATACATGCCAATAGCCTGGTGAACTGCTGTACCAAGAGACAATTGGATCTTTGGCGTTTTCAAAAAGGTTGTTCTCAATTTTGATACGTGCGCCCATTCTCGAATTAATTCCGCTGTCGATGATCTTATTGAAATAGTTGTTGTAAATGTGGCCCTCTCCGAAACGGAATGACGGCACCCGCGAATTCAGATTTTCGAACCAGTTATGGTGGAATGTAATCGTCCGGTTGTAATTGTCGCTGTCCGATGAGCCCATCAGCATGGATTTCCAGCCATCGTGCACATAGTTCCAAGAGAATGTAATATATTCGGCGTCTCTTTTGACGTCAAATAATCCGTCATAGTAATCTTTGTCAACGTTCAGGCTGTGGTAAAGCTCGTTATGATCAACCCAAATGTTTTTAGAAGGGCCTTCAATGCCGATCGCGTCTTTATCGCCGGAAGCTACTTCGTGAATTTTTAAGTTGCGGATGATGATGTTGTTGGCGCGCCATACTTTAATGCCGATGCCTTTGAGTTCGCCTTTGGTCCCTGACCCGACAATCGATACGTTTGACACGTCTTTGACGTCAATCTTTGATGCGGATGTATTTGAGGTTGTAATGGTGCCGTTGACATAAATTTTTAATGGCGTATTTGCATTCTTATTTTTTAATGCCGCAATGAGCTGATCTCCCGTTGTTACGGTTACCGTCTGACCGCCTTCTCCGCCTGTTGTTCCGCCGTTTAGTGTCGCGAAGCCTTTTAAGCTGAAATCGGCAAGCGGATTTACTTTGCCCGAGCTTAACGAAGAAGCTGCTTCTGCCGAAACCGCCGCTGTCAAAGACCCGATAACCCCTAATACAAAGATAAAGATGATGCTGATTAATTTCTTCACATTCATTCCTCCTATTCTTTTTTCATGCCGCCGCTATATAGGAAGCGCTTACAATTACGGCGGATGCCAAGTAATGGACACTGATGATCCCTCCCTTTTATTGGAATCAGAGAGAGCATAGCATACGTTTCTGAATAATCTGAATAATCATGATGTGAGTTGGATTTGCGAATAAGCTGGTGATTATGCCAAATGACACGAATCTGAGAATAAGCGCATTTTTAGTTGAAGGTCTTTCATCATAATGGTGCAAAAAAAAAGAATCTATGGAAATGAATAGCCATAGATTCTGCTTCTAAATCATGTTTTCTTCAGTTTTTCATTTTTCGGAGCGATTTACAGTCCCGCTTTCTCCTGTTCTGTGCTGTTGTATGTTCGCTCAACGACTGCGGCAAGCGTATCAATGAAGCGCGGATCGGTGTTCGGCATAGGCGGACGGTGATAGCTTGCGCCAAGCTCGTCCGTAACCGCTTTACACTCATAGTCGTTGTCATACAGCACTTCCAAGTGGTCAGAGACAAATCCGACCGGTGCGTAAATAAATGACCGGAAGCCTTCCTGATACAGTTCTTTTGTTAAGTCTTGGACATCCGGACCAAGCCACGGATCGGGTGTGTTGCCCTCACTTTGCCAGCCTACGGCGATCTGGTCAAACGACAGTTGTTCTCCGATTAGTTGGGCCGTTTTCTCGAGTTGATCCGGGTATGGATCTCCATGCTCCTTGATTTTTTCCGGCAGGCTGTGTGCTGAGCATACAAGAACCGCTTTTTTTCGTTCTTTTTCAGACATGCCGTTTAAAATGCTGCCGATTTCTTCAGACCAATAGCGAATAAAGCCTTCTTCCTGATACCATTCGTCAATCGATGCGATCCGGGGGCCGCCGATTGCTGCTGCGGCCTGTTTGGCGCGCCGATTGTATACTTCGGTACTGAAGGTGGAATAGTGGGGAGCTAAGACGACGGAAACGGCCGCTTCAATTTGGTCTTTTTTCATTTGTTCAACCGCATCCTCGATAAACGGAGAGATGTGTTTTAAGCCGAGATACATCACGTATTCGACCTCATCTTGGCGCTCGTTCAACGCTTTTTCCAGCTCTTTTGCCTGAGCGAGCGTAATTTCCGCGAGCGGAGAGATTCCGCCGATATGCTTGTAGCGTTTTTTCAAGTCTTCAATTATATCATCGGACGGCCGTTTTCCATGACGGATATGCGTGTAATACGGAATGATATCTTCTTCCTGATAAGGGGTTCCGTATGCCATGACTAACAGGCCGACTTTTTTTCGGTTCATATGTCTTCACCTCTGCTGCTGTTCTTGGCATGTTGTACAGATTCCGTAAATCCCTAAATAATGCGAGTTCACTTTAAAGTTCGTCAATTGTGCTGCTGCATGCTCAACCTCTTTGAGGTGAGGATAGTCCAGATCAGCGATTTTTCCGCATGATTTACAGACAACATGATAGTGCTCTGATGTAAATAATTCATATTTGCTTTTTGCGTCTCCATGGGACAGCTCTTTTAAAATGCCGAGCTTCACAAATAATTTCAAGTTGCTGTAGATTGTCGGGAGACTCATGTACGGCAATTCCCGGTGAATGTCTTCCGCCGATGGGTGGCCGCCCAGAGAAGCGATCGTTTTTAAAATCAGGACGCGCTGAGCCGTTATTCGTAAACCCCGCTTCTTTAAGAAAGGGACGAGCTGTTCGTCTTCCACACGTAACATCCCCTGTCGTTCTTTGATTAAGGTCAGGCACCCGCATGCTTAAGAAGACGGGTGCCTGTACCTGAGAAAATGAGAATATTCATTGAGAATGATTGAAATGATTTAGCCTTAAACTTCCTGCGGAACGGACAAGCCCAATCCTTCGGCAACTCGTGTGCCGTACTCCGGATCTGCTTTATAGAAATGCTGAATTTGCCGAAGCTTGATTTCGTCTTTTGTCACCTGCTTCATCGAACCTACGATATTGCTGACAAGACGAGTCCGCTCTTCTTCGCTCAAGAGGCGGTAAAGATCGCCAGCCTGTGTGTAGTGGTCGTTATGGTCGTAAGAAGTGCTGTCCGCCGAACCTGACACCGGATAAGCCGTTGTTTTGTTTTCAGGAGATTCCTGAGGGCCTCCGAAGCTGTTCGGTTCATAGTAGACAGAGCCCCCGCCGTTTGAATCAAAGCGCATTTGTCCGTCTCTTTGATAATTATGGACGTCCGCTTTCGGACGGTTGATCGGCAGGCTGTTATGGTTTGCGCCGACGCGGTAGCGGTGCGCATCCGCATATGCGAACAGGCGTCCCTGGAGCATTTTGTCGGGAGACGGTTCAATGCCGGGCACCAATGTTCCAGGGGAGAATGTAGCTTGTTCAACCTCTGCGAAATAGTTTTCCGGATTGCGGTTTAGAACCATGCGGCCGACTTCAATCAGTGGATAATCTTTTTGCGACCATACTTTTGTAACATCGAACGGATCAAAACGGTACGTATCCGCATCCTCCAGCGGCATGATTTGAACGTACAGCTTCCATGCCGGGAAGTCTCCTTTTTCAATCGCCTCATACAAGTCCTGTGTATGATAATCGGGGTTTTCACCTGCAATCTTTGTCCCCACTTCTTCGGTCAGGTTTTTAATGCCTTGTTCTGTTTTGAAGTGGTATTTGATCCAGACGCCTTCTCCTTCGGCATTCACCCATTTGAATGTGTGGGAACCGAAACCGTGCATGTGCCGGTAAGTGGCGGGGATGCCTCTGTCAGACATCAGGATGGTCACCTGGTGAAGGGACTCTGGAGACAATGACCAAAAATCCCATACGGCATCCGGGTTTTTCAAATGTGTGACCGGATGGCGCTTTTGTGTATGAATGAAATCAGGGAATTTAATCGCATCGCGAATAAAGAAAACAGGTGTGTTGTTTCCGACGAGATCATAGTTCCCTTCCTCTGTATAAAATTTAACAGCAAATCCGCGCGGGTCGCGGACGGAATCGGCTGAACCGTTTTCGCCTGCAACAGTGGAAAAACGGACGAATAACGGTGTGCGTTTTCCGACTTCTGATAAAAATTTGGCTTTTGTATATTTGGAAACGTCATTTGTGACTTCAAAGTAACCGTGCGCACCGGCGCCTTTTGCATGCACAACTCGTTCAGGCACACGCTCTCTGTTGAAGTGGGCGAGCTTTTCGAGCAAGTGGACGTCCTGAATCAGCGTCGGTCCGCGTGAACCAGCTGTCATTGAGTTTTGGTTGTCTCCAATGGGAGCGCCCCAGCTGGTTGTTAGGTTGTTTTTATTTGTCGTCATCAAAGGATCACCTCGCGTAAATTTTAATTACAAAACAATGATAACATTTCTCAAGAAAAAAACAATATTTATTTATAATAATTATAAATAAAAATTCATTATCGTTGATTAAATATATTAAAACTGAATAACTCCCTTCATTTGGGATAAGTTATTATTAATTCCAAATAAAGGAGGTACGGAGATGGATCAGCATTCAAACGAGCAGAAATCTGACATGGAGACGGATGAGACGTTAACGAACCGGCAGGGCCACCCGATCACAAACAATCAGCATATCAGGACCGTGGGCAACCGGGGGCCTTCCACATTGGAGAACTATGATTTCTTGGAGAAGATCAGCCACTTTGACAGGGAGAGGGTTCCCGAACGGGTCGTCCATGCCAGGGGGGCCGGAGCGCACGGCTATTTTGAAGCTTATGGAACAGCAGGCGATGAGCCGGTCTCAAAATATACGAGAGCAAAACTGTTTCAGGAAAAAGGGAAGAGAACCCCGGTGTTTGTCCGTTTTTCGACGGTGACCCACGGGATATCTTCACCGGAAACGCTTCGCGATCCCCGCGGATTTGCCGTTAAGTTTTACACGGAGGACGGGAACTGGGATCTAGTCGGAAACAACTTGAAGATCTTCTTTATCCGCGATGCGGTGAAGTTTCCTGATTTAATCCATGCATTTAAGCCGGACCCGGTTACGAATTTGCAGGATGGCGAAAGAATCTTTGACTTCATTTCCAACACGCCTGAAGCCATGCACATGATCACATTTTTGTTTTCTCCTTGGGGCATTCCGGCAAACTACCGGCAGATGCAGGGGTCCGGTGTCAACACGTACAAATGGGTAAACCAAGAAGGAGAAGCCGTCCTTGTGAAGTATCACTGGGAACCGAAGCAGGGCATAAAAAACTTGACGCAAAAAGAGGCGGAAGAAATTCAGGCGAAGAACTTCAATCACGCTACACAGGATTTATACGAAGCGATTGAGCGGGGAGACTATCCCGAGTGGGAGTTGTTCGTTCAAATCATGAGCGATGATGAGCATCCTGAACTCGATTTTGATCCGCTTGACGATACGAAGCTATGGCCTGAGGAGCAATTTCCTTGGCTTCCTGTCGGCAAAATGGTATTAAACAAAAATCCCGAAGACTACTTTACAGAAGTCGAGCAAGCGGCATTTGGAACAGGGGTTCTTGTCGACGGACTTGATTTTTCCGATGACAAAATGCTTCAGGGACGTACGTTTTCCTACTCTGATACACAGCGATACAGGGTAGGGGCCAACTATCTGCAGCTGCCGATCAATGCGCCGAAAAAAAGGGTGGCAACCAATCAGCGGGGCGGCCAGATGCAGTACAAGGTCGACTTAGGCAAAAATCAAAGCCCGCACATCAACTATGAACCTTCAACTATCAACGGGCTGAAAGAAGCGAAGCAGGACGGCAAAGAATATACCCCGCATGTCGAAGGAAATCTGGTGCGCGAAAGTATCGAAAGGCAGAATAATTTCAAGCAGGCCGGGGACACGTACAGGCATTTCGAAGACTGGGAAAAGGACGAGCTGATTACGAATCTGGTCAATACACTTGCCCCCTGCGATCAAAGAATTCAAACGAAAATGATCGAGATGCTCAAGCAATGCGACAAGGAATATGGCAGCAGGGTCGAAGAAGGATTAAAAAACGCTTCCAGCCAAAATACATCCAGCCGGGAGCCGATCGGGGCAGAAGGCGCCGAAGATGCGCCGAGACAGGCGGAAGAAAAAGGCCATAGTGAAGATCCTTATTAAAGGATCATCATTATCTATTCAAACTGATATTAAGATATGGATGCGCTTCAGCGTATCCTTTTTATTTTGGAATAATGGAGACAATCGGTTCAGCAGTGGAGGAAAAAGAAGAATACAGAAAGAGGCTTAGGGTGTTCGCTCCAATTTGTCGAGAAAATAACGAGCAAAAGAAGCTTATCCCCGCTTACTCCCTTTAACCAATATTTCCCTATATTCAACAAATGTACAAATCCACAACAAAGAAGCAAACGGAAAATATGGTAAAATTAAACATGTATAAAGAGTTGAAAAAAAGGAGGAGTTTTCATGTTGAAAAAGTTGGCAGCGGTCGTTTTCATGTTGGGAATCATGCTTTGCGGTGCTGGCGGAACGTCTGTTTTGGCATACGGAAAGTCAATTTCTCAGGAATCGATTCATCCCTACAGCACGGCATATACAGATGTCAAGGTGGTTGGCAAAACAGTCCGCTTTTATATTAAAGGATTGGAGAGTCCGTTTAATCAGACTTATTATGAAAGAGTCGCATGGACAAGCACTGATGAGGAGCCTGATACATTAAAGGACAACATTTTATCTGTGAAAATACCGGCAAAAACGGGAAGCAGGTATGAGGCAAACTCAAGCGAAAGGCTTGAGCTGATCAGAGAAAAGGTCAATTCAGGCGATATGGTTTACGGATGGGCAAAAGCGCAGAATGGCAATTGGTATCCTGCCGGCTCTGCTAAAATATCTTATTGAGCAAGGCAAAAAGCAGGCATCATCCCCGCCTGCTTTTTGTACGTATCGAAAACTGCTTTGAAACGAGCATCACTCCTGCCCCTGCTAATGACAAAGCCCCGGCAAACCAAAAAACCTCCCGCAGCCCGAACAGTTCAGCCGTTTTTCCCGCCACAACCGGTCCGAGAAAAAAACCGAGCGCATAAAAAGATTGATAGAAACCCATCACAGACATTTTGAGCTGAGGCGTACCAAGCTGGACGACTTTGCTGACCAAAAGCGGAAAAATAAACCCCAATGTCAGTCCTGTCACGGCGTGGATCACACACACTGCGAAAAGGTTCTCGGCGAACGGCAGCAAGGAAAAGAAAACAGCCGTTATCACATAAGATATCCATATCAGTGCATCGGCGGCCTTTACTTTGTAAAAGATACACCACACGGAAGCCAGCGTTTGCGGAACAAAAAAAGCGCACATAATCCAAATCAGCTGCTTCTCATCAATGCCGACCGATTCCGCGTAAATCGGTGTGAACCCGAACACGGTCATAAATAGCACGGCATGGGCTAAAAACGATAATGTTGTAATCGCTTTTAAATTAGGAAGACGCAACGTCTGTTTAACATAGTCTGACAAAGCCATCCCTTTGGCCGTATGGCGGGGGCCGTTATCTTTAATGTAAAATGACAGAATCAGCCCGATGCACGAAACGGCAACACCGATCCAAAACGGAAACATCCAGCCGAACAAATGGACGAGGTATCCGCTGACAGCCATGCTGACAAATTGGGGGAGAACCGTTAAAAACTGCAGGATGCCCATCGCTTTTGACGATTGATCTTTTGTGAAATACTGCGAGTATAAAACGGTTGCCATCACCCACATCGCCGCAGTCATACCGGCGAGCAGCCTGGCCGTGATCACCATGATGAACGAATCGGACAACAGAAATATGCAGCAGCTCAACAGAGACATTGCAAAGCCGCTGATCAACAGCTGTTTTCTAAGCGGCGAAAGAACATCTGACAGGATGCCGAACGGAAACCGCAGTAATATCTGGGTGACGCCGTAGCTTCCGAGTATTATTCCTATCGCTGAATATGAAAATCCGATGTTGTCTAAATATAATCCGAAAACAGGGACATAGATGTATGTAGCAAACCAGAAACAAAAGACGGCACCCCAAAAGATGATATGATCTTTCCTTAAAATTTGTTTTTCTTCATAGACGATTTGTTTTTGCAGTTCCATCCCTTTTTACTCACACCCCTTTAAATTCCAGTACATCATAAACCCCGCTCGGAAAACAAGATGATTTTTTATCTTATTGAAATACAATTGAACGGTTTGCTTGCAGCCGTCGTCCTAGATACAGAGACAAAAAGAAAGGGGGTAGGCGTTTTAGTGGATCAAGCAGATGAAAAAGAACTGATCATACGGGCAAAAGACGGGGAAGATGAGGCTTTTACGATACTGTTTCAGCTTCACTATCCTTTTGTATATCAATATGTTCTGAAATTAACGCTGAACCCAGATCTCACAGAGGACTTGGTCCAGGAAACGATGCTGAAAGCGTATGTCAGCCTTCATCAGTTTCAAGGCAACGCGAAATTTTCAACATGGCTGATTTCAATTGCTTCCCGGCTGTTTATCGACCATCAGCGCCGGAAAAAACGCGAAAACCGCAAAACGCAAGCAGCAGGAGAGGAAGCCTTGCGAAAAATGAAATGGAAGTCTGCCCTTCACGGCCACGAATGGAGCGAATACTTGGAGCTTTTTGCTGCTCTTGAGCCAGAGTTCAGAATGCCAATCTTGTTAAGGCACTATTACGGGTTTACTTATCCTGAAGTGGCAAACATGCTGAAAATAAAAGAAGGTACCGTCAAATCGCGCGTGCATCATGGATTAAAGAAGATTCGAAAGGAGTGGGGACAGTGAACGACCGAGACGAAAAAGAAACGATTACACAGTTGAAACGCGAACTCGAAAGAATGGATGATACTTTTGTGCCGCCGGTTCCTCAAGTATTTGAACTGAATCAGCGTTTAGCGCGGTTTAAGCAAGAACGCAAGCGGGCGCTCAAAAAGGAATTGCTTTGTTTTATCGTCATGGCGCTGGTGATTTTATCGGCTTACTTGACGATTTCCGTTCAAGTGCCGGCTGTTTTTATCATGGTGCAGGGTGCGGCGCTTATATTTCTGCCGGCGCTCGCCTTATTAGAAAAAAGGCGGCGTGCGGCTGACGGGGAGGCTGATTAAATGAATCTTGATATGACTCAGGAAAAATTGATGCTGCTGCTTTACATTTCACCGCTTTTATTTGCGCAGAGTATCTTTCTATTTCTTAATGCGAAGAAAAAAGGAGCCAATGCGTGGTTTTGGGGCATATGGGGCTTGATCCAAACACCGATGCCTTTATTATTCTATTATTTATTTGTTGTAAGGCCGTTTCATAAGAAAAGGAGGCCGTCATCATGACTGAAACAGATATACCTTGGGCGCTGCTCGCTCCTTTCATTGTTCTGTATTTCATTTTAGCAGTGTCCGCATTGGTCAATTGCATCAAACAGGAGAAAACGAATGGCCCAAAGTGGATGTGGATTTTGATCATTTTCGGGATCAGTTTTGTCGGTCCCGTCTCTTACTTTATCATCGGTAAAAAAACATATGAGAGGAGGCGGGTGTGATGCTGTCCGTCAATGGTTTAACAAAAATGTATCAGCAGCACCAAGCTGTCCGAAATGTCAGCTTCGACCTTGAATATCAGCAATGCGTTGCCCTTCTCGGGCCGAACGGAGCGGGAAAAACGACGACATTGCAAATGCTTTCCGGTTTATTGGCGCCTACATCAGGAGGCATCCGCTTTTTGGGGAGGGAATCGATAAACAGGCTGGAAATCGGATATTTGCCTCAGCATCCTGCGTTTTTTTCATGGATGACAGCTTTGGAATATATGGTGTTTGCTGCAAGACTTTCTAAAATGAAACGTCGTGAAGCCCTGGAAAAGAGTCGAACCGCTTTGCGCTATGTCGGTCTGGAAAAGGAAGAAGACCGGAAAATCAGCGGTTTTTCAGGAGGAATGAAGCAAAGGCTCGGGCTTGCGCAGGCTTTGGTTCATGAGCCGAGCCTGTTGATTTTGGATGAACCTGTTTCTGCGCTCGATCCGGCGGGGCGGCGCGAAGTCCTTGATATGATGAAAGAATTAAAAAAGAAGATGACAATTCTATTTTCGACTCATGTGCTGCATGATGCCGAAGAGGTGTGCGATCAAGTGATCATGCTGAAAGAAGGGGCTGTCAAATGGTCAGGTCCGCTTCACAGATTGAAGAATCGGCATTTAAAGCCATCTTATATCCTGACAGCTGAAGAGAGCCTTGAAGGATGGCTGGAACACCTGCCTTATGTCAGCAAAGTCGTGTATCATAAGCCTTCACAAGCTGAATTTTATTTAACAGATCGGTCTGACAGCCGCCGGCTGTTGGCTGAATGCTTGAGCAGGCAAGTATCGATTGTTCGTTTTGAACAAAAAACGATGTCCTTGGAAGATATGTATTTGAAGGTGATGGGGCTATGAATTCATTTTTTATGTTATTTCAAAAAGAATGGACGGAAAGCTGGAGGGACGGAAAGCTGCTTTGGCTGCCAGTCATTTTGATCCTTCTGGGCTTGATTCAGCCGCTCACCCTGTATTATATGCCTCAGATTATCGATATGGCCGGGAATTTGCCTGAGGGAGCTGTGATCGACATACCAAAGCCGGGAAGTGAAGAGGTGATGGCGAGCACCTTGTCCCAGTTCGGCACGATTGGTACTGCAATTTTCGTTTTCAGTGTGATGGGCAGCATTGTCCACGAACGAAACCAAGGATCCCTTTCATTGGTGATGGCGAGACCTGTCAGCCCGCTGCAGTATATCGGCAGCAAGTGGCTTCAGCAGGTGCTGCTCGTATTGGTTTCGTTTGCTGTGAGCTACGGGTTAGCTTTTTATTATACAAACCTTCTATTCGGAAAGGTTGAATTTGACCGGTTCTTATTTAGTTTATTCGTGTACAGTATATGGATTGTATTTGTCATGTCGGTCACGATGTTTTTCGGTGCCCTGTTTCGCCGTATCGGGGGGATTGCCGGCATGAGCATCAGTTCCATCGCCTTCGTTTCACTGGCGGGTTCCTTATTTCCCCGTTTTACCGAATGGATGCCTGATAAGGCGAAAAGCCAGGCTGACTATTTTATCATGCACGGTTCATGGGATAATGCTTTCGGCTGGATGGTGTTTTCGTCTTTGGGAATTGTGCTTCTTTTGTTCATGTGCACCGTTTTTGTTTTTAAAAGATATGAATCTTACTAATCAGCCGGGCTTGCCCGGTTTTTCTAATTGTTATCTTCATAGCTTAAGGTGTACAATACATTGGAAGGTTTCGAGGGCGTATTTCAAAATATAAAAAAGGAGTGATCCAATGGGTACGCTTAACAGCCAGGCAGATCTTGCGGCTCAGTCAAAAGCTAAGCCGAACAGGGTATGGATCGCTGTCATATTGGGTATTTTATCGGGAATCGGTCCGGTTGTGATCGATTTATATTTGCCCGGCCTTCCACAGATGGCATCTGATTTACATACGAATGCTTCCGTCGTTCAGCTCAGTTTAACATCGTGTTTACTGGGGCTGGCAATCGGCCAAATTGTCATCGGTCCTTTCAGCGATGTCCTTGGAAGAAGGCTCCCGCTGATCGTTTCGCTGTCCGTTTTTGCCGCGGCCTCATTTTTATGTGCTATGACATCCTCTGTATGGCTCTTGATTGCGATGCGCTTTATTCAAGGTGCAGCGGGTGCAGGCGGCATCGTCATATCACGCGCGATTGCCCGTGATCTATATTCTGGTACAGAATTGACAAAGTTCTTTTCGCTCTTGATGCTGGTTAACGGGATTGCGCCTATCATATCCCCGGTAGCGGGCGGCCAGCTGATGAAATGGACGACTTGGAACGGCGTATTTTTCATTATCGGCCTTTTTGGCTTGCTGATGATTTTGTCCGTGATATTCGGGGTGAAAGAGTCGCTGTCTCCGGAAAACCGCACGGCAGGCGGGTTTAAAGAGACGTTTGTATCATTTGGAAGGCTCTTCGGCCAGCGCACATTTATGGGATACGCTTTGGCGCAAGGGCTGATCGTAGCGGGGATGTTCGGCTATATATCGGCCTCTCCGTTTGTTTTGCAGGACATTTACAAATTGTCGGCGCAAGCCTTTAGTTTTTGTTTCGCATTAAACGGCTTGGGCATCATTATCGCGGCCCAGATTACGGGCAGGCTTGCCGGCCGGTTCGGCGAAGCTTCCCTTTTGCGGAGCGGTTTGCTGCTGTCTTTTACCGCAAGCGTTGTTTTATTTGTTTCTGTCTTTTTCAAAGCACCGCTGATTCTGATTTTAATTCCGCTGTTTGTCGTGGTTTCCTGCATCGGAATCGTGACGACGACCAGCGGATCCTTAGCGATGCAGAGCCAGGGTAAATCGGCCGGAAGCGCATCTGCGCTTTTAGGACTGCTTCCGTTTATTTTAGGAGCTGCCGCGGCGCCGCTCGTCGGTATTGGCGGAAGCCATACAGCTTTACCGATGGCAGTCGTCATTCTGTTTTGCAATATAAGCGCGCTCGCTTGTTTTAACATGCTGGTTCGGCGGGCAGCGCTTAAATGAAAAAAGCCTGCCGGTTCTTTTGCCGGCAGGCTGAAATGTTTTAGCGTGGCAGGATATCAACTGTAGCTTCAGCGTGGTTGTAGTTTCGTCCGAACTTTTGCAGCTCCGCAGTGACTCTGTGGGTTCCTGCGTTTGGAAGCGTTTTCCGAACCATGACCAGTTTGAACGCAGAAGAGCTGAAAGCATAAACCGGCACTCTGACGGTTTGCCCGTCATTTAAAATTTGTGTATAGTTCAGTGTTCTGCCGTTCAGCGAATCTCTTGTGTTCGCATGGAAGCGGTATGGAAAGTTAAATTCAACATAGCTTGCACCGACAAAAGAGTTCGGTTTGTAAGTGACTTCAATGTCTGAGGTTGTCCACTCTTTGTTGCTGTCAACCGTTTCGACATGAAGCGTCGGAGCGTTTCTGAAAAAAGTGGCGCTCGCTTCCTCCGTCGGAAGAATGAAAGAAAACAATGCTGCTGAAGTTAATAGCCCGACTCCCATTTTACCGATAAATTTACGTTTTAACATGTACTTCCCCCTCCTAATGAATGTTGTTAAAAAAGATGAAAAAGGAAAAAATAAGTTCATCATCTACTATATTCCTTTTCCTGCTCCATCAATCTATCACCGTTTACCATTCAAGTAAATATTTTTTGAGAAAAATTCTAAAAACTTTTAAAAAATGCATGATATGTAAAGGGAAATACAGCAGAACGGCTGCCGGCAAATTGATGCCGGCAGGCCGAACATTGATTTAACGAGGAACAATCTCCAAAGTTGTTTCAGCATGGTTGATGTTTTTTCCATTTTGTTGCAGTTCAGCAGTAATTCTGTGAGTCCCTGCATTTGGGAGCGTTTTCCGAACCATCACTAATTTGAACTCAGAAGAGCTTAAAGCATAGACGGGAACTCGGACCGTTTGTCCATCATTTAAAATTTGTGTATAGTCAAGTGTTTTTCCATTTAGTGTATCTCTTGTGCTTGCATGAAAACGGTATGGAAAATGAAATTCAACATAGCTTGAACCGACAAAAGTGTTTGGTTTATAAGTAATTTCGATGTCAGAAGTTGACCACTCTTTATTGCTGTTAATGGTTTTTGCCTCAAGCACAGGCTTCTGAGTCGGGTTATCCGGTTGCGGATAATCCGGCTGCGGTTTTTGAGGCGGCTGCGGCTTAGGCCACGGCTTGAATGGCGGCGGACAAAAGATCGGTCCTCTAAAATGATTTGTTTTCACCTCTTGGGCATTTGCCCCTTGGGTAGGAATGATAAATGAAAACAATGCTGCAGAAGCTAATAGACCAACACTGATTTTGCGAATGAATTTTCGTTTAAGCATCGATAAGTTCCTCCTAAATGCAATGTTAAAGTTAAAAAGTAGAGGACGTCCCATTATTTTCAAGAAAAGGTAGAAACGAGATCGCGATCAACTATATTCCTTTTCTTGTTTACTTAATCTATCACCATTTACCATCCAAGTAAATATTTTTAGATAAATTTCTAAAAAAAATTAGTATAAATTGATAGTTTTTTATCAATTTATAGCCTTTTTTATAAAAAGGAGTCGTATAAAGAACAAAATGGGCAAATATGTATGTTGGGTTGCGATTCTTTGAGGGGCCTTTTAATATAAAACAAAATGGAATGAGGGGGATGGATAATGAGAGACGTTCAGTTGTTTTTGGCCGGGGATTCAACGGTTTGCGATTATGATAGCGACAGGGCGCCGCGTGCAGGCTGGGGACAGAAAATTGGCGCGTTTTTAAGAGACGGTGTTTTGATCCGCAATGAAGCGGCATCAGGGAGAAGTTCAAAAAGCTTTATTGAAGAAGGCAGGCTGGAGCGAATCATGACACAGATCCGAAGCGGCGATTATTTGTTTGTCCAGTTTGGTCATAACGACCAAAAGCCGGATGATCGCTATACAGAGCCATATACGACTTACAAGCAGCACTTGCGCCGGTATATAGATGACGCCCGGTTAAAAAAAGCCAATCCGGTCCTCATTACACCGGTCCAGAGAAGATCATTTGAAAGCGACGGCCGGTTCAAAAATACCCACGGCGACTATCCTGATGCGATGATACAGCTTGCGGAAGAGCTTCGGGTGCCGCTCATCGATCTCGCCTCCAAAAGCCGTCAATTGCTTGAATCGCTGGGCCCGGAAGCTTCCAAAAAGCTGTTTTTATGGCTTGAACCGGGGGAACAACCCAACTATCCGGACGGAGCCAGGGATGACACCCATTTTTGCGATTTCGGTGCAAATGAGATGGCTAAGCTTGTTGCACAGGGAGCAAAAGAAACGGGAATTCCTTTATAAAACAGTCTACTTGAGAATAATTTTCAATTATTTTTCAAAATTTTTGCACTTCCGATGCCAAACTGTGATACGATCAATCTCGTAAAGATTCTCAAAAGGAGTGCACATCATCTTATGATACGCCGCTTTTTTTCATACTATAAACCTCATAAACGTCTGTTCTTCATCGATTTCAGCAGTGCGATCATCGTCGCAGTGCTTGAGCTGGCTTTTCCCCTAGTCGTTCAGTGGTTCATCGATACGCTGATTCCCGGGGGAGACTGGCTTGAAATTGTCTGGGTAAGCATCGGCCTCTTACTGATTTATTTGCTCAGCACGGGCCTGCAATACATTGTCAATTATCTCGGGCATAAGCTCGGCATCAATATTGAAACGGATATGCGCCAGGAGCTTTTCCAACATGTACAGCGCCAATCTTTCCGATACTTTGACAATACAAAAACTGGACATATCATCAGCCGCATCACAAATGATCTGTTTGATATCGGAGAGCTGGCCCATCACGGACCGGAGGATTTGTTCATCGCCGTGATGACCTTTTTCGGTGCATTTTGGATCATGCTGACGATTAATGTGAAGCTTGCCTTGGTTGCTGTTCTGTTTGTGCCGTTATTGATTATTTTAATCACTTATTCAAATATCAGGATGAACCGCGCTTGGCGCCAGATGTACAGCGAAATCGCCGATGTTAACGCCAGGGTTGAGGACAGCGTCTCAGGCGTTCGCGTCGTTCAATCTTTTACGAATGAGCACTTTGAGATTTCCCGGTTTTTAAAGAACAATCAAAAGTTCCGCAAGGCGAAGCTGAAAGGCTACAAAACGATGGCTCTCACGACTGCCGGGACCTTTTTGATGACGCGGCTGATGATTCTGGCAGTGCTTGTGTACGGAGCTTGGCTCAGTTTTTCCGGAAATATGTCCTACGGGGAATTCGTCGGGTTTGTTCTTTATGTCAACGTGTTGTTTAAGCCGATTGATAAAATCAGCGCCATTTTGGAGCTTTATCCGAAAGGAATGGCAGGATTTAAGCGGTTTACGGAGTTGATCGATACAAAGCCGCAGATTGTCGACCGCAAAGATGCGATTGATGTTCCGCTGTTGGAAGGAAACATCGTCTTCAAGAATGTGACGTTCGGCTATGAAAAACATAAACCTGTTCTGCAAGGCGTCGATCTGTCAATTACAGCCGGAGAAACGGTCGCTTTTGTCGGCCCTTCGGGAGCGGGCAAAACGACGATCAGCTCGCTGATTCCGCGTTTTTATGATATAGACGGCGGGTCTATCACAATTGACGGCATCGATATTCGCGACATGACAAAACGTTCTCTCCGTTCGCAAATCGGCATCGTCCAGCAGGATGTGTTTCTTTTTACGGGGACGCTCCGCGAAAACATCGCCTACGGAAAACTGGATGCGACAGATGAAGAGATTCAGCGGGCCGCCAAAATGGCGCATTTAGAACAGCTGATCGAGTCGCTCTCGGACGGTTATGAGACCCAAGTCGGCGAAAGAGGGCTGAAGCTGTCAGGGGGCCAAAAGCAAAGGATCGCAATCGCCAGGATGTTTCTTAAAAATCCGCCGATTCTCATATTGGACGAAGCCACATCAGCACTTGACACAGAGACGGAGCAGGTGATTCAAAACGCTTTGACAGAGCTCGCAAAAGACAGGACGACGCTTGTCATTGCTCACAGACTTGCTACGATCCGCAATGCCGACCGGATTGTGGTCGTGACAGAAAACGGAATCGCAGAAGAAGGAACACATGATGAACTGGTTGAGCGCGGCGGTATTTTTGCGAATCTTCATCGTGTACAGTATCAGTCGTAAATGTTTGAAACAGGCAAGCCCATGTTTGGGCTTGTTTTTTTAATGGCAAAAGACCTTGAAAAGAGAGAGAACCGATGCTACACTTTCGTTATAAACTGTCGATATCGGATTTCGATATTGAGTTTCGTTAAAGGGGGTGCGGTATTGGAAGATAAAGTATTGCGAAAGCTATTTCTGGGATTTATTCAAATTCATATTTTGCACCACGCCAGCGAACATCCGATTTTCGGCTTGTGGATGCTTGAGGAATTGAAAGAGCACGGATATAACATCAGTGCGGGAACGCTGTATCCGATCCTTCATTCAATGGAATCTGACGGACTTCTTCGAAAAGAAGAACAGAATGTGGACGGGAAAATCAGAAAATACTACTCAACTACGGAAAAAGGAGTAAGCGTACTGAAGGAAGCAAGGTTGAAAGCATATGAACTGTTTAAAGAAATTAAAGAATAGAGGAGTGAAATGATGACAAAGCATAAAGCGGACAGAAGCTTGAGGTCGCTGCTTGAAATTCTATTTGTTTCAACCAGGCTTGGATTGACATCGTTCGGAGGCCCGATCGCCCATTTGGGATATTTTCATGCCGAATATGTCCGCAAAAGAAAATGGATGGACGAAAAAAACTATGCCGATCTGGTCGCTTTATGCCAGTTCCTGCCCGGCCCTGCCAGCAGCCAGGTGGGGATCGGAATCGGCGTCATGCGAGCCGGCATCATTGGAGGCATCCTAGCGTTCATCGGGTTTACTCTCCCATCTGTCATAGCACTCGTATTATTTGCTATGATTCTGCAAGGCTTCGATATCGGGACAGCCGGCTGGATTCATGGGTTGAAAATCGTAGCCGTAGCCGTAGTCGCCCATGCTGTTTTGGGGATGGCGCAAAAGCTGACACCTGATAAAAGGCGCAAGGCGATCGCGCTGTTTGCTCTAGTCGCCACCCTTCTCTGGCAGACGGCTTTTACACAGGTCGGAGTCATCCTGCTCGCCGCTTTCGCCGGTTATCTCATCTATAAAGAGCAAGTTGAGACAGATGATTCTGTCATGCGGTTTCCAGTGTCGCGCCGTTTTGCGGCGGTTTGTCTCAGCTTGTTTTTCGGGCTTCTCATACTGCTGCCGATGCTCAGAGAACTGACATCTTCCAGCTGGATTGCCATGTTTGACAGTTTTTACAGGTCGGGTTCTTTAGTCTTCGGCGGAGGGCATGTGGTCCTGCCGTTATTAGAACGGGAATTTGTTCCGACGGGCTGGTTAAGCGAAGAGGCATTTTTAGCCGGGTATGGAGCCGCTCAAGCTGTTCCGGGGCCTTTGTTTACATTCGCTGCATATCTTGGTGCGGTGATCAACGGTTGGCAAGGCGGATTGCTCGCCACAGCGGCGATTTTTCTGCCGGCATTCCTGCTGATTCTGGGGACGCTGCCCTTCTGGGATACGCTGCGCCGCAATCCTAAAGTGAAAGGCGCTTTAATGGGAGTGAATGCAGCCGTTGTGGGAATATTGATTTCCGCGTTTTATCAGCCGATCTGGACCAGCTCGATATTGGCGCCGGTCGATTTTGCATTCGCCGCGGTTTTATTCAGCCTGCTTGTCTACTGGAAGCTTCCGCCGTGGATCATCGTTGCGGCCGGTGCTGCCGGCGGTGCATTGATGCAATTGCTGTAAATGGAGAAGGCTGCCGACAATTCGGCAGCCTTTTTTCTCGTATTAACGGTGTTCTTTTCCGATTTCGGGAAGCACCGTTTTGGCGATATTTTCGTCCAATTTTTCATAGTCGTAGTATTGAATCGCATCATATAATTCTTCGCGCGTCTGCATGTCATCGAGCACACCCTTTTGCGTGCCTTTTTCGAAAATTTCTGCGAAGACCCGTTCATAAGCTTTTGCGGCAGCGCGCAGGGAGGTTACCGGGTAAATAACCATGCTGCAGCCGAGCATTTGGAATTCGGCAGCCGTGTAATAAGGCGTTTTTCCGAATTCGGTCATATTGGCGAGGAGCGGCGCTTTAATGGATGAGGCCATTTCCTTGAACTCGGCTGCGCTCGTTAATGCTTCCGGAAAGATGGCATCGGCTCCCGCGTCGGCATATAAATTGGCGCGTCTGACGGCGGCCTCCATTCCTTCCGCTGCTTTTGCATCCGTGCGTGCCACAATGACGAGTGAAGGGGCGGTTTCTTTTATCGCTCTAATTTTTGCGATCATGTCTTCTGCCGGGACAAGCGTCTTTCCATTTAAATGTCCGCATTTTTTAGGCAGCTGCTGATCTTCGATTTGAACGGCTGCGACCCGGCTTTCAGCCATTTCGGCCGCCGTGCGCGCCGCATTTAGGACACCGCCGTAGCCGGTGTCGATATCGACCAAAAGCGGAAGATTTGCGGCTCTCACAAGTTCGCTGGCTTTTTCAGCGATTTCCTGGGAATGAATCATTCCGAGGTCAGGGAGTCCGCGGCTTGCCGTGTAGGCTGCCCCGGAGAGGTAGAGCGCTTTGAAGCCGATGTTTTTTGCGGTAATGGCTGCCATCCCGTCATGAACGCCTGGTATTTTCAAAATATCAGGCGCTTTCATCAGCTTTCTGAATGTATTGGCCAGTTCTTCCTGAGTTGATTGTTTCGAGACAATCCACATATTCAAAACCTCCTAAATCACAAACAATTCCATAAAGTCCGGCACAGGTGTACCGCTTAATTGGCGAGGGTCATTCAGCAGGGCGTTGATTCGCTCCGCTTGCCCCGCCGGAAAGCGCGTTTTTAAGTTATTGGTGAATTTTTCTTTTAACAGCGGGATGCCTTCGTTGCGGCGGCGCCGATGACCAATCGGGTATTCGACCGCGATTTTTTCCGATTGTGTGCCGTCTTTGTAAAACACTTGAACAGCGTTGGCGATCGAGCGTTTTTCCGGGTCGAGATAATCGGTAGAATACTGTTTGTTTTCGACTGTGGTCATTTTTTCGCGCAGTCTGTCGATTTCCGGATTTTGCGCGGTTTCGTCTTCGTAATGGTCAGCGGTAATATCGCCGTAGATCAGCCCGATCGCTGTTATATACTGAAGGCAGTGATCACGGTCAGCCGGATTGTGTAATTCTCCTGTTTTGTCGATAATCCGGATGGCCGATTCGTGCGTCGTGATCACGATTTGATCGATGTTATCAAGTCTGTTCTTCACTTCAGGGTGAAGCTTGATCGCGGCTTCAGCAGCCGTTTGTGCGTGGAATTCCGCCGGATACGAAATTTTAAAAAGGACATTTTCGATGACATAAGAGTCGAGCGGTCTGGCGAGCGTCAATTCTTTTCCGCCGAATAAGACATCCTGAAAACCCCACATTGGAGCGGACAAAGCGGTTTTATATCCCATTTCGCCCTTCAAGGTCATCATTGCGAGCCTCACGCCGCGGCTTGTCGCATCACCGGCTGCCCAGGACTTTCGCGAACCGGTATTCGGAGCGTGACGGTACGTCCGCAGGCTTGAATTATCGACCCAGGCTTGGGAGACGGCATTGACAACATCCTGTTTTGTCCCCCCCAATAGTGAGCATGCCACAGCAGTGGAGGCGACTTTTACAAACAGCACATGGTCAAGCCCGTTTCTGTTTAAGCTGTTCTCGAGAGCAAGGACGCCTTGGATTTCATGAGCCTTCACAATTGCCGTTAATACATCGTGAATGGTGAGCGGTTCCTTGCCCGCCGCGAGCCGCTGCCTGCTGACATAGTCAGCGCAGGCTAAAATCGCTCCAAGGTTATCTGACGGGTGGCCCCATTCGGCTGCCAGCCATGTGTCATTATAATCGAGCCAGCGAACCATGCAGCCGATATTGAAGGCTCCGTGAACAGGATCGAGCTCAAATTGCGTTCCCGGGACGCGGGTGCCGTTCGGGACGACGGTACCCGGGGCAATCGGGCCGAGATGTTTGGCGCATTCCGGGTATTTGAGCGCCAAAATGCCGCAGCCCAGTGTATCCATTAAGACGTAGCGGGCGGTTTCAATCGCTTCTTCGCTTGAAATCTTGGCATTTACCGTATAGTCTGCGATCTCTTCCAGCAATTGATCGCAATTTTGGAGCGTTTGACTTTCTGTTTTCATAACATTTATCTCCCTTCTTTCTGAATCAAAGGCGAACTATGGATGAAGATGACGCGGTCCGGTATAGTGAACTCTCGGGCGGAACAGCCTGTTGTCTTCGTGCTGTTCAATGACATGCGCGCTTAGACCGACAGAACGTGCCGCGAAAAATATCGGAGTATAGAGATCGATCGGTATGCCGAGCAGGTAATAGACCGGAGCCGCATAGTAGTCGAGGTTCGGATACAGGCCTTTTTCTTCGCGCATCAGCTTTTCGCCGGCATCGCACATTTCATATAAATCCTGTCGGCCGGTTTTATGAGATAGCGAATAGAGCGCCTTTTTCAACAGGGCTGCGCGCGGGTCCATTTTTCTCATATAGACGCGGTGCCCGAAGCCCATGATTTTTTCTTTTCTGCTTAACTTATGCTCAATCAGCTTGCAGAAGCCCGATTTTGTTTCTCCTTCGAGCAGCATGTACATCACTGCTTCATTCGCGCCGCCGTGCAAATGTCCTTTAAGCGATGCAGCGGCGCCTGTGAAAGCACCGTATATGTCTGTGTTTGTCGATGCGATGACTCTTGCGGCAAATGTGGAGTTCGGCATTTCGTGCTCGCTGTACAGCATTAATGTCTGATCAAAGACGGCTGTTTCTTCCGGAGTCGGTTCTTTTTCCGCCAGCATGTATAAAAAGTTCTGGCTGAATGAAAGCTGTTTATCAGGCGTGATGACATTTTTCTGATGAAGGATGCGGTAGCTGTTGGCGGTAATATTCGGAACCTGTGCGATCAAGCGCAGCGCTTTGCTTCTGTTTGCTGATGGAGACCTGTCATTCAATTCAAGATCATATCCAGCCAAAGCGGAAATCCCGGTTCGGAGCGCATCCATCGGATGGGTGTTATTCGGAAGCGCCTTCAGAATGGTATAGATTCCGCCGGGCAATTCATACGAATTTTTTATAGCGCTTTCAATTCCTTGCAATTCCATTGGATCAGGCAGTTTATTTTGAAGGAGGAGATAGACGAGGTCCAGATATGTTTTTTGTTCTGCAAGTTCGATTAAATCATAGCCTTTAATGACGATTTGTTCCGCTTCCGTATCTAAGAAGGAAATGTTCGTTTCCCCAGCAATAACGCCTTCTAATCCCGGTTTAAATACACCTTGTTTGCCCATTTTTCCACCTCTTATTCGTTTTTTAACTTTTGTGTCAAAAACGTGCTGTGAGAATGGCATTGGCTGTTCGGCGGATTAGTATGAACGTTCCAGCGTTTCTTCAATGGAACGCAAGCTTCGTTTAATGTGGGAACGCATGGCGGCTTCTGCCAAAACGCTGTTTTTTTCTTTGACGGCATTAAAAATGTCCAAGTGTTCATTGAAAGATACAGACGGTTTGTAGTCAGGATTTTTGTATCCGCTGATTCTGCGATACCGTTCAATCCTGCTTTCAAGCTGATCAAGAAAACGTTTTGCGGTTGCGTTTGTGCTGATGGCGTGCAAGATGGAATGAAATTCTGATCCGTATTTGACCGTATCTGTTTTGCGGCCCTTTACGGCAGCCAGTTTCATCAGTTCGATGCGGTCTTCAAGCTGATGAAGGCTCTCCGGTGTCACCAGCTGTGCGGCTTCGGCAGTGAGCAGTCCTTCAAGCGCTTCCCGAACTTTAAAAACCTCTTTCGCTTCAGCAAGCGAAATCGGGCATACGCGAAGCCGGCCGTTCGGCTGTTTACTGACCAATCCTTCAAGCTCCAGCCGGTAAAGAGCCTGGCGAAGAGGAGTTCTGCTGATGTTTAAACCCTTTGCAAGACTGTCTTCAGCAAGCTGTTCAGAGGGAGGGTATTCAAGTTCGATGATCTTCGTTCTTAATTCATTGTAAGCGTAATCACTTGCAGACTGTCTTTTGACTGGATTTGAAGAGTGCATGAAAAAAGCTTTCGCCTCCTTTTTTCAGAATATAATTATTATTGTATACAATAATACAGATATGTCAATGTCATCCATGAAAGACTGAAAAATAAAATCAATGGGAGATCCTCATCTTAATCAAGGCACCTTCATTTTCTGGCATCCCGTCTGTCGAAAATGGTAAAATATATCACAATCGACAAAGAGGCATTTCGCCTTTGAGCAAAAAGGAGGCCATCCTAAAAATGAATCCAGCTCACGAACCTCTCCCGCTCGAATTTTATAGCAAACCAACAATTGAACTCGCTCAATCCCTGTTAGGCTGTCTTCTTGTCAAGGAAACAGAAGAAGGGACTGCTTCAGGATATATTGTGGAGACAGAGGCTTATAGAGGGCCCGGGGACAGAGCGGCGCACAGCTACGGCAACCGCCGGACGAAACGTACGGAAATCATGTATCATGAAGCCGGCTTGGTCTATACGTACACCATGCACACCCACACACTCATCAATGTTGTAAGCGGAGGAGCCGATGAACCTGAGGCCGTGCTGATCAGAGCGCTTGAACCCCATGAAGGCCTCGCGCTGATGGAGAAGCGAAGGAGCGGAAAGAAACCGCGCGATTGGACGAACGGACCGGGAAAGCTGACAAAAGCGCTTTCCATCACGATGAACGATTACGGCAGACCGTTGACATCGCCGCCGCTTTATATCGCAAAAGGATATGAACCTCAGAACATTTTGTGCGGCCCGCGAATTGGAATTGACAACTCTGGAGAAGCGAGGGAATACCCTTGGCGTTTCTGGATAAAAGAAAACCGCTATGTCTCAAGATAGTTAAAAGGTTTGGCTCCCGTTCAACAGGGAAAACAATAAAAAAACAGGAGGGAGTCAAGCTATGAAAAAAGTGTTTAAAAGCGCCGTCAAATGGGCGCCTGTCATCTATCCGATCGCATGGAAAATCATCAAAAGCCGAAGAGAGAAAAAGAATCTGAAAGCCGGGTAACCGGCTTTTTTTCTTGGAGAAAGGCCAAATTGACTTGAAAGCGCAGCCATAATAGAATTTACTTAACTATGAGACAAATTTCACAAAAAGAATGAATATACCTGAGTGTATGGGTTTGGTCTCGGTTCAAGTATCTTAGTGGGAGGGTCTTTTTCTATGCTCAATGCTCGGCTTAAGCTTATCCTCGGCGAATTGATAGGAGCAGAATCACCGTTAACCAGCACATATTTGGCCAATGAGCTAAATGTGACCTCTCGGACGATCAGGTCAGATGTGAAAGAATTAGACCGGCTTCTCTCCAAAAACGGCGCTGCCGTTCAATCGATCAGAGGTGCAGGCTATCGGCTCTCCATCAAGAATGACCGCCTCTTTCGCCAGCTTCTGCAGCACACATTTCATGAAGAGCTTTCTACTCCCGTTTTTCCGAATGAGCGTATTCTCTATTTATTAAAAAGGCTTCTCTTAACTGAGGAGTATGTCAAACTTGAAGATTTAGCCGGTGAGATGTTTATCAGCAAATCGACGGTCCAAAACGATATGAGAGATGTGAAGAAAAGGCTTAAACCTTACGACATCGAACTGGAGATCAAACCGAATTACGGCTTTAAGCTGAAGGGAGATGAGATGAAGCTGCGATCCTGCATCGCAGAGCACCTTTTTCCAAAGCGGGAAACGGATATTGATATTATGAACACCCGGATATCTATCCTCCCAAAAGAAGAGCTGGCTATGATCCGTCAGACGATTTTAGAAAAAATAAGCGAAGATCACATTTCTCTTTCAGATATCGGACTAAACAACCTTCTCATTCACGTCGCCATTGCATGCAAACGTATTCGAAGCGGCAAACATGTTTCTCTTTATTCCAAAGATGTAAAGGAGATTATGAATCATAAAGAATATGAAGTGGCGAAGGAGATTGTCCGCACTCTTGAACAAAAGCTGCAAGTGGCATTTCCGGATAAAGAAACGGCCTACATCGCCATCCATCTGCTTGGCGCGAAAAGGACGGTTATGGCCTCCATTCGCAGCGATGCAATCGAAAATATGATGGATGAAGAGACAGACCGGCTGACGAAATTGATCATGAAAGCCATCGATCAAAAATTTACCCTTGGCATTGGGAATGACAAAGAATTAAAAATCGGTCTCGGTCTTCACCTGAAACCGGCTCTGAATCGCTGCAGATACGGCATGAATATCAGAAATCCGATGCTGGACGCAATTAAAGCCAATTATCCCCTCGCATTTGAAGCCGGGATTCAAGCTGGTGAAGTCATCAAAAAAGAGACGGGATTTGACATTCAGGAAAGCGAGGTCGGCTATCTCGCTCTGCATATCGGCGCAGCCATGGAAAGACGAAACATGAACAGGCCCTCAAAACGCTGCATGATTGTCTGCGCGTCAGGAGCCGGAAGCGCCATGCTGCTTCAAGACAGACTGCGGGCTACATTCGGTTCAAAGCTTGAAATCCTTGGAACAGTTGATTACTACAAGCTGAATCAAATGTCTCTCCATGCACTCGATTTTGTCATCAGCACCATACCGCTGTCCGCTGATCTTCCTATTCCGGTGATTCAAGTTAACGCCATATTGGGAGGGGGAGATTTAACGAAAATAGAACAGGTACTTGCTGAAGATGACGGAATCGCTTCGACCTATACGAAAAAACAGCTCGTCTTTTTGCAGGAAAGTCTGTCTTCCCGAGAGGAGGTCCTCCGCTTTCTGTGCGGAAAAGTGATGCAATCAGGGCTTGCAGACGCTGGGCTTGAAGCCTCCGTCTTTGAACGGGAGGCCGTTGCGCCCACTTGCTTCGGTAATCTGGTTGCAATTCCGCATCCGATGGCACCAAAAACCGATTCGACTTTTTGGGCGGTTTGTACGCTGCAAAAACCGATAGTCTGGGAGAATAAGAGGGTTCAATTCGTTTGCCTTCTTTGCGTGGAAAAGGACAATACAGCAAATTTGCAAGAGATGTACAAATTTTTGGGCCGTGTTTTAGATGACAGGGTCATTGTCCGGGAGCTTCTGAAATGCAAAACGTACGGGGAGTTTATGTCCGTCTTCAAAAAAAGCAGGCCGGCTCATCGATATGCAAAATGAAGATGTCCCCTTGTCTTTTTTCCTCTTCACTGAGGAAAATCATTAAGTGTATATGAAAACGGTTTCATTGTATGATGGAACTGTAAAAGAGATCATACAAGATACGTAAAAGGGGGACATATGAACATGAATATCTTACTAGCTTGCGCTGCAGGAATGTCAACGAGTCTGCTTGTGACGAAAATGGAAAAAAGTGCAGAGGAACAAGGCAAAGACTATAAAATCTGGGCCGTTTCCGGAGGAGAGGTTCAGAATCATATCGATAAAGCCGACGTATTGCTTCTTGGCCCGCAAGTCCGTTACATGCTCCCGCAATTAAAAAAATTAGGAGAATCGAAAGGTGTACCCGTCGATGTCATCAATACGGTCCATTACGGAACTTGTAATGGGGCAGAAGTGTTAAAATCCGCCGAACAGCTTGCCGGCTCTTAAAGGAGGCGGCACAAGTGAATAAGTTTAATGCGTTTTTAGAGGAGAAGGTCATGCCGGTTGCCGGCAGAATTGCCGCCCAGCGCCATTTGCAGGCACTCAGAGACGGTATTATTCTGACCATGCCATTAATCATTATCGGATCGCTGTTTCTCATCTTAGCCAATTTGCCGATTCCGGGATATCCGGAATTCATGGCGGGGATTTTCGGCGAGCAATGGGCTGATAAATTAAGCTACCCGGTTAATGTCAGCTTTGACATTATGGCGCTGATCGCAACGTTCGGCATCGCCTACCGGCTGGCCGAAAAATACGACATTGATGCTCTGTCATCAGGTGCCATTGCCGTAGCAGCTTTTCTGCTTGCGACCCCCTACCAGATTCCGTTCACACCGGAAGGCGCAACAGAGGAAATTTTAGTGTCGGGCGGCATCCCGATTTCATTAATGGGAAGCAAAGGTCTGTTTGTCGGCATGCTGATTGCAATGTTCTCGACTGAGGTTTACCGCTGGGTCGTTCAAAAGGATATTGTCGTCAAAATGCCGGACGGCGTACCGCCGGCTGTCAGCAAATCATTTATCGCTCTGATTCCGGGATTCGCCGTTATCGGCTCGATTTGGGGGGCGCGCCTTTTAATTGAGATGACGCCGTTTGGAAGCCTCCATAATGTCGTCAACGTACTTTTAGGCACACCTCTGTCCATCCTTGGAGGCAGTCTCGGCGGAAGCCTTATAGCCGAAACTGTGAAAATGCTGCTGTGGTCCTGCGGCCTTCACGGAGCAAACATTGTCGGCGGAGTGATGTCGCCGATCTGGTACGGTGCGATGGACGAAAACCGTCTCGCTTTCCAAGCCGGTGAAGCGCTCCCAAACATATTTACGACACAGTTTTTTGAGATTTGGGTTAACATCGGCGGAAGCGGCGCCACTTTGGCTTTGGTCATTACGATGTTTGTTAGAGCGCGAAGCAAACAGATGAAACAGCTCGGCAGATTAGCCATCGGTCCCGCTATTTTTAACATCAACGAACCGATTATTTTCGGCATGCCGATCGTCATGAATCCGATGCTGCTGATTCCGTTCATCGTGTCGCCGCTGTTAATGTTAACGGCAACCTATATTGGAATGAGTACAGGTCTTGTCGCAAAGCCGGCTGGGATTGCGGTGCCGTGGACAATGCCGCCCGGCTTTTCCGGATATTTAGCAACAGGAGGGAAAATTTCCGGAGCGGTCATGCAGTTGATTAATCTGTTGATCTCGTTTGTCGTATACTATCCGTTCTTTAGAATGTGGGATCTACAAAAGCTGAGAGAAGAGAGCGAACTGGAGGCCGGAACGGCCGTAAGCGACGGTCAACAGGCCAGTGTATAGAAAAGGGGTGCCAAGATGTCTGAGGAATTGGAACGAACGATATTTCAAATTATCCTTCACGGAGGAAACGGCAGGAGCTTTTGCATGGAAGCGATAGCCGAAGCCAAAAAGGGAGATTTCGCCGCTGCAAAAGAAAAGATCCGGGCGGCTGACGAAGAACTGATCAAGGCGCATCATTTTCAGACAGCTTTGATTCAAAATGAAGCGAAGGGGGCGAAAACCGAACCCTCACTTCTCATGATTCATGCCCAAGATCATTTAATGAATGCGATGACCATGAAAGATTTGGCCGCGGAGATTGTCGAGCTGTATGAAAAAATGAATGTCCACGGAGGTGTCAATTGATGAAAAAAGGATTGAAAATCGTAACAATTGGCGGAGGTTCTAGTTATACGCCCGAGCTTGTCGAGGGATTAATCAAACGGCATGACCAACTTCCGGTCAGCGAGCTCTGGCTCGTCGATATACCGGAAGGGGAAGAAAAACTCAATATCGTCGGCACGCTGGCGAAGCGAATGGTCGAAAAAGCGGGCGTCCCGATCGAAGTCCATCTGACGCTCGACCGCAGGGACGCTTTAAAAGACGCTGATTTTGTCACGACGCAATTCCGTGTCGGTTTGCTCGAAGCGAGGGCAAAAGATGAACGAATTCCATTAAAATACGGGGTGATCGGACAGGAAACAAATGGACCGGGCGGTCTTTTCAAGGGGCTCCGCACCATTCCGGTCATCCTTGAGATTGCAAAAGACATCGAAGAACTGTGCCCTGACGCGTGGCTTGTCAACTTTACCAACCCGGCAGGCATGGTGACTGAAGCACTGCTCCGCTACTCTAATTTGAAAAAAGTCGTCGGGCTCTGCAATGTGCCGATCGGCATGAAGATGGGGGTTGCAAAAGCGCTTGATGTTGATGAAAGCCGCATAAACATTCAATTTGCCGGATTAAATCATATGGTGTTCGGACTCGACGTTTTCCTGGACGGCGTCAGCGTCAAAGACAAAGTGATCGAAGCGATGGCAGATCCCGAAAATGCGATGACGATGAAAAACATTTCCGGAGAATCGTGGGAACCTGACTTTATCCGGGGGCTCGGCCTGATTCCGTGCGGCTACCACCGCTACTACTACAAAACGCAGGAGATGCTTGAACATGAACTGGAGGCTTCAAAAACGGAAGGGACGCGTGCAGAGGTCGTTCAGCAAGTTGAAAAGGAATTGTTTGAGCTGTATAAAGATCCGGAGCTGGCGATCAAACCGCCCCAGCTTGAAAAGCGCGGCGGCGCATATTATAGTGATGCCGCCTGCAACTTGATCAGCTCGATTTATAATGATAAGCACGATATTCAGCCTGTCAACACGATGAATAACGGAGCGATCGCAAGCATTCCGGATGACTCCGCAGTGGAAGTCAACTGTGTCATGACGAAAAACGGGCCGAAACCGATCGCGGTCGGAGATTTGCCTGTCACCGTGAGGGGCCTTGTCCAGCAAATCAAATCATTCGAACGCGTTGCGGCTGAAGCGGCTGTTACAGGTGATTACAACACCGCGCTTGTCGCCATGACAATCAACCCGCTCGTTCCGTCCGACAAGATTGCGAAACAAATACTGGACGAAATGCTTGAAGCGCATAAAGAGCATCTTCCGCAGTTTTTTAGATCTGTAGAAGCATAGGAATAAAATTGAGGTTCCGGTGTGTCAGCCGGAACCTTTTAATAAGATATAGGCGCCGCCGTGTCCGAATGGCCCGGCGAAACAGCGGCCGTCCCATTCATGCCTACATATTTGCGCTTGCTTCTTTTTCTTTGACCAGATCTGACTGCCGGGCTTTGGCAAGCTGAGTGAATATGAGGATGCCGATGCCCGCAATGATTTCGATGAAGCCGCCGATTGCGATCACGCTTCCCGCCCCAAGCGTTTTTGCGGCATATCCACAGGCAATTGCTCCTAAAGGAAGCGATAGATTTGTGATCATATGGATGACTGCGAACACTTGAGGCTGGTCATCCCCTTCGACAGATGTCTGGATAATCGTGAATTCGGGGACATTGATCGAACTGATGGCTGCTCCGAATGCAAAGGCTGCGAGAAATACGAGCGGCAGGAAAGTATTCAGTCCAGCGATAAAATAAGCCGCACCTTCAAGAATGCCTGCCGTGATGAAAAGGAGTCCGTACCTGTTGATTTTTACTTTTGCAAGGATAAAACCAAGTAAAAATGCTCCTCCTGCCGTCGTAGCCTTCAGCAGCGAGTGGATGAACGGCGTTCCGTTTAAATCCTCTGCAACATATACCGCAGAAAGGGCTTCCCAGGGTGAAGCCGCCAGGTTCATGAAGATGCAGTAAATCGCCAGCGGATATAATATTTTGTGGTTTTTCACCAATGTAAATCCTCTTTTTAATCTCGCAAAATATGTACCTCTTTGAGCAAGAGACTTAGATTGTGATTGATTCCGGGTGATGGTGTATTTGATGCAAAGCACGAATAGGCCCGATATGATATAAAAGATAAATGAAAAGACCAAAGTCGTTGCAGGACCGATAAAAGTCAGCAGCACACCGCACAATGTAACGGCTCCCAGCCTGATGATTTCTGAAGAAGACTGGAGAATCGCGTTGGCTTTTTGGATGAGATTTTCGTTCACGATCTGCGGAATCAGCGTAATCGACGCCGGGTTATAAGTCGCACCTGTTGCCGAATGGATGATCATGAGCCCTAAAACAAACCACATCGGTGAAAAGCCGTTTAAGTAGCAAATCGGTATTGTAATGACGACGGCTGCTCTTGTTAAATCCGAAAAATACATCCAGAATTTCAGGGCGCTTCTTTTGACTAAAGGCCCTGTAACTGGCGCCAAAAAGGCTTCGGGGAGGAAAGTGACGGCAAGAAGCAGGGAGGTGCCGATTGCACCTTTTCCGTCAAAAATTAAGAACCATAAAATAGAGTTGAAGGCAAAACAGTCAGCCGAGATTTTGATTAGCCTGGAGATGAAAAGGAACGTGTAATTCTTTTCCCAGACGCTCAATTTTGTTTGATCCATTGTTCAGCGTCCTTTCTTGATTTGCATGTTACATGAGAACGGATAATCTCTCCTTTCCGGTGTGGTTATTGATAATTTTAACATAAAATATATAAAATGGAATCGTTTTGTGCGGGGGATTGACTAGGCGGAATGAAAAAGAGGGGCGAGCGGTGTGAAACAGAGCCTGCCGCCGGTACATTTCGCGATAAGGGTGCAAGCCCTCTTTTTTGCAAAAGAGAGCTTAAACCGCTTAGCAGGATTGGCTGACTTTATCAACTTCAACTGTCCAGCCGAATGTGTCAGGCAAAGCGCCTTTTTGAATACCGGTGATCGTTTGGTAGAGCCTTTTGGCGATTTCGCCTGTTTGTCCGCTGTTGATCACAAGGCTTTCGTTTTTCCAGATCAGCTCGCCGACCGGGGAAATGACAGCGGCGGTTCCGGTGCCGAACGCTTCTTCAAGCAGACCGTCTTTGTGAGCCTGAACCAGTTCATCAACTGAAATTTTCCTTTCGGTTACGGAAAGTCCCCATTGTTTTAATAGATGAATGACGGAATTTCTCGTAATGCCTTCCAAAATACTTCCGTTTAGAGCCGGAGTGACAATTTCACCGCTGATTTTGAAGAAGATGTTCATGCTGCCTACTTCTTCAATGTATTTCTTTTCTACTCCGTCAAGCCAAAGTACTTGCGAGAAGCCTTTGCTTTCCGCCACTTCCTGAGCCTTCAGGCTCGCCGCGTAGTTGCCGGCCGTTTTCGCATTGCCTGTACCGCCTGCCACAGCACGGACAAATTCGCTTTCAACGGCAATTTTCACAGGGCGGATGCCTTCTTTGTAATAAGATCCAACCGGCGATAAAATGATCAGCATTTTATACATATTGGACGGAGCGACGCCGAGGTACGGTTCCGTTGAAATAATGAACGGACGGATATAAAGGGATGTCCCCTCAGCTTGAGGAATCCACTCTTTGTCGATCTGAACCAGCTGCTTCAGCCCTTCCAGAACGGTGTCAGGATCAACCCGCGGAATGCAGAGGCGGTCGTTGGATTTATTGAGCCTCTCGACGTTTTTTTCAGGTCTGAACAGAAGAACGCTGCCTTCGCTTGATAAGTAAGCTTTTAACCCTTCAAAAACGGACTGCCCGTAGTGGTAAACCATTGCAGCCGGGTCCATTTCAATCGGCTGATAAGGAACGATTCTCGGATCGTGCCAGCCGTTTTCAGCCGTATAGTCCATGATAAACATGTGGTCGGTAAAGGTCCGGCCGAATTCGAGCCGGTCAGCCTCTGGCTTTTGCTTTTTTGCTGTACTGAGCTGTACGCTGATCGTTTGTTTTGTCATATTCATTCTCCCTGCCGTTTCTAGTCTTTTTCCAAAAAATATTTATCTTCTATTTTAAACCTTCTCTTGATAATCGCAATAGATTTCAGAGAAATTTGTAAAATAGAATTTTTGGAAACTTTAAAAATTTAAATCGGACAAAAAAAGGACTCCCCATGGGGGAATCCTTTTTTATGATGACTTTTTATAAAAGGATTCGATCTCCTGATCGACGTAAACCCAGCCTTTCCAGCCAAGGTGGAGCGTATCTTTCAAGAAGTATGGATCATATTCATGATTCGTTAAATCAGCAACTTGAAAGCCTTCTTGTTCGATTTCTTTTTTAATCTTTTTATAGAAATCTGTCCGGCCTTTTTTAGGGAAGCCGGTATAGTCGTAAAACTTGCCGTGGACCGGAACCGAGATGAACAGCGGTTCTGCGCCGGATTCTTTCAGAACATCCATCATGAGATGGAAATCGTGGAACTCGACTGACTCGGCATAGTTCATCTTTTTATTGTGGCCTTTAAGCTTTTTCAGCTTCGGCTTCAATTTCTTATAAACGCCGTTTGAAATTTTAAACTCATTGTTGCGGGATTCTTTGGCGCCGACCTTTTCGGCCATCTGCTTTAATTCATCCCACGATTTGTTTTTTACATCCTGGGAAATGGTCCGCTTCGGTCCGTTTCCTTCAACCATGGAATAGTAGATGTCCTTTTTCTCCAGAATGCTCCGGTAAGCTTTTGCCGGCGGCGTCAGAAGGGACAGCGCCACTTTGTCCTGATCGAGCTCGGCTTTAAAAAGGGCTGAAAGCAGAGCGTCGTTTGTAACTGCATGAAATTTAAGCATGCGTTTGATGATTTTTTTCTTCAGCTCGGGATCGACATTTTGATTGAACACAAGATCGTATGCCTGCAAAGCCGAGAAGTTCGGCGCAAAGTGGGATTCGTCCGAGCCGTCTTTTTGAAACCACTGCGGAGAAATAATGAAAACGATTTTCTTGCCCTTTAATTGACCAGACTGCGCCGCAAAGTTGATTGCATGAATCAAGGACTGTGAACCGCCTTTCCCGACCAGGTAAGGCGTGAACCCTTGGTTGTTTACTTTAAAATAGTTAGACGGATGAAAGGCATCTAACCGGGACAATTCCGATGATCCGTAAATCGGCAGATATTTCGGATCTTCAAGCGCTTTGCCTTGAAGATACATACCCTGGAACATCATCGGGTTTATTTCTGTAGCTGAAGTTTCGACACGATCTTTAGGAATCAGTTTTGCCAGCCATGCATTTGGAATCAAGATCGCGGTGAAAAAAAGTAAAAATGCCAAGATGATTGGCCCGAATAAAAAACGCTTTTTCATTATCTCAACTCATTCAGCTGCTTTATGATTTGATTTGGCGTGTTCCATGCATCCCGGTCAAACTCTGTAATCGGCACTGTGATGTTAAAGTGGCTTTCGAATGCAAGCAGCAATTCCACCGTGCCGAAGGAATCGAGGATTCCCTCTTCGAAAATATCAATATCCGGATTTTCCTTTACGATATCGTCCTGACATACCTCTGCTAAAACTGAAAGTACTTCTTGATTAAAATCCATTATGAAAATCTCCTTTTAGTGTATTAGTTTCCCTGAGAAAATTAAAAATCCAAAACATACGAAGTGGAAGGTCACCACGACTGAGACGGCTGTCGTCCACTTATTGTTCGGCCACCACTTGTATTTCTTATTCCATTTTTCAAAGAAGTTAAAGCCGACCATGAGCAGCGCGTGATACAGCCCGTAGACGATGTACTGAGGGGCAAGGCCGTGCCAGACACCCATCAGAAGGAACAGCAGCACATATCCGATATTGGAAACAGCCATCCGGTTTGTGATCCATTTTTTCTTCGTCATCCAAAGGACAAAGCGCATGAACACGTAGTCTCTGAACCAGAATGAAAGCGACATATGCCAGCGGTTCCAGAAATCTTTAATATTGCGGCTGATGAACGGCTTATTAAAGTTTTCAGGGGATTTGATTCCCATGATATAGCTGACGCCGACCGCAAAAGCAGTGTAGCCGGCAAAATCAAAAAACAGATAAAGGCTGTACGCATACATGTATGCCAAGCCATGCGAGATGCTGCCGGAAGTCAAAAACGGCAGTTTCATAATGACATACGTATTAATACAATAGCCGATAATGAATTTATATAAAAAGCCGAGAAAGATTTTATTGATTCCTTTGTAAAGCAGTTCTTCGTATTGCTCCTTCGTCCATACCGTCTGATCGTCTTTTTCAAAACGGCGGTACCTGTCGATCGGACCTGACGAGATGGTCGGGAAAAAGAGAATAAAGTAAAGCAGTCTGCTGATTGGGAGCTGCTTTTTAATGAGACCGTCGCGGGTTTCAATGATGAGCTGAACCCCTTTAAAAGTTAAATACGAGATACCGAGAAATGTTGCCCAGTTGTCAACGGCGAAAAACGGCAGCAGCTTTGACAGTGCCAGAGGCAGGATAGAAGCTGCTGCAGCGAGACAAAATACGATGCCGCTGTTCGCTTTGAGACGGTAAGCGATATAGCCTTTGATCAGAACCATCTGCCAAAGCGTAAACAGGCACAGCATGATCAGCCCGTGCAGGCTGTTTGAAAAAATAAGCGCCAGAACCAGAACGGAAACCGCCATGTTATATAAGCGGAAGCTTTTTCCGTTCAGTCCGAGAATGATGGTCGGCGCCAGTAAAATTCCTAATATGATGAAGAAAAGAAATGAACCATAGGGTGTCATACGGTTACCTCTTCTTTTAATCTCTTGCGGTCAATTTTACCGTTTGCTGTCATCGGAATCTCTTTTTGATACATGAATTTTCTCGGAATCATATATGCAGGCAGCTTGCTGCCCAAATCTTTCTTAATCGCGCTGGTTAACTGGTATTCCTTTTCGAAATCGTGTTCGGCAGGCACGATCATGGCGATCAGATACTCGATTTTCTCCTCGCGGTAGTATGGAATAACGACCGCCGACTGCACGTATCGGGACTGATTGATTTGGTATTCGATCTCTTCAAGCTCAATCCGGTAGCCATGCAGTTTGATTTGGAAATCGAGTCTTCCGAGGAAGAACAGCTGGCCGTTTTCTTTGTACCCTGCGTCACCGGTGCGATAAGCAGGGGCGCCGTTGTAAGAGAAAAACGCTTTTTCCGTCAGCGCTTTTTCGCCTAAATAGCCTTTGCTGACGCTGGCTCCGGTAATAATGATCTCGCCTTTTTCCCCTTCTTGGACGGCTTTTCCGTCTTCATCGATGATCACGATCTCGGTTTCCGGCTTTTCAGAACCGACGGGAAGAGAAGAATACTTGTTTAATACGTCGTCTGTTACTTCGATGGAAGTGACGGCAACAGTCGCTTCGGTCGGGCCGTATGTGTTAAAAACACGAGCCTTCGGAAATCTCTCTTTAAGTTGTCTGGCGACTGACGCGGGAAGCGTTTCTCCGCAGAACATAAACAAGCTCAGTTCAGGAAGCAGCTCTTCAGAATAAGACGGATCCATCAAGCACATTTGTGCGAATGAAGGCGTTGATGTCCAGACGTTGACGTTGGATTGTTTCAGCGCTTCAAACAACAGTTTCGGCCGGTTAATCATATCTTTCGTAACCGTCCATAATGTGCCTCCGGACTGCAGGCACGGATAAAGGTCCATCACCGATAAATCAAAGGAAAACGGGGCTTGATTTAAGAACACTTGGCCGCTTTCCACCGGAAAGTCATTCGTGATCCAATCTGTGAAGCTCTGAAGATTGGCGGCTGAGATTTGCACGCCTTTTGGATTTCCCGTGCTTCCGGATGTGTAGATAATGTAAAAGGTATCTTCACCGTGAACCCAGCGTCCGGGATCTGTCTCCGGCACCCCGTCTCCTTCAAGAACGCCCGGTTCCACAACGGAAATGAGGGCATCTCCCGTGTCAACCGAAGTGCCTGAGTTATTGAGTATAAGCTCGGCTTTTGAGCTGTTGATGATTTTCAGAATCCGGTCTGCCGGAATCGATACGTCAACTGGAATGTACGGATGGCCGGCTTTCACGCAAGCCAGGAAAGAAACCGCCATGACCGGTTTCATATGTCCGTAGACAATGATCGGAGAAGCCTCTGTTAATGCTTCGCTTTGAATCCGCGCGGCAAGGCGCTCAGATTGTGACCAAAGCTCTCCGTATGTCAGCTTTTCTTCTTCATTCACAAAAGCAAGGGTATCGGGTTGTGTTTGCGCGTATTTTTTAATAGTTTCTATCAGTTTCATTGTTTTTTTCTCCATTAAAAGTCATTATAAATATATGAACCTGTATTTGCTGTGTGGAATCCGTAAATTAAAAACAGCAGTACGAGAATAAGAAAGTAATAGGAAGTGTTGAGCAGCCACTTCATTGTTGTTTTTTCATACAACATTTTTAGCTTATTTAACATTGATCTTTTCCTTTCCGTTATTGAATTGCCTTAACAACAGTATAAGACGAAAATGTTGTATAAAAGTTTCATTTGTGGGAGAGTTTTATTTCTGAGCGTTGTCAGCTCAGAGCCTATCCTATTATAAACATTTTTTGTTATTGTGGAAATAACTTCTTTTTAAATCACAAAAAAACAGGCTCATATGAAAAGCGGAGCGCTTTTCGATATGAACCTGCAGTTTGTCGGAAGTGCGTGAAGGAATTAATACTTTACAAAAGCGGAACCCACAATGATCAGCAAAATAAATAATACAACGATCAAAGCGAAGCTATTAGAGTATGACATATTCTCACCTCCGAAAAGTGGTAATACAGAATATGAATGTTTTATGACTTTTGAAAGGGAAATAAATTTATAAAAGTGGAAAATGATCAACCAGACCACTTTTTGATCTTGCGATTTAAGTCGAAACTTTACCGTGGATGTGCCCGTCTACTAACTGAAAAAACGATATGATGTCATAAGGAGAAAAATATAATGGATATGGCGATAGATAAGATGATAGGACTGCCTGAAGCCCAGATAGAAGATTTAAGAAACCTGATGGAGGACTGGAAGAACGAACTCCTTGTCTATAAATTTGCCTTGGATCAAATGGATACGAAATTTTCGATTATCAGCCAGGAATATAATTTAATCCATGGCCATAACCCGATTGAGCATACGAAATCAAGGGTGAAAAGCTTTGAAAGCCTGATCAACAAGCTTGTGCGGAAGGGCTGCGATATTACCACAAAGGCCGCTAAGGAGCACATCAATGATATCGCGGGTCTCAGAATCGTCTGCTCGTTTTTATCCGATATTTACAATATGGTTGAAGTGCTGAAGGAACACGAAGACATCAAGATTTTAAACATGAAAGACTACATTAAAAATCCGAAGCCGAACGGATACAGGAGTCTCCATCTGATTGTAGAAGTGCCTGTTTACTTGACCAACCGCGTCGAGCACGCCAAGGTGGAGATTCAAATCAGGACGATCGCGATGGATTTCTGGGCGAGCCTCGAACATAAAATCTACTACAAATTGAACAATGAAGTGCCGAACCAGCTCACGGATGAGCTGAAAGAAGCGGCTGACATCGCGAACTATCTGGATGAAAAGATGCTTCATATTCGAACAAAAGCGGATCAATAAAAAGCAGCCGGGCATTTTTTAGCCCGGCTGCTATTTTTTTCTGCCGCTTGACCCGAAGTTGTCAATCCTTGAATATCAACCTCATATGTAATATCGGATTCGGTGAAAATCTCATCCCATTTTCCTTCCGCTTTTTCGATTCCAGAATTTCAAGACGTCCGTCCGGTATTCACCCTGCAGTTTGCCGAGCGCGCTCTTCATCCACACTTTCACCTGATCTCCGGCAAGACGCTCGACTTCTTTCCGCTTTTTGTTTTGGAAATCATGGCCCCGCGATGCCTTCGCGCTCTTCTTTTGTGAACTTTTCACTATGCCAGCTTCGTCAAATATGTTTTTCAACTAAAAGAAAAGAGGAAGAACGCTCCTTTGTATCAAAGGTTATGACTGTCATGAATCGAAAAAAGAAAACAAGAAAATGATAAGAGCACGAGGAGGTCTAAAAATGAAATCGGATATTGAAAAACTTGCGGAATGCGGTTTGCAAAACGGAGCGGCAGCGATGATGAACCGGGAGTCGCAACGGCTTGATGCTGCTTTATACGGGACCGTCGGCAATGCTTTCGACCGTGATTCGGGTGCGGAAGGTAAAGCGGACGGAGCTGGCGAAAGGCTGCTTTACCCTAAGTAAATGGCCGGATTGAAAAAGAACCGCGCCCTGTTTTTAACAGCCGTTGCATCAGGGACGATGCTGAATCCGCTCAATTCTTCAATGATTTCTTTGGCGCTGCACAGCATCCAGCATGAGTTTCATCTTTCATTTGCAACCGTATCGTGGCTGATTTCATCTTTTTATTTAGCCAGTGCGGTCGCGCAGCCTGTCACGGGAAAAATCGGCGATTTAATCGGTCGGAAAAAGATGTTTTTGTCAGGGCTTGTTCTCGTTGCCGTATCGGCAATCGGCGCTCCTCTCGCACCGGCTTTTTCCGTCTTGCTGATCATGCGTTTGTTTCAATCGATTGGGAGCGGCGCCATTTATCCTTCGGGAGTGGGCCTGATCAGAAGCCACATTCATGAAAAGCGGGCGTCGGCACTAAGTGTGCTGTCCATTTTTTCTTCGGCTATGACCGCTTTTGGACCGACTGTGGGGGGATTTTTAATCGTTCTCGGGGGATGGCCCGCCATTTTCCTCGTGAACTTTCCATTTATTTTGTTCAGCTTTTTGCTGGGGATGTACATGTTTCCGAAAGATGAGAAAAAAGCCGGCTTAAATGTCCGCGCCGTCATCAAGCGGCTTGATCTGACCGGGATTCTTCTGTTTGCGGGCGGAATCGTTCTCCTGCTGGCATTCCTGCTCTCATTGAGCACGGGCGAGCCCCGTTTTGCCGAGGGGATGTTCGGGCTTGTCTTGCTTTTGATGTTTGTTTGGTGGGAGCTGAGAGTGAGCAGCCCGTTTATTGATATCAGACTGTTGATCGCGCGCAGGACGCTAACTTCGGTCTATGCTCAATTTATTATGCTGAACATCTTTAACTACTGTTTGTTTTTTGGACTTCCGAGTTATTTTCAGGATGAAATGCACCTTTCCGTTCAAGCGAGCGGTCTTTTGATGCTGTTCATGTCCGGGACGAGCGTATTGATTTCACCTTTCGTCGGGAAATGGATTGACCGTTCAGGTGAAACGCAGCCTGTTTTCATTGGTTCTTGCATAATGGCGGCCGGCGCCATCCTGCTTACATTGTTTTTTGTCGATGCACCGATGTTGTGGAAAGGCATTATCCTCTCTTTGCTGGGGGTCAGCTACGGACTCGGCAATGTCGCCCTGCAGGCTGCCATGTTTACGGCAAGTCCGCCGGACATCGTCGGGACCACTTCGGGGCTCTTCCAAACATGCCGCTATCTTGGCTCGATCTTTTCGTCCGTCATTCTGGGTCTGTTGTTTGGAGAAGAAATAACCGCGGGTCATTTTCAGGATCTGGGGGTGGTCATGATTGTGGTTGCCATCGGCAGCGTTTTGATGAGCTTCCGGTTTATTAAGCTGATGAAGGATTGAAAAATGGAGCGCGAGATGCGGCTCCATTTTTTTTTGCTTTCCGTAGATCTGAATGCCTGAGCAAAAATTCAAAACGGTCATTGCTTAATAATAAGTTGATAACTTAACGTTTCTTCTTTTTGGTCACAGCTGTGATGATCATAATGACTATAAAGATAGTAAATAGCTGAATAAAGAAGGGAAACATAATCCATCATCTCCTGATCAATTTTCGAAAATATAATAAACGTTGACTGTTGCAATAATAAGAGCGCTAAGGATTGCGATAACTGTCTGCGCACTCAGAAAAATCAATAAACATCCCATCAAAATAAAATAATTATAAAACATGGCTTTCTGTTTTATTAGTTTATGGTGCTCGTCATTTTGCTTAAATGGAGGGTGTAAATATCTCAATGTGAAAAACATGATAAATAAAGAAAAAGGAATAGGATCCAATTTTCCATTAGCCAATGTGCAAAACCAGATAGAGACATAAAATCAACAAGAAAAAGCTAATTGCGTGTAGTGATTTAAATGCGAATTCATGATTCAACTTCCTAAACATCTTCGCTTCTAATGTAGTGTCGAAAAGGCTGCTTCTCCTGTGTTCTCATCTTGAAATAAAATAAACTTCACGTCAAGGAAGCTTTACAAAATGAGGCCCTTAGGCTCAACCTTGCAACTGCTGATGATAGGAAAAGGCTATGCTTACATCCATCTTTAGGCCGGGACATGTGAATTTGTAAGCAGCACAAATTGGACATGTTGGGAGAATCAACGGCGTTTTCTTGAATCGTTGAATTATTTTTAGGTATGCATGGGAAAGGTGATGACACGGCAGCGGTGGGGAGGATAGGTGCTTCGGGTCTATGAAAAGAAGCGGTATAAAAAAAAGAGCAGATCAATTCGATCTGCTCCTTTTTAATATTATTGGGCGACTGAGCTGTAAGACGGTTTTCTGTTTTCTTTTTTGCTCAGGTTATACACGGCTGTTCCCGCGATTTGACCGGCTGTTTTCAGCCTGTCTTTGCTGATGTGTTCAATCGTGTCGTAAGGGGTGTGGTACCAAGGCTCCAAAGCACCTGTTCCCGGCTCTCTCCAAATGAAGTTGGCCGAGTCGATGCCGGCTTCATGGAATGGGACATGGTCGGATGATCCGCCTTGATGTAAAAATAATACGTCTTTCCCAAGGCTTAAAGAAGCGGCTTTACTTAGCTCCCAGACGAGGTTTGCCGAACCGTCGGGTGTATTGATGTACAGCTGTGAAGCATTTTCCCAGCTTGTCGCCACCATATCTAAGTTAAAGTTGGCAACGCTCTGTTTGACTTCCCGCTCTGACAAGGTGCTGACATAATGGCGCGATCCGAGGAGACCGATTTCTTCGGCACCGAATGTAATAAAGCGAATTTCTTTGTCGGCTGGAACCGTCTTCATGATCCGGGCCAGTTCAAGGACGACTGAAGTTCCGGAGGCATTGTCATTGGCTCCGGGAGCATAAGGGACGCTGTCATAATGCGAAGTCACATACACGATGTCCGGATTTTTGACACCTTTTGCTTTGCGGACGCCGATCACGTTTTGCGATGTTTGATTTTTATGAGCCTTCAGCTTCAAGATCGCTTCTTGTTCAGAAAGCAGCTTTTCTCCGTCTTCCTTTTTGACGCCGACTACCGGAACATCGACTTTATTACCGCTGAGATTCGGAGTCAGAGGGACGAGACCGTCGACGTTATTATAAATGATCACTCCGCTTGCGCCTGCGTCAGCAGCGTTTTTTGCTTTTTCATAGAATGTCAGCTCGCCTCTTAAAATGACGGCGATTTTGCCTCTCGCTTCCTCGGTGAAGTCGCCGGGCAGGCCGAGGCCGGCATCATAGAGAGGAGCTGCCAGACCTTCTGCTGCTGTCGGGGCGGAACCGGCGGCAGGCCGCGAAGGCACGTTATTTCCCTGAACGGTAAGCGTTCCTTCCAGCCGATCAGGTATGCTGAAGGTTTGTGTGGTCACTTTCAGATTTGATTTTTTCATCTGTGAGGCGATGAAAGCGGCGCTCTTTTTTTCTTCCGCTGTGCCTGTCACACGCGGTCCGATTGTTTCGCTTAAATGGTAAATCGTTTGATAGGCGCGATTTTCGTTGAATTTTTTGCTGAATTTTTCGACATTTTTTGCGATGGCTGTTTCCTGAGGCGCCGCTTGAACAGCATTTCCCGTTCCATCGGCGAACACGCCGCCTGCTATTACGGATAGCGCCAATCCGATCATCATCATTTTTCTCTTCATACATAAACCTCCTTGATGGTCTTGTTTTCCTGAGAAGAGATATTCGCAGCTGAGCGGGTGAATCCTGCATGCATCTGATAAATGATTCGATAGACCAGTAATTTGAAGTTTGATAAAAAAGTTTTTTTGTTTAATAGGATAGTTGACGTGAGCATTCTTTCTGTTTAGAATACGTCCGAATTATCAGGATCCTGATTTTGAATCACATATGTGAATGTTGGAGGGTGTCATGTCAGTAAAATCCGCGGTACGTGTTGTACGTATATTTGAATTGCTGTCAAATCATCCGGATGGATTAACCGTAAAGGAGATCAGCAAAGAATTGTCGCTGCCGCAGAGCAGTACATTCAATTTGGCTGCTACACTTTTGGATGAAGGATACCTTCAGCAGGATGCTATCAAGCGTTACAGGCTGGGGGCAAAACTGATCCAAGTTGGAACCGCTGCCATGGAGTCGATCGACATTTCGTCGCAAGGTGTTCCGTTTTTAAAACAGCTGATGGACGGCGTTCAGGAGACGGTGTTTATGGCCGTTCTATCCGATGATCAGCTCGTCTACATCGCAAAAATCGATAACAACAGGTCAATCAGAACAACCGCACAGCCCGGTTCGCGCAAGCCGCTATATTGCACCGGGCTTGGCAAGGCATTTTTGGCATTCATGCCGGAGGACAAAAGGGAAGGGCTGCTCGACCGCATGGAATTTATCCGGTTTACCGGGCATACCATCACCGCCAGAGATGAGCTGGAAAAGCAGCTGCAGACATTTTTGGAACAGGGATATGCCGTTGACAATGAAGAAAATGAAGAAGGTTTGTTTTGTCTGGCGGCTCCTGTCTATGGTCCGGATGGCGTAATGAATGCGGCGATCAGCACCGCCGGGCCAAAGGAGCGCATGCTCGCAAGAAAGGCGCTTATCGTTGAGCAGCTGCTTCACACAGCCGGAAAAATTACAGAAAGCATTGGCGGATTTAAAAAGCCGCTTTAGCAAAGGGGGAGAGTTCTGATGGATGTTATTAGCATAGGAGAGACAATGGCGCTGTTCACTCCGAATGAAGACGGCCCTCTCAGATACGCAAGAAACTATCAGGTGAGAATAGCGGGCGCAGAAACCAACACGCTGATCGGGCTTTCGAAGCTCGGGAAAAAAGCCGGCTGGATTACCCGGCTTGGAAAAGACGAGTTCGGGGCGATGATTCTTTCTGCTGTCAGAGGAGAAGGAGTCGATGTCAGCCAAGTGAAGCTCGATGACGCGGCGCCGACCGGTTTGTTTTTTAAAGAAAGGAAAAGCGCGGCCAAAGTCAATGTCTTCTATTACAGGACGCTTTCAGCGGCGAGTTTTTTGAAAAAAAGCGATATTGATGAGCCATACATTGAGAAAGCGGGGTTGTTATACATTACGGGAATTACCCCGGCTTTAAGTGAAAGCGCTTCAGATGCAGTGTTTTATGCAGTGGAGCTCGCCAAAAAGCATAATAAATGCGTTGTATTTGATCCGAATTTTCGAAAAAAGCTCTGGGACGGAGAGCGGGCGCGGCAGACGATGTTTGATTTGATCAAACAGTCTGATATCGTGCTTCCCGGCTTGAGCGAAGGGCGTTTTTTGTTCGGCACCGCTGATGAGAAAAAAATAGCGGAAGCCATCCGCGGGCTCGGGGCTGAAACCGCCATCGTCAAGCTTGGTGCAAAAGGCGCCTATTATTCCAGCGGGAATGAAAACGGCTATGCGGAAGGCTATCAGATTCAGACTGCAGCGGACCCCGTGGGTGCCGGAGACGGCTTTGCAGCCGGTGTATTATCGGGTTTGATTGATCATATTCCGCTTTCTCAAGCTGTCAAACGCGGCTGTGCCGTCGGCGCCATGGTAGCTGCGGTAAACGGTGATATTGAAGGGCTGCCTGACAGCGATTCACTGTTTGCGTTTATGGAACAATCTGATGAAGAAGATGTCAGCCGATAAAAAACCGTAAAGAAAGGGTGGCAGAAATGCATGTATTGTCACAAATCAAAGAACAAAAAGTGATTGCGATCATCCGCGGATACAATCCGGAGGAGGCAGTGAGCATTGCCGGCGCCTTAAAAGCGGGCGGCATCAGGCTTGTGGAAATTACGCTTAATTCTCCTCAAGCGATCAAAGCGATTGAAGCGGTTTCAGAAGATGTTGGAGACGAAATGCTTGTCGGAGCGGGAACCGTTCTTGATCCCGAATCTGCGAGAGCGGCGCTTTTAGCCGGCGCGCGGTTTATCCTGTCGCCAACTGTTCATGAAGAGACGATCAAGCTGACAAAGCGATATGGAGCGATCAGCATTCCGGGCGCCTTTACCCCGACGGAAATATTGACGGCGTATGAAAGCGGTGGAGACATCATCAAAGTATTTCCCGGAACGATGGGGCCTGGCTATATCAAAGATATCCACGGACCGCTTCCGCATATTCCGCTGCTTCCGACGGGAGGGGTAGGGTTGGAAAACCTTCACGAGTTTTTACAGGCCGGTGCGGTCGGTGCTGGAATCGGCGGTTCACTTGTGAGGGCTCATCAAGATGTGAATGACGCGTTTTTAGAAGAGCTGTCCAAAAAAGCAAAGCAATTTGTTGAAGCAGCAAAACAGTAAAAGGGGAGATCAGAGATGAAAATAACGGGATTCGAGTGTTTCCAAATTCCACCGCGCTGGCTTTTCTTAAAAATCGAAACGGATGAAGGCATTACAGGGTGGGGAGAGCCGGTAATCGAGGGAAAGGCGGCGACAGTTAAGGCGGCTGTCGGCGAGTTAATGGAATATTTAATCGGCAAAGACCCGATGAACATTGAAGACCACTGGAATGTCATGTACAGAGGCGGGTTTTATCGGGGCGGACCCATTCTGATGAGCGCGATTGCAGGAATCGATCAAGCGCTTTGGGACATTAAGGGCAAGTTTTACAATGCGCCCGTGCATCAGCTGCTCGGAGGGAAGAGCAGGGAATCGATCAAGGTCTATTCCTGGATTGGCGGAGACAGGCCTCAAGACGTCGGCCTCGCTGCCAAGGAGGTGGTTGACCAAGGCTTTACAGCCGTCAAAATGAACGGCACGGAAGAGCTGCAATACATTGATTCACATGAAAAAATCGATCAGGTGATTGAAAGAATATCAGCCGTCAGAGAAGCTGTCGGCCCGTACATTGGAATCGGTATCGACTTTCACGGCAGGGTGCACAAGCCGATGGCGAAGATTTTGGCAAAAGAGCTTGAACCGTTTCGCCCGATGTTTATAGAAGAGCCTGTTCTGCCGGAAAACAACGAGGCGCTACGCGATATCGCCAGCCTCGTCTCAATTCCGATTGCGACCGGAGAACGAATGTTTTCAAAGTGGCAGTTTAAAGATCTGCTGACTGACGGCTATGTCGATATTATTCAGCCTGACTTATCACACGCCGGCGGAATTACCGAATGCAAAAAGATCCTGTCGATGGCGGAAGCATTTGATGTCGCCGCCGCTCCTCACTGTCCGCTGGGCCCGATCGCTCTGGCGGCCTGCCTTCAGGTTGATGCAACGTGCCACAATGCATTTATACAGGAACAAAGCTTAGGAATCCATTACAACAAAGGCACGGATTTGCTTGATTATATAGTGGATCAAAAGGTGTTTTTCTATGAAGACGGCTATGTCCGGATTCCGGATGGCCCGGGCCTTGGGGTGGACATCAATGAAGATCATGTCCGGAAAATGGCTGATATCGGGCATAACTGGCGCAATCCGGTATGGCGGCACAAGGACGGAAGCATAGCTGAATGGTAAAAATGATACCGTTTTCAAAAAATGTCCGTCATTACAAACAAATAAAAGGAGAGGGCCTGTCATGAAACAAGCTGCTGTAAAAGAGAAGCCGACAAAGGTTAGAGTGCGGGTACTGCTGTTTATTTTTGTATGTGTCGTGATCAATTATATGGATCGAAGCAATATCTCAGTCGCAGCTTCTGCAATTGGAGACGATTTAAACTTGTCTGCCGTTCAACTGGGTTTGATTTTTTCCGCTTTCGGCTGGGCATACTGCGCCCTGCAAATACCGGGAGGCGGGCTTGTCGATCGGTTTGGCCCGAGGCTTGTCTACGGTTTTACCTTGGTTACTTGGTCGCTCGCAACATTGCTTCAGGGGTTTGTCCGCGGCTTCGGTTCTCTATTCGGGTTGCGTCTTGCGACGGGGGCGTTTGAAGCGCCGGCTTTTCCGACCAATAACCGGGTGGTGACTTCATGGTTCCCTGAACAGGAAAGGGCTTCAGCCATTGCGTTTTATACGTCGGGGCAATTTGCCGGCCTTGCGTTTTTAACGCCGGCGCTCAGCGCCATCCAGCATGTCGTCGGCTGGCGCGGCCTGTTCATCGTAACTGGGGTGATCGGCATCATCTGGGGCCTTATCTGGTATATTTTTTACCGTGATCCCGACCGTCATCCAAAGGTAAATAAGGCTGAACTTGATCATATAGAAAAAGGCGGGGGGATCGTCCGCCGCGGCCGGACTTCCGAAAAGGAAAAATCGGCATTTAATTGGAAGCATTTCAAACAAGTGACCGCTCATCGCAAGCTGTGGGGTATATATATTGGACAGTTCGCCGTTAATTCGACTTTATGGTTTTTTCTGACATGGTTTCCGACATACCTTGTAAAATATAGAGGCCTTGATTTTCTCCAATCCGGTTTTCTCGCCTCGCTTCCGTTTCTTGCGGCGTTCATCGGTGTTCTGTTGTCCGGCTTCCTGTCCGACTTTCTGATCAAAAGGGGCGTATCGGCCGGGGTTGCCCGCAAAACACCGATTATTACCGGATTGATCCTGTCTATTTCCATTATCGGTGCCAATTATGTCGATCAGACATCACTGATCATTTTATTTATGACGCTTGCCTTTTTTGGAAACGGTCTGGCCTCCATTACATGGGTGCTGGTATCGTCTTTAGCGCCTAAGCATTTGATCGGACTGACCGGCGGAGTATTTAATTTTGTCGGCAGCCTCGCTTCCGTTATCGTTCCGATTGTCATCGGCTTTCTCGCAAACGGGGGAAGCTTTGCGCCCGCCCTCGTCTTTATCGGCACCCTTGCCCTTTTGGGAGCCCTTTCCTACATCTTTCTTGTCGGAAAGGTTGAACGGATTCAGGTCAATGATAATGTAAAAGAAAACGATTCTATTTCTATGTGACACCCGGCTGCCGGACATTCGGCGGCCTTTTTGAATAATAGATCATGGTTTGTCACAAAATAACGTTAAAATATTTTGATGACAGGTGCTTAAGATGAAAACATATCTTCAAAAAGATTATCAGCTCGGCTCGTTTCAATTTTTTTCAACATCTCATATACTGACTTTGCTGGTGCTTGCAGCGCTCGGTGTTTGTTTGTTCGTCTTTCGCAAGACGCTGCAAAAACCGCGGTGGAACCGGATGCTTCGCTATGCGTTTGTGGCGGTTTTATTGATTTCTGAAATCAGCTACCACTCCTGGTTTATCTATGTAAATTCCTGGACGCCGCGTTATTGTTTGCCGCTTCACCTCAGCGACCTTTCGGTTTATCTTGTCATCATTCTGTTATTGACGAAAAATCTCACCTTGTTTAAATTTCTTTATTTTGCCGGTTTGGGGAGCGCTTTGCAAGCGATTCTGACGCCTGACTTGGGAAGGTACGGCTTTCCTCATTTCCGCTTTTTTGAATTTTTCATTTCCCACGGGATCGTTGTTCTCTCCTGCCTCTTGATGATTGCAGCCGAGAAGTATAAGCCGACCGTGCGCTCTCTCTGGGTCACGTTTCTTCTCGTCAATGTTTATGGCGCTCTCATTTTTTTGATCAACCGTTTGCTGAACTCGAACTATATGTACATGATGAAAAAGCCGGGCGGCGGAGCTTCGCTGTTAGACGTGCTCGGGCCGTGGCCATGGTATCTTTTGTCAGCGGAAGCGGTCACGATCGTCTTCTTCTATCTTCTCTATCTGCCGTTTTGGATCGCCGGGAAGGTGAAAGAAAAAAAGGATCTTGCATGATTCCTGTATTTCTGAATAGGGGTGGCCGTATCCCATTGGCCAAGAGACTTTAAAAAATCAAAATGAGTGATTACGCCATGAGTGTCTCCTTTTTAACTAATCATTCACACCGTGATCAGGAATATGAAGAAAAAAGCAGATCTCGTAAAAGATCTGCTTTCTATTACATACTGATTTGTTTCTTTTGTTCATAATCTATTTCTGGCTGTATTTCCTTCGTGAGTTGATGCCCTTCTATGTCCACATTCGGAATAATCTTGTCCAGCCATTTTGGCAAGTACCAGGCTGCATTCCCCATCAGCTTCATCACACTTGGAATCAGTGTCATTCGTACAATAAATGCATCAAAGAGCACACCAAAGGAAAGAGCCAACCCGTTGGCTTTAATAGAAGCTTCTCCAGCAAAGATAAATCCTGCAAAAACGAAGATCATGATCAGGCCGGCTGCGGTGACAACAGGACCGCTGTGTTTTAATCCGGCTTGAATCGCTTGTACTGGATTCTTTGTTTTCACATATTCTTCACGCATTCTGCTGACAAGGAATACTTGATAATCCATGGCTAATCCAAACAGAATTCCAATAGATAAAATCGGCAAGAACGCGAGTATCGGCCCTTTTTCTGGTATTTTGAAAAAGTCGATGAGATTCCCGTCTTGTAAAACAAATACACAGATCCCAAGAGTGGCAGTCATTGTCAATACGAAACCAGCAACTGCAACAAGAGGCACAAGCAGCGAACGGAATACGATTGTCAGCAATACAAACGCAAAACCCACAATGAGCACAGCAAACACCGGTATCGCATCATTCAGGCGATCTGAAATGTCAATATTCACGGCAGTCGATCCAGTAACGAGCAAATCTACCCCGTTTTTATCTGATAAGCTGCGTACTTCCTTTACCAAATCCTTCGTTGCCACATCATTTGGACCTGTTTCAGGAACGACCGTAATGATAGCAAAGTTCCCTTCTTTATTAGGCATTGCAGGAGTGACACTCGCTACATGGTCTAGTTCCTTTATTTCTTTCACTGCATCTGTGAAGGCTTCCGCCTTATTTTCTGTCACACTTGTAGCATCCGCTACGATTGTTAATTGACCATTAAATCCTTCTCCAAAACCGTCGGCAAGCAAGTCATATGCCTGGCGTTCCGGATTATCCTTCGCTTTCATCCCTGCATCAGGCAAGCCCAGTTCCAAATGCATAGATGGAATACTAATGACGAGCAAAATGAAAATGCTGCATACACTTAGCATGATAGGGTTTTTTGTGACAAAGCGTCCCCAGACATTTGTTTCAGCGCTTTGTTTATCTTTTTTCTTGTTTGATTTCGGAACCATCCGTTTCCCCGCTATCGATAAGACGGCAGGAACAAGCGTGATTGAGGCGAGAACAGCTAACAATACACTAAGCCCTGCTGTCAGCCCCATTGCAGACATAAAAGGAATGTTAACAACCGTCAATCCGCAAAGTGCGACAATAACAGTAAGTCCGGCAAAAACGACTGCACTCCCAGCTGTTCCGGTAGCTCTGGCAATTGATTCATTCTTTTGTATGCCTTCGCCTAGAAACTGGCGGTGCTTCGTAAAAATAAATAAAGCATAATCAATCCCAACAGCAAGGCCAATCATTCCGGCTAATGAAAGACTGACGGAAGCAATATCGAAAACTTGTGTTCCAATCAAAACAAGTCCAATACTAACACCTAATCCAATCAGTGCAGTTAAAATCGGTAAGCCTGCTATTAATAAAGAGCCGAATGTAATGGCTAACACTACAAAGGCCAGGATAATGCCGACAATTTCAGAGATACCGCCTATCTCCATCTCGGCTCCCGGTACATCACCGCTCAGCTCAGCTTGCAATCCCTCATAATCAGCCATTTTCAAACTGTCTTTTACGTGTTTGATAGAGTAATCCTTTATATCATCTGCTGATGATTTATACTTGATATCAGCATAGGCAACTGTGCCGTCTTTCGCGATTGTTCCTGTCACAAAAGGACTTGCAATCGAGTCAACAGAACCATCTTTATCGATTTCCTTTAACGTATTTTCTATTGCTTTTTTGGCTGACTCTGCAGTAAGTTTCTCTCCATCTTCAGCACCGAAAATCACCCGTATGCTCCCTTTATCAGGGCCGTGAGGAAATTCTTTTTGAATGACATCCATCGCTTTTTCCGAAGGTGTGTCAGGTATGGACATATCCTCAGAAAAACTTGGTTTTAACGTAATGGCAAGCCCTATCGAAGCAACTAACACAACGATCCACGCACATATGACTTTTACGCGATGGCGAGCAACCCATCCTCCTAATTTATATAACATTTTTGACATGATAATCTCCTTTCAACACATTGCTTGATCATATTCCTTCTCATTGTAGTGGACAATGAAATAAAAAAAACGTACATTCGGGTATGTACGTTTGGGCAAATTTCAAATTTGATGTTATTTGTCTAATGTCAGAATGCCTCTTTGCATGGCAATCGTTACGGCTTCAGTTCTTGAATTCGCGCCTAATTTATTGTAAATGGACGTTAACCTGGACTTTACTGTTCTCTCAGAGACGCCCAAATCAAAGGCGATCGCTTTGCTTTTAAGACCTTTAGCAATTGCTTTTAGAACAATGACTTCCTTTTCTGTCAGCTGCGTATCACTGCTCTGTTTTTTCATCCGCTCCAATTGGATTTCTTGCAGACGTTTTAAGATTTCAGGCTGCAACAGCACGTTTCCTCTTATTGCTGCATCCATTGTATGAAAAAGGGTTTCTGAACTCGTATCCTTCAATAGATATCCTTTCGCCCCTAATTCAATTCCTTCGATCATTAAGTGATCTTCATTATAAGTAGTCAAAATAATGATAGGGATGTCATGTTTTTCTTTTATTTGTTTAATGGCTTCTAACCCGCTCATCTCCGGCATATACAAATCCATGAGAATGATATCCGGTTTTAATTCATCTGCAAGACGGACTGCCGCTTTGCCATTTTCGGCCTCTCCTATGATGGTGTAATGATCATTCGTTTCAATTAAAAGCTTCAGACCTTCCCTCACGACAAGATGGTCATCAACGATTAAAACCTTATTCATCTTGCATCTCTCCCTGAATTGGTACTGTGATCTCAATTTGTGTTCCTTTTGATTTTGTACTCTTTATATTAAATTGGCCTTTCATGGCTCTGACGCGTTCTTCTATGCCGAGAAGCCCGTAATGTCCTCTCTTTTTCTTGCTCTTTTCAACATCAAATCCTTTGCCATTGTCCTTGACAGTTAAATGGAGCCTCCCCTTATCATCATCCCAAATGGATACCGATATCGTTTCTGCTTCAGCGTGCTTTGCTGCATTCGTTATGCATTCTCCAATGATGTAATAACAGTTTTCAGCTGTACGAACGTCTAATATCTGATGTAATCGGTAGTCTAAAAAACCACCCATGCCTGTCGACTCTTGAAAATGATCCATTAGTGAGGTAATTCTTTCTTTTAGAAAACCGATTTCCTCTGCTTTGCTGCGCAGATCGTCAATCGCTGAACGCGCGTCGGCCAATGTACCTCTCACTCTTTTCATTGATTGTTGAATGATTTCTATTGCTCTCTCTGTGTTGCCTTTGGCGAGATGAACATGAATAGCATCGAGCTGCATATTTAAACTGACCAGCCCTTGAGCAAGCGTATCGTGTAAGTCCCGGGCCATACGCTGCCTTTCGTTTTGCAGCGTCAGCTGTTCGACCTGCTGATGAGCCAGCTCCAGCCGTTCAAGAGTCAGCTGAGCTTTTATCTTTTCATCGACTTGGGCAAATAATGTAGCGGCATAAGTAATAATCACGATCATAATAGGTACGGCAATGACAAGAAAATGCAAATAATCACCTTTGTGAATCTGATGTGTTGCATTGATTGACAGCAGAAGCAGTAAATACAGTATGAGGAAAGTCCTTCTTCTGTCTGCTATTCCTGCAATCTGTCCAATCAAAAATGCATAAAGGCCGATGATGACCAGCACTAAGAAGCCAGTCATGATATTAGCCAGTGTAAAAGTGATCAAACCTTGCAGCACAAAATATAGAATGACCCTTTTCTTAACCCAGCGATATGAATGCCAATGCAGCAAAGCAAAAATGGCGGTCAATACTGTAAACACGTTAAGCAATAAAATGGACCAGCTCCCAATAATAAATTGCAGCACGATAGAGGCTACATAGATCATGAGAATAAAAGCCAGGCCCGGCACTCTGAGCGCAAGCATATTTAATGCCCGTCTATCATGTGAGTAATGCTTTTCTTTAAAAGGATTCAAACCTCATCCACTTCCTTTAACAGTTTAACCGAACAGAGATTCATGTAATTTATTGAACGTGAACATACATTTATCCAATCATTTTATAGGAAGAGAAAGAACACAACAATACCGAGGTGCAGTGAACCATTAGATGTTCCCAAACATATGATCATTGCCCAAACGTACATAAGCGTTCTGCCTTTATGTACGTTTTATCTTTTCAAATTTACATTTAAAATCATGAGGAACTCACTATTTATTAAAGGAATGATCAACATTGAAATCGATTGATCTCACAATTTTATCATTAAAAAGAAAAGGTATCAGAACTGAGAAAGTGTCAAAAAATCAGTGCCCTGATCGATTAAGCAATACGAACGAAAAAACAGACAAACATAGAAACAAAAATAGTCAATCCAAGAGCACGTGTAAAGAAAAAGAGGAATGAATATGTATTGGTTTTTAGGTGCTTTATTATATTTTCTCATCGGTACTTGTATATTCATTGGAGTCATTAGAGACATTCACTCAGGCTCATGGATGCTCCTTACATTAGCAGCTCCAATCATCATTATTGGCTACCCTTACTTTTATTCAAAGAAGCTTTTTGCCAAAAGATAGTGAAATAGACGCCATACAATCAGAGGATCTTGCATGATCCTTTTTTTTCAGCCTATCGACGGTGTTTATCTTTTAAAAAAAGGGAATAGAACAAAAAAAGAAAAGGAGATGGAAGACATATGAAAAGCGACCGAACCATGCATATTATTTCATGTACAGACAATAACTACGCACAGCATTTAAGCGTGATGTTCGCATCATTGCTGACGAATATGGATCAGACGCGCGATGTGAAACTGTATGTCATCGACGGAGGGATTGAACCGGAAAATAAAAAGCGTCTGGAAGAGACGACCCTTCAATTCGGAGCCCCCATTACATTTCTGAATGTAGAAAAAAGCCAGTATGACCGTGCGGTCGAAAGCAGCCATATTACAAAAGCGGCATACTATCGGATTTCCATCCCCGATCTGATTGATGACGAATCCGTCAAACGAATGATCTATGTCGATTGCGACGCCTTAGTGTTAGAGGATATATCGAAGTTGTGGGACAAGGACATTTCACCTTATTTCGCAGCGGCGGTTGAAGATGCAGGCCAGCATGAACGGCTGAAAAAGATGAACATCAGCGACGAAGCAAAATATTTTAACTCAGGTATCATGATCATCGATATGGAAGCCTGGAGAAAAAACAACATTTCGAAAAAAGTCATCGACTTCATCAATAACAACGATGAAGACATGTTTATGTTTCATGACCAAGACGCGTTGAATGCGATTCTTTATGATCAGTGGCTCGAACTTCATCCGAGGTGGAACGCCCAAACACACATTATTTTAAAAGAAAAAACGCCGGCTTCCCTCATCGATCAAAAGCGCTATATGGAAACAAGGGCAAACCCGGCAATCGTTCATTTCTGCGGCGGAAACAAGCCTTGGAATTCAAACACCTCACACCCGTACGCCCGTCAATATTTTAAGTATTTGCAGTCCACAGCCTTTAACCAGCCGGCCAAATTGTCTAAAAACCATGTCAGCTAACATGCCAATCTCATTTTAAATCGCAGGATGAATCGATATAATGACAACAAACCCTGACGTATCCCCATATTCGCTTGTTTCCTTTCGGAAACAAGCATTTTTCTTGGCTGCAAAAATTTTTGACGAATGGAGGAGCGCTTTTGGTTAAAGTGCTGTTGACACTTAACGGACTGTTTTACCGCGCAGCGCCGCTGTTGAAGGAAAGGGTCGAACGGCTCGGCGCCGAATTTGCTCCAATCGGTTGACGAGACAGGATTTACTGACTCATATCAAGGATGTTCATATTTATATCGCCGGCGTTGAAAAAGTGGACCGGGAGCTGATCGACGCCGCCCCGGAACTAAGATATATCATGAAATTCGGTGCGGGAATCGACAATATTGATGTAGAATATGCAAGCGAAAAAGGAATCCTCGTCACGAATGCACCCGGCCAAAACGCCTCGGCAGTCGCCGATTTGGCATTCGGCCTTCTGCTGTCTGGCGCCCGTTCGATCCCGCAGTCAAACGCCGCAGTCAAAGCCGGTTTGTGGCAATCCGAGATGGGCTATGAGCTCGATGGAAAAACGCTGGGGCTTATCGGTTTTGGGGAAATTGGCAAAAAGGTTGCAAGACGGGCTTCCGGGTTTCATATGAACGTTTTGGCGTACGGCACATACAAAGACTACAATGCAGCCAAACGGCTGAATGTACGGTTTGCAGAGCTTGACGATATCCTGGAAAAATCTGACTTTGTATGTATCAGCACGTCATTAAGACCTGCCACCTATCATTTGATCAATCAAGAAAAGCTGGCAAAAATGAAGAAAACCGCGTACCTGGTCAACATTGCCCGCGGAGAAGTGGTAGACGAAAGCGCGCTCATTCAAGCGCTTGAACAAAAACAGATCAGAGGTGCAGCATTGGACGTCTTTGAAACCGAACCGCCGGCCGCCCGGATCACTAGTCTCGGCAATGTCATATGCACGGCGCATATCGGCGGCGCTACGTATGAGAGCATCAGGCGCATCGAAGAGGTGACATATCAAAACATCAAAAGGTTTATCGAAAAACAGCCGCCGGCTTTCCGCGTTTCATAAAGACCGGAAACGGCGAAAAGCCGCATCCGGTTATGTTCTTTGAAAAAACTCAATTATTTCTCCTTCGGGCCCAAAAAGAAAAAAATAGCGGAAGCCGTTTGGCAATACGGTGATCTCGTCTTCCATCAGCTTGATGCCGGCGCTTTTTACGCGGGCGAATTCAGCCTCGATATCATCGGTTGAGACGGCAAAATGATGTACTTTTCCTTCCTGAGGAAGACTGTCGTTATATCCCTCGATCAATTCAAGCTCTGTCTCGTCTTTGTTCTCAAAGCCTAAAAAAGCCAGCTTCATGATGCCGTTTGTATGGGTCATTCTGCCTTTCAGCGTCATTCCGATCACATTTTGGTAGAATGTGATCGAAGCATCAATGTTTTTCACCATCAGTCCTACGTGGTCAATTCGCGCCATTACGCCATTCCTCCTTTTGTTTCTCCATCATTTTAGAAAGGTCGGAATCATCTGTCAATTATCTCGATTAAATGATGAATAAGAATATTGATCAGGCGTTATGGTAGGATAGAGAAGACTTTAAAATAAGGACTGAAATCAAATGCATACATTAAAAATAAAACATCCATTCGCTGCAAAAATGAAAAAGGGCTATCCCTTAATTGAAAAAGAAGCTGTTTCTTCGCAAGAAAACGGCATAAAAGAAGGTTCGCTGATCAGGGTTGCCGATGAAAACGGCACGTTTTTGGGAAAGGGCTACTATGGCGAGCAAAACAAAGGGATCGGCTGGATTCTGACCCGAAACGAAGAGGAATCAATTGATCAATCATTCTTTTTAAGCAGGCTGGCGAACGCCTTTCAGGCCAGAAAATCGCTTTTTCAAGACCCGGATACGACCGCTTTTCGTTTGTTTAACGGGGAAGGCGACGGAATCGGCGGCTTTACGATTGATTATTATGACGGCTACTATTTGTTCCAATGGTACAGCAAAGGGATTTATACCTTTAAGGAAGCGATTATGGAAGCCCTCGATGAATTGACAGACTATAAAGCCGTATATGAGAAAAAACGGTTTAATACGGCCGGGCAGTATGTAGAAGATGACGACTTTGTCAGAGGAGAGAGAGGGGAATTTCCGATCATTGTGAAAGAGAACGGCATACATTTTGCCGTTTACCTCAATGACGGTGCGATGACAGGCGTTTTTCTCGATCAGCGCCATGTCCGCAAGGCGGTTAGGGACCGGTATGCGGAAGGAAAAACCGTGCTCAACACCTTCTCATATACAGGTGCATTTTCTGTGGCGGCGGCGCTTGGAGGCGCTGAAAAAACGACGAGCGTTGATGTTGCAAACCGCAGTTTAAGCAGGACGATCGAACAATTCAGCGTGAACGGGCTGGATTATGAAGCTCATGATATTAAAGTCATGGACGTTTTTAAATATTTTCAATACGCGGCCAAAAAAGAACTCGCCTTTGACCTCGTCATCCTTGATCCACCTTCATTTGCGAGAACAAAAAAGCATACATTCAGCGCGGCAAAGGATTATAAAAATCTGTTGAAAGACGCGATTCGAATCACTAAAGATCAAGGTGTGATCGTCGCTTCGACGAACAGCAGCGCTTTTGGGATGAAAAAATTCAAAGGCTTTATCGAAGCGGCATGCAAAGAAACGGGGACGCGCTTTACAGTGCTTGAGGAGCATTCGCTTCCCGAAGATTTCAAAACGGTGAAAAGCTATCCTGAAGGCGATTATTTAAAAGTTGTCTTTTTGCGGATCCGCCGCCGTTAATGTTAAGGGCGGGGAAAATTTTGCGATAAAAACAATACCTGTCGATCAATTATTCATGTATATTGATATTACGCGAAAAACTCAGGCAGGGGGAAGTTATGGATTACGGAATTTTAATATCGATAGGTATTTATATGGCAGGAATGCTTTTTATCGGATATTTTGCATATCGAAGAACTTCAAATTTGACCGACTACATGCTTGGCGGAAGAAATCTGGGCCCCGCCGTCACCGCGTTAAGCGCAGGTGCTTCCGATATGAGCGGCTGGCTATTAATGGGGCTGCCCGGTGCGATGTTTTTGAACGGATTGAGCAGCGGCTGGATCGTTGTCGGTCTGACAATCGGCGCTTATTTGAACTGGGTGTATGTTGCGCCGAGGCTGAGAACGTATACGGAAACGGCCGGCAACAGCATTACCATACCCGATTATTTCGAAAACCGTTTTAAAGACGGTTCAAGGCTGTTACGGGTGACGTCGGCTTTCGTTATTTTAGTATTTTTCACTTTTTATACATCATCCGGAATGGTGGCGGGCGGAGAGCTGTTCAGAACAGCATTCCACCTTGATTATCGGATCGGCATCTGGCTGACGGCCGGGGTTGTCATTCTTTATACGCTCTTCGGGGGCTTTCTGGCTGTCAGCTGGACCGATTTTGTTCAAGGGACGATCATGTTTATTGCGCTCATCTTAATGCCGATCGTCGTATTTGTCCAATTGGGGGGAATTGCGCCGGCGTTTTCGGAAGTGAACGCGGTCAACCCGGACCTCCTCCGTCCGTTTCAAGGAACAACCGCAATCGGTATTGTTTCTTTACTGGCGTGGGGGCTCGGCTACTTTGGACAGCCTCATATTATTGTCAGGTTTATGGCGATTTCAAGCGTGAAAGAGTTGAAGAGTGCCAGAAGAATCGGCATGGGCTGGATGATCTTTTCGATTTGCGGCGCGATGCTGACAGGACTCGTCGGCATCGCCTATTTCAGCGCAAATCATCTTTCGTTAAAGAATGCCGAGACGATATTCATTAAGTTGGCAGACCTTTTGTTCCCATCGATGATTACGGGATTTTTGCTGGCTTCCATTTTAGCAGCTGTCATGAGCACGATTTCTTCACAGCTTCTTGTAACCTCAAGCGCGCTGACAGAGGATTTTTATAAAGCGTTTGTCCGGAAAGGAGCTTCTGACAAAGAACTTGTTCTTGTCGGAAGGTTGTCTGTCCTCGCGATTTCACTGATCGCCCTCATGATGGCGCTTCATCCGAATGAAACGATATTGAATCTTGTCGGCTATGCGTGGGCAGGTTTCGGAGCGGCCTTTGGTCCTGTCGTTCTGCTGAGTCTGTATTGGAAACGAATGACGAAGTGGGGCGCGCTTTCAGGGATGCTGTCCGGGGCGCTGACTGTTATTGTGTGGGAGCAAGTAAAAGCTTTTGACCCGGTTTATGAAATTATTCCCGGATTTATTGTTTGTACAGTCGTGATCATCGTCGTCAGCCTGATGACAAAGAAGCCGTCCGTAGAGATTGAAAAGGAATTTGAGACGGCGGTTGAACAGCTGAAAGGTTGAGAATAGGGTGATGGTCTTTGTCAACGTATTGTTGACGGCCGCTTTTCTCACAGGGGCTTTCGCAGGATTTCTGTGGACATTTTCCAAAGAAAAAAGCGATGAATTTTTTCGGAAATGGCGGCGGATGGATCGGGGAAATTTCACACTTTTCGGTTGGGATTTTGGTGTATTTCTTTTATAGTATTGCTGATGTGCTGCTCGATGTCTAAATGAAAAAAACCAAATTGGCGGAAAAAAACTTCCCCAATTTGGTTTTTTTATTTTTCGGCTATGACACTGCAATAAGGGAAATGAGAAACGGCGCTGCGCAAAGCGTGATGATCGCAGCCAGGATCATCGATACGCTTGAAATCGTTCCGGACACGGAGCTGAGCTCAAATGCTTTTGATGTACCTGCGCCGTGGGCGCTTGTGCCAAGCAGCACGCCCCTTGCAATTTCATTATCAATCCGGAAGTAGCGAATGACCATCGGTCCGATCACTGACCCGGACAGGGCGGTCAATATAACAAAAACAGCGGTCACCGCGGGCATTCCGCCGATCATTTCAGAAACGCTCATTGCAATTGGCGTTGTGACCGATCTGGGAACGAGGCTCTCAATCAGGTCTTCATTCAGCTTGAAAAGTTTTGCGATAAACGCTGTTGACAGGATCGCGATACAGCAGCCTACAGTCACGTTGATAATGATCTCAACCGCGTATTTTTTCAAGACTGGAAAGTATTTGTACAACGGAATCGCAAAAGCCACGGTTGCCGGCTGGAGCATGTCTGTCAACAAGCGACCGCCCGCATTGTACGCTTCAAAGGGCACATTGATGAAAAGCAGCAGGCCGACAAGTATCACCGGCGTGACCAATAAAGGTGACGCATACACCTTTGGATGGCGTGAATACACCGCTTTTGCGCCCAGATAAATTAACACTGTTGCGATCAGGCTTAAGCATCCGATGAGCATGTTTTTTTCCTTTCCTTTCTTTTGGCAATCAATTGAGTCAGCATTCCGGTCGACACCATGACGACGAATGTACTGATGAGGACAACGAGTATAATGCTAGTGCCGAATTCAGCCAGAATATCTCCGTAGTTCATAATCCCGACGGCTGAAGGGACAAAGAACAAAAGCAGCTCCGCGAGAAGCCACAAGGCGCCGATTTCAATCCATTCCAGCTTAATGATTTTGAAATGAAGAAGCGCAAAAATGACGATAATCCCGAGAATGCTGCCGGGAATGTTTATATGAAGAACCTCGGCAATCAGATTCATGAAACGCGCGAATAAAAATAAAAGAGCGACCTGACCTAATCCTTTAATGAATGTTTTCATGTCATTATCCCCCTTTCTAAACATGAGTGTACATGAGTTTTAAGTATAGGTAAAATACATATACAGAATAGATATTATTCATTTTGTCTATAGTTAAAAGCGCAAATCAGGTCAAAAGAAACAGTTTCCTGACTAAAATTAGAAATTGTCGTCCGGAATCATTTGGCGATTTTTTGTGACCATTAAACTGCCGTATTCCCGTGTCTTTAGACTTGTCCGCGATGAAAGCGGTGTACAGATGATTCAAAAAGACGGGTTATATGTCCTTAAAATGCGCTGTGAGGAAGATGATGAACTGTGTATATATCCCTAAAAACAGTATTTACAGCCTATTCAACATCCGTGATTTTCGACTTAAACTATAAATATTGGAAATGAGAGCAAGTCCAGTCAAAGATGTGAATCTATGAAAAACCAATCAAATCATAATTTGACAAGGAAACAATCCATGCGAATCATACTGCAATTTCAGAGGTGACAATAATGGACTACTCAGACACGCTGCAAAAAATACACGGTGTCCTCTCCCATAAGGCGGCAGAGCTGGAAGAACAAATTGCAAGGCTGGAGCGGGCAAAGCGCGATGTAGAGCGGGAACAAAACCTCGGAATCGAAGAAATCAGGCAGATTTTGCGTCCGAACCTTGATGAGTCGTGGACCGGAAGCAGGGCAGCCGATTTTGACGAAGCACGTGATGAAGCGCACACGGCAATGTACAGAATTTTCACCGATGAATATGATCGGTATATTCATAAAATTGATTTAAAGATATTTGCTTTAGATTCTGAAAAAGGGGCTGTTCAAGCTGCAAGCTGGTCGGCCGACCGGGCGGACTTTCTGATGGAAAAAGGAGAGGAGGCCGTCGACGCTCTGCACAGCACAATCAACGGTTTAAAAGGGTGGTTGAAATGAGCAAAACGATTAAACTTAACCATGCAGCGGTTATGAAGCAGCTGGAGCAAGTAAGCAGCACGCTTCAAGCCGTGTCTTTAAAAAGCCCGTCAGCCGGAGCGCTCGGGCGGAACAACCTTGATTTTACGAAAAAGTGGCTTGAACGCGAAGCCGAAATTTGCAATATGGTCGAACAGTATAAAGAGGCTGTTCGTAAAAACATTGAGGACACCCGCTCCAATGTGGACACGCTGAAGGAACAGGATGAAGCGATTGCCCGAAGATAGGCGCTGCCGGCTGTATGCCGGCGGCGTTTTTTTATGTTGATGTAGAAGGGTGCTCCACGGGGGTGCAGAAAACAATGAAATTGGTTTAGAATATGAATACAAGCAGGAACTCTGAAAGGGTGTCAAACAAATGGACATACGCCACTTAACCTATTTCTTGGAGGTAGCCCGTCTGAAAAGCTTCACAAAAGCCGCTCAGTCATTATACATATCTCAGCCGACAATTTCCAAAATGATTAAAAATCTTGAAGAAGAGCTCGGGATTGAGCTGTTTTACCGGCGGGGGCGTCAGATCGAGCTGACTGATGCGGGGCAAAGCATGTATGTGCAGGCCCAGGAAATCACCAAGTCGTTTCAAAATTTAACTTCAGAGCTGAATGACTTGATGGACGTCAAAAAAGGGCACGTGCGGATCGGTTTGCCGCCGATGATCGGCTCCGGCTTTTTTCCGAAAGTGATAGGGGATTTCAGAGACAAATATCCGAACGTCACCTTTCAGCTTGTTGAGCACGGCTCTGTGAAAGTGCAGGAAGGAGTGGAAGACGGATCGCTTGATATCGGCGTTGTCGTCTTGCCTGCAAAAGAGGAGATTTTTCACTCCTTTACAATCGTAAAAGAAGACTTGATGCTGATCGTCCACCCGTCTCATCGTTTTGCCGATGCGGATGAGATCGAGCTTCGGCAGTTAAGCGAAGAACCGTTTATCTTTTTCCGGGAAGACTTTGTTCTTCACGAACGGATCATTACGGCTTGCTTGAAGGCTGGATTTCAGCCGAATGTCATTTATGAAACCTCGCAATGGGATTTCATCAGCGAAATGGTTTCCGCTAACCTTGGAATCGGGCTTTTGCCCGAAAGAATCTGCCGCGATCTTGACCCGGAAAGAGTGAGAATCATTCCGCTGGTGAGGCCGGCCATTCCTTGGCATGTCGCCGTCATTTGGAGAAAAGACCGCTATCTGTCGTTCGCGGCGAGGGCGTGGATTGATCATACAAAATCGTATATATGGAGCGAAAATTCAAAAACAGAAGGGAATGCAGCCGAATGAATCTAGAAGATGCCGCAAGAGGAATTGAGAAAGTCAGAAAGCAAAAACCGCTCGTACACAATATGACAAACAATGTCGTCACCAATTTTACGGCGAACGGTTTACTGGCTCTCGGCGCATCGCCGGTGATGGCGTATGCGAGGGAAGAAGCCGCCGACATGGCAAAGATCGCCGGAGCCCTTGTGCTGAACATCGGCACGCTCAGCCGGGAATCTGTTGAATCGATGATCATTGCAGGAAAGTCCGCCAATGAACACGGTGTGCCGGTTATTTTTGACCCAGTCGGTGCTGGGGCGACGCCGTTTCGAACAGAATCGGCTCAAGCGATTATGCGCGAAGTGAAGGTTTCCGCCGTCAGAGGCAATGCCGCGGAAATTGCCAACACGCTTGGAGAGGACTGGCTGATCAAAGGCGTGGATGCAGGCGAAGGGAGCGGCGACAGAACAGAGCTCGCCAAAAAAGCCGCGAAATTATGGGATACAGCCGTCATCATAACCGGAGCTGAAGATGTCATAACGGATGGAACAAAAACGTATACCGTAGGCAACGGACATCAACTGTTAACGAAAGTGACGGGGACAGGCTGTCTGTTTACCTCTGTCATCGGTGCGTTTTGCGCCGTTGAAAAAGACGTTTGCCATGCCGCTGTATCTGCAGCCGCTTTTTATGGAACGGCGGCCGAGTTGGCCGCGGAGAAAACGGAAAACCTGGGGCCCGGAAGCTTTCAAATCGAGTTTTTGAATCAGCTTGCCGCTGTTGAAGCGATGGATATAAAAGAACGCGGCAGGATCAGAGAGGTGGAATAAGATGACGCGAGTCTCAAAAGAAACGATAAAAGATCTGTTGTCAGTCTATTTTATTATGGGTTCAAACAATACTGCAGGCGATCCTTTAACTGTCATTGAACAAGCCTTAAAAGGCGGTGCGACACTTTTTCAATTCCGCGAAAAAGGCGAGGGCGCGTTAAAAGCAGGAGATCAAAAGGCGTTTGCTCGACAGGTGCAGGCTCTTTGCAAACAGTTCAATGTTCCGTTTATCATCAACGATGATGTAGAACTCGCGCTTGCGCTTGACGCCGATGGGGTGCATATCGGGCAGGATGATGATAAGGCCGCCGACGTCAGAGCGAGAATCGGGGACAAAATCCTCGGTGTTTCCGCGCATACACTTGAAGAAGTCGTAAAGGCGGAAAAGGATGGAGCGGATTATATCGGTGCAGGACCGGTTTACCCGACTGAAACAAAGCGGGATACAAAAGCTGTGCAGGGTGTCTCGCTCATTCAAGAGCTCCGCAGGCAGGGGATTGGCATACCTGTGGTCGGAATCGGCGGGATCACGGCCGAAAACTGCGCCCCCGTCATCGAGGCCGGCGCTGACGGCATCAGTGTCATCAGCGCCATCAGCAAAGCTGCCGATCCAAAGGCGGCCGCCGAGGCGTTCAGCAAGAAAGTGCAAGCTGCTAAACAAAGCGCGCATTCCTAAATGGAATATGCGCTTTTTGATATAAAAATTAAAATCTCTCGTTCATAAACCGTTCCAGAAAATGCCCGATCACCAGGGAGGACATGCCGAGCGATGAGGCAGTGCGGCCAAGCGAGGAGATTTTCAAATGATAATTAGACAAGGCTTCTGCAGCACTTCTTGAGGCAATCGTTTTTTTAATCGCATCGACGATGATCGGATAGGATTCTACAATGGTATTCCGCAAGATAATCGTATCGGGATTCAACGTCTTCAAGATGTTGAGAAGTCCGATGCCGATATGAAAACCGAATCTTTCAAACGTCTCCATCATCCCCGGATCACTGCGGTCTGCAAGTTCTTTAACGGTTTCGTAAAGCGAGGCTTCGGAATTCGCTCCATAGTGAGAGAAGACGGCTTTTTCCGAAGCGTAAAGCTCCCAGCAGCCTCTATTCCCGCACCGGCACAATGGGCCGTCAAAGTGAATGGACATGTGCCCGGCTTCTCCGGAAAAACCTTGCACACCTCTAAACAGTTTTCCATTCATTAAAATCCCTAAACCAATCCCGGTATTAATGCTGACAAACACGGCATGCTCCAGCTGTCCGGCTTCTCCGTATTTCTTCTCGCCAACGGCGCCGGCGTTTGCTTCGTTTTCAATTAAAATGGGAACGCCGAACCTTTCTTCCAGTTTTTCCTTTAACGGAATCAAATGGATTGGCTTATTTGGCGTAAACACCACCTGCCGTTCGTTGTCTACCAAGCCGGGTACGCAAACGCCGATTCCGGTCAATCCGTATGGGGAAGGCGGTATTTTGTCAACGGCTAGCCCTGTCAATTCGATTAATGCCTCTTCTGTCGCCTGAATGTCTTCTTCATCCAGCGTCCGTTCGAATTGTTCAATCAAATGCCCTTCAAGATCGGTTAACACAACAATCAGATAATTGGTTCCGATATCTATACCGACCGCATAGCCGGCTTTTCGATTGAATTTCAGCATCACGGGCCTCCTGCCGCCGCTTGACTCGCCGGGGCCGGTTTCATAAATGATGTCCTTTTGAAGCAAGGAAGATACTTGGGAGGAAACGGTCGCTTTATTTAATCCCGTTATTTCCGAAAGTTTTGCTCTTGAAATGGGTGCGTTCTCAATAATCTGATCAAGAATCAGAGCTTTGTTCATTTTTTTTACAAGGGCTTGATCCGCTGTATTCAATGTCAATCACTCCATTGTTTTGAAGCTGTGAATTTATTATAGTATAACAAATTTAGAAAACTCAATTTTTTCCTTCATTTCCATTGAAAGCGGTTGATTCATCTTGTAAAATAAATACAAGGAAGTTAGTTTAATGGTTAAACAAACTTATTTTTTAACGTTTGCTTTGCAAGGAAAAGTGAAGGGGGAGATCGGAATGTTTTTTAGAAATGTCGGAGTGATTGAGTATGAAGGAGCCGATTCGGAAAATCCTTACGCATTTAAATATTACAACCCTGATGAATACGTCGGCGGCAAAACGATGAAGGAACATCTTCGCTTCGCTGTTGCGTATTGGCATACCTTTGATGCGGACGGGAAAGACCCTTTCGGTGACGGGACGATGTTCCGGCCGTGGAACCGGATGACACATCCTTTGGATAAAGCAAAAGCCCGGGCGGAAGCGGCTTTTGAATTCTTTGAAAAGCTCGGCGTGCCCTATTTCTGCTTTCATGACGTTGATATCGTTGATGAAGGAGCAACGTTGCGTGAGACATTTACGTATTTGGATCAAATGTCGTCTTTTCTTAAAGAAATGATGGAGACTAGCCGTGTTCAGCTGCTTTGGAATACAGCCAATATGTTTACCCATCCGAGGTATGTCCACGGGGCCGCAACTTCCTGCAATGCGGATGTCTATGCCTATGCGGCCGCAAAAGTGAAAAAAGGACTGGATATCGCCAAGGAGCTTGGAGCGGAAAACTATGTGTTCTGGGGCGGAAGAGAAGGTTATGAAACATTGCTGAATACAAATATGAAGCTTGAACTCGAAAACTTGGCTTCATTTTATAGAATGGCGGTTGAGTATGCGCGCGAAATCGGTTTTGACGGCCAATTTTTGATCGAGCCGAAGCCGAAGGAGCCGACGAAGCACCAATACGATTTTGATGCGGCCACAACGATCGCTTTTTTAGAAACTTACGGTTTAAAAGACCATTTTAAACTCAATCTTGAGGCGAACCATGCGACCTTGGCCGGGCATACATTTGAGCATGAACTACGGGTGGCTGCCTTGCACGACGTGCTGGGTTCCATTGACGCCAATCAGGGCGATTTGCTCCTGGGCTGGGATACTGATGAGTTCCCGACCGATCTGTATTCTGCAGTACTTGCGATGTATGAAATTTTGAAAGCAGGCGGGTTTAAAACCGGTGGTATTAACTTCGATGCTAAAGTAAGGCGCCCGTCTTTTGCGGATGAAGACTTATTTCACGCTCATATCGCAGGAATGGATACGTATGCAGTCGGCTTGAAAGTCGCCTCCCGTCTGCTTGAAGACAAAGCCCTCGACCAGATCATTGAAGAGCGTTATGAAAGCTATACGAAAGGGATCGGGCTTGAGATCAAAGAAGGCCGCACCGATCTGAATAAGCTTGCCGCATACGCTCTTGAACACGACCAAATTGAAAATCAGTCAGGCCGCCAGGAACGACTGAAAGCGACCGTTAACCGTTACTTATTGAACGCTTTGCGCGAAGCGCCGGCAGAAAAGGAGACACGCTAGTGGAATACGTGATCGGGGTCGACCTCGGCACCAGCGCGGTTAAAATCATCCTTGTCAATCAGCGGGGAGAGCTGTGCGGCGAGGTCTCCAAACCATTTTCAATCATTCAGCCCCATTCCGGTTATTCTGAACAGGATCCCGCAGAATGGGCGGTAAAAACGAAGGAAGCCATTAAGGAATTAGTTATGCATTTCCCGGGAAAAGCATCTCAGATTAAAGGGATCAGCTTTTCCGGACAGATGCATGGATTGGTACTTTTAAACGGCAAAGGAGAGGTTTTGCGAAACGCGATCCTGTGGAACGATACACGGACAACCGAACAATGCCGTCTGATTAACGAGAAAGTCGGAAAGGAGCGCCTGCTCGAGATCGCGAAAAACCCGGCGCTCGAAGGCTTTACCCTTCCGAAGCTTTTATGGGTGAAAGAACATGAAAAAAAATTTTTTGAAAAGGCGGCCGTTTTTTTTGCTGCCGAAAGACTACGTCAGGTACACGATGACGGGGCGTCTGCACAGCGAATATTCAGATGCGGCCGGAACGCTCCTGCTCGATGTGAAACATCAGACATGGAGCGGGGAAATCTGCAGCAAGCTCGGCATCCCGGAGTCCTTATGTCCGGATCTGATTGAGCCGTGCGCCTGTGTCGGCGGCGTCAGTCCGGAATTCGCGGCCGAAACCGGTCTGGCTCCTGAAGTCAAGGTGTTTGCCGGCGGCGCTGATAATGCATGCGGCGCGGTCGGCGCCGGTATTTTAAGAGAAGGAACGGCCCTTTGCAGCATAGGCACCTCAGGGGTTGTTCTCACATATGAATCAAACCGAGATCAAGCGTTTGATGGCAATATTCATTTTCTGAACCACGCCGCCCCCAATGCGTTTTATTCAATGGGAGTGACGCTTTCCGCAGGACGCAGCTTCAGCTGGTTTAAAGATGTATTTGCCGGGCAAACGTCATTTGACGAATTAATTAGCGATATTGACCATTCCCGTCCCGGTGCCCGGGGGCTGCTGTTTACCCCTTACTTGTCAGGGGAGAGAACCCCTCATGCCGACGCAGATATTCGCGCCAGCTTCATCGGGATGGACAGCGCACATACACGGGCGGACTTCGTCAGAGCCGTCATTGAAGGCATCACATTCTCCCTACACGAGAGCATTGAACAATTCCGTGCCGCGGGAAAGGATATCAGCCGCGTGATTTCAATCGGCGGAGGCGCCAAAAGCGATCAATGGCTGCAAATCCAGGCGGATATCTTCAACGCCGACATCATCAGACTCACAAGCGAACAGGGGCCGGCATATGGAGCAGCCATGATCGCGGCCGTCGGGTGCGGCTGGTTTCCGTCGCTTGAAGCTTGTGCAGACCGATTCGTTCTCATCAAAGAAACCTTTTCACCCCGCCGTGAATACAGCAGACAATACAAAGCTCTGTTTCAAATTTACAGAGATGTCTACCGGCACACGAAAGCGCTGAACGAGCGGCTGGCGAGCTTTCGGGAATAAAAAAACTTATGAGCCGGCCGGCTCATAAGTTTTTTTCGGGTGTGCATCCAGTTTAAGATTGATCCATGTGAATGCCTGTATGTGCTTTGACCTGAATTTCTGCAAATGCTTCTTGATCAGGGGTTTTTGAAGACAGAATCGTCCCGAGATAAGCGCCTAGAAAGCCGAGCGGAATGGAGATGATACCCGGGTTGGAAAGCGGGATCAGCGGTTCTCCAACAAAGATAGCGTTTCCGGCCGGGTCCCAGACACTCGGGCTGATGGAGACGAGAATCAGCGCGCTTAAAAGACCGGTCAGACTGCCGGCCAAAGCGCCGGCCGCATTAAATTTTTTCCAGAAGACGGTGAAGATAATGAGCGGCAGATTGGCGCTTGCCGCCACGGCAAATGCAAGCGAGACAAGAAACGCGACATTCAGCGATTGGGCGAAGACAGCAAGCAGAATCGAAAGGACGGATACGCCGATGGAAGCCCATCTTGCAGCGATCATTTGCTCTTTTTCCGTAGCCGCGCCTTTTCTGATAATCTGGCTGTATATATCATGCGCAAAAGCGGATGCCGCCGACAGCACAAGGCCTGTGACCACCGCCAAAATCGTTGCGAACGCGATGGCTGAGACGAAGGCGAACAGAAAATCTCCGCCGAGCGCCTGAGCAAGCAGCGGTGCAGCCATGTTCCCCGCTTTATCGGCAGCTAAAATGTTTTCAAAACCGACAAACGCGGCAGCACCAAAACCGAGAAAGACCGTCATAATATAAAATATACCGATAATCCATGTAGCCGAGATTACCGATTTCCTTGCCGTTTTGGCATCTTTTACTGTATAAAACCGGATGAGAATGTGAGGCAGGCCGGCTGTCCCGAGGACGAGTGCCAAATTGAGTGAAAGTGTTTCAAGAGGAACTTTATACTTATTGCCGGGGTTCAAAAAATCAGCCCCAAGCGGAGTAGCTGTTTTCATTTGTTCAAACATGTTCGTCAGGCTGAAGCCGAATTTTGAAAAAACGATGATTGAGATAATGAGCGTCCCTGCCATCAAGAGAACGGCCTTGATGATCTGGACCCAGCTGGTTGCGATCATTCCTCCGAATACGACGTATATGGTCATCAAAACCCCGACAATGCACACGGCCAGCGTATAATCGATGCCGAGCAGAAGCTTGATCAGCGCACCGGCGCCGACTAACTGTGCAATCATATAAAAGGTGGAGATCGTGATCGTGTTTAATGCGGCGACACCGCGAATTTTCTTTTGTTTAAAACGAGAGGCAATCATGTCCGCCATTGTAAATTTGCCGAGGTTTCGGAGCGGCTCTGCCACTATGTAAAGCACGACTAAATAAGCGACGAGGAAGCCGATGCTGTAGAAAAAACCGTCAAACCCGTTCAAAGCGATCATCCCGGCAATGCCGAGGAAAGAAGCCGCTGACATGTAATCTCCCGCAATAGCCAGTCCGTTTTGAATGCCGGTAAGCCCTCCTCCCGCCGTGTAAAACTCATTGGCCGTTTTTGTCTGTTTGGCCGCGAAATACGTAATGACAAGCGTGAGAGCAACAATGGCAAGAAACAGAATAAAGGCTGTGGCACTCATGAATCAACGCCTCCAATCTTCTTTTTGAAATCGCTTGCAATTTGATCGAATTGACCGGCTTTTTTTGTATACATAATGCACAGCGTCCATGTCATAACAAACTGAGCTATCGCAAAAACCCATGCCCATGTGATGGCTCCGACTGCCGGCTGATTCAAAAATGTGAAGTATGACGTCATAACCGGCAGCAGGAAATAAAAGAGCAGAAAGAAAATCGTCATCGGTACAATAAAAGCCCGTTTCCGTGATAACAACCGCTGGAACTCCGGAGATGCCGCAGCTTTGCTGTAATCTATTTTGCCTTCTCTCATTTGTTCTTTGCCCCTCCTTGTGTTTGTCTGAAAAGATACAACAAAGGTATGTAACACGCTCCGGATTTATTCTTCAATTTTCACACAGCGTTTTATTTATATAAGATGAAAGACCTGATCATCTCGAATAAATGTTTTTTCCATAAAAGAAACCGTTTGTTCACCTTTTTCTTCTCATTTGTCATGCCTTCCGCCTCGTTTCCGCCTCTGTCAGCTTCCTTCTCAGTTCATTTGCAGACGCAATCGCTTCCCGGTCTGTTATCACGCCGCCGGGCTTGTTTCCTTTGCCGAGCAAATAGCCGTCGAATGTCATGTTCATAAAATCAAATATGTAGTGAAACTGTTGAATGAGCGGCAGCCCTTTCAAGCGGGGATCATCGTCTCCGACAGCTGCCACGTAGACCGTTTTTTTCGCCATTTGCTGTTTAAATGCAGATCTTCCATGCTCTATCAATGTCTGTGACCAGCGGTCAATAAAATTTTTCATCAGACCCGACATGCCGTACCAATAGATCGGAGTGGCGAAAACTAGGATATCCTTCTCCAGCACCCGGCTGATCAGGTCTCTGTAGTCATCATCAGGGTAAAAAGGGGCTGTATTGCTGTGCCTGTAGTCCGATACGGGCTGAATGTGATAGTTTCGCAGAAATATCTTATCGGCATCAAGTCCGTCTACTAATCGATTCATCAGTTCTTCCGTATTTCCATTTTCACGGGAGCTTCCGCAGATTGCTGCTATCCCCATATTGTTTCATCCTCCTTTGGAATCGGTCATGAATTCAGTTTAAGATAACAACAATCATCAGTAAAATTGATATTTTAGATATTTACCATCGGAAAAATCGATTATATAAGCGAACTTAACAGAAAAGAGAGAATGGAAAGGAAGCATGAGGATATTATCAGAAGGATCAAGACGAAAAGCTCCGCCCCCCTTCGGGAGAAAGGCAATCGAAACCGATGCAGAAGAAAGTGAATGGGACTGCTGGCGTCAGCGTTGGTTAGCAATGGCTCTAAAACGCCTTATTCAATCCGGTCTGGTACCCCTTAAGAGAGTGAAGCTGGAAAAATGAAACGACCTATGTACAGGGCAAAGGTAAGGCTGCTCCTTAAAACGCGCGTTTCTATGGAGCAGACAGAATCTATACACAGGCAGCAGGCCTGCTGCTCAAATACGTCATTATCAATTAAAACACTCGTTAAAACAGCCGGTTGGATCATCTTGATAGATCAAGATTCAACAGAACCGCCTGTTTTTTTGGATAACTGATGCTTCTAAACGCTTACTGCTTTATCGGTTTTTCAGCATCGCTTTGGACGGGCTGACTGTGAAGAAATTCTTTCACATCTTCAATTTGCAGCCCAAGTTTTTTCGCCTCCTTCATCAAAATCACCCAATCTTTGTCCAACTTGTGTTTCGTTTGAGTATTCATAGCTTCCTCCAATATGATAAGACGTTGTTCACCTCAAAGAAAAAAACGGTTTTTCCTTGAGATGCAATAAAAGTTATAAAACAACAGCCATGTGAAAACAATGACAAATTTCATAAAAAATTCACAAAGTCATCTTTGATAAACCTACCTATTCCCTAAATAACTGACTAAAAAAACCAAAAAATCTTAGATTCTTACTTATAATAATAAACAATCAATTACTGACTGGATAGTATTCAATTAAAAATGATCATTTTTCCCTATTAAGAATTTCTCAATTGCAGCCGAATATCCTTTGAATATTCTAAAAATAAGAAAGAGATTTTTGGCAGATTATTACGAAAAAGTATTGGAAAATCAATGGTTTCAAGGAATGATTTAGAATAAAGACATGGTGGGTAGGGAGGGTCCTTTCGGCTTAGTTGCTGTATGGGTTAAAGAAGGGTAATACGAAAATACTATTATCGACCAGTATTAAGTGGAAAAAAAGAACATTGGTTTCAAATGCAGAGAAAAAAGTATAGCTTTTGCCTCAAAATCGCTTTAATTCACCAGGATGAAACCATTGTAATGGATAAAAACCCGAACTATTCCTTGTAAGGCATTTAATGGAACAGAAACCTTTCCACTTGTTTTGCCCCTAGTTTTTATTTGAAGAAATGATGAAAATACGAGCTGGAAAATGCTGAAGGTGGTAAAATGAAAAAGCGAATATATCATCTTAGGATTAAAAAAGAGATTCACAGGCGTTTTATAGACTTAAAATGGAAGAATAACGCCGCTGAAAGGAGAGAAATGAATTGGCAATATTAGTATGCGGAGGGGCGGGCTATATTGGAAGCCATGCTGTAGCGGAACTGTTAAGCCGCAATGAAGAAGTCGTGATTATTGATAACCTGCAAACTGGACATCAAGAGGCGGCTTTAAAGGGAGCTTCTTTCTATAATGGAGATCTGCGCGATGAAGCATTCCTAAGAAAAGTATTTCAGGAAAACGAGATTGAGGCTGTCATGCATTTCGCGGCCGATTCTTTGGTTGGAGAAAGCGTAACAGATCCTCTCAAATATTATGACAACAATGTTTACGGAGCCGTTTGCCTGTTAAAGGTCATGAAAGAGTTCGATGTAAAGCAAATTGTCTTCTCATCAACGGCTGCAACATACGGAGAACCGGATCGTGTGCCGATTATGGAAACAGATCCGACGGATCCGACAAACCCGTATGGGGAAACGAAGCTCGCGATTGAAAAAATGCTGAAGTGGTCTGAAAAAGCATATGGAATCCGTCATGTCGTCCTTCGCTACTTTAATGTTGCCGGTGCGCATGTAGACGGATTGGTCGGCGAAGATCATCAGCCTGAGACGCACCTGATCCCGATCATTCTTCAAGTCGCGCTTGGCAAACGCGACAAGATTATGATTTTCGGCGACGACTATCCGACTGCAGATGGTACGTGCATCAGAGACTACATCCATGTAATGGATCTGGTCGACGCGCATATTCTCGCTGTCGAAAGGCTTCGAAAGGGCGGAGAAAGCACTGTATACAATCTCGGAAACGGCACGGGCTTTTCGGTCAAAGAAGTCGTTGAAACAGCCCGGAAAGTGACAGGCTGCCCGATACCGGCGGAGGTTGCAGAGCGGCGTGCTGGAGACCCGGCACAGCTGATCGCCTCTTCTGAAAAAGCAGTGAAAGAACTGGGATGGCAGCCGAAATACGCCGAGCTGGAAACGATCATTGACAGCGCGTGGAAGTGGTTTAAAGCACATCCGAACGGCTATCAAAGCTAGAATGCGGTGACGCCTATTAAATAGGATGAAAAAGAGCTTTCAGTTACAGAAGGAAGCTCTTTTTTGATGTTTTGAAGTTTAAAGCGTGCTGTCAACAGGGAAAAGGAATGGAGGAAGATAATGATTCACTATGAAAAAAATTAACAATGTTAAATTAATGATTGACCAAAGTTTTTTATTGTGGTAAACCTAAATTTGACAGATTTTTTGTTTCGGAGGGATTTGTCAGCTCTTGCTATGTGTGTAAAAAGAACTAAAAAATTACCAGTCTATTTCCTTCATTATTCATAATATCATGAACAAATTTTGACGATTTTGTGACATTTGGGTGAAAAAAAGGTGAACAATCGAAAAAAATAAGGCTAATTGGTGAAGATTTTGATAGCATAGCAAGGTAGAAGAAAAAAGTTTTTCAGAATCCTTTTATCTTAGATATTCTGACCAAATTTTAGACATCATTTAAGGAAGGATGGTGATCCTCTTGTTCAGAGCATTTAAACCACTGATTATGCTGACTCTACTTTCCTCCATTTTTTTATTGGGCGGCTGCAGTCAAATCGCGGTATTGGATCCTAAAGGACCGGTTGCTTCGCAGCAAAGAGATCTTATTCTATTATCGATTGGATTTATGCTGTTTATCGTAGCGGTCGTATTTGTCCTTTTTACTGTGATGATTGTGAAATACCGTGAGCGTAAAGACAGAAAGTCTCCTTACAGCCCGGAAGTAGAAGGCAATACATTTTTAGAAATCGTCTGGACAGTGGTTCCGATTTTAATTGTTATTGCGCTGTCAGTGCCGACAGTTCAAACAATTTATTCTCTAGAAGAGGCTCCAAAAGCATCAAAGGACAAGGAACCTTTGGTCGTATATGCGACATCTGTCGATTGGAAATGGGTATTCAGCTACCCGGAACAGGATATCGAAACGGTCAACTATTTGAATATCCCGACAGACAGACCGATCTTGTTTAAAATCTCATCTGCCGATTCTATGGCGTCACTGTGGATTCCGCAGCTTGGCGGGCAAAAATATGCCATGTCCGGAATGGAAATGGAGCAATATTTGCAGGCAGACCATGAGGGTACTTATAAAGGCCGAAATGCAAACTTCACAGGTGAAGGTTTTGCAGAACAACAGTTTAATGTCAAAGCGGTATCTGAAAGCAAGTTTAACGACTGGGTGAAGAAAACGCAGAAAGAAGCTCCTAAGCTGACGAAAAACCAGTACGATGAACTGATGCTTCCTCAGCATGCGGACGAAATGACGTTCTCATCGACACACCTGAAGTATGTTAACCACGGAAATGATGCGGAATACGCCATTAAAGCGCGCGAAAGATTGGGCTATAAACCATTGTCTCCGCACTCAAAATCAGATCCGTTTGAAAACGTGAAGACAAACAAAGATCAAAAACAATCTGAAGACCAAGATTCTCACTAGGAAAGGAGGAAGCTTGCATGAATTTGAAATGGGACGAATTCATAATTACAGGTGACCCATTAATTCTTGGAGCACAGATTTCCATTTTGCTTACATCCATTGCAATCGTATTTGTGCTGACATACTTCAAAAAATGGAAATGGCTTTGGAGAGAATGGATTACCACCGTCGATCATAAGCGTTTAGGAATCATGTACCTCATTGCCGCAGTCATTATGTTCTTCCGCGGCGGCGTCGACGGGTTAATGATGCGTGCCCAGCTCACGCTTCCTAATAACAGCTTTTTAGATTCAAACCACTATAATGAAGTGTTTACGACACACGGTACGATCATGATCATTTTCATGGCGATGCCGTTTCTTATTGGATTAATGAACGTCGTCGTACCGCTCCAAATCGGTGCGCGCGATGTTGCATTCCCGTATTTGAACAACTTGAGCTTCTGGACCTTCATGGTCGGAGCGATGCTGTTTAATATTTCATTCGTCATCGGCGGATCGCCGAATGCAGGATGGACGGCTTACATGCCGCTTGCAGGCAATGAGCTGAGTCCTGGGCCTGGGCAGAACTATTACTTGCTCGGACTTCAGATCGCGGGTATCGGTACGCTTCTCACCGGGATTAACTTTATGGTGACCATCCTGAAAATGCGTACAAAAGGCATGACCCTATGGCGGATGCCGATGTTCACTTGGACAACGCTGATCACTTGTGTGATTATCATTTTCGCCTTCCCTGTCTTGACAGTGGCTTTGGCGCTGATGACATTTGACCGCTTGTTCGGAACAGCCTTTTTCACCTTGGCGAACGGCGGTATGCCGATGCTGTGGGCGAACTTGTTCTGGATTTGGGGACATCCTGAGGTTTACATCGTTATTTTGCCTGCTTTCGGTATTTTTTCAGAAATCATTGCGACATTCGCAAGAAAGCAGCTGTTCGGCTACAAAGCAATGGTTTATTCAATTGTTGCCATTTCGGTTCTCAGCTTCGTCGTTTGGCTGCACCACTTTTTCACAATGGGCAACAGTGCGGCGGTCAACTCGTTCTTCTCGATTACGACGATGGCGATATCGGTGCCGACCGGAGTTAAAATCTTTAACTGGCTGTTGACGCTGCATCGAGGCAGAATCAAAATCACAACGCCGATGCTGTGGTCGCTTGCATTTATTCCGAACTTCGTCATCGGCGGTGTTACGGGCGTTATGCTTGCGATGGCAGCTGCGGATTATCAATATCACAACACATACTTCCTCGTATCGCACTTCCACTATGTGCTGATCGCGGGTACTGTGTTTGCATGTTTCGCCGGATTGATCTTCTGGTATCCGAAAATGTTCGGTCACAAACTGAACGAACGCATCGGAAAATGGTTTTTCTGGCTGTTCATGACGGGCTTTAACATCTGTTTCTTCCCGATGTATTTCCTTGGATTGCAAGGAATGCCTCGCCGTATTTACACATACGGAGCAGAAGACGGCTGGACTGCATTGAACATGATTGCGACATTCGGCGCATTGCTGATGGCCGCAGGATTCATCGTTCTCTGCTACAACATTTTCTACAGCTTCCGTCATTCAAAACGCGAAGAATCAGGAGATGCTTGGGGAATGGGTCGTACACTTGAGTGGGCTACATCTTCTGCGATCCCGCCGCACTATAACTTTGCGGTTCTGCCTGAGGTTACATCACCTGACGCATTTGCGCAAATGAAGGAAGACAATGTCGAGATTCATCCTGAAAGCAAGTTTAAAAAGATTCATATGCCGAGCAATTCAGGCCGTCCGTTTCTCATGTCATTATGCTTCGGATTTGCTGGATTCGGGCTTGTCTTTGAATGGTTCTGGATGGGAATCGTCGGTCTGATCGGTGTATTCCTCTGTATGATTCTTCGTTCATTTGAATATGACGACGGCTACTATGTAAGTGTTGAGGAAATAAAAGAGACTGAACGAAAGAATGCCAAGTAAAGGAGGCGGGATTGATGGAACATGCAGAACACAGCAATTCTAACGCTCCTATGGAATACCGTTCTGAAATCGGAAGGTTGAATATCCTTGGCTTTTGGATTTTTCTTGGAGCGGAGATTGCTTTATTCTCTACGTTATTTGCGACCTATGCTGTTCTTCATAACAGAACAGCGGGGGGCGTACTGCCGGCAGAACTGTTCGACGCAAAGCTCGTTTTAATCATGACGTTCCTGCTGTTAACGAGCAGTTTCACATGCGGCATCGCAGTGCATGAGATGCGCCGCGGCAGTTTGAAAGGCGTGATGATCTGGATGATCATTACCCTGTTGCTCGGTGCTGGGTTTGTCAGCTATGAGCTTTATGAGTTCAATCATTATGTACACGAAGGTGCCACTTTATCGACAAGTGCTTACTGGTCATCTTTCTTTGTTCTATTGGGAACACACGGACTGCACGTATCGATCGGTATCTTCTGGATTATCGGCATTTTGCTTCAGACGAAAAAGCGCGGCCTAACCCCGCAAACGTCTGCTAAGCTGTTTATCTCAAGTTTGTATTGGCACTTCTTAGACGTGGTATGGATTTTCATCTTTACCGGCGTCTATTTGATAGGGTTGGTGAATGTATAATGGCAGCAAAACAATCGGCTGAACACAGCCACTTTCCTTGGAAGCATATTGTCGGGTTCGTGTTGTCCATTGTGCTGACCTTACTGGCCTTGTGGGTGATTTATACGGATTTAAGCATGGCTGCAAAGCTGTGGATTATTTTCGGTTTTGCGATCATCCAAGCTGGACTTCAGCTCTTAATGTTTATGCATATGACTGAAAGTGACAGCGGCAAAATCCAAGTCGGGAATACGCTGTTTGCCGCATTTATTGCGGTTGCGATTATTGCCGGTTCCGTCTGGATCTTCGCTGCTCACAACTATCACGGAGACAACCCTGAGGGCGGTACTCCAGGTGCAAAACATTCTGAGCACAGCGGACATTAATTGATTGGCAAAAGAGTGCGGATTTCAACGATCCGCACTCTTTTTTGGTTGCTGAACGGAAAAAGAGAGAGCCACAGGCTCTCTCTTTCTCATACACTCTTAACCGCGTTTTACGCCGCGGCCGAATTTGCCGTCGCCCGGCTTGCTCTTTTTAGAAAGAGTAACAGTCAGGAATGTACCATAGTTTTTAACTTGGGCAGTTTCCAATTTGCGCATCTGTGTCACCTCCTTATTACTTCCAGTTGATTACATATTCATGCTATCATAGAATAAAGTGGTAAAAACCACAAAAAGGCACTAAAACCCGACATCATCCTTCAATTCTATTCATAGGGTTTTTATTGCGGTATTTGTTCGGAGGAAACTGATTTAAGGAGAGTGTTACTGATGATACGCGTGTTGTTAGTAGACGACTACAGGGTTCTGACATCCGGAATGAAGGAAATATTAAAAAAATATAATATGGATGTCATCGTTTGCCACGAAGGAAATGAAGCTCTCGACCTCTTAAAAAATCAAGAGGTACATATAGACGTTTTTCTTTATGATTTAAAAATGCCGGGAATGAACGGGTTGGAGCTGTCTCTTAAAACGCTGGAAACCGCACCTCAATCCAAAATTATCATTATGTTTTCGGGAGATGAAATTCACTCATATTTTAATAAGCTGATTGAGGCCGGAGTTAAAGGGTTTATCGATAAATCGTATACAGACAGCATGATTGCTTCGAGTATTTTATTGTGTTTAAAAGGGGCTGTGTTATTTCCCGACGGCTTGCTGCAAAAACTGAGGCTTGATTCCGATCTCGCGGTGGACGAGCATTTAACAGACACAGAACTGGATATTTTGCAGAAGGTGGCCAGCGGTAAAACAAATAAAGAGATCGCAGCAGACCTACAAATGTCGACGCGCAACGTAGAGTATCACTTGAGCAAAATCTATAAAAAGCTCAAAGTAACGTCACGGTACTGCGCAGTAAAAAAAGGAACGATGCTTAATTTGATCAAGCAGAAAGTTTAGACAAAGTATATATTTGCTTTTCCCTGCAAAAGAGAGTCGATAGGCTCTCTTTTTCTTTTTCCTCCGAATAAATCCCGTAATAATGGCCCATTGATGCCATTGGCTATTCATGTCGGTTTTCGGTAGTTTTTTGCGGTTTTTTTGATATTGTCCTGTGATAATCTGATTCATGTGGTCAGTTGGTAAATTCAGGGGTATCGTCGCATTGCAGGCTCTTTTTAAAACGCTCCAAAGCTGAAATGATAACGGCATTCGCCAAGGGCGTGGAAAGAACATCATGCATAAAGTGCTGAAAGAGAGCTTGCCGGCTCTCTTCTCCTTTATTTTTCTGAAATCATGCATACCGGGGAGGTCTAATCTTTGAAAATTATTCGAAATCAAGAGACAGCGACAACCGTGTTGGAAAATGAATGCATCGTCCTAAACCTGGACAATGGGCAGTATTTCGGATTGGAAGGGGCTTTAAAAGAGCTGTGGATCGAAATTGAAAATGAGCGAAAGGATAAAAAAGATATTCTGATCAAGTGGCAATCGGCGTTCGATCAGACAGAGGAAGAACTGTCAGCGATATTAAATGAGGCGATACAGGAACTGACACATCATAAGCTGATTGAAATAGAGGATAAAAGCTGATGAAAAAAAGAGCGCTTGTCAAAAATCACGAATATTTTACAACCGTTCATGCTTTTGTACGTATGATGCTGTTAAATCATGATTTTGAAGAAGCTTATGAAAAAATTGCGATCCATCTGTTTCCGCTGTATGCAAGCGCACAGCAAAGAGGTGCAGGGCTGCTTGATATAGACGAACTGCACCAGAACGGCGAATATTTATATTCGCTTGATGAAGACGACCATTTGGTTACTTCATGCGTTTCTATTGCATTAACGATTCAATCTATATTATTCAGCAATGGGTTTGATGCTGATCTCATGATCGGGGTCAAGAAAATTGATGACAAGCTGTTTTCTCATGCGTGGGTTCAAATGGAAAACGGCAAATCGATCGATCCGAATCATAAAAATAAGGATTTAAAAGTTTTACAGACGTATAAGATGAGCGCTTACGCTGAAAGGTGGGTGTTATCTCTAGTATGAAAGTATGGTTTGGAATGCAGGGAGACAACACCGTTGCATGGCATGAGTGGGTTTCCGCCGTCAAGAAATGGGGACGGGTGGAACGGATTCACAGCTACAGCCGCGGGATCGCAAACATGGCTGAAGCGCATATCCGATACGATGAAGCTTTTAGACCTACAACTCAAATAAATCTTTTGCATCCCGTCATCTTAGACGGCTGGATCAGCGGCGGTCTTAACGCAAAATCGGATGGCACCCGAAAGATTGAACAATATGACAAGCTGTACGTGTCTTTGAAGCAGGATCAAGCTGCCATGCTGTCTCACTCGCATGGCGAATTTACGATGATGTGGTGGGATGACAGTCTACATAGCCTTGTTTTGGCGACTGATATATACGCAACCCGTCCTGTTTACTACTGGGTCAGTCCGAAAGGAGAATGGTTTGCAGCGAATGACTTGCGCATCCTTTTGCTTGTTCATGACATTCCTTTTGCGATCGATCAAAATGTGTGCAGAATGTTTCCTACTTCAGGCTTTGCTGTAGGAGAAAACGGCTTTGAAGATCGGACGTTTTTTAAAGGAATACGCAAAGTGCCTGCGGCGTCCTACGCTTTTCTTGGCCGGGATCATGCGGTTCATGCGCACAGCTATTGGGGACTTTCGCAGCTGTTAAACGGGAAAGATCTTGCTGGAGACGCAGTTCCGCGGTTCCGGGAGCTTTTTCAGGAAGTGACAGCAGATCGTTTAAAAGATGAAAAGCATATTGTCGAATTAAGCGGCGGACTGGATTCAGCTGCCGTAACCGCCGCCGCAATTGCAGGCGGACGGAAGGAACAGCTGCTGGCCGTCAATATATCATTTGCCGAACCTGACATGATATTAAGCCATGACAAGGACCTTGTAAAAAATATGATGCGCGATATGGATATTCCCGGCCTGATCATTCTCGGAGACGCCACAGCCAAAATTCCAAACGCGGAAATCGGGCGTGATCCGCTTTGGTTTGTAGACGGTCCTGATCCGAGAGCCAATTCACTGGTTAATGAGACTTTTACAGTGATCGCTGAGGAGTATGGTGCTTCGTCTGTCCTGACGGGTGAGGGCGGGGATTTCATTTTTAGCGGAGAAGTGTCAGTGATCGATTCTCTGCTTCGGCAGAGACGGTTTTCTGAAATCTACAAATTGCTTCGCGAATGGTCAGGCGGCAGCATGAAAGAGATGCTGAAGCTGGGATTTCAATATGGAATCGCCCCTTTCATGCCTTATATCGGAGAAAAGCTCTATTACGACCTGCTGTGGTCAGATACGGAATATGAGCTGCCTGAATATTTTACTGAAGAACACCGAAAGAGAGAACGGGAGATCAATAAGGAGGATCATCTTCGCTATCGAAAAAGCCGGGAGCTCTCGGTGTGGGGTAAGAGGTTCCATTATGACTTTTTGTGGCCGAGAGCGAGGTACATGGATGCTGTTGGTGTGACATTGCCTACGTACCATCCGTTTTTGGATCGGAGGCTGATCGAATTTTCATTTTCCGTACCGCCTGAACAGCATTTTGATGTTTTAAAAGGGCTTGAAGAACATTATGCAGGCTCTAAAATGCTTCTTCGCAAATCTTTCACCGATATCCTGCCTGCCTATGTTTATAACAGATCAACGAAAACAACATATGCCCATATGGCCAGGAAAAGCTTTATGAATGACCGCAGACACGTTCTTCAGCTATTTGAACCGGGAGAGCACGTCTTTGTTGAAGAGCTCGGCATCATTAAGCGCGATATATGGTGGAAACACTTGCTGGCTATGGCTATTCGCTCTGAAGATCCAAATAATGATCTGGGCATGGGCTATCAGTACATGAGATCTGTCATTGACTTGGAAATATGGCTCAGGGAAGCATCCAAGGGGAAGGAGCACCTTCTCGATCGGAGCCGTCCGGGAAAACCAAGGGTCATGGCTGATATCGAAACCGTCAATACGCCGGAGAAAGCCAAAATATACTCGTATCAATGACCACAATAGGTATAGAAAATGAAGGTGAAGCATGTGTTGAAGATGAAGCATATTCAAGAGCCGCTGCAAACGGCGGGCCTGCTTGGGAAAATGGTCTGGAAATCCGGTCCGCGGCTGATGATTTGCATGGTTATCTTCATGCTGATCGAAGCCGGAGCACCTTTAATCCAATTGTACGCTTCAAAGCAAATGATCGACGGCATTGTCGAGCAGGAAGCGGTCATCTATGCGGAAATATGGGCTGTCATTTATGCGGGAAGCCTGGTCATGATCAGTGTCGTTAAATCATTGGAAAAATGGGTGAAGGCCATGCTTTCTGAGAGGTCGATGATCACAGTCAACAGTTTGTTAATCGACGCTTTTGACCGCATTCCGGGGATGCGTTTTTTTGAGGATCCAAAGTACAGGGACCGGCTGGAAACACTGCGGGATCGCTCGACATGGCTTCCTTCCCAATTCATTAATATCAGTTCGAACTTGGTGACAGCCGTTATGTCTTTGGCGGGCGTTGTTTTGATTATTGCCTACCTGTCGCCCGTTCTTGCTGTCATCCTCATTTTATCTACCGCTCCATTCGCTTTTGTCCATAATCATTACAATGAAATGGAGTGGGAATATCACAAGGATTACGCCCCTGTCAGAAGGAGGGCCGCATATGCTCGCCACATTCTGCTCGGGAGACGATCCGCCAAAGAAGTACGCCTGTTTGGCTTGGGATCTTTCTTTCTTGATTTATATCAATCTGCTTTTAAAGGCTTATATTCTGTGCTGCGGAATATTCAAGTCAGAAGCGCGCGCTGGTCGGTTTTAACGGGTTTCTTATCGGGGGCGGGAACGGGTTTGGGGTACTTTTGGATCCTGTCCCAATCCCATTCAAACAGTTTTTCTGTGGGGGATATATCGTTGTACTTGGGGGCCGTGTTCCAATTATCAACGGCTCTCCGGGATATCGCCAAGGAAGGTGCAGATACGTTGGATATATGGAGAATGGGAAGAGACTTTTTTCTTTTTATGAACGCCGAAAAGGATATCAGGCTTCCTTCCAATGGCGAATCTCTCGGGGACGCAGGACCGCTGGCAGTCGAATTCAAAAATGTCACCTTCCGCTATCCTTTCAGAGAAGCGGCTGCCGGCTCCCGGGAAAATGAAGCTGATGTGAATGAGGAAGATTTGGATATGCTCGATGAGCTTGAAGATGAAGAAATGCGGGAACACGACGAGCAGCCTGAACCGAATGACATGCACACAGGCGATGTTCTAAATCGAATCAGCTTTTCAGTATCACCGGGAGAAAGAATTGCCATTGTAGGGGCGAATGGATCGGGGAAAACAACGCTCATCAAACTGCTCTGCCGTTTTTATGAATATGATGAGGGTGAGATTAAAGTGAACGGCAAAGACATCCGCAAGATCGATCTTCAAGAGCTGAGAAACAAGATGGCGGTCGTGTTTCAGGAATTTGGTAAGTACGAATTGTCACTCCGGTACAATATCGCGGTAGGGCGAACGGAAGCTTTAGGTGATGAAGAAAAACTTCGCGCCGCCGCCCGGTCCGCTAAGCTGGAACCAATCATCGAAGAGTTGCCTGAAGGGCTGGAAACAATGATCGGCCCTGAATGGGGGGGCACCGATTTTTCGGGAGGCCAATGGCAGCGGATTGCTTTAGCCAGATCGTTTATGAAAGATGCCGGACTTGTCATCTTGGACGAGCCGGCCGCATCTTTGGATATTCGGGCTGAGTATGATATTTTTCGGCAATTTCACAGCTTCACAGAGGGAAAAACGGTGATCATGATTTCCCATCGGTTCAGTACGGTAAAAATGGCTGACCGCATACTGGTTTTGAAAAACGGAAGAATTGCGGAAGAGGGAAGCCATCAGGAACTTATGGACAAGAACGGGGAATACAGCAGAATGTTCCGCATGCAGGCCAAATCGTTTCAGGGGAAGGATGAGGTATATTGCTGAAGTTTTGTTCCTTTTTCAAAAAGCTGCCTCAAACCGCTTCCATCATCTTTTATGGTTTATCGTTGTTTTGGCGCTGCGACCCTTTTAAGTCGGCTGTTCTATTTTTTATTACACTGCTGAATGCAATGCTCGGACCGCTCCTAGTCTGGCTGAGTGCAGAGGTGATCGATGAGATTGCACGGGCGCCGTTTGAGCTGTCTTCTTGGAATGCGCTTGTTTGGGCGGCCTTTGCATACATTGCTTTTACGCTGATCGTAGATGCCCTTCAGCCTGTGGCTGAAATGCAGAAAAGGCTCCTTACCGCCAAGCTCGAAGCTTATCTTGATGAAATGCTCATGAAAAAGGCAATTTCCATTCCTGATATCGCGGCTTTTGAAGACGCATCTTTTCATACCAATACACAAATCATCCGCTATAATGAATATTTTGTCACGATGTGGGTTTCCATCGTGTCTCAAACCTTCGGCGGAATGGTGATGATTGCAGCCAGCAGTTTACTGATCGGCATGTCTGCACCGTGGGTGCCGCTGCTGTTTCTCATATTGGCCGTTCCTAAACTGTACTGGGAGGCGAAATTAAACAACGCGACCTTTGAAGGACGGAAAGAGGTTCAGGAACTGAGACGGCGCGCGGAATATTATGCAGGTGTCCCTCTCATGTCTGAAACAGCCGGAGAGGTCAAGATATACAATCTTGTTCCTTTTTTTAAATCTTTTTATAAAAACACCTCGATGGAGCTCCTCCATACGCTGTCCAACGATCAAAAAAAACTGGCGCTGTATCAGCTGTTCTGGTCGGTATTACAATCTTTGGCCGCAGGTGCCGTTCTGATTTACATCGTTCACCAGGCTTTTTATGGTCGGTTGTCCATCGGGGATGTGATGCTGTTTATCGGAGCCGCGGTTCAGTTCAACGAAGGAATCAATGAAATGTTCGCTGCGTTTGCGATCGGTGCAAGAGAAACGAGGCACCTCGGAAATGTTCATTCTTTTTTAAACAGCAAAAATGGCATGGAAAATGGGGAAACCGCGCCAGCTGCTCAAAAGGAAAAAGGATTTACATGTGATCAAGTGGAATTTTCTTATGATGGAACCAAAACGGTTCTTGATATTCATAAGCTCGATATTCCATTGAATAAGACGACCGTTCTCGTGGGAGAAAATGGATCAGGCAAAAGCACACTCGTTAAATTGCTCCTGCGTTATTTTGATCCTAATCAAGGCACGATCTCTTATAATGGTTTACCACTTTATAAGTATGATATTGAACATTACCGGTCAAATGCCGCGGCTGTGTTTCAGGATTTTTTACGGTACGAAATGACATTGAAATACAATATCGGCTTGGGCGACATTTCTTCTTGCACCGACTTGGCTAAAATAAAAAGTGCTTCGGCCTTCGGCGGAGTGGATCAGTTTTTACATAAGCTTGAAGACGGTTATGAAACAGAGCTTGGCAGACTGTTCGGCGGCAGGAATTTGTCGGGGGGAGAATGGCAGCGGATCGCCATATCCCGCGCATTTATGCGTGATGAGTCTGCCGACATTTTGATATTCGATGAACCCTCCTCTGCGCTGGATGTGTTTATTGAGGAAGAGATATTTGATAAGCTGCAAAAGCTGACGCAAGGCAAAACAGTCATTATTGTCTCGCACCGGTTAAGCACGGCCCGTTTTGCCGATCACATCGTATTTTTAGAAAAAGGAAGGGTAGCGGAGGCCGGCACCCATCAAGAATTGATGAAAAATCAGGCCCAGTATGCAGAGCTGTATCGCCTGCAGGCTGAAAAATACGCGCAGTAAAGGAGAAAACAATGAGCAATATAGAAGAACTACGTCTGTTTCGAAAAGAAAATATTGAATGGCTGCAGACTTGGTTTGAGGATGCAGAAGTGAAAAGGCGGCTGGAAGGGATGATGCCGCTTGACGAGTGGTTCAATTTTGCAGACGGGAATGAAAACTACCGGGTATGGGCGGCTTTAGAGGACGGCAAGCCTGTCGGCGTTGTCATGGTTGAAGTTGAGGAGGACTTGACCGGGAACATTGCCCTTGTAGTCGATCCGTTTTTGCGCGGAGAGGGATATGGAAAAGCGCTCATCAAAAGGACGATGGCATTGCCGGAAATGAGCCGGATCAACAAATGGTTTGCCGGAATTGAAGAGGATAACGAGAGGTGCTTAGCGTGCTTCCGATCCGTTGGATATTCATTAGAACATGAACAGCCGGACGAGGACGGCTACTACTCTCTTATTTATTTCCCGGAATCTTAAATAAGGAGCATAAGAAGATGAACTTGATCAAATGGATTGTGGTTTCCGTTATTTCAGTCGCCTTTTTTCAGCCGGCATCAGCCGCTCTATTAAAAGAAAAAGACGACTACACTATTCTTGTATATATGATTGGTTCTGACATGGAAAGCGATTTTCATATGGCAAGCGATGACATTCAGGAAATGATGGATGCGGGTTCATCTTCAAACGTCAATGTCGTTCTTCAGACAGGAGGAGCAAAAAAATGGGCGAACCCGTCGATCAGTCACAAGGTGAATCAGAGGTGGAAAGTTGAACATCAGAAGCTGGCGCCCCTCGAAAATATCGGGAAGACAAATATGGACAGTCCCGGCTCCGTCACAGATTTTATCACATGGGGAGTCAAAACATACCCGGCTAAAAAATATGTATTGATCTTCTGGGGGCATGGGCTTGGCTCCGTTGACGGCTACGGGGGAGACGAAAACTTCGGCAATAAAAAAATGAAAATAAGCGAGCTCCAGTCGGGAATCAAAAAGGCCTATGAACATACGAAGCAAAAGTTTGATTTAATCGGTTTTGACAACTGTAAAATGGCCGGGATTGAAACGGCATATGCCTTGAGGGATTATGGAAAGTACATGCTGGCTTCAGTCGACTATACGAATCAAAACGGCTGGGATTACAAATATGCGCTGCAGTCTGTTCAAGACGACCCTTCAATCAATCCGAAAGAGCTTGGCAGGGAAATCGCGGCAGGCTACATACAGCAGTCAAAAGAAAACGGTGAAACAGAAGACCTGCAGCAGTCTTTAATTCAATTAAACCGCGTCAAAGACGCTGTCGATGCCCTCGACAGGTTGAGCTTAAGCATGAACCGGGCATTGAAAGAGCCGGATGGAAAGCGCCTGCTTCACTACGCACGTCTCGCTGCCGAAGATTATGCAGATGAATCGGATATGGTTGATTTGGCCGATCTGTCAAGCTTGATCGGCCAGCAGATCGGAGCTGAGAAAGAAGCGAAAGAGGTCGTAAAATCCGTCAAAAAGGCTGTCATCATGAACATCAAGTCTCCTGAGCACCCGAGAGGAAGCGGCATGTCCGTTTATTATCCGGCCAGAGACAACCAAAAGCGGTTTGCGGAAAAATCAAAAATATACAACCTGCTTGATTTCAGCGGCCGGTATCAAACATTCATCAAAGATTACTCCCATTCAGCATTTAACTTTGATCTATAATGGTGTCTCTTACAGCAAAAAAAGCGCCGGCGGAACAACCGGCACTTTTTTATCGGCTCATGTGCTTTCGAATCAATGGAAGTCCGTAAATGATGAAAGCGGCGACATGGGCGATGACAACGTTGAGAATAAAGAGTACGATCATGAGAGAGTGTCCTGTAGGAGAAAGGCTGCTGGTCATGTAGAAAAAGAAGAAGACCCACATTAAAATGATTGGCGGAATAGAAGAAATTGCGACCTTTTTGTTGTCCAGCCATAAAAATAAAGGAGTGGCGCTTGCGATCAGCAAGTAAGCGAAAAACATATCCATGCGTTTTCAGCCCCTTTCAATAATGATAGCGCTGCCAAAAAAGCGGAATGAAACGACAATTGTGTCTAATTGGAGAATATTTTGTGAACATTCTGTTACATTTATTATACCACGTTCTTCGAAAAATGATACATACTGGAAAGCATTTTCCGCTCCAACTATCGGCTCAATTTTCGCGGCGATTCAATAGGACATAAAGGATGAAGGAGAGAAAATGCGTGGAGGAAATTGATCCTGCAAAAGTTAGCCAAGACCGCGCGTTCCCTATACGAAACCGGCAGGATTCCGGAAACGAAGAGAAAGTGACAGGCTGGACCGCACGATAAGGCCGCAGCCCCCTTGGATCAACGACTTTTTCTAAACAAAAAAGGCTCTCGGCATTTGGCGCCGAGAGCCTCTTATTTGTCTAAAAAATAAAGTGGGCGCACAGTACGATGACAGGCAGCGTAATCAGCGTCCGAACGAGAAAAATCAAGACGAGGTCAAGGAATGTCACCGGAATTTTGGAACCGAGCAAAAGACCGCCGACTTCCGACATGTAGATTAATTGTGTAACCGATAAACAGGCGATGATGAACCTGGTCATTTCACTTTCAATCCCGCTTCCGAGCACAGACGGAAGGAACATGTCGGCGAACCCGACGACAAGCGTTTGTGAGGCCTCGGCGGCTTCAGGAACCTGGAGCAGTTCGAGCAGGGGAATGAACGGCAGCCCGAGCCATTTGAAAACAGGTGTATATTCAGCGACAATCAGTGCGGCTGTGCCGAGCGCCATGACGACGGGAGCGACGCCCATCCACATATCGAGCACGTTTTTGGCTCCGTCCTGCAAGAAATCTTTGACGCTTGTATTTTGTTTTGCTTTTGCGACAGCCCGGCTGAGTCCCCATTGGAATGGAGTGTATCCTTCGGGAATCTCCTCTTGATCCTGATCCGCTTGGTCTGTAATATAAGTATCAGCCTTTCTTGATAAAGGCGGAATCCGCGGGCTGATCACCGCGGCTGCGGCACCCGCCAGCAATATCGTCAAATAAAACGGAACGAACATATGGGCAAGGTCAACCTGTGAAATAATCACGAGGCAAAACGTGATGGAGACGACTGAGAAAGTCGTGCCGATGACGGCGGCCTCACGCTTCGTGTAGAACCCTTCTTCATACTGTTTGCTTGTCAGGAGCACGCCGATCGTGCCGTCGCCGAGCCATGAGGCCATACAATCGATCGATGACCGTCCCGGCAGCTTAAAGACAGGTCTCATCAGCTTTTTCATCAAAGCGCCGCACAGCTCAAGCAAGCCGAAGTTCAACAGAAACGGCAGAAACAAGCCTGCAAATAAAAAGACGGAGAAGAGAACGGGCAGCAAGCTGAATAATAATGTTCCGCCTGTACTCTTGGCATATACCGCTTCAGGGCCGATCTTAAAGTATGCCATCACTGCGAAAATCATGCCGAACAGGCGGACGATATACCAAAATAAAGATACATTCAGCAAGTTATAGAAAAACTCGCTTTTTTTAATGAAAGCCGGATGAAAGGTTTTGGTGATAAAGGTTAAGATAAATGTTGCGGTTACGATGACCGTCATGATTAACGGCAATTGCTGCTGAAGCAGCTTCTGCAATGCATTTGAAAAGACAGCAATTGGAATCGTTAAATTTCCTTCGATTTTAACGGGAATCATAAACAGAATAATTCCGATAAGCGAAGGGACCAAAAATTTTATGAGATCAAGCCGTTTACGCTTTTGAAGTGCTTTATCCAAATGAAAAACTCCTTATGAATTGGTGATTCTGTATCGCTTCTGCCGGAGGCAAAAGTTTAATTTTATGCAACATTACTCATTTTAATACAAATCAATCAAAAATCAATGAATTTATCACATTCGACAATAGTTGGAAAAATCCTTTAAAATAGAATAGGAATTTGTTCGCAATAAAATCGAAACATTTTATTCTTTTGTACGTCATATCATTTGTGAGGAAGCGGATGCCGTCTTCCTGGATTATTTCATCGTGTCATATTATAAGGGCGGGATTTCGAATGAGTCAGAAAAAGAATATTACAAATCCCTTTTATCAGGGGGATTTGATTTTTGTCTATATTGTCTTTTTTATCATAAGCGTTGTGGCTGTGTACGCCGCTCAGCAGTTTAATCAATATAATGAACCCTTTGCGATGAAACAGTCCCTTTACTATTTGCTGGGGGCCTTTATCATCATCGTGTTTCTTTATTTTGATTTGGAGCAGCTTGAAAAGCTCAGCTTTTATTTTTATCTGCTCGGGATTTTGATGCTGATCGTGTTAAAGTTCAGTCCGGCATATATCGGATCATACAGGTTTGCGCCGGTTATCAACGGTGCCAAAAGCTGGTTTATGCTTCCCGGGTTTACGCTGCAGCCGTCGGAATTCATGAAAATCGGGCTGATCATGTATTTGGCTTCCTTCATGTCGAAAAACGGGCCTGTCGGCAAGCGTACGTTGAAAGAAGACTGCATCTTTCTGCTGAAAATCGCCGGTATTATCATTGTTCCGTTCGGCTTGATTTTAGAACAGGATACGGGTACAGCCGGAATCGTCGCGTTTGTCATTCTTGTGATGGTATTCCTGTCGGGCGTGAACTGGAAATTGATTTCTCTCATCTTCGGAACGGGTCTTACAGTCATTGTTTTGATTTTGTTTGTCATTATCAAATTTCCCGATGTCGCGGGAGCACTCGGGGTTGAACAATACCAAATCAACCGCGTCATGACCTGGGTCAATCCGAGCGAACAGAATGCCGACGATAAAATGCAGGTCGAAAGGGCGCAGCTGGCGATCGGTTCGGGGAAAGTATTTGGAAATGGTGTAAGCGATCTTCAAGTCTATGTACCTGAGGCGCAAACAGACTTTATTTTTGCCGTCATCGGCGAGAGCTTCGGGTTTGTCGGATGCACTTTTGTTGTCATTATGTTTTTCTTCCTAATTTACCGGCTTGTCGTGCTCATAGACCGAATACATCCGTTCAGCAGGTTTGCCTCATTTTTCTGTGCGGGCTTTACCGCTTTAATTGTCATTCATACCTTTCAAAATATCGGAATGAATATCGGCATTATGCCCGTGACCGGCGTCCCGCTGCTTTTGGTCAGCTATGGAGGAAGCTCAGTCGTAGCAACCTTGATCGGCTTCGCGGTTGTCTACAATTCAAGCTGCCAGTTAACAAAGTATCAAAGCTATATGTTCAAATAACAGCCTGATGCATGCAGGCTGTTATTTTATTCACCCTTTTTCGCAATGTGAACGGTTGTTCATGTTATAATGAAAGTTAGTGCTTTTGATGAAGAAATAAGGCGGGGTACAATGGGTCAGAAGAAAAATACGACAAGTCCCTATTATCAGGGAGATTTGATTTTTATATTAGCTATGTTCTTTTTAATCAGTGTGATCGCTGTTTACGCTGCAGAGCCGTCTTTTTCACTGAAGGGCTATCCGGCAAAGCAATTGTTCTTTTATCTGCTCGGCATTTCGGTGATCGTCGGCTTTCTCTATTTTGATCTGGAGCAGCTTGAAAAATTCAGCATATACATATATCTATTCGGCATCTTGTCATTGATCGTGTTAAAGTTCAGTCCAACGTCGATCGCACCGATTATCAAAGGAGCGAAAAGCTGGTTTCAATTTGGTTCGGTCACGCTGCAGCCGTCGGAATTTATGAAAATCGGCCTGATTATGATGCTGGCTTCGGTGATTTCCAAAGCAAGTCCGAAAGGCTCGCGCTCGATGCAGGAGGATGTTCACCTTTTGCTGAAAATCGCAGGGGTATCTGCGGTTCCGGTCGGTTTGATTTTAATGCAGGACGCCGGTACGGCCGGTATCTGCATGTTCTTTGTCGCCGTTATGGTGTTTTTATCAGGTGTGAACTGGAAGCTGATTTCGATTGTGGCGGGGTCAGGAATCACCCTCGTACTGCTCGTTCTGTTTTTGGTGATCAATTTTCCGGAGTTTTCGAAGGATACGCTGCACATCCAGCAATATCAGATCAACCGGGTGATGACATGGGTCGATTCGAGCCAGCAGGACGCGAACGATACGTATCAGACCGAAAAGGCCGTTACGGCGATCGGCTCTGGAGAAATCTTCGGAACGGGTATGAACAATTTGAAAGTCTACGTTCCTGAAGGCCAAACCGATTTCATCTTTGCCGTCATCGGGGAAAGTTTCGGTTTTATTGGCTGTACTTTTGTCGTCATCCTGTTTTTCCTTTTCATTTACCGGCTTGTCGTGCTGATCGATAAGATACATCCTTATAATAAGTTTGCGTCATTTTTCTGTGTCGGGTATACGGCGCTGATCGTCATCCATACATTCCAAAATATCGGAATGAACGTCGGATTGATGCCGGTTACGGGCGTTCCCCTTCTGTTCATCAGCTACGGAGGGAGCTCTGTGTTGTCTGCTTTGATCGGCTATGCGATCGTTTATAACGCCAGCTGCCAGCTGACAAAATATAAAGGGTATATGTTTAAGTAAAAAAGACAGCCGAATCAGGCTGTCTTTAATCTTGGTTTAAAAATGCGAGAGCTGCCGACACAAGAATTTTCGCCGCGTTCAGCATGCCTTTTTCATCGATATCAAACAGCGGGTGATGGTGCGGGTAAACGGCTCCAGTCTGCGGATTGCCCGCGCCGGTAAAAAAGAATGATCCAGGGACATGTTCTAGATAATAAGAGAAATCTTCGCCGATCATATTCGGTTCGAGTTCGATGACGGCTTCAGGGCCGACGATTCGATTGGCACATTGGCGGACGATGTCCGTTTCTTTTTCATGGTTGACGACAGGCGAGTAGCCTTTTTCATAATCGAGTGAAAATGAAGCGCCGTTGCTGTCGCAGACGCCCTTGATGACGCGTTCCATCTCGGCGATGATCGTCTCTTGGACATGCTTTGAAAAGGTGCGGACTGTTCCTTCAATGACCGCTTCTTCGGCGATGACGTTAAACGCCTGGCCTGAATGAAACGTTCCGATCGACAAGACGGCTGCTTCCGTCGGATCGATTCTGCGGCTGACGATTTGCTGGAGATGGTTGACGACTGAGGCTCCTGTTATTAAAGCATCTGTCGTTAAGTGAGGCGCGCCTCCGTGTCCGCCCCGCCCGGATATCGTGACTTTAAATTTATCAGCGGCTGCCATCATCGGGCCTGATGTAACACCGACTTGACCGACGGGCATCGGAGCCCAGATGTGGGTGCCGAAAATGGCATCCACGCCTTCGAGACAGCCGGCTTCAATCATCGGTTTGGCGCCGCCTGGTGTGACCTCTTCACCGAATTGATGGATCAGCACGATATTTCCTTTCAAGTCTTTTTGATGCTTTGCCAGGGCTTTTGCGGCTGTGAGGAGAGCCGACGTGTGAGCATCGTGTCCGCAAGCGTGCATGACGCCGGGGACAGTTGACCGGTACGGAACATTTTTTTGATCCTGTAATGGCAGAGCGTCGAAATCGGCTCTCAAGGCGACCGTCTTGCCGGGGCGGCCGCCTCTAATATGACCGATGACCCCTTGGCCGCCGACATTTGTTCTCACGTCAATCCCGAGGTTTTCCAAGTAATTTGCAATGGTGCGCGGTGTATTGACCTCGCGGTGGGAAAGCTCCGGATATTGGTGAAAATGTCTCCTGAGTTCGATCATTTCCGGATATAATGCATCTAATTCTTCAATTACGGACTTCACCGTCATCTCCCTTTCCGCTTCAAAAATTGTAAGACGATTCTATCATTTTACCATATGAAATTGAATCCATCTGCAGTCCGCCAAACCGTTTTGCTTTAGGGAAAAGCAGATATTGGATATGATAAAGGTTGAGGAGGTAAAAGGATGAATAAAACGATTGAAACTATTTTAAATCACCGTTCGATCAGGTCTTTTACAGATCAGCTCCTGACCGAAGAAGAGGTTCGCCTGCTTGTGGAGAGCGCTCAAAGCGCATCGACGTCCAGCTATATTCAAGCTTATTCAATCATCGGTGTCACCGACCCGGACAAGAAGCGCAAGCTTGCGGAATTGGCCGGAAATCAGCCATATGTTGAAAAAAACGGCCATCTGTTTGTATTTTGCGCAGACCTTTACCGGCATGACAAAATGGCCCGGGAAAAGGGTGTAGATATCACAGCTTCTCTTGAAGGGACGGAGACCTTTATGGTCAGCGTCATCGATGCAGCTCTTGCCGCTCAAAATATGTCAATAGCGGCCGAATCAATGGGCCTCGGCATCTGCTATATCGGCGGGATTCGCAATAACTTGAACGAAGTCTCCGGGCTTCTGGAAACACCTGAATACGTTCTGCCGCTGTTCGGGCTTGTCGTCGGCCATCCGGCCAACCTGTCGGATAAAAAGCCGCGTCTGCCGCTTGATCACATTTATCATGAAAATGCCTATCAAGCGGACGAAGCCGAGTTTAAAAAACATATGTCCGCATATGACGAAACGATTTCAAACTATTATCAAAAGCGGACAGACGGCAAACGGTCTGACAAATGGACAGACCAGATCACCGGCAGCCTCAGAAAGCCGCCGCGTGCGTATATGAATGAATTCGTTAAAGGAAAAGGTTTGAACAAAAGGTAAGGAACGTCCCCTCCGACTCGGAGGGGACTTATCTTGTCAGCATGTATTGAAGGAAAAGATAAAACATCAGCCAAAAGGGAAGACTGAAAAGGATTCCGAATAAACAGCCTTTTGCAAAGCGTTCTTCTACGACTGGCGGGTGCGTTTTTTGCTTCGTCTCATTCATCAGTATTAGGAGCTCCTTTAGGTTTATCCATGATACTATTATTTCTTTTTGCGCAGGAAAAGTAAACGAAGACTTGGGGTGAAAAAGATGTTGTCATTAAGCATACTTGATCAGACTCCCGTTTCTGAAGGAAGCACACCTGAACAGGCTTTACAGCATACGGTGGAGCTCGCGCAAGCGGCGGAGCGCCTCGGATACAAGAGATTTTGGGTTTCTGAGCACCATTTTTCAAGAAACTTGGCAGGATCAAGTCCGGAGGTTCTGATCGGTTATCTTGCGGCTAAAACAGAGAAGATCCGTATAGGATCCGGCGGCGTCATGCTTCCCCATTACAGCGCCTACAAGGTGGCAGAAAACTTCCGCGTCTTGGAAGGACTTGCGCCCGGAAGGATTGATCTCGGTGTCGGACGTGCTCCGGGAGGGATGCCGATCGCTTCCATGGCTCTTCAAAATGGAGGAAGACGGATGACTGACCAATATCCCGAACAAATTCAGGATCTCGTCACATATTTACACGATCAAGCCGATGAACACCACCGCTTTCCCAACTTGATCGCATCGCCGAACGTGGCCGCAGCGCCCGCTGTCTGGCTGCTCGGCTCCTCAGGGGAAAGCGCGAGGCTTGCCGCCCAAACAGGGGCATCGTATACATTTGCCCAATTTATTAACGGCGAAGGCGGAGAAGAGGCGGCCAGACTTTACAAAGAGAGGTTCGAACCTTCTGTATTGGGTGAACAGCCAAACGTGATCATTGCTGTATTTGTGATTTGCGCTGAGACAGAAGAGAAAGCGGAGAACCTTGCAAAAAGCTTGGATTTCTCTTTATTAGCCAATGAACAGGGGATAGTGACCGAAGGCTTTCCATCATTGGAAACGGCGCTGTCATATCAATATTCTCCTTATGAAAGAAAGAGAGTGGAAGACAATCGAAAACGGATGGTCATCGGGACGCCGCGGCAGGTGAAGGAACAGCTGCTTGAACTGGCCGGCGCTTACGGAACGGATGAAATCATGGCGGTGACGATCACCCACGATTTTCAAGACAGGCTGGAATCTTACCGGCTGCTGGCCGAAGCGTTTCATCAGTCAATTTAACGTTTTTGCTGAAAAAAATCGAGAAAATGGCGGATCGGGAAAAGAATAAACAGAATGCATATGTATAAAGCGGTAAACAGCCAGCTGAGCGGAACGAGGATGACGGTATCGACGGTTTGCTCCGTTGCTTTTTGAAAAGGCTTGGGCTCGCGCTTCTGCAGGTTGACGGCGAAGTACAAAATCGTGAAAAATATAAAGCAGACAATAAGGAAGGATAAGCCGAATAATACGATAAAAGAAAGCATATATACGATGTCCTCCGATTGCTTTTTTCACGTTTTGAAGAGAAGGGAGAGCTTCTCCTGAACGCATTATCCGTATTTTAACATATAAAAGCCTTGTTGAGTGGTTCTCAACAAGGCTTGTCATTATTCGACGATAAAAGGGTCTTCCGTCAGAATGTAGCTTGATTTTCCTTTGGCGGACGCATAGGCTAGCATATAGTATTTTCCGGACTTAAGGGTTGCGGCGTCATTGATTTTGCCGTTCCATTGATAAGATTGATAGCCTTTGCCTTGGTTTTTATAAACGCCGGCCTGCCCGAGAAGGTTCAGATTTTCATCATAGACGAGAAATGCGAGCTCTTCAGCCCCGCCCGGCAGGTAGGCTTCGATCGTGTAAGCACCCTGCTTTGCCCCCGGTTCAACCGTTACGGATGTGACGCGCGGGTAGTCAGGCTCTTTGACGATCAACAGGAGCGGAATTTCGGCGACTTTTCTGCCTCCTTCACGGACGTAAACCGTGCCTTCATATGTGCCTGCTTTCGTTTTGGCGGAATTGACGGTTACTTTTGCCGTTGCTTTACCTGTTTGATGGGCCGGTACCACGACTCGTTCCGTTCCTGATACCGTGATGCCCGCTCCTTTAAAGGAGTATTCGAGCTGATAGGCTTTTCTGAATGAAGAAAGGTTTTCAATTGTGAACGCTTGTTTTTTCGTTTGTTTTCCTTTGTCTTTCAGGAACGTTCCGTATGAGTGGCTGCCCGGCGTTACAATTGATGAAGCATGAAGGGCCTCGATGATGCGGATGCTGCCCGCTCCTTGCGTATTGTGAGGGAGAGGCTTTCCGTTTTCATCCGTCAATTTTTCCGCCGTATTCATCAGCACGCCTTTGATTTGCTCTGGCGTCCAATCCGGTTTGGCCTGCTTTAATAGGGCTGCCGTTCCCGCGACATGCGGGGAAGCCATGCTTGTACCCTGCTTTGAACCGTAACCGTGAGGGTTTTTCGGATCGTGGGTCGGAATGGTGCTGACGATATTGACGCCTGGCGCTGAAACGTCAGGTTTAATCATCCATGTATCCATGACAGGTCCGCGCGACGAGAAGGAGGCAATCGTTTCCCCGAGCTTTTTGTCCAATTTGAAAGAAAAGACAGCAGAGCGTTCCCCTTCTTTGATCTGCTGAACAAGCTTTTCGCCCTCTTCTTTCGACAATTTGACAGTCGGTACGGCCATCCCCATAACGTTGGCCTCGATTTCCCCTGTTACATTATTGTAAATCACGGCTCCGACAGCGCCGGCGTTTTTGGCGTTTTCGGCCTTATCCACAAATGGAATGACGCCTCTCTGGATAACCGCTACTTTTCCTTTCACATCTTTGCCTTTGAAATCGTCAGCTTGTCCGATCCCAGCTTCAACAAGTTCCACGTCTTGACCGTTCAAAGCTTCAAGATCTTTTTCCTCCTGGTATCCCATCACTTTTGCTGACGAATACGAAGGAAGCCTCACAGAATATTCATTATATGGAAGCTGCGAGGCGCCGACGGAAATCGCATCCCTTGAAGTTCCCGGCGAGCCGACCGTCCAGTTTTCCGGTCCGCTGTTTCCGTTTGACGTAACGGCGACAACTCCTTCGGCCATCGCCCAGTCCAGTGCGATGCTTGTTGCATAATCAGGGCTGTTCAGTGAATTGCCCAATGAGAGGTTCATCACTTTTGCTCCGTCCGCGACGGCTTTTTCAATGCCTGCAATCACGTTCTCGGTTGTTCCTGAGCCGCCGGGGCCGAGCACACGGTAAGCAAGAAGCGTTGCTTCAGGCGCCACCCCTTTAATCTGACCGTTCGCGGCGATGGTCCCCGCAACATGGGTGCCGTGATCAGTCGCTTCTCCGCGCGGGTCGCCTGCCGGTGTTTCTTGTGGATCATAGTCATTATCCACAAAGTCATACCCCTTATATGGGCCGAAATTTTTCTTTAAGTCAGGATGTGTGTAATCCACACCCGTGTCAATGACAGCTACCTTAATGCCTTTACCGGTATAGCCTGATTTCCATGCCTGATCTGCTCCGATGTACGGTGCACTTTTATCCATCTGTGGATAAATGGCATCCGCTGCAAGTGTCACGTCTTTTCCTTTTATGCTGTCAGGTTTGTAAGCTGCGTTCGGATAAACCGCTTTTACTTCCTTGACGGCGAGCAGCTTCGGAATTTCACTGGCCGGCAGTTTCATTGAAAAACCCGAAAATACACGGTCGTATTCGCGGTTTATTTTCGCTTTTTTGAGTGTTTTCAGCGCACTGTTTTTCGCTTTGCTGCGAGCGGTTTTTAAAGAAGCTTTCGTTTGCTTTTCCCCATCCGCTTTTGCTTCGGCAAGCGACTTTTCTTTCAGCTCCACAATAACTGTTGTCTGTTTATCAGACGTCACATCAATATCACCGTAGATTTCAGCTTTCTCAAGTTCAGGCGACTTTTGATCGGGAACGGATGTTGCCTGCACTCCGGTGAGGAATGTGGATAACGAAAATAATAGAATAAAAGCCATAACGAAATAGCGCATGATACTTTTTCTCAATCTGTTTTCCCCCTTACGGATAAATGGTTTCTTTGTAATCCTTAGAGTTTCGAACTTTTAAAATATTCTCTCAGTTTTAAAAAAATCCTTCTATATATAGAAATAATTTTCAAAGATTCAATGTATTGGAGTGGATGTCTTTAGATTTATGCACAATTTACTGTGTATAAGTGAATAAACTTGTGTATAGATATTGTAGGGAATATACGTTCTTATACTAAATGTTGAATAAATATGTGGATATGTGGATATACCCTGTGGGTAATATGTGTTTATCCTTAGGATAAGCTGTGAGTAAGTTACATTCATGGTTTGTTTCCGTTGAATCATGCGTTTCCATCAGTTTTCAACAAAACTTCTAAAAACTAGAATCATTTTGCACACACATTGTGACAAACATTTTCATTTTGCTGGGATAAGATAGAGCAAGAAAGTTTAATAGAGTTGCTAGTTTTACCACAACGAAACTGGAGGGGATCGGTATGAAAGGTTTGATATCATTTTTAAAATTATGGACGGCCGTGCTGCTGAATGCGGTGGTGCCTGTCAGAGAGACTCAAATGAAGGTGATGGCGTTCGCCGGCGGTACATATCAGGCTGCCGATGCTTATCAGGCAGGCGGCTTTTCGGAAAAAAGAGAAGAATCAACAGAGCGGATGTCGGGCTGTAAGAGAGCGATGCCCGGCAGTTTTACGACAGAACCCAACCGGGCTGTTTGCCAAAAAGCGGTGAAGAGGGTAAGAGCCGGACCAACTCTTTACACGGGAACTTAAACAAGGTAAAATCCCACTCATAACGGGAAGTGGGTGACGGCTTTGAAAATCTATAAAGTATTGAACAACAATGCAGCAATCATAAAGGAGGATGGTCAAGAAAAAATTGTCATGGGGCCTGGTATCGCTTTTCAAAAAGGCAAAAACGATACCATTCCAAGAAACAAGGTAGAAAAAATTTTTACCATTCATGAAGAAAATGAAAAGTTTAAACAAATCCTCGAAACACTTCCGGAAGAACATATTGAAGCTGCCGAAGAGATCATCAGCTATGCGGAAGGGCGGCTGTCCGCACCGTTGAGTGATCATATCCACATCGCCCTTGTGGATCATTTGTCATTTGCGATCGAGCGAGTCCGCAAAGGATTCGTCATTCAAAATAAATTATTAAATGAAATCAAAGCGCTTTATAAAAAAGAATATGAGATCGGACTCTGGGCAATCGATTTGGTCAAAGAAAAATTGAAAGTCGAATTGCCTGATGATGAAGCGGGTTATATTGCGCTGCATATTCATACCGCAAAAATGGATGCGGAAAACATGCAGAAGACGCTTAAATACACAAACATCATCAAAGAATTGATAGAAAAAATCGAATGCTGTTTCAATCAGAAGATTGACGAAAACAGCATCTCATATCAGCGTCTTGTCACGCATCTCAGGTATGCCATCAACAGGCTGGAATCAAATGAAGCGTTTCATGTCATGGACGATGACATGCTTTATTTCATCCGGAAAAAGTATCCTGGAAGCTACCAGTGTGCGGCAGGGCTGGCGGATTACGTGAAAACTGAATATGATCTTCATCTTCCGGAATCGGAAGTCGGATATATTACGCTGCATGTCCAGCGTTTAAATGATTCCTATAGGTAATACCGCCTGATAACGCGCGATCAGGCTTTTTTTAGGTCGATTTTCACAGAAAATAAAAAAGTAGTTGACGAAAGCGTTATCACATAATAAAATGAAAGCGTATTAAAAAATAAATACCGGGGATTGTGACTGGTAAAGCAGGCAAGACCTAAAATTTGCTAGATGAATGGGGAGAATCTATCCGCCATTCGTTGGTGAATTTTAGGTCTTTTCTGCTTTTTTTTAAAAAAAAAGGAGGAGTCATCATGAATCACAAAGAAATCGCCGTACGTCTTATACAGCTTCTTGGCGGAGAAGATAATGTCATCAGTGCAGCTCATTGTGCGACAAGGCTTCGTTTGGTGATCAAGGACGAAGCGAAAATCGACCAGGAAAAGGTCGAAGAGCTGGAAGGTGTAAAAGGAGCCTTTTCGAGCTCTGGCCAATACCAGATTATTTTCGGAACAGGACTTGTTAATAAAGTGTATGAACAGTTTGCCAAAGAGCTGAATCTTGACCAAAAGGAAACGGTTCAGCACAGCGATGCCGCAAAGGGAAAAATGAATCCTTTAGCGCGATTCGCGAAAACGCTGTCAAATATTTTCGTGCCCATCATCCCGGCCATTGTTGCAAGCGGTTTATTAATGGGGCTGTTGGGGATGATGAAGGCATTTCAGTGGGTCGATCCTGATGCAGCGCTGTATAAAATGCTTGATATGTTCTCAAGCGCGGCATTTATTATCCTTCCGATCTTGATCGGTGTCAGTGCTGCGAAAGAATTTGGCAGCAATCCTTACCTGGGGGCTGTACTTGGAGGTATTTTAATTCACCCGAGCTTGTTCAATCCTTGGGGATTGGCAACTGCATCACCGGATGTGATGAACTTTTACGGGCTCAAAATCGAGATGCTGGGCTATCAAGGAACCGTTGTTCCAATTTTGCTTGCCGTGTATGTGATGAGTAAAATCGAAAAAGGCGTAAGAAAAATTGTTCCAAACGCGATCGATCTTTTAGTGACACCGTTTGTCACGATTATTTCAACGGGATTTATTGCCTTTATCGCAATCGGTCCTTTAGGAAGAATGCTTGGTACAGGGATCACGAACGTTTTAACTTATGTGTATGATCTTGCCGGACCTGTTGCCGGACTGATTTTCGGAGGAACATACTCGCTGATCGTTTTAACTGGTGTTCACCACAGTTTCCACGCGATTGAGGCCGGCCTTATCGCTGATATCGGCAGGAACTACCTGCTTCCGATCTGGTCTATGTCCAATGTCGCCCAAGGCGGGGCCGGACTTGCCGTATTCTTTTTGGCAAAGCGCGCAAAAACAAAAGAAATCGCTTTACCTGCTGCTTTCTCTTCTTTTCTCGGCATTACCGAACCTGTTATTTTCGGTGTTAACCTCCGTTACCGCAAGCCGTTTATCGCGGCAATGGCCGGTGGAGCGCTCGGTGCTGCATACGTTGTCTTTATGAATGTTGCGGCAAACGCCTACGGTTTGACGGGAATACCGATGATTGCGATTGTTGCCCCGCTTGGAATGGGCAACCTGATCCATTATTTAATCGGAATGGCGATCTCTGTGTCTGTCGCGTTTATCACAGCCTTTATCTTAGGAATTAATGAAGACGAGAAAAAGTGACGGAAGGAGGGGAAAACGATGAATCAAGATCAGGAGCTTCGTCAAAAGGCAATAAACCGGGTTGAAGAATACCGGGATATTGTAAACCTTGATCCCTATCGGCTGCATTATCACATCATGCCTCCTGTCGGACTGCTGAATGATCCGAACGGGTTCATTCAGTGGAAGGGAGTTTACCATCTTTTTTATCAGTGGATGCCTTTTAAAACGGGGCACGGTGCAAAGCTGTGGGGGCACTACTCTTCAACAGATCTCGTGAACTGGCGGCATGAAGAGATCGCCCTCACGCCGAGCGACTGGTTTGATAAAAACGGCTGTTATTCAGGAAGCGCGATCGCTGAAAATAATGTGCTCCACCTGTTTTATACGGGGAATGTCAGAGATGACGAGGGAAATAGGGAGACCTATCAATGTCTCGCCGTCTCGAAAGACGGCATCTCGTTTGAAAAACAGGGGGTTGTTGCAAGGCTTCCGAAAGGATACACGGCTCATTTCCGCGATCCGAAAGTATGGAAAAAGAGTGGCAGCTGGTACATGGTGCTCGGCGCCCAGACTGAAAAACTTGAGGGCAGAGCCGTTCTGTTTCAATCGGATAATTTGAAAGACTGGCAGTTCCTTGGCGACATCACAGGTTCAAATACAGATCAGCTCGGGGAATTCGGCTATATGTGGGAATGCCCTGACATGTTCGAACTAAACGGCAAAGACGTCTTAATTGTCTGTCCGCAAGGCCTTGAAGCAAAAGAGATGCGCTACCAAAACGTCTATCAGTCAGGTTATTTTGTCGGTGAATTGAACGAGCAGAAACCGGGTTTTACACACGGAGACTTTGAAGAGCTTGACCGCGGCTTTGATTTTTATGCGCCGCAGACGACAAAAGACGAATCAGGCCGGAGGATACTGGTTGCCTGGATGGGTGTTCCAGACCAGGATGAACAGAGCCAGCCGACGATTCAGCATCAATGGGTGCACTGTATGACATTGCCGAGGGAATTGCATTTGCAAAACGATAAAATCGTTCAAAAACCGGTCGCGGAGCTTAGAACGCTCCGCCAAAACGAAAAACGCGCAGCAATATCACTTAATCAAGGCACCGAAAAACTGGACATTGTTCAACCGGACAAAACCGAGCTTTTCATCAGCCCGCAACTTATTGAAGACAGCTTTGAGATTTCCTTCAGGGGTGCCGCGCGACTCATTTACAATAAAGCTGACGGCATCATAACTTTGGAAAGAAACAGCTATGTTGATGAAAGAACGGAAGCCAGACATTGTCGTTTGCATGAGCTCCGCGATTTAAACATCTTTTTAGACGCGTCTGCGATTGAAATCTTCGTCAATGGGGGAGAGGAAGTCTTTACGGCAAGATATTTTCCTTACCCGGGAAATAATGATGTTTGGATCGGTGCCAGAAAAGAAATCATAGTGAATGTAACATCCTGGACGGTGGCATAAAGGGTGCGGTTTGCTATTTTCTGTACAACCCCTTTATGATATGCTTTTTTTAGAGAGAGTGCAGTGAAAAAGGGGTTGTTTTTTTGGATCAAAACCAGCAGAAGTTGACAGCTGTGCGTTTGAAAAAAATGGCGGATCATATTGAGGATACGAGAGAGGAATACAATGGTTTGCTCCTTCAGATGAAGAAGCTGATCGGCGGTATTGAAGATAAAACAATTCCGGATGATGAAGAAATACAAAAGAAACTTCAAGACACTTATGAACAAATGAAAGAATATGCTCTTTTTGTGGAATCGATCGAGACTTTCTTAAGATCAACTGCAAGAACGATCAAACGCGAAAGCTAAATAAAAGCCAGCCCCTTTTAATGGGGCTGGCTTTTATTTGCCACTGAGCCGTAAAGCGGAGTGCTTCGTCGGCCCGACGTATTGATTCAAACGGAATGATTCGCGGATGGCTTCCGTAATAAATGTTTTTGCAGAATAAATGGCTTCTTTTACATTTGAACCTTTGGCGAGTTCAGCCGTAATCGCTGCGGAATAGGTGCAGCCCGCCCCGTGCGTGTATGGAGTTTCAATTCTTTCTCCTTCGATGACTTCTGCATCCCGGCCGTCAAATAATACATCTACCGCTTTTTCGTGATTCAGTTTGCCTCCTCCTGTAATGAGGACGTGTTCAGCGCCGAGGCCGTGAATGACTTTTGCCGCTTCCTTCATTTGCTCAACCGTTTTAATTTCTCCAAGTCCGCTGAGCTGGCCGGCTTCAAAAAGGTTTGGCGTAATGACCGTGGCAAGCGGAGCCAAAAGCTCTCTTAAAGCCTTTGCGTGTTCGGGATACAGCACTTCATTTGCTCCTTTACATACCATAACGGGATCAATGACGACATTTTTCATGCTGTGCTTCTTGATTGTGTCTGCCGCCAATTCAATGATATCAACGGTCGGAAGCATGCCCGTTTTCATCGCATCTACCCCGATGCCGTCCACAATCGTCGACAGCTGGGCGCGGATGACTTCTGTATCAACTGGGAATACCTGGTGATTCCAGTTGTTCTCAGGATCCATGGCGACAACAACCGTAAGGGCCGTCATTCCATAGACGTTCTTTTCTTGGAACGTTTTTAAGTCCGCCTGAATGCCGGCGCCTCCGCTTGAGTCAGAGCCGGCGATTGTCAGTGCTTTGTGCATTGTCATGTTCAGTCAATCCTCCACGATAAGAGATTCCATCCAAAGTTGGTTTATTACTTATTATAGACAGCTTTTCGCAAGATCACAATGAAATGGCTGCCGCTTTATAGTGCAGCGGTCCTCTGCCAAATTTCGTGAATGGATTGGCATAAAAAACCAAACCATCTTTTGATCCATGTGAAATTATTCGCATTATGATTTAATATGTTTAGAATGAAATAAGAAGGAGCGTATATCACAAATATGAACATATCTATCGTAGTTGTCACGCACAACCGGGTCACCGCTTTGTGCGAATTGCTTGAATCCATTACAAAACAGTCTGTTGCACCGTTTGAAGTCATTATTGTTAATGATGCCGGGGAGAGCGTCGACTTTGTTGAGCGCCTTTATTCAGACCTTCCGATCAGAGTTATCCATCTGAAAGAAAACGTGAAGCATGTAAAAGCGAGAAATATAGGGGTGAAAGAAGCTTCCGGAGATGTTATTATGCTGTGTGATGATGATGATTTTTTCACTCCGTGCCATATGGAAAGAATGTTGAATGCGCTGGAGACCGCCGATTTTGTTTATTCGGATGCTGAGATTGTGTCTTTCGAAGAAAAAGAGGATAAAAGAATTCCGACAAGCCGTTATCTTTTTGCGTATTCCTTTAACTTGGATGAAATGAGGAAGTTTTCTACATATGTTCCTTCAGGGAGTATGTACAAACGGTCTCTTCATAACGAGATCGGCTATTTTGATCCTGCTGTCCACAATTATTGGGATTGGGACTTTTTCCTGAGAGCAGCTGAGCGCTTTCGCGTGAAAAGGGTTCCTTTTGCAAGCGTCATCTATGCGTTTTCAGATCAGGGTGACAACCAATCCGGAGATCTTGGCGGAATGAGACAGTATTATTTGGATGTCTTGAGTGAAAAGCATCAGCTTGGCAAGCTTCCGACAAAGAACTTTTTCGTACTTCTCGAAGAACCTGCTATGAAAAAAAGGGAAGCGGAAAGCGAAATCGTCTGGGACGGAAAACCGGTCGCATCCAGGCTTTCCGCTGCAAGACAATTGAGTTAAGGAGGCCTGAACATTGAAACAGATTTTGAATGACAGCTGGTGGCAGCAGCTGAAGGACGAGTTTAATAAGCCTTACTATCAAGAACTGAGGGAAATGCTGAAAAGGGAGTATGCAGAGCACACCGTATATCCTGAACCGAACGATATATACAATGCTTTGCATTATACTTCCTATGAAAATGTTAAAGTCGTGATTCTCGGCCAGGATCCGTATCATGGCCCGGGGCAGGCCCATGGCTTAAGCTTTTCCGTACAACCCGGTGTCAATCCGCCGCCTTCTTTGAAAAATATCTTTATAGAATTGCAGAATGACATTGGCGCCGACATCCCTAATCACGGTTCTCTCGTCAGTTGGGCCAAGCAAGGCGTTCTGCTGCTGAACACCGTTTTGACTGTGAGACGGGGCCAGGCAAATTCGCATAAAGGAAAAGGGTGGGAACAGCTGACAGACAGTATCATAGATGTTTTAAACAAAAGAGATAAGCCGGTCGTTTTTATTCTCTGGGGCCGGCATGCCCAAATGAAAAAAGAGCGAATCGATACATCCAAGCATTTCATTATCCAGTCGCCGCATCCGAGCCCATTCTCGGCTAGAAACGGGTTTTTCGGGAGCAGACCGTTTTCAAGAGCCAATCAGTATTTGGAACAAATCGGTGATGAGCCGATTGATTGGTCCCTTCCGAATCTTTAAAATCGCGAGAACCGCTAAAATAAGCGGTTCTTCGTTTGTCTGGCTCCTATCTACCTGAGAAGTTTTTTGATGATTCGCAGCCCGTTTTTTGATGAAGGGTAACGGAATGAAATGTCAAACAGGTTTGTCTGTTTTAAAACGCTTTTCTCGTGGGAAAACGTCTTAAAGCTGTGATACCCATGGTAACTTCCGATTCCGCTTTCGCCTACGCCGCCGAAGGGGAGGTAAGGTGTGGCTGTGTGCATCAGCGTGTCATTGATGCATCCCCCGCCAAATGAAATCCGGCTGAGGATGTGCTTCTGTACCGGTTTTTCATTCGTAAACAAATAGAGCGCGAGCGGTTTAGGGCGGCTTTGAACCATTTGGATAACGTCTTCGATTGTTTCATAGCCGATGACAGGAAGGAGCGGCCCGAAAATCTCTTCCTGCATGATCGGCGATTCCCAGTCGGGTTCATCGATAATGGCCGGAGCAATTTTAAGTGCGTCTTTTTGATACGTTCCGCCTGTTACGATATTCTCGTTGTGTAAAAAGCGGAGTAACCGTTCGAAATGACGTTCGCTTATGATTTTTCCGTACGCCGGATGGCTTTCCGGCGCTTTTCCGTAAAATGTTTGGATCGATTGCTTCAGAGCGTGCAACAGCCCGCTTTTCACATCTTTGTGTACGAGCAGATAATCAGGCGCAATGCACGTCTGTCCTGCGTTTGTCAGCTTTCCGAAAACAATCCTTTGAGCTGCAAGCTTAAGATCAGCATCCTTGTGCACGATGCAGGGGCTTTTTCCGCCAAGCTCAAGTGTGACTGGAATGAGCTGTTTTGCTGCGGCTTCCATGACGACTTTGCCCACGGGAACACTGCCTGTAAAAAAGATATAGTCAAATTTTTGCCGCAAAAGCTCTTGATTCGTCTCCACCCCGCCCTCAATAACGGATACATATTCGGGGGGAAAGATTTCTTTAAGCATCTTGGATATGACGCTGGATACAGCGGGAGCAAGCTCTGACGGTTTGATGACGGCCGTATTCCCCGCAGCAAGTGCGCCGATCAGAGGCGAAACGGCAAGCTGAAACGGATAGTTCCATGGCGCGATGATCAGGACCGTGCCATAAGGCTCCGCAATGACGATGCTTTTTGAACCGATGTGCGAGACGGCCGTTTTGGCCTTTTTCGGCTTGGCCCATTTTTTTAGTCGTCTGCTGATGAAGCGGATTTCTTCCAGTACAATGCCGATTTCCGTCATATAGGCTTCGTGCTCTGATTTATTAAGGTCTTTCTGAAGGGCCTCGAGTATGTCCCGTTCATATTTTTTTACAGCATTCTTAAGAATGTTGAGCTGTTCCAGACGATTTTCAACAGCGAGTGTTGACCCGCTTAAAAAATATCGCTTTTGCTCGGTAACGGTCGTTTCGATGGAGGGTGTACGTTCTGCCATTCCCTGATTCCTTTCGCTTTTAGAAATTCGAGTGAAGTTTTTTTTCATTATGTGTGACAGCCTTTTCAGCTGTCAACTTTTAGCCGTAATAAAATCGGCGTTTTCCACCTGCGTTTGCCTGCAGATATCTTTTTTAAAAGTGCAAAAGGTGATATTTCACAGCAGGAGAGGCAATTTTTCGCAATGGATATTTGCAAAGTGCATTCGGCACGGGAGAAGTTAATTTGGTAAAATGAAATGGAAACTGAAAACGGTTTGGAGGATCGATTTGATGAACATACATATATCAAGTTTGCTGCAGAAGATGGAGGACGAATTGAAAAAAGCAAAGGAATGCAGCCAGGAAAATGAATTGAAAATGCACATCGCGGTTATCCGCTCCCTTTGCGACGTCATTGTTGAACCGCAGCAGCGGCCGTCCGTCCAGTCTTCACCCTATGTTCAAACGGCCAATAAACCATCGAGCGACCAGCTGATGCTAGAAAAAATGATGGGGAGCGCCGGTGCTGAACAATACAAAAAACAAGAGAAACAAAAGCACGAAGATGACGGCAACGGAGATTCTATTTTTGATTTCTAGGCGCCGTCGGCTGTTTTAAAAAAGAGAGGTTGATCAACTTGAAACTGCTTTTTGGGGCTTTACAATGGACGGCATTTATTATTGCGGCCGCAATCGTGGTGCCCATTGCAATCGGGCAGTCATTCGGGCTGAACCAGGCAGAGACCGCTGGGCTGGTTCAAAGCACTTTTTTCGTGCTCGGCACAACGGCTTTTATCCAATGTTTATTGGGACACCGCCTGCCGATTAATGAGAGTCCGGCCGGCCTCTGGTGGGGCGTGTACACGATTTATTCCGGTCTTACAGGGACCGTATTTGCGACTCATATTGAAACGCTTCAGGGGCTGCAGGGAGCGATGCTGCTAAGCGCGGTTTTCTTCTTTATTTTTAGTTTATTTAAAGTTATTGATAAGCTGGCTGTGATGTTTACTCCTGTTGTGACGGGCATTTATTTACTGCTGCTGGTCATCCAGCTTAGCGATCCGATCGTTAAAGGTGTCATGGGGATCGGCTACCGGAAAAACGAGGTCGATATACCCGTGTTTTTGCTGGCGGTTGTGGTCATGCTGGCTACGTTTCTGATGAGCCGGTCAAACATTCCGGTTCTCAAGCAATATTCAATTTTAATTGCGCTTTTCGGCGGCTGGGTCTTATTTGCCGTATTCGGCGTGGCGAAGGCGCCTGAGCATGCGAACCAGCTGTTCCGCCTTCCGGATATTTTTCCGTTCGGAATGCCGCTGTTTGACAGCGGATTAGTCGTTACTTCGCTATTTATTACAGTATTGTTAATCGTCAATATGCTCGCCAGCATACGGGTGGTTGAAGGAGCGGTCAGACAGTTTGAGAAGCTGGAGGAGAGGAGGCGGGCACGTCCTGCCGGATTTATCGCCTCCGTCAGCCATTTGCTGAGCGGATTGCTCGGAGCTGTAGGCACGGTGCCGATATCCGGGGCGGCCGGGTTTATTCAAACGACGAGAATGTCTTCGAAAAAACCGTTTTTGCTCGGGAGTTTGATCGTGATCGTCATCAGCTTTTTCCCGCTGGTCATGAATACTTTTGCCAGCCTGCCGTCTCCGGTCGGCTTTGCGGTGAACTTCGTCGTGTTTTCAACGATGGTCGGCCTGGCATTTGCCGAATTCGATTCTTATGAAAAGGACGAGGCAGGCCGCATCCGTTTTGTTACCGGGATTGCGCTCCTTGCCGGCGTGGGGGTCATGTTTGTACCTGAAAGTGCTTTGGAAGGAATGCATCCTGTTTTTGTTTCCATTTTAAGCAATGGGCTTGTCCTTGGAACAATTGTAGCGATTGCTGCGGAACAGATGCAGCTACGGAAAAAGAAATTTGACAATATCGTGTCATGAGATGTGTAAACGTTGAAATTAAAGGCGTGTGCGCTATGATGATAAAAGAAAGGCGGGCGATTTGATCGTGAAATTATTTTTAATTTTAGGTGCTGTCAATGCGATGCTTGCGGTTGCTTTAGGGGCGTTCGGAGCTCATGGTCTTGAGGGGAAAATTCCCGAGAAATATTTGCAAATCTGGCAGACCGGCGTCCAGTATCATATGTATCATGCGCTCGGTTTAATTGCCGTCGCGCTCATCGCGTCAAAGCTTACAGATGCGGGAAGCGTAACTGCGGCAGGTTGGCTGATGTTTGCCGGAATCGTTTTATTTTCAGGAAGTTTATATGTCCTCAGCCTTACGCAAATCAGCGTCCTCGGTGCGATTACTCCGCTGGGCGGCGTGGCGTTTATTGCCGCATGGATCATGGTTGTTGTATCAGCTGTTAAATACTTGTAGCTTACTAAAAAGCCAATCTCCTGAAAGGATTGGCTTTTTTTTATTTTAACAGGGGCTGATTCATGGTAATTTAATGTTATGAACAGGGCGAAAGACCCGGCTTTTGCATTTTGACAGAAGGGATGTGCATGGCGGAGGACCGGTCTCCGTTCAAAGATGAAAATTAAAGTGATCATTGCGGATGACAATTCATTCATAAGAGAGGGTATGAAAATCATACTGAGCACTTATGATGAATTTGAAGTGCTGGCGACGGTGGAGGATGGCTTGCAAGCGGTCGAATTTTGCCGCGGCCAAGCTGTGGATATTGCACTGCTTGATGTCCGCATGCCCAACATGGATGGAGTGGAAGCTGCGCGGCTCATTTCAGAAACGGGCGCCAAGCCTTTTATTTTAACAACGTTTGATGATGACGAATACATCGTCGCTGCCATACGGAACGGAGCAAAAGGATATTTGCTGAAAAATGCCGATCCTGAGCGAATTAGAGACGCAATTAAAAGCGTGTACAACGGCCATACTGTCATGCAGGATATCATCCTCGACAAGATTAAATCTAATTTGGCGGAGCATAAAGAAGCGGAATCCAAAATAGACGAAAGCCTGTTTACCGAACGCGAGCTCGGAATTATGGCCCTGATTGCCAGAGGGCTGTCCAATAAAGAAATATCGAAAGAACTGTTTATTTCTGAAGGTACGATTGCCAATTATATTTCCTCGATTTTGGGGAAAACAGGGCTTGAACACCGGACGCAAATCGCAATTTATTATTTAACTGGAAAAGTTAACTTTTAATCTGGGGGATCACCATGGAATTGCGGATTTTGACCGGCAAACTGATTTTGCTGGGATTTATCATCTATCAATGCGTTTCTTCGGAAATTGACAATCTGCCGTGGCTTGTGTTCAGCATTCTTGTTTACGCCTGTATCAACCTCGGGATTTCAATTTTATCTGAAGGAAAAATAAAAAAGCTTTTTATTATTATGTCTGTCATCATTTCAATTTTTTCTTATGCCGAGGTGCACCCCCTATTTATTTTATTTCTTCCTTTTAGCCTGTATGAAGGAGCAGCTAATTTCGGGCTGCCGAAGTGGATGGTACTTGCCGCTTCAATCGTTCCGGTTTTGTTTATCAATGAAAGCATCTCAGCGGTCTACGCGTTGACAGCCGCTTTTCAATTTTTGCTGTACTGGGCGGCAAGCCAAGATGCAGCGCGGATTGAAAAGCTTGAACATCATATCGATCAAACGAGAAGAGACCTGGAGAAGGTAACAAACATGCTGCGGGAAAACAAAGAGTTTATCAGACAATCCGAATATACGTATAAGCTTGAGGAGCGGAACCGGCTTTCCCAGGAAATACACGATAAAATCGGCCATTCCATGACAGGAGCGCTGATTCAGCTCGAAGCGGCGAAGCGCGTCCTTGACATAGACAAGGAAAAAGCTTCCGAGCTCCTGCAAAACGCGATTAACATCTCCAAGGACGGGATCGAAAATATCAGATTGACGTTAAAAAGCGTCAAGCCGCCCTCAGAACAGATGGGTATCCATAGATTGAAGCTGTTTATCGATGAATGTTCGGCGCGGTATCATATGAATATTTCATTTTTGCATAAAGGCGATTTGGATGTTATTTCTCAAATTCAGTGGAAGATTATGTTTGAAAATATCACCGAAGCACTGACAAACTCGGTGAAATATGCAGAAGCGACACATGTATCCATCTATATTCATGTGCTGAATACACTCATTAAAGCCGAAGTGAAAGACAATGGAAAAGGGCGGCAGAAAATCAAGAAAGGGATGGGGATCATCGGGATGGAGGAACGGGCCGCTTCTGTTAACGGAAAGGTGATTGTTGACGGTTCGAACGGCTTCTCTGTCACCACCTTGCTGCCCAAGCATGAATGATTTCATGAATTGAATATGAATTTTCTCATGTGAAAAAGATGAAATGCTGCACTGCCGCACCATTCATCTTTTTTTTATAATGAAATCAAAATGAGGTGAGAACATGAATGTATTGGAAATCCATCATCTAACAAAAAAATTTGGCGACTTCGTTGCCGTCGACAATATATCACTCTCGATCGAAGAGGGCGAAATATTTGGATTGCTCGGCGCAAACGGGGCCGGAAAGAGCACGACCATTCACATGATCTCGAGTTTGCTGAGATGCAATGAAGGCGAGATTTTGATTCTCGGAAAAAACATTGCGAAACACCGCAAATTCGCCAAGATGAATATCGGCATTGTCCCGCAGGATCTGGCCATTTACGAGGATTTAACGGCATATGAAAATGTGAAGTTTTTCGCCGGACTCTATGGTCTCCGCGGGGCCCAATTGCGCAATCGGGTGGAAGAAGCATTGCAGTTCGTCGGTTTAAGCGATAAGCATAAAAGCTTCCCGAAAAATTTTTCAGGCGGAATGAAAAGAAGGCTCAATATCGCCTGCGCGATCGCCCACAGGCCAAAGTTGATCATCATGGATGAACCAACGGTGGGGATTGATCCGCATTCGAGAAATTATATTTTGGAATCCGTCAAAAAGTTAAATGCGATGGGCTGCACGATTATTTACACCAGCCATTATATGGAAGAAGTTGAAGAGATCTGTACGCGGATCGCCATCGTGGATCATGGAAAAATTATCGCCGAAGGAACGAAGGAGCAGCTGAAATCGATCATTACCAACACGAAAGATATTCAGGTCGTTCTTAAATCGGCGGAAAATGTCGATATCGGCGAACTGAAAACGATCAGCGGCGTGGAGGCGGCTGCTCTTGAAGACAATACGATCAAAATCAACTCGGATGCAGGTGTCAATAATTTAAACCAGATTATTGAGAAGCTGATGAAAAACGGGGCCGAGATTCGTTCATTGGAAGAAAAAGCGCCTAATTTGGAAACCGTGTTCCTGACCTTGACCGGAAGACAGTTGCGCGATTAGAAAGGGGGCCATGGTTTGAATACACTCATCATTGCGAAAAAAGAAATTGTATCGGCTTTTCGGGACAAGCGGACATTCCTTTTTATGCTGGCATTTCCGATTGTACTGATTATGATTTTAGGCACCGCGCTGACGAACGCTTTCGATCAGCAAACAGCAGCGGTCGGCGAGGTTCATGTTCTGTATAAAGACAAGGCTGACGGAGCGTTTTCGGAAGGTTTTAAAACATTCGCAAAAGAAGCGAAAACATCCGGAGTTCATTTTAAAAAAATATTGTCTGATACGGATGGAAAACAAGAAATCAAACAAGGGAACTACGATGCTTACCTTGAGATCGAAAACAGCGGCATCAAGCTTTACCAAATGGATAAAAACAGTATGAAAAACAGCATTATTCAAGGAATGCTGACCGCGTTTGCAAACCGGTACAATGCCGCACAAGAGATCATCAAAGCCGCTCCTGAGCAAGCGGGTGCCGTGCTCGGGGACATACCTGGCGACCATTATATCAAGGAGACGTCTCTCAGCTCAGACAGAAAGCCCAACTCCATGGATTATTACGCGGTTACCATGACCACTCTGATCGCGCTTTACAGTGCACTAAGCGCCAGTTATTTAATAAGGGGAGAGCGGCTTGGAAAAACAGCCGACCGGCTGATCGCGGCGCCGGTTCAAAAAGGCGAGATTTTTGCCGGCAAGCTGATTGGCAATCTTGTGACAAACGGATTGTGTATTTTTGCCGTCGTCATATTCAGCAAATACGTATTTAAAGCGTACTGGGGAGATCATCTCGCCCTTGTGGCGGCCGTGCTGTTCAGCATCGTATTGTTTGCCGTATGCCTCGGCCTTGGCGTCAGTTATTTGACGAGAACGGGGGAAGCGGCAGTGGCGATCATTAACGTGTTGATTCCGCTGGTTGCATTTTTCGGAGGCGCTTATTTTCCTGTCGAGGGTGCGGAAGGTGTTTTAGCTTTGATCAAAGACCTGTCTCCGCTCACATGGACGAACGAAGCTATTATGAACATTATATTTGCGGACGATCTAGCGGCGGGGCTGCCCGTAATCTTGCTGAACATCGGTTTATCCCTGTTATTTCTGCTGATTGCCGTTGTCTCATTGCAGAGAAGGGAGGGGCTGTAAGATGAAAGAAATGCTATGGCTTGTCAAAAACACACTGAATGTCACCTTCAAAAAGAAGATCAATATCTTTCTGTTCGTATGTCTGCCCTTGCTAGGCATATTCGTATCGCTTTTAACAGAGGGAAGCATGGACAAGACAGATTTGCGCGTCGGAATTATCAATCATGACGGCGGACGAATCGCCGAAGATACTAAGGATTTTTTGAAGGGGATCGAGAATGTCAACATCAGCGCGGTCAGTGAGGCAGAAGGGAAAAGTCAAATTGCGTCAGGGGAGCTTGATTGCGTCATTACGTTTGAACAAGGCTTTTCTCAAAGCGTGCAGAGCGGAGAACCGGCTCATATCGCCATTGCATCTGTCAAAGGCGCTGAAATCACCGGGTTTGTGAAATCGTATGTTTATCATTACATTGATAATATCGCCGCAATCGGCAAATCGGCGCAGGGGAATGAAAAGCGTTTTGAGGAAATGTATAAAAATTACCGGAGTTCTGAAACGGGTGTCAAAACATATACGGTTGAAGACACGGCGAAAAATAGAAACATGACGGAGCGAACGGTCGGTTTTCTTCTGATGGCGATGCTTTTTTCAGCGGGAAGCTTGACCGAACTGTTAGTGAAGGAAAAAGAGAACAGAACGTATTTCAGGCTTTTGACCACACCGATAACGGCAAGACAGTACGTTATGTCCAATGTGGCCGTCAGTATGTCTGTCATCGCATGCCAAATCTTTTTAACATTGATAATGGTGAAATATGTGTTCCGGATGGAGACTGGCATCTCATTTTGGGAGATGGCAGCGGTGCTGTTGATTTTTGCGCTAAGCGCGGTCGGCCTGGCGCTGATCACCGTCGTCTTTGCAAATAGCTCCAAGTCATCCGGGGTATTGCGAAATTTAATATTTATGCCGACGATCATGCTGTCCGGATGTTTTTGGCCGATTGAAATCATGCCGTCTTTCGCACAGCGTATCGCGGACTTTCTTCCGCAGCGGTGGGTGCTGGATACGCTGGCAAAATTGCAGGAGGGACAGCAGCTTCAAGGTCTGTATTTGAATATCATGATCCTGTTTGCTTTCGCTGCTGTCTTTTTCCTCATCGTTATTTACAAATTCAAACGTAATAATGATGTGAGAAACTTTGCTTAATATCTATAAAAAAAGGGTTCGGTTTTAATGAAACCGAACCTTTATCTTGGGGTATATGAGGCCATTGAATACGGATAATCATAAGTGATCGGCTCATCAAACGTAATATAGTCAAGATACACCATCAGCAGCAAATAGCGTGTGCCTGTTTTTCTGTCGCTTAAAATAATGTGGTCGCGGCCGGCTGCTTCAATTTCTCCCCGAAAGACTTTCGCATTCCATTCCGGATTGTTTTCAAATGTCATATATACGGTTGCCACTTTTCCGCGATTGAGCCGCAAAATATTTTCAATGTAGGATTGCTCAAGCGGCAGCATGCCGGGGATACTCGGTGAAGTCTGCTGTGCTGAAGGCATCGGAGGGACCTGGACTCCTGCCGGCTGCGGCTGGAACAGCTGTGGGCCGGGCTGCTGATACGATTGCTGCCCCCCCGTTTGGGTGAAAGGCTGCTGTCCATGCTGCTGGTACATTTGCCCCATCTGCCCCATCTGCCCCATCTGCCCCATCTGCGGATAAGGGTTGGGCCCCATTTGCTGCCGGAAATCCGGCATTTCAAGCTCCTGAAGCGGCTGAATCTGATTTTTTTTAAATTTCATCTCGTTCCTCCTCATTTCATTGTGTCAAAGTCATGCCTACCGTCCATACATGAGGAATGATAAAGTGCTGCTATGAAGACGATCCGGCTGTAAAAGACTCAAGATGATAGATCAATATTTCCCATCCCTTTTACAGTATGAACGGGCGGGATGGAATATGACGACACATCATGTTGGAAAGAGAAAAACAAAAAGACCGCTCGTGAAAAGAGCGGTCTTTCTGCATATTAACCTGTGATCACTTCATCTTCAGGATGGCGGATCGGCGCCTTCTTCGGCTTGGCCAGCGTAAACGCCATAGTGAGAGGCCCGACGCGGCCGATAAACATCATCATCATGATAACCGCTTTGCCTGCGGTCGTTAAATCAGGTGTCAGTCCCATCGACAGGCCGACCGTTCCAAAAGCGGAAAATACTTCAAAGACGATTTCCAAAAATGGAGCATTCTCTGTGATCGTCAATATAAATAATGCGAAAAGCACGAATAAAAAACTGATCACAATGATGGCCAAAGCTCTTAAAATGGTTTTCATTTTAATCGCCCTTTTGAACACAACCGTCTCGCTTTTTCCCCTTAAAAAGGTGATCGTCGCCAAGATCATCACGATAAACGTTGTCAGTTTAATTCCGCTTCCTGTTGACGCGCTTCCGGCTCCGATAAACATCAAAACGATGGTTAACAGGAGGGACGGCGTTGTCATCTGGGCGATATCAAGCGTATTGAATCCGGCAGTTCTCGGTGTCACACCCTGGAAGTAAGCGCCCCACATTTTGTCGGCTAAAGGCAGTCCGCCGAGCGTACCTGGATTCGAGTATTCCAAAATAAAAATCAGCAAGGCGGCTGTCGTATTGATGATCAATGTTCCAACGATCATGAGCTTGGAATGCAGCGATAATGTCCGGAAGTTTCGCTTTGTCCATAAATCCAGCAGAACGGTAAAGCCGATACCCCCTGTAATGAAAAGGCCTGTGATGACAATGTTGACAATCGGGTCGCCCACATATTGAGACAAGTTGTCCGGCCACAGGGAGAACCCCGCATTGTTAAAGGCTGAAATCGTGTTAAACAAACTATGAAACAAGCCTTTTTGCAAACCGTATTCAGGAACCCATCTGATCGAAAGGATCAAAAATGCCACAAATTCTATGACAATGGTGAAAATAAACAAATGCTTGACCAGGCGGACAAGTCCGCCTAAAGAAGTCTGGTTAAATGCTTCTTGAACGAGAATCCGCTGCTGCAGGCCGATTTTTTTGCCGATCATCATGATGACGAGAACGGCAAACGTCATTAAGCCGAGTCCGCCGATTTGAATCAGGCACATAATAACTGTTTGTCCGAAAACCGTAAAATCTGCCCCTGTATCGACAACAACAAGCCCCGTTACCGTAGTTGCAGAGGTGGCCGTGAATAAAGCATCCACCCATGAGATGTAAGTAGTGGATGCGCCGGGCAGCTTCAATAAACAGGCGCCGATGGCAATGATAATCAAGAAACTGAGCGCCAGCGTCTGCGGCGGACTAATATTGATGATCTTACCTTTTACAAGATTTGAAGAAACCAATTTAGGCATTTTTTCGTTCCTTTCTTCATCCATTCAGTCAAAACATGAATGGAGAAAAAGCAAGGTGATTTCAAATTTAAACGCAGATGGTCATGTTTCAATAATGTCAATAATGTACAGCCAGATACACCGTTTGTCAACAAAAATCAGGAGAATGAAGAGAAGGAATGCGGACGGGTCTTTTGTCCTTTACTAAAGAACAGCGAAGAAAATCAAGAGGAGCAACGCCTGGTTAAATTCTATTATTTTGCATTTATTTTAAAAATATGACATGGAAAACATTTACTACCTGTTGAAAAAATGGTAGTTTTTAATAGAAATCACCAAAGTGCCGGCGCTTTGGGAAGAAGGCGTTGCTTGATGTTGCCTTTCTTGTACGCTTTCGTCATGACGAATGATGAAAAAAATGATGACTAGGGGGAATTGCTGTGTTGAAAAGAATGTATCGTTCTAAATTGTCAATCTTGGCGGTTAGTCTCGTGATGATGGTTTCGATTTTTCTGCCTTCGTTCCAGGCTAGCGCTCAAACAACCAAAACTGAATCTGTCTACCGCCCGGCTGCGAACGCTTCCTTGTATGCGACTATAACAGGTGCCAGCAAACAGGAGTGGTCGTTCTCGGATATTGAGCTGACGTATCGTCCGAATTCAATCCTGGCGCTGGGAACGGTTGAATTTACATTGCCGTCGGGATTTTCCGCAACAACGAAAGATACCGTGAACGGAAGAGCGTTGACTACAGGGCAAATTTTGAATAACGGAAAAACGGTAAGGCTGCCGCTTACAATTGATCTGTTGGGTATTGCGGAGTTTAAGCTTGTGCTGGCAAACAAAACGCTGCCTGCCGCAGGAAAGTATACATTCCGGGCGGAGAACAGAGTGCTGGGGCTCGGATCGACTTTCTATGCCGAATCTTCAATCGAGGTGCAAAAAAGGGCGACTCCGCCTACACAGCCGTGTAACTGCAAGTAATAGGAAAAAAAGCTCCAAAGACCGAGGTCTTTGGAGCTTTTTATCATTACACATGCAAAAATGCAGGCAGCTGTTCATTTGCGAGGCGGTTGCCGACAAAGAATGAACCGAATTCACCGTACCGGGCGCTTACTTCATCGAAGCGCATTTCATAGACGAGCTTTTTGAACTGGAGCACATCATCTGAAAAGAGCGTGACACCCCACTCATAATCGTCAAATCCGATTGAGCCGGTAATAATCTGTTTCACTTTGCCCGCATAGCCGCGGCCGATCATCCCGTGGCTGCGCATCAAGCTTCTTCTCTCTTCCATAGACAGCATGTACCAGTTGTCATCGCCCGATCTTCTTTTATCCATCGGATAGAAGCAGACATATTTGGCGTTCGGGAGCTCAGGGTACAGGCGCGCACGCACTTGCGGATTTTCGTAAGGGTCTCCCTCGCCGCTTCCCATATAGTTGCTCAGCTCGACAACGGATACGTATGAATAAGCAGGTATCGTGTATTCAGCGAGTTTGGATTTATTGAACTCAAGTTCAATTTGATTTAATTCCTCCATCGTAGGACGCAAAATCATCAGCATGAAGTCCGCTTTTTGGCCGACGATGCTGTATAGCGTGTGGCTTCCGTTTCCTTCTTTTTGAGCAGCTCCCCATTTTTCGAGAAGACCTGTAAATTCGCTAATAATGATCTGGCGCTCATCGCTTGAAAGCATTTTCCATGCGGACCAGTCCATTGTCCGGAAATCGTGAAGGGCATACCAGCCGTCAAGCGTTTGGGCGGCTTCGTTCGTTTTTTGCTGTTCGCTCATTTTGCAATCACTCCCAATTTGTATGTACTTGCCTTCATCATATCATAGTTTGCCGCGTTTTATCCGTTTAGAAGATTTGAACAAAGGTGACGATCTGTCGTATAACTGGGAAAGGCTGTTATATACTAATAGAAGTGTTTAAACCCTGCCGCACTTAAATTAATTTAAAAAAAGCGTTTAAAAAGTGAAAGCATTATAATAAAATACAGAAGGATTGAATTTATATCACAAAAGAGTATGCTTAATAGAGAAATGAAGTATTTGTGACACTTTCAAGGAGGGTATATAGTGGCAGATCTATTTACAACAGTGCAGGAAAAAGTAGCAGGAAAAGGAGTTAAAATCGTATTTCCGGAAGGTATGGACGAGCGCATTCTCAAAGCTGTCAACGATTTGGCCGGAAACAACGTATTAAAGCCGATCCTTGTGGGAAACGAGCAGGAAATCAAAGATAAAGCGAACGGGTTGAATTTGACGCTGGATGGCGTTGACATATACGATCCTCATACATACGAAGGAATGGAAGACCTTGTTCAGGCTTTCGTTGAACGCCGCAAAGGAAAAGCGACGGAAGAACAGGCCCGCCAAATCCTTTTAGATGAGAACTATTTTGGAACGATGCTTGTTTATAAAGGGCTTGCCGACGGTCTTGTCAGCGGTGCGGCTCATTCAACAGCGGATACGGTTCGCCCTGCGCTGCAAATTATTAAAACAAAAGAAGGCGTGAAGAAAACTTCCGGCGTGTTTATCATGGCGCGCGGCGATGAGCAGTATGTATTTGCAGACTGTGCGATCAATATTGCGCCTGACAGTCAGGACCTTGCGGAAATTGCAATCGAAAGTGCGAACACAGCGAAAATGTTCAACATTGACCCTCGTGTCGCCATGCTCAGCTTTTCAACAAAAGGCTCTGCAAAATCAGACGAAACTGAAAAGGTAGCCAATGCGGTTGCGATCGCCAAAGAAAAAGCGCCTGAGCTTACACTGGACGGCGAATTCCAATTTGATGCGGCATTCGTTCCGTCTGTCGCCGAGAAAAAAGCGCCGGACTCCGTCATTAAAGGTGATGCAAACGTATTTGTTTTCCCAAGCCTTGAAGCGGGGAACATCGGCTATAAAATCGCTCAGCGCCTCGGCAACTTCGAAGCGGTCGGTCCGATTCTGCAAGGGCTGAACATGCCTGTAAACGACCTCTCCAGAGGATGCAACGCTGAAGACGTTTATAATCTTGCGCTGATTACGGCAGTTCAAGCGCTGTAATTTGTTTTTGAAAAAGGTGAACCTGAAGAGGTTCGCCTTTTTTTATGCTTCAATCGCTACATTCAGCAGAGATTCCGCCCCTTTCCGACCGGGATCGAGAGGCGGCCACTGACAAAGGTCAAAAGGAAAATCGGAACCCGGAACAAGGCGGTCTTCTCCGATGAGCTTCTTTAAATATGCCGCGCTTTCTTTCTCCCACAGCACGCTGTCAAACCAAAACTTCCGCAAATATTCGCGCGGCGGCGCCGAAAGCGATGAAGAAACGCCGGCCCATTTGTCATATCCTTTGTCCAGTCTTCCGATCTGATAGGGCAAAAAGCCGCCGCCGTGCGCCAGCAGAATTTTCACATTGCGAAAACGGTCTGTAAACCCGCTTAACAAAAGATCAGCGGCGCAAATTGTCGTTTCCCACGGAACGCCGATCAAATTTGGCAGCATCCTGCGGCGAAGCCGCGGATCTTCAGAAAGGAGCGGATGGATAAAGATAATCGCTTTTCTTCTGTCAGCCGTTTCCCAAAACGGTGTAAATGCTTCGTCTGAGAGAAGCATTTGCGAAGCGCCGGGGCCGATAATCGCTCCTTTAAGGCCGTTGTTCATCGCTTCATTCAGGCGCTCGCTCGCCTTTAAAGGGCTGTTCAGCGGGACGGTGCCGAGGCCTGAAAGGCGGCCGTCGTGTTTTTTAACCCATCCGGCAAGCGCTTTGTTGTATACAAAGGACAATTCGTCTGTGATTTCTTCGGCGAGATCGTAAAGGAAAAGCTGGGGAACCGGCGATACCAATGAGTGTGAGACGCCGGCTTCCTGCTGGGCTTCCAAATATAAAGCTTCCTGGTAGAACAGCTCTTTTAATTCAAAGCCCCATTTGTGATTGACCGTCAAAAACTCCGCTTGGCGGCCATCCTTTTTTTCGCGGACGGCGTGGACCTTCTTTTCATTGTCGTCCAGCCAAAGCAGCACATCGTGCGGTATAAAGTGCGTGTGAAGATCATACAAAGCCGATTCCCCCAATTTTTATATTCGTTTCCAGTACCCGATTCTTTCGGAAATATCCCGGGCCGCTTTTTTCACTTGGTATACGATTTTCGCCTGCCGGGCCTTTATGCGTTCTGCCGGACCTACGACACTGACGGCGTACAACACTCGTCCCGCGTGGTTTCTGACGGGAGCTGAGATGGATGTGACACCATCAATGAATTCCCCGCAACTGACGTCAAACCCGTTTTCTTTAACGGTTTTCAGCGCCTCCCTCAATTTGTCCTCGTCTGTAATCGTTTGTTTTGTACAGCTTTTCAAGCCTTCCTTCACATACTCATCCAATATGCCGTCTTCGTCAAAGGCGAGAAGCACCTTGCCCGAGCTTGTGCAATGCATCGGGTTTTGCCGCCCGATATATGAGAGAAGTTCGACAGGGCGGGGGCATTCCGTCCGATTGAGATAAACGACGCTGAGCTCGCGTCGCATCGCAATATGCGACGTTTCGCCGGTCTCTTCTGTCAGCCGTTTGAGGACCGGCTGGGATTCGCGGTTGATTTCAAGAGTGGAGTTGACAATGGTGTTTAACTTCAGAACCGATAAGCCGAGCTTGTATCTTCTGGATTCCGGGTCCTTCATGACAAACCCTTCGCTTTCCAATGTAGTCAAAAGGCGCGATACTGTGCTTTTTCCGAGGCCGAGCGATGAGGCGAGTTCGGTTAGTTTCTTTTCCGGTGTCTCTAATGTAAACGATTGAAGCAGACGAAGTGCATTTTTTACTGAACCGAGCAGCTGGTGGTCCTTTGTCTCAACAGTCATAGGTTCCTCAACTCTCTCCCTTGTTTTCGTTGCCTTTTATTCCATAATATAACATGATTTTAAAAATAAAAAAGCGGAAAATATCAAATTTTCGGAAAAAATGTCTGAGTTGTTCCGCATAGAGGAACATTGCTGTTTTCTTGTCGTTTAAAATCATTTAACTTAATGGAAAGGATTTGAAAAGGAGGATGTTTGTAGAATATGAATGTTCAGACCCCATCGGCAAAACTCGTAAAACCTTTTGACTGTCAGCACTACATAAACGGCAGGTACTTTCCTTCAGAGAACGGCAGTACGTTTGACAACATCAATCCGGCTACACAGGAAATCATCGGGAGCGTTGCGGAAGGAGGCAAAAAAGAGGTCGATCTTGCAGTCGCGGCAGCAAGGCGTGCTTTAAACGGACGCTGGAAAAACATGACCGCTGACGAAAGGATTCGGATCATCAGAAAGGTCGGCGACATCATACTTGAGCGTAAAGACGAACTGGCAAGGCTCGAGACATTGGATACGGGGAAGCCGCTTTCGCTCTCAAGTAATTTAGATATTCCGCGGGCTGCTTTCAACTTTCATTTTTTTGCGGATTTTATGAGAGGAGCCGGAACAGAAGCTTATCAAACTGACGATCTTGCAATCAATTATGCGATCCGCCGTCCGGTCGGCGTCGTCGGGCTGATCAATCCGTGGAACTTGCCGCTGCTTTTGCTGACGTGGAAATTGGCGCCTTGTCTGGCGGCGGGAAATACAGCCGTCATCAAACCGGCTGAACTGACGCCGCTGACAGCCACGCTCCTCGGGGAAATCTGCCATGATGCAGGAATGCCTGACGGAGTCGTCAACATCGTCCACGGGTTTGGGCCTGATTCCGCCGGCGCTGCGCTTTCTGAGCATCCCGATGTTGATGCGATATCTTTCACGGGAGAAACGACAACCGGCAAAATCATTATGGAAGCTGCTTCGAAAACATTAAAGAAACTTTCCTTTGAATTGGGAGGAAAGAACCCGAATATTATTTTTGCCGATGCCGACATGGAGGAAGCCGTCAGCATCTCATTGAAATCGAGTTTCGTCAACCAGGGCGAAGTATGTATGAGCGGCTCCCGCATCTATGTCGAGCGGGAAGCGTATGACGAATTTCTGAACAAGTTCGTTGAGAAAACGAAAGAGCTCAAAGTCGGCGATCCTTTTGATCCGGATACGAATATCGGCGCCTTAATTTCTTCTGAACACACCGAGCGTGTGATGAACTACATCGAATTGGCCAAACGGGAAGGCGGCGTTATTTTAAACGGAGGAAAACGCCCTGAAGGACAGGAATCCGGCTGCTTTCTTGAACCGACGATTATCACCGGACTTTCCCGCAATTCCAGGCTCATCAAAGAAGAAATCTTCGGGCCGGTCGTGACGGTGATTCCGTTCGACGAAGAGGAGGAAGTTATTGCACAGGCTAATGATACACATTACGGATTAAGCGCGACCGTATGGACGAACGACCTCCGCCGGGCGCACCGCGTAGCCGGGCAAATCGAATCGGGCATGGTATGGGTCAACAGCTGGTTTCTCCGCGATCTTCGGACACCGTTTGGCGGCATGAAACAGAGCGGGCTCGGACGAGAAGGAGGCATTCACAGCCTCGAATTCTTCAGCGAATTAACCAATATTTGCATCAAGCTGTAAAAGGAGGAAAACGGATGAATGCCACAGCATTGAAGGATACGGCGCGCCTCTTGTATCTTGCTGAAACAGAGAAGCGCGAGGTTGAAAGAATCACAAAGGACTACCCGGAGCTGACCGTCGAAGAGGCGTATGCGATTCAAGAAGAACTGATTCAACTGAAATTATGGGATGGCAACGGCATTATCGGTCCGAAAATGGGCCTGACAAGCCGGGCGAAAATGGAGCAGATGAACGTCGAGGAGCCGATCTACGGTTATATTTTTGAAGATATGATCGTACCAAACGGCGGAAGCATCCGGATGAACGAGCTGATTCACCCGAAGGTTGAAGCCGAGATTGCTTTTGTGCTTGGAAAGGATATTGAAGGGCCGGGTGTTACAAAGGAGAAGGTCCTTGAAGCCGTTGCTGAATTGATTCCCGTTCTTGAAGTGATTGACAGCCGTTATGAAAACTTCTCATTTACCCTGCCTGATGTCATTGCGGACAATGCGTCATCTTCAAGGGTGGTGTTAGGTGAAAAAGTGAAGATGCCGGACCATTTCAAGCTTGATGAAGCAAAAGTCTCTTTAGTGATAAACGGCGAGGTCAAAGAGCAGGGCACTGGTGCAGCAGTTGTCGGACATCCCGCAAATTCGGCGGCCATGCTCGCCAATATGCTCTCCAGGAAGAAACAAAAGCTTGCGGCCGGAAGCATCATTTTAACGGGCGGTGTAACGGGAGCTGTCATGCTGCAGCCGGGCGACCGCGTTTCAGCACAAGTAGAAGGACTAGGAGATGTATCATTTTCAGTCCAATCATAACCTGAGGTGATCATATGCCGATCGTTCATATTCAATTATTAGAAGGCCGGCCGCCTGAAAAGGTCGAGGAAGTCATTCAAAAAGTGACGGAAACGTTGAGCGCCACCCTTGATGCTCCGAGGGAAAACGTCCGTGTTCTTGTCACCGAAATTCCTAAAAGCCACTGGGGCATAGGCGGAACACCGGTTTCAAAATTAAGACCTTAAAGAAGGCGACGGGAGGAATCTACATGTCAATCGAATTGGCGGCGCTTGTTCCGCATACACCGAGGATGTGCTTTGAAGATAAAACCCCTGACTTTCAAAAAGAGCTGGTCAAAGGGATGAAGCGGCTCTCCGGGATCATCGAAAGAATTCAGCCTGATGCCGTTGTCTTGATTTCCTGTCACTGGACGTCAAGCTTCGATCATCTGATCGATGCGGCTCCCGATCATCAAGGCGTTTTAACAGCTTTGGAGTGCCCGAATTTAATTTCCGATGTTCCGTATTCTTACCCCGGGGACACGGAATTGGCGCTGCAGTTGGCCGAAGCCGGCGCAAAAGAGGGGCTTTCCGTCATTCCTATCAACGATCCCGCCTACTGCTGGGACTACGGGACAGTTGTTCCGCTGCGCTATCTCGTTCCAAAAGGGGATATTCCGGTCATCGATTTATCGGTTACATTGGCGGCGAACCTGGAAGAAACGTATTTGTGGGGCCGGATTGCCGGAAGAGTACTGAAGGAAAGCAGAAAGAAAATCGTGTTCATCAGCAGCGGGGCACTCAGCCACCATTTGGTGAGAGGGCCCGAATGCATGCCGACTTTGGCCGAACAGGCCCTCGATGCTCAATTTTTAACCTATTTAACAGACAACGATCTTATATCTGCTCAGCAGATGCTGCCTCAATATGCTAAAAATGCCGGACTTGAAGCTGGCGGCCGTCACATTGCAATGCTTTTGGGCGTGCTTGAAGACGGATGTAAAAGCACGTTTTACGGATACGGCCAGTCTTCCGGGAGCTCCAATGTCGTCATGGCATTCGAACCTGCGGGGCAAAAAGCTCGCACGCACGCTTTCAATGAAAAAGACACCGTACGTTAAGCTGTTCTCATAATACGATTAGAATCGTGGAGGGAAACATGAAAAATCGTTCAGTTCATCCAGCAGAAATCATGGCGGCCAGCAAATTCAACAAAGTGCATCTGACTGTTTTCCTATGGTGTTTTTTCGCCATCGCCTTTGACGGTTATGATATTGCGATGTACGGCGTCAGCTTGCCGTGGCTGATGGAGGAATGGAGCCTGACCGCCATTCAAGCCGGAGCGATCGGCAGCTATACATTGATCGGTATGATGCTCGGCGCACTTATTTTTTCACCGCTCGCAGATCAATACGGCCGCAAAAAGGTGTTAGGCTTCTGTATTTTTCTGTTCAGCCTGTTTACGGCATTGGCCGGGCTGATCGATTCTCCGCTTTTGTTTACGATCATGCGGTTTCTTGCTGCTCTTGGAATGGGCGGGTTGATGCCAAATGCGATTTCGCTGATGACCGAATATTCGCCGAAAAAAAACAGAGCGGTGATCGTAGCCGCCATGTATTGCGGCTATTCCGCAGGCGGTGTGCTGGCGTCTCTCGTCGGCATGTTCGCCGTGCCCGGGACAAGCTGGAGAGTGCTGTATCTGATCGGAGCCGTGCCGCTCTTTGTGCTCCCGTTTTTTTTCAGCCGGTTCCCCGAATCTCTGTCATTTTACGTTTTGAAGAAGAAGACGAAAGCGTTGGCTGAGATTCTCAATCAGGTGCATCCGGCGGGACGGTACAGGGAAGACGACAATTATCAAATTTCGGTGATTGCGAAAGAAAAGAAGGGCTTTCCAGTTAAAAAACTGTTCGAACAAAAACGTGCAGCGAGCACATTCGCATTCTGGCTTTCCGTTTTCAGCTGCCTTCTCATGGTCTACGGCTTAAATACATGGCTTCCGAAAATGATGCAGGAGTCAGGTTACGGGCTGTCGTCAAGCTTGTCATTTAATCTGGCGCTGTGCAGCGGACAAGCCGCAGGAGCGGTACTCGGCGGATATTTGGCAGATAAGGCCGGCCATAAAAAAGTGCTTGCGGCGATGTATGTCATCGGGGCCTTTTGTTTTGCAGCGTTTGGAATGACGATGAACGCCGTTCTTCTGTACTTGCTGATTGCTTTAGGCGGAGCATGCACTGTCGGAGCGCAAAATATCGCCAATCCTTATATTTCAGAATATTATCCGAAAGAAATCAGAGCGACCGGAATCGGCTGGGCGCTCGGGGTCGGCAGACTCGGAGCGATCATTGCCCCTTCGCTGTTTGCATTGATTCTTGCTGCCGGGATGGAGCCGAAGCAGGCTTTCATGGTGTTCGCGATCCCGAGTGTTTTTGCTGCGCTTGGCATCATGCTCGTCCAAGAGAAGCATGCTTCATTTGATTTTGTCTCTAAATCGGAAAGCGCCGAGTTTACGTTAGAAGCCACATCAAAACATGGATAAAGGGAGGAAACCATTTTGCGGACACAAGTGGGAATTATCGGAGCGGGGCCTGCCGGGCTTATGCTCGCAAACCTGCTCCAACGCCGGGGAATCGAAGCGGTCGTGATCGAATCCCGCTCGCGAAAGGAGATTGAAGAAACCATCCGTGCAGGCGTTCTTGAACAGATGACGGTAGATTTGCTAAATGAAACAGGCGCCGGTGAACGGATGATGAAAACAGCCATGTTTCATCAAGGGATTGAGATCCGCTTTGGCGGCAAGCGGCACAGAATTGATATGCACAAGCTGACGGGAGGAAAGTACATTGCCATCTATCCCCAGCATGAAGTGATCAAAGATTTAATCGACGTCCGTCTGCAATCGGGAGGGCGCATCGTTTTCAATGTGTCTGGCGTCCGCCTGTCAAATATTGATACAGAAGCGCCCGTCATCACTTATCAGACTGAAAACGGCGATACAGAAGAACTGACCTGCGATTTCATTGCGGGGTGCGACGGATTTCATGGGCCGAGCAGACAAAGCATTCCGAGGGAGATCCGCAAAGAGTACGAAAAGGTGTACCCATACGGATGGCTCGGCATATTGGCTGAAGCCCCTCCGTCCTCGTCTGAACTTGTGTATGCCCATCATGAGGACGGGTTTGCCCTCGTCAGCACGAGGACTCCGGAAATCCAGCGGCTTTACCTGCAAGTCAGCCCTTCAGATTCAATCGGGAACTGGCCGGACGAAAGGATATGGGAGAAGCTTCATTTAAGGCTGTCGGCCGATGACGGATGGAAGCTGACTGAAGGCCCTGTGATTCAAAAGAACATTGTCTCGATGAGAAGCTTTATATGCGATCCAATGCAATACGGCAGACTGTATTTAGCGGGGGATGCCGCGCATATTGTACCGCCGACCGGTGCGAAAGGCCTGAATCTTGCGATGGCGGATGTCCAACGGCTTGCGTGGGCGCTCGAAGACTATTACGAAGCTGGCAAAACCGAACGGCTGGACCGCTATTCTGAGGCTTGCCTCCGCCGCGTCTGGAAAGCGGAGCGCTTTTCCTGGTATATGACATCCCTGCTGCACCGTCATCACGGCTACACGCCATTTGACTACCAAATTCAATTGGCTGAGCTTGACCATGTCACAACCTCAACAGCGGCCGCTCAAAGTCTTGCCGAAAATTACGTCGGGCTGCCGCTCGAATTCGGAGAACCGTCTTTAAGCGTCACATGAATGAAGGAGAAGCGCCGGAGATAAGAAAAAATCCCACATCATGTTTTCGTAAATGGTATAATGGATGTTGGCTGAAATGCATAACGAAAGGGTTTACAATATATATGGCAAAGCAACCGATTGATCTACTCATCCAGCCGAAATGGAGAATTATTGACCAATCCAGCCTCGGCCCATATTTTGATGCAAAACAATCATTTGCGATAGATGATACGCTGTGCGCTTCTGTCGGAAAGGGTTTGTCTCCGGCGACGGCGCGTTCCTGGGTGCACCATGACACGATCGTGCTCGGAATTCAGGATACAAGGCTTCCTTATTTACAAGACGGGATTTCATTGCTTGAAGAAGCGGGCTATCAAGTCATCGTTCGCAATTCCGGCGGACTGGCCGTCGTTTTGGACAGCGGGGTTTTAAACGTTTCGCTGATTTTTCAGGATAAGAAAAACGGAATTGATATCGACCGGGGCTATGAAGCGATGTTTGAGCTCGTTAAGCGAATGCTGTCATCCTATGACGCAGCAATCGAAGCCTATGAAATCAAAGGCTCTTACTGTCCGGGGAGCTTTGATTTGAGCATCGGGGGAAGGAAGTTTGCGGGAATTTCCCAGAGGCGGCTGAGAGGCGGAGTGGCTGTTCAAATTTATTTATGCGCTGATCAAAGCGGAAGCGGTCGCGCTGAGCTGATCAAACGTTTCTACGACACCGCATTGAAAGACATGCGCGGGAAAACAAAAGCCGTTTATCCCGATATTCGCCCGGAAACGATGGCTTCGCTCTCTGAGCTTCTCAATGAAGACATCTCGGTGCAGGACTTGATGCTCTTGCTTCTGACACAGCTGAAAGAGCTGGGCGGGGAGATTTATCAAGGCCCCCTCACGCCCGCAGAAGAAGAAGCCTATGAAAAAAACCTCGTCCGTATGATTGAGCGGAATGAAAAAGTTTTTGGATAGAAGAAGAGCCTCTGCGCTCCCGTTATATTCGTTGCCAGGCATGCTTAAAGCGGCGAAAAACCGCGGCTGCCTCTAGCGGATTGAGAAAATGCTTCATAGACGGCAAAATCCTAAAACGGTTGAACGTTTCAGGATTTTGTCACACTTCACCGCTTCCGAAGCGGTTTTTTTATGCTGCGCTTAAAGCGCTTTTTCGTTTTACATATGTTTTGATGAGAAGATAAGCCGCCAAAGCGATGATATACGCCAAACTGACAGCCATTAAAATTACGGTTGCCGGCGTATGCTTGGCCGCGTAGACGAAAAAATCAAGCTGGGAAATATCGTGTGCGTATTTTATGGAGTCCTCTCCATAGAGCAGTTTTGTAAACTTGGCTGTATATTTCCACTCCCACGGCACCTTTAAAAGCTCGCTGCCTTGATACCAGCTTGCCAATGCAGAAAACAAAAACAAAAGGGCTGCCGTGCCTAACTGAACCGCATATAAAACAAACTTCATCGAATACCCCGCCTTATAAATTGCTATCCCTATTATGAAATTTTTGTCATATGAAAGCAAGCCGCAGAGGTAAAAAATACCCCCTTTTTTCAAGAAAGGGGTATCAGCGTATCGGCAAATTTTTATGTTTCAGTTCTGTCTCTTTGCCGCACCCTCTGAAAGCGCTATTCAGCCATTTTTTCTAAATTGCCGTTCCGGTCCATTTTGAAGGCGGGCGCAGCGTGTTCGTCTTCTTCGAATAAAACTAGTTTTCTTGCACGGTTCATAATTTTTACGAGCGTTTCGTAGTCTTCCTGGATGGTCGACTGGTCTTTTTCCAGCTTTTTGACTTCAGCTTCAAGCTTTTCAACTTTTTTCGTCAGCTCTTCATTTTCCTGTTTTAAGCGGTCATTTTCCATTTTTAAAGCGGCAGTCTGTGCTTCGTTTCCTGTGTAGTTTTGCAGGAAGCGGATCACATCATCGATCGTCATGTCTTTCGATGAATCGGCTGAATGGCCTGCCTGCGGCTGGTTTGGCGATAGAAGGTGCGATAAACTAGCTAACTCTTCTTTAAAGCTCTCATCAACATAAGGCAGATGCTCGCTGGCGATCGGCTGCTGTTCGCTTGAATCGGCGGTTGCTTTCTGCTGCCCAATGACGCTTTCTGCAGGCGGTTCAGCCTCTGTTTCGACAGGCGGCTTGTATAATAAGCGTTTTTTCGCCGGCTGGCCGTTTCCAAGGGCGCGCATTCTTTGCTTCCTTTGTTTTTTAGCCAGCTGCAATGCTTTTTCGTATTGGTGGCGGACAACCGCGTTCCATCTAAAACCGCAGGCGGCTGATGTCCTGTTCAGTCTGTCTCCGACTTCCTCGAAGGCGTTCAGCTGTGTGCTGCCTTCTCTGACATGCCGCAATACCGTTTCAGCAAGCAGTAAATCATTCTCTTCAGACCAAGCGTCTTGTCTTTGTTTCATCACTTCTCAACTCCCATTGTCAGTATTGGTATTAGATTGTCCATTTTGGAAAATATTTATACAAGTTTGCTAAAAGAATAGGAACTGATTTTTTTAGCGCGATCCTTGCAGGAATGAAAGAATCCTTGTAAAATGAAGGATGGTGTCATTTTTTATCAAAGTTCGGCACGGTTGAATGCCTTTCATAAAGACAGATGAACAAAACGAAAGGAAGCGTATGAAATGGCTAATGAATTTCGAGTATGCGACGATTGTCAGGCCACTAATTTAAAGACGCTTTTGCCCCGTCTGAAAGAAATCGATCCGGATGCAAAAGTGGAAATCGGCTGCCAGTCTTACTGCGGGCCGGGACGAAAAAAATCGTTCGCGTTTGTCAATAATCGTCCGCTGTCAGCTCCTGATGAAGACGAGCTGATCGAAAAAGTGAAAAAGAAACTCAAAAAATAACCGCCTCCCTAACGGGTCAGGCGTTTTTGCTTGTTTGCCGGCTTTTTTGCAGTCTGGAACAAATAGCCGGGTAAATTCAAGGATGTTTTCAAAAAAGCAGACTCGATATAATAGAAACAGACCTAAAAGAAAACAAGCAGATCGGGCAATACTTACAATATACATTTAGTTCTCCGAAGAAAAAGAGACGGATGGGCAGCGATCAGTTTGCCTCACGTTTGAAAAAAAGAGGGACAAAAATGGCGTATCCAAACGGAAAATTATCAGAAGAAAAAGTGTTTAAAGACCCTGTTCACCGCTATGTCCATGTACGGGACAAGCTGATATGGGACTTGATCGGAACCCGTGAATTTCAGAGACTGCGCAGAATCAAACAGCTTGGAACGACCTATTTGACGTTTCACGGAGCCGAACACAGCCGTTTCAACCATTCTCTCGGCGTCTATGAAATTGTCAGAAGAATGGTTGATGACGTTTTTAAAGGCAGGGAGGAATGGGATGACAGCGAGCGTGATCTGTGCCTTTGCGCCGCATTGCTGCACGATTTGGGGCACGGCCCGTTTTCCCATTCGTTTGAAAAGGTCTTCCGGCTTGATCATGAAGATTTTACGAGAGCGATCATTTTAGGCGATACAGAAGTTAACCAGGTGTTAAACAAGGTGAGCCCGACGTTTGCAAAGGATGTCGCTGAGGTCATCGCGAAAACCTATCAAAACAAACAGGTCGTCAGCCTGATCTCAAGCCAGATTGACGCTGACCGCATGGACTATCTCCAGAGAGACGCCTATTATACCGGCGTCAGCTACGGCCATTTCGATATGGAGCGGATCCTCCGCGTGATGCGGCCGCGCGAAGACCAAATCGTGATTAAGCAAAGCGGAATGCATGCCGTTGAGGATTATATTATGAGCCGGTACCAGATGTACTGGCAGGTCTATTTCCATCCTGTGACAAGAAGCGCGGAAGTGATTTTGACGAAGATTCTTCACCGTGCAAAGCAGCTTCATGAGGAAGGCTATGTTTTCACGCATGCGCCTGTGCATTTTTATTCTATTTTTGAAGGCAATGTCACATTGGAAGATTATTTGAGTCTTGATGAAGCAATCATTCTTTATTATTTTCAGGCCTGGGAAAAAGAAGAGGATGAAGTTTTGTCTGATTTATGCCGCCGTTTTATCAACCGCAGGCTGTTCCAGTATGCGGAATTCAATCCGAATGAGGAAATGGCGACTTACTTTGAACTGACCGCCTTGTTTAAAGAATCAGGGATTGATCCCGATTATTATCTTGTGGTGGATTCGTCCTCAGACCTTCCTTATGATTTCTACAGACCGGGGGAAGAAGAGGAGCGCCTCCCGATTCAATTGCTGACGCACAACGGCCAGATTAAGGAGCTGTCGCGGCAGTCCGATATTGTCGATGCGATATCAGGCAAGCGGAGAACGGACCATAAGCTGTATTTCCCGCTCGATTTAATCGAAGGATTGCCTGACGGCCGTCATGCGAAAAGAATGAAAGAATTGCTCGGACTGATATAGAAAGAAAAGGATGAAGGAGATGGCGGAGATTTGTTAAAAGAACATGCAAAGCTGATGAAGGTCTTCTCGGATTCGGGGGAGATTGTAGGGCGGAAAAAGCTGCAGAAAATCATTTATATCGCAAAGAAATTGGAGCTTCCCTTTTATGAAAAATATGATTTTCATTTTTACGGGCCCTATTCAGAGGAGCTGACGCTTCAAGTCGAAGAACTTTGCAATCTCGGATTTCTTCATGAAGTCAAAGAAAAAAAAGGCGGCTATTATCAATACCGCTATTCGCCCACTGAAGCGGGAACGCAGTTTTTGAGCCAGTGTGAGCTGGATATGCGGGATATTAAAGCCTATATAGACGACGTGAACGGCCAGTCATCGCGCTTTTTGGAACTGGTGTCGACGATTCTGTATTTTGAAGGACTGGAGCAGGAAGAGATCAGAGAAAAAGTGTTTACCGTAAAAAGCAAGCAGCGGTATACGGACGAAGAATTCGATGAAGCCGTCGCTTACATAAAAAAACTCAGAGACCTTTGTTCATAAGCCTGCCGGAAAACGGTAGGTTTTTTGTTTTGTTTTATTGTAAACATTTTGGAATTTTTGTGGGGAAATAGAAAGGAGCAGTAAACAGAACGCGTGTAATATTTCCTCTTTTTGGATGAATTGAAGGAATTTTTAGATAACTAGCAGAATCTTTCATTCGTTCAAAAAAAGGAGGGAATTAGCAGTGAAAAAGCGTTCTATATTCTTATCTCTATTACTTTCCGTCAGTCTCATCCCCGGTTTGACGGCAGGCGCCGCCAAGGTTGACGGGCACGATCATGAACACGGCCATGAAGTAAAAGGAACTCATATCGATTCTTTGCCTAAGGCGAAAGACTTTAAAGACTTGAAAGGAAAAGTTCAAATAGAAAGAACGGTCAATACGAAAATATTGGATGAGAAAGGAAATGTGACGGGAACAAAAACGTTTAAAAAGAATACGAGCAAAGGGACATTTTCAACCCAGGCAGGCACGGGCAGTCAGAAAGTGAGCGTCCTGGCCGTGGCTGACGCTCAGTATCGCGCGAAATACAGCGATTGGCAGACGAGAATCGTCCAAATTATTGAGCAGGCGGATGTCATGTTCAACAGGGACCACGATATTGATTTTGTCGTCGAAGCCGTGGCGCCTTGGACTTCTTCAGGCAGCAACAGCTCTCAAATTCTATCAAACCTTCAGAGCAATTTCAGCGGGCGCAGCTATAAATTTGTCGTCGGATTTACGGCGAACAGCAATTTTGACGCCGGCGGCATCGCATACGTATACAACAGCAAGCCGAACGGCAGCGCCTTCAGCGTAAACCTCGACCAGGGAACGGCCAACACGGCAAAAGCGGCGACCCACGAATTTTCCCATAACTTCGGCTTGAACCACGATGCGCAAGGAAGCGGAATCCGCTGCATTATGAACTACGACTACGCCTACACGGTCGATGTCTGGGATTCGGCTCACAATAGCCAGATCACAAGAAATAAAGCTTGGTATAAATAATAAAAACGGCGTCCCGCATGTAAGCGGCAGACGCCGTTTTTATTACATATCGCTCATTCGTTTGCCGGCGACACCGTAGTTTTCCTTTTTCAATTCCTCAATGATGACCGCGATTTTTTCTGCAGGTGCGCCTGTTGTTTCGGAGACGGCTTCGGTCACTTTTTTCACCAGATTTCTTTTTTGATCATCTGTGCGGCCTTCCAGCATTTGAACCGTTACGTACGGCATATGTTCTCCTCCTCCTTTTAAAAAATGGCTGCTTACTTTAGCATCAGCTGCTCTTATAGTATACTGGAGATAGTAAATCTTTGTATATGAGAAAGAGGGAAAGCCACATTTTAGACCGTTTTCTTATTTATCCGCTGGAAATGATTCCGTATGTTGTTTTGACACTTGCTGCCGCATTCACCGTGCATGAGGTCGCCCATGCATATGTGGCATACAAATTCGGTGATGAGACGGCCAAACGGCAGGGCAGGCTGACGCTCAACCCGCTCAAGCATCTTGATCCGTTTGGAACGATTTTGATCTTTATTTTGGGATTCGGATGGGCAAAGCCGGTGCCCGTTAACCGCTTTTATTTTAAAAATCCGAGGCTGGCCGGATTTCTCGTGTCAATCGCAGGACCGATCAGCAACCTGATCCTTGCTTTCATCGGTTTTATATTGCTGCTTTTGTCCGTGAAGCTGTCCGGGACGCTGCCTTCCGGTTTTTACAGCGGCTTGCTTCAATTTTTTACGATTTGGGTGAATCTCAACCTGCTTTTATTTCTGTTTAATTTAATGCCGTTCCCGCCCCTTGACGGTTTTCGGGTTATACAGGATGTGGTCGCCCCCGATGTGCGGGCGAAGCTGTCGAAATATGAAGCGTACGGCTCGATCGTGTTTCTGATCATCGTCATTACGCCGCTTGGCCAATATGTATTCTGGCCGTTTTTGAATGAAGGGCGGGAATATATCATCTCGATATTTAACAGCGTTTTCCGGCCGCTGATGTAGGAGGTATTTTTGATGGAACAAGGAAAAAAGAAAAAAACAATCGGATTCAATATTATTAAAAGCGATCCGACGGACGGACACGGGGGATTTGGTGCAGGGGCTTTAAGCCTTGACAACATCTCGCCTGTCTTTGTCGATGTCGAAGAGAAAGAAGCGTTTGTTGATATCGGCGCCATGCACGCCCGCAGCACGGTTGAAAAAGGAATCAAATTTTTGCCGAACAAGGAAGAGGTGCCGAACGGAAAACCTTACTGGCTTGTGTGGGTTACGATCGACCGCAGGGAAGAAGGCCCTTATTATGCGGGGGTGACGGCTTGCGAAATGACTGTGGACAGAAGCATCCGCCGCGGCTACAAATCGCTTCCGGAGCACGTGAATTTAATGGATAAGTCGATGAAGCGGAAGATTATCGTCGAGCACATGGATGAAAGTTCCAAGCGCGTTCTGGCCGATTTTCTGAAAAATCATGATCAAGGGCTTTGGGACCGTTCATCAGACGAGCTGAAAAAGGGATTGCTTCAGCAATAGGAAAAAAACCCCCCGGACCGCCGTGAAGTCCGGGGGGTTCGTCTATCCCGCCCAAAAAAGTTTATTCTTCTTTTTTAAACCATTTTTCCCACCACTTTTTCCGCTTGTGGGGAGCGGCGGGTTTTTCGCGCCCGGCTTTTTGATCCTTATAGATTTCTTTTCCGTAGCAAACCTGCTCGGGTTCAGTACCTTCGATAAAATAAGCGAAATATTTGGACGGACAGCTGGGCGCCGCCGCATAGCCTGTAGCAGGGTCAATATACATCCCTTTCACGCCTTCAGGCGGCTTTAAAGCTGCGGCGGGCGCGTTTTCAAGCGCTTTTTCCATAAATTTGGCCCAAATTTGTTTGGCATAGTTTTTCTCTGCGACGGCATCGATTGTCCGCTCTTTGTCATATCCCGTCCACACGCCTGAAGCAAGGCCGGGATAAAAGCCGATCATCCAGCTGTCGGTGCTGGTCGTTCCCGATTTTCCGGCGTATGGGCGCGTCAGCTGATCTGCGATCGTCCGCCCGGTAACAGTTGTATAGCCGTTGAGTGATTTGTCGAACATTCCGCTCATCATGTTTGCCGTGATAAAAGCCGCTCTTGGGTCAAGGATTTGTTTGCTTCGCTTCGGTTTTTCGTAAAGAACCTCCCCGTTCGAATCGGTAATTTTCGTAATAAAGGAAGGTTCGATTTTTTTTCCGCCATTGGCAAACATGGCGTATCCGTTTACCATTTCAATCGGCTTCACGGGGGATGTTCCGAGCGCAAGCGACGGCACTTTTTGCAGCGGGCTCGTGATGCCGAATTGTTTTGCAGCATCAATCAGTTTGTCCATGCCGAGGAAAAGGTGCGTTTTCACGGCGTAAATGTTATCGGACAAAGCCAGGGCCTGAAGAAGAGTGATCGGGCCGTCTGCGTAATAGCCGTGATAGTTGCTCGGCGAATAAGCGCTGCCTTGCCCGAGCTCAAATGTCGTTTCTGCGCTCCTCATCCGGGTGGCCGGCGTAAAACCGTTTTGAACAGCCGAATAATAAAGGAAAGGCTTCATAGTGGAGCCGGGCTGCCGCATAGCCTGGGTTACGCGGTTAAACGGGCTTTTTTCGTAGTCGCGTCCTCCGACAAGCGCGAGAACGCTGCCGTCGGACGGATTGATCGCTGCAAACCCTGCCTGAATGTCAGATGACGAATCAATCGTGCGTTCGATCGTGTCCTCGGCAATTTTTTGGAGACGCGGGTTGAGCGTGGTGAATACGTTGTAGCCGCCGGTTTCTGCTTGCTCCGGTGTCAAATGCAGCAAGCGCGCGATTTCTTTAACCGCTTCGTCATAAAAGTACGGAGCGGTTTTAGCGGTTGTTTGCTTATCCTGTTTTTCAAAGCGGAGCGGCAGTTTTTTCAGTTCTGCCGCCTGCTTTTTCGTGAGCTTGTTTTCTTTCTCCATCATTGTCAGGATTATTTCTTGGCGTTCTTTCGCCTTTTTTTCATTAACAAAAGGCGAATAAACGGAAGGACCCTTTGGAATGCCGGCAAGCATCGCAGCTTCCGCCGCATTGATATCCTTGGCCCGTTTGCCAAAATACATCCGGGAAGCAGCTTCGATTCCGTAGGCTCCATGCCCGTAATAAATCGTATTTAAATAGCCTTCCAAAATATCTTTCTTTGTGTAGTTTTGTTCGAGCCGTATCGTATAAAAAGCTTCATTCCACTTTCTTTTCCATGTTTTATCGTGGCCGAGGTAGAGGTTTCTCGCATATTGCTGTGTAATGGTGCTGGCTCCCTGAACTTTGGACATCGCCTTTAGATCGGCGATGAGGGCGCCGCCCATCCTCATATAGTCGAAGCCATGGTGCCGGAAGAAGTTCCGGTCTTCAACGGCAAGTGTGGCATCGATGACGGCGGGATTGATGCTTTTCAGCGAAACCCAGTACCGCTTTTGCCCGTAATGCGTCTCTCCCATCTGCTTTCCGCTTCCGTCATACAGCACGGTAGACCTCGGCACCTGAATCGAAGGAGCGCCTTGCCATTTGGCTGCCAGGACCACCGTCATGACAACGATTGAAAGGAAGATCAGCATCAATGCTCCCATGAACAAAAATGCGCGTATCGTCTTGATAGTTAAACGGACCCGCTTGTCCGTCATCATGTCCATGTTCAAATCTCCTCCCGGATAAATAAATGTTCTTATCATTATGAGGAAAAAGAGGAGGGTTTAAACAAGCGGGAAGGAAAAAACCGCAGACCCTCTAGGAGGCGATTAACAGAGCAACCGGAGGAATCCTCAGTTTTGGCAGTCGCCGCTGCAGAATAAGCTTATGTACATCTGTGGCAAGCTCAGCCGAAAACGGCCGTCGGGAATGGAATGACTCCTGAAAATAAATCGATCCGTCTTTACAATCACCTGCAATTCCTCTATACTTTTTCCTTAGGCAAAAGCCGATGCTTCAGTGCAGAATAATCGTCGCCGCAGGCGAGAAAAATAGATGGAAATACAGCTTATCACGAAAGGAAGATGACGCTTTGAGCGGACTTTGGTACACAGAGAAGCAAACGAAAAACTTCGGCATTACGATGAAAATCAACAAGACTTTACATACAGAGCAGACGGACTTTCAAAAGCTCGAAATGGCCGAGACGGAAGAATTCGGCAACATGCTGTTTCTTGACGGCATGGTCATGACATCTGAAAAAGATGAATTTGTCTACCACGAAATGGTGGCGCATGTGCCCCTGTTTACGCATCCGAACCCTGAGCATGTACTTGTGGTCGGCGGCGGAGACGGCGGCGTCATCCGTGAAATTTTGAAGCATCCGAGCGTCAAAAAAGCGACGCTTGTCGATATCGACGGCAAGGTGATCGAATACTCTAAGAAATTTTTGCCTTCCATTGCAGGCAAACTTGACGATCCGCGCGTCGAAGTAAAGGTCGATGACGGCTTTATGCACATTGCAGAATCTGAAAATGAGTACGATGTCATCATGGTCGATTCAACCGAGCCTGTAGGGCCGGCTGTCAACTTGTTTACAAAAGGCTTTTACGCCGGCATAGCAAATGCGCTAAAGGAAGACGGCATTTTTGTTGCTCAGACGGACAACCCTTGGTTTACACCTGAACTGATCACTAACGTTCAGCGCGATGTAAAAGAGATCTTTCCGATTACAAAGCTGTATTTGGCCAACATTCCGACATATCCAAGCGGATTGTGGACGTTTACGATCGGTTCGAAAAAATACGATCCTCTTGAAGTGGAGGACAGTCGCTTCTTCGATATTGAGACGAAATACTATACAAAAGAAATTCATAAAGCGGCATTCGTCCTTCCGAAATTCGTCAGCGATTTAATCAAATAAAACAGTTTGGCGCAGGATGGTATTCTGCGCTTTTTTTCAGGGAGGTTTTTGAAGATGAGATTTGATGAAGCATATTCCGGCAAGGTGTTTATCGCAAGCCGCCCCGATTGGGAAGAGGCGGACGCCATCCTTTACGGCATGCCGATGGATTGGACGGTCAGCTACCGTCCCGGATCGCGCTTCGGTCCGGCGAGAATCCGCGAGGTGTCCATCGGGCTTGAAGAATACAGCCCTTATTTGGACAGGGAGCTTGACGAGGTTCATTTCTTTGACGCCGGCGACATCCCGCTGCCTTTCGGGAACCCGCAGAAGAGCCTCGACATGATTGAAGAATATGTTGACAGCATTTTAGAAAAAGGAAAATTCCCGCTCGGAATGGGAGGAGAGCACCTCGTTTCATGGCCGGTTATTAAAGCGATGTATAAAAAATATCCCGATCTTGCCATCATCCATATGGATGCGCACACAGATCTCCGCGTCGACTATGAAGGAGAGCCGCTCTCGCATTCGACGCCGATCCGCAAAGCAGCGGAACTGATCGGTCCCGGCAATGTCTATTCATTCGGCATCCGCTCCGGTATGAAAGAGGAGTTTGAATGGGCAAACGAAAACGGTATGCACATTTCCAAATTTGAAGTGCTTGAGCCGCTTAAATCCGTCCTGCCGAAACTCGCAGGGCGTCCGGTTTATGTAACGATTGACATCGATGTCTTAGATCCCGCTCATGCGCCGGGAACCGGTACGGTTGACGCCGGAGGCATCACATCAAAAGAGCTGCTCGCTTCGATTCACGAAATCGCCCGCTCAGACGTCAACGTCGTTGGAGGAGACCTGGTTGAGGTCGCTCCGGTCTACGACCATTCGGAACAAACCGCAAATACGGCAAGCAAGCTGATTCGCGAAATGCTGCTCGGCTGGGTGAAATAAACAGGCTGTCCTTTTTCGGGACGGCTTTTTTCTTAGAAAATGGTTTATCTTCCCGTCCGTTCTGTTAAGATGGTATAAAGGAGCAGCGGTTGAACTTTTTTTCCCGAATGATTATACTAATCAAGTCAAATCGGATCAAAAAAGGAAGTGTCGGAATGAACCAGGAGACACCCGTTAATATCCATGTGAAATCTGTTATCCGGGAAGGATCGGACACGGAAACGATCGAGTTCCGGACAACTGGGTTTTATTATATGAAAAAAGATAAAATATATCTTTCTTATCATGAAGAGCATGATGCGGGAAAGGTGAAGACGATCGTAAAAGCAAGCGAAAACGAAGTTCTGGTGATGCGTTCCGGCGCCATTGAAATGAAACAGCGTTTCAGGCCGGGCAGCCGCACCGTCACTCATTATAAAATGCCTTTCGGCAGGCTCGAGCTTGGCGTGGATACAAAATCCGTATCAGTCACCCGGCAGCCGCCAGACGGAATGATCAGCGTTGAGTACGATATGATTGTAAGCGATGAACAAAAGCATTTACATATGATGTCGATTTCGTATAGAGGAGGACACGAGTCATGAACATAGTCGAACAAATGAAAGATGTGCTGAAGCAGGAAATTAAAGAAGCTGTCATGAAAGCCGGCCTCGCCGCAGAAAGCGAGATTCCCGAAGTCGTATTGGAAGTCCCGAAAGACAAGTCGCATGGAGACTATTCCACTAACATGGCGATGCAGCTGGCGAGAATCGCCAAAAAAGCGCCGCGGAATATTGCCGAGGAAATCGTCGCATCCTTTGATAAAGGAAAAGCGTCGATCGACAAACTTGATATCGCAGGACCGGGTTTTATCAATTTCTACATGAACAATCAATATTTAACGAAGCTCATTCCGGCTGTGCTTGAAGCAGGAGAGGCCTACGGTGAAACAAATATCGGAGGCGGAGAACGCGTTCAGGTGGAATTCGTCTCAGCAAACCCGACGGGCAACCTGCATCTTGGGCATGCCCGCGGAGCCGCTGTCGGAGATTCTCTCTGCAATGTACTTGAAAAAGCGGGGTATGAAGTGAGCCGCGAATATTACATCAACGATGCCGGCAATCAAATCAACAACCTCGCATTATCCGTCGAGGCCCGTTACTTTCAGGCGCTTGGAAAAGACAAGCCGATGCCTGAAGACGGATATCACGGCGAAGACATTAAGGAAATCGGCCGAAAGCTCGCCGATGAATTCGGCGACCGTTTTGTTCATGAAGAAGAGAGCGAACGCCTCGCGTTTTTCCGTGAATACGGCTTAAAGTACGAATTAGGCAAACTTCGTGAAGACCTCGAGAATTTCCGTGTCCCATTTGATGTCTGGTACTCAGAGACATCGCTTTACCAAAACGGAAAGATCGATCAGGCGCTCGAAGCCCTTCGCGAAAAAGGGCACATCTATGAAGAAGACGGGGCGACATGGTTCCGCTCGACGGCGTTCGGCGATGACAAAGACCGCGTCCTGATCAAAAAAGACGGGTCCTACACGTATCTTCTGCCTGACATCGCTTATCACAAAGACAAGCTTGACCGCGGCTTCCAAAAGCTGATCAACGTGTGGGGAGCGGACCATCACGGCTATATCCCGCGCATGAAAGCGGCCATTGAAGCGCTCGGTTATGACAAAGAAACGCTTGAGGTCGAGATCATCCAGCTCGTCCATCTCTACAAGAACGGCGAAAAAATGAAGATGAGCAAAAGAACCGGAAAAGCTGTGACAATGCGCGATCTCATTGATGAGGTCGGCCTTGACGCGGTGCGTTACTTCTTTGCGATGCGCAGCGCCGATACGCACATGGACTTTGATCTTGACCTGGCTGTCTCCACATCGAATGAAAACCCGGTTTACTACGCGCAGTACGCTCATGCGAGAATTTGCAGCATGCTGCGACAAGGCGAAGAAAAAGGTATTTCATTTGAAGGGAACCTTGACCTGACGAAAATCGCTTCTGAAAAAGAGTATGATCTGCTTAAAGTGATCGGCTCGTTCCCTGAGGCTGTCGCCGATGCCGCAGAGAAGCGGATTCCGCACCGCATTACAAACTATATTTTTGAATTGGCATCTGTGCTCCACAGCTTTTACAATGCTGAGAAAGTTCTCGATCCGGCAGATGAAGAAAAAAGCCGGGCGCGTTTATCATTGATGAAGGCAACACAAATCACATTAAATAATGCACTCAAGCTGATCGGCGTATCAGCTCCTGAAAAAATGTAAAACGAATCCCCCGTCCTTTGAACGGGGGATTTTTTCTTGATTTGGTGAGGAGGCGTCTCACACAAGGAAGGTCCGTCGCCTTCCCTTATTGAACTTGAGCGTCAGAAAGAATCGATTGTGCTTTTCTTACTAACTCCTGCGCCATCTTCCCTTCGATGACAATCAGGCACTCATTTTCGCGATTGGCCATTCTGAACATTTCCAGTTCAATTAAATCTTTAATTTTGCACATTGTTTTTCTTGAGCATATATAAAGCTGATGTCTGGCTGAGCGGCAAAGTCTGTACAGCTCAATCAAGTTTTTTAATGTCATCGATTGTGCGCGGAGCTTAATCGACTCTGCTTGGTTCATCATATATCCCTCCGTATGTAATCATCACTTTGGTGAAATGTTACCCGCATGTTATGCAGGATAAACGTACGATTCATAAAAAATATGAAATCGATTTCGCCAGCCATTCGATGGGCCGCTGCATCACCGGCCGCTTCGCATACCGCTCCTTTGTCAGAAGCTCGGCGTGTTCAATACTTTCCTTGACGACGTCAAAGAATTGTTTTGTCCAGTCTTTATCATGGATGACGACATTCACTTCATCATTGAGAAACAGGCTTCGATTGTCAAAATTTGATGTTCCGATCATCACATGCCGGTCGTCGACGATCAATGCTTTTGCATGATAAAAGCCTCTGTAGTACCGGTAAATATAGCAACCCGCCTCCAAAAGTGCGGGAAAGTTCGTGTAGGCGGCCTCTTTGACAAGCGGATGGTCGGCTTTCATCGGCACGAGAACCGAGACGATCACGCCTCTTTCCCTGGCTGAAAGAACTGCTTGCTGCAAAGCCGGACTCGGAATATAGTACGGCGTGCAAATCATGATTCTTTCTTTTGCCTGATCAATAAATGAAATGTATTTTCCTTCCAGAGAAAACCCTTTTGTCGCATGTATCGAATGGGTGACAGCTCCTTGATGGAGCGGCGGGAACATACCGCTGTCCGGCTGTGATAGCGGCACTTCTCTATTGAAGTCTGATAAAAAAATGTGCTGCAAGTCGGCAACACCTTCCCCCGTCATTCGCAAATGGTAATCCTTCCACGGGCCGAATTCCGCTTTTTTACCAAGGTATTCTTTCGCAATGTTAAATCCGCCCACATAGCCGATCTTTCCGTCTATGACGGCGATTTTCCGGTGATTTCTTGCATTCAGTCGATAAAAGAAATAAGGGAAGCCCGGATTGTTGACAAAAAAAACGTGCGCTCCGCTTTGTTTCAATTCTGACAGCGTTTTTTTCTTTACCTTCATCGCGCCGATCCGGTCAATCAGCAAGCGTACACATACGCCGGCTTTCGCTTTATCCTTCAGCATTTTTAAAAATTCAAGGCTGATATCATCGTTCTTCACAATATAAAACATGACATGCACCGACGATTCGGCCTGGCGGATGTCATCCAGCAGCCGCTCACACAAGTCTTCTCCGTTATGAATCAGTTCAATATCGCTTTTCTTCTCTGAAAAAACGGGTTCGTAGGCTTTCCTTTCAAAGGCTTTGCGGCCGAAACGGAAATCGAGCGCAAGAAGCAGGATGAGAAAACATACCATAATCATAAGCGGCACCAATGAAGACACTCCCTTTTTTCGTGTAAAGAATAGTGTCCCCCTAATTTCCTGCATTTATGAAAACATATTGACTGAACACTCATTCATTATTTAAGATAAAGGTAGTTCAAGGGGATTTAAGGTTGGGGAAATGAAAGGGGGAGCAGCTGATGAATGTCTTATTGTGGTTGAATTTCATTGCGTTTTTAGGTGTAACCGCTTACGCCGTTTATCTGTTTGTCTACTTGATCCGAACGAGAATCAGTTACATCAGGCTCGGACAAAAAGAGGATTTTGATAAGCGGACGAAGGAGCGCCTTCAAAAGATATGGGAGAACGTGTTCGGCCAAAAGAAACTGCTTAAAGATAAAAAAAGCGGCATTATCCACGTCATGTTTTTTTACGGCTTTATTCTCGTTCAGTTCGGAGCGATCGATTTTATTTTGAAAGGGCTCGTTCCCGATCAAGGACTTCCGCTTGGCAGCGTCTACCCGGCGTTTACGTTTTTTCAGGAAATCGTCACGTTGATGATTTTAATTGCGGTGGTCTGGGCCTTTCACAGGCGCTATATTGAAAAACTCGTCAGACTAAAGCGCAATTTGAAGTCGGGGATCGTGCTCATGCTGATCGGCGGCTTGATGTTTACCGTTTTACTCGGAAACGGTATGAACATGATCTGGCATGAACATTCATTATCATGGCACGAACCGATGGCATCAGGCATCGCTTTTGCCCTCGGCTTCATGGGAGAAACCGCCTCAGCGGCAGTGTTCTATGCGGCATGGTGGGCGCATCTTCTTATCTTACTGACATTTTTAGTCTATGTGCCGCAGTCAAAGCACGCCCACTTAATTGCCGGACCGGCAAACGTATTTTTCAGCCGGCTGACAAACCCGGGAAAGCTTCAAAAAATCGATTTTGAAGATGAAACAAAAGAAACGTTCGGCGTCGGACGGATCGAGGAATTCAGGCAATCCCAGCTGATCGATCTTTACGCGTGCGTTGAATGCGGGCGCTGTACCAATATGTGCCCGGCTACCGGAACAGGCAAGATGCTTTCGCCAATGGATCTGATTTTGCGGCTCAGAGACCATTTGACAGAAAAGGGAGCAGCAGTAACATCGAAAACGCCTTGGGTTCCCGCGCCTCTCTTTCAGCATACGAAAGGCAACCAGCTGGCCATGGCGGCGGGAGGAGAAGGATCAAGAGAAGCGGCTGCTTCAGAGCTATACAATCCGAGCTTAATCGGCGACATCATCACCGAAGAGGAAATTTGGGCATGCACAACGTGCCGGAATTGTGAAGATCAGTGCCCGGTCATGAATGAGCACGTCGACAAGGTCATCGATCTCCGCCGCTATCTCGTGCTCACAGAAGGAAAAATGAATGCAGATGCCCAGCGCGCCATGACGAGCATTGAAAGACAGGGTAACCCTTGGGGATTAAACAGAAAAGAACGCGAAAACTGGCGTGACATGAGAGACGACGTTAAGGTGCCGACAGTGAAAGAAATGAAGAAAAAAGGCGAGGCCTTTGAATACCTGTTCTGGGTCGGGTCGATGGGATCGTATGACCGGAGAAGCCAGAAGATCGCCATGGCTTTCGCGCGCCTTCTCAATCAAGCCGGGGTCACGTTCGCGATTTTAGGCAATAAAGAAAAAAATTCAGGCGATACGCCGAGGCGGCTTGGCAACGAGTTTTTATTCCAGGAGCTTGCCGCAAAAAATATTGAAGAATTTGAAAAAAATGATGTTCGAAAAATTGTAACCATCGATCCGCATGCATACAATATTTTTAAAAATGAATATCCTGATTTTGGTCTGAAAGCGGAGGTGTATCATCATACAGAAATTCTCGCTGCCCTTATTGAAGAAGGAAGGCTGAAACCTGAGTTTCCGGTTCGCGAAACCGTCACCTTTCATGATTCATGCTATTTGGGCCGCTACAATGAGGTTTACGAACCGCCGCGCGATATTCTGCGCTCCATCCCGGGCATCCATTTAGTGGAAATGGAACGCAGCCGTGAAAACGGAATGTGCTGCGGAGCGGGGGGCGGTCTCATGTGGATGGAGGAAGAGACGGGCACAAGGATCAACGTTGCCAGAACGGAGCAGGCGCTCAGCGCTTCACCTTCTGTCATCAGTTCGGGCTGTCCGTATTGTTTGACGATGCTAGGCGACGGAACAAAAGCCAAGGAAATGGAGGATCAGGTCGGCACCTACGATGTGGCGGAGCTGCTTGAACGCGCCGTATTCGGCTCAGAACAAAAAGAACATGCTTCATAGACGGATTTCAGGTTTTGAATAAAGAAGGTGTGAGCCGGATCTCCGCCTTCTTTTATCTTCGGTATGCACAAATCATGATAAGGGGAGAGGATGTCAGGTGGCGAGATCGGTTATTGCAGGCGGCGCGCGCACGCCTTTTGGAAAACTCGGGGGCGCGCTTCAGTCAAAGACGGCAGCGGAGCTCGGCGGAATCGCCGTAAAAGAAGCATTAAAACGTTCCGGTGTACATCCTGAGGATGTCGATGAAGTCATTATGGGTTCCGTTCTTCAAGGCGGACAGGGGCAGCTGCCGTCGAGACAGGCTGCGCGTTTTGCGGGACTGCCATGGGACGTCAAAACGGAAACGATTAATAAAGTGTGCGCTTCAGGTTTAAGAAGCGTCACAATGGCGGATCAGATCATCCGGGCTGGTGATGCGGAGGTCATTGCAGCAGGAGGTATGGAATCGATGTCAAATGCCCCTTATTTGCTTCAAAAAGCGAGATGGGGGCTGAGAATGGGAGACGGAGCGGTTAAAGATTTGATGATCACAGACGGGCTGACATGCTCATTTACGGGTGTTCATATGGGCTCCTACGGAAATGCCGCTGCAAAAGAGTTGGAGATTGCAAGAGAAGAACAGGATCGATGGGCGCTCAGGAGCCACATGCGGGCCGTACAGGCTGCAGCTTCAGGTGCGCTCGGAGAAGAGATCGTCCCTGTTTGTATACCGCAGAAGCGGGGCGGCGAATTAACGGTTGATCAAGATGAAGCTCCGCGGCGCGATACGTCATTGGAAAGGCTGTCACAGCTTGCTCCGGTTTTTGACCACGATGGGACAATTACTGCGGGAAACGCGCCGGGGGTAAATGACGGAGCATGCTCGCTTATCGTGATGAATGAAGACAGGGCAAAGGAACTCAATGTGAAGGTGTCCGCCGTCATTAAAGCGCACACATCCATTGCAGTCGAAGCCAAAGACTTCCCGAAAACCCCAGGGCTTGTCATCAGAGAACTGCTTAACAAAACCGGAGCTGAGCTTTCTGATATCAAACTGTTTGAAATCAATGAAGCGTTCGCCGCGGTAGCTTTGGCAAGCGGAAAGATCGTGGGCCTTGACATGGAGAAGGTCAATGTCAACGGCGGCGCCATTGCGCTAGGTCATCCGATCGGCGCGAGCGGGGCAAGAATCATTTTGACGCTTATGTACGAATTAAAACGGCGCGGCGGCGGTACAGGTATTGCTGCCATTTGCAGCGGCGGCGGTCAGGGAGACGCCGTGATGATCGAGGTATAAAAAAGGGGGAGTTTAAATGAAAAAAGACACGATCATGGTCATCGGAGCCGGCCAGATGGGGGCCGGGATCGCCCAGGTCTCTGCCCAGGCCGGATACAATGTTTACATGTACGACGTATCACCTGACCAAATTGAAAAGGGAATGAAGCGCATTTCCGGCCAGCTAGTCAGACAGGCGGAAAAAGGCAAGCTTCCGCATGGAGACGTACAGCAAATCTACCAGCGTCTTTCTCCTTCGGCTTCGCTCGACGATGCGCGGGAAGCTTTTCTCATCATTGAAGCGGCTGTTGAGCAAATGGATGTAAAAAAAGAGATTTTCAAACGGCTTGATGAAGTGACCGAAGACTCAGCCCTATTGGCATCAAATACATCGTCATTGTCGATTACGGAACTCGCTTCCGTCACGAAAAAACCTCAAAATGTCATCGGCATGCATTTTATGAACCCGGTTCCGGTCATGCAGCTTGTCGAGGTCATCAGGGGGCTTGAGACGAGCGGCGAAACATATGAAACCGTCGTGGCTGCGGCGGAGCGGATGAACAAGGTTCCGATCGAGGTGCGGGATTTTCCGGGATTTATCTCCAACCGCATTTTAATGCCGATGATTAACGAGGCGGTTTTTGCGCTTTATGAAGGCGTCGCCGAGAAAGAAAGCATAGACGGAATCATGAAGCTTGGCATGAACCATCCGATGGGCCCGCTGGCTCTCGCTGACCTGATTGGTCTGGATACGTGTCTGTATATTATGGAGACGTTGCATGAAGGTTTTGGCGATGATAAATACCGGCCTTGTCCGCTCCTTAAACAATATGTCAGCGCAGGACGTCTCGGAAAGAAAACGGGCAGAGGGTTTTATACGTACGAAAAGCAGCCGACATAAGGAGGGGTGACCTTGAATTTTCAGTTTACAGAAGAGCAGACCCGCATGCAGAAGATTGTCAGGCAATTTGTTAAACAGGAGGTCGCTCCTTTTGTACCTGAAATGGAGAAAGGGCGTTTTCCAACCTCTCTTTTGAAGAAAATGGCGGAGCGCGGCTGGATGGGGCTTCCGATTCCGGCTAAGTACAGCGGGGCCGGTCATGACTTTATCACCTATATAATGATCATCCATGAGCTGTCAAAGAAAAGCGCCGTTCTTGGCGCGGTTCTATCTGTACACACGTCAATTGTCACCATTCCCATTCTTTTATACGGAAATGAGCGGCAAAAAGAACATTATGTTAAAAAGCTGGCAGCAGGGCAGTACTTGGGAGCCTTTTGTTTAACCGAACCGAGTGCCGGTTCCGATGCGGGCAGTCTAAAAACCAGGGCCGAAAAGCGCGGCGATACCTATGTGCTCAACGGTACGAAAGTTTTTATCACAAACGGCGGAGCCGCCGACATTTATCTTGTTTTTGCTTCAACCGATCCGAAAGCGGGAACGGAGGGCATTTCGGCTTTTATCGTGGAGAAGGGCACGCCGGGCTTTTTTATTGGGAAAAATGAAGAGAAAATGGGGCTTCACGGTTCGCTGACGGTCACTTTAAATTTTGATAACGCTGTCATTCCCGCCCGGCAGCTGCTGGGGAAGGAAGGTAAAGGATTCAAAATGGCCCTTTCCAATCTGGATACCGGGCGGATCGGAATTGCGGCGCAGGCTCTGGGCATCGCCGAAGGAGCGCTTTCTGAAGCCATCGAATTTCTAAAAATACGGTATCCGGACGGAGAGCTGTATAAGAACGGACAAGGGCTTGCTTTTAAGCTGGCCGACATGGCGGCGAGGACAGAGGCTGCCAGGCTTCTCGTTTATCAGGCCGCTTCGCTGAAACAACAAGGCGTCCAGACGGGAAAGGCTGCTTCAATGGCCAAACTGTTCACTTCGGAAACGGCAATGTATGTCGCCGGAGAGGCCGTGCAGCTGCTCGGAGATTTTGGATATACAAAGGATTTCAGCGCTGAACGATATTTCAGGGATGCGAAAGTGTGTGAAATTTATGAGGGCACAAGCGAGATCCAGCGGATCGTCATCGGTAAGCATTTATAAGGGGGGGAAAAGAATGATCTTTAAGCTGAGTGAAGAGCACCAAATGATACAGAAGATGGTGCGCGACTTTGCCCGTCAAGAGGTGGAGCCGACTGCAAAGGAGCGGGATGAGGAAGAGCGGTTTGACATGGAACTGTTTTCCAAAATGGCGGAATTGGGGTTGACGGGAATACCGTGGCCTGAGGAATACGGGGGGATCGGCAGTGACTACCTCGCCTATGTCATCGCAGTAGAAGAGCTTTCGAAAGTCTGCGCCTCAACGGGCGTCACCTTGTCAGCCCATACTTCGCTTGCAGGCTGGCCGATTTATGCATTTGGAACGGAAGAACAGAAGCAGGAATACTTAAAGCCGATGGCCCGCGGTGAAAAGATAGGCGCCTACGGATTGACGGAGCCCGGTTCAGGCTCTGATGCCGGCGGCATGAAAACGACCGCGGTCAGAAATGGTGATGATTATATTTTAAATGGAACGAAGATCTTTATCACAAACGGCGGAATTGCAGACATCTACATCGTGTTTGCCAACCTTGCGCCGGAACAGAAGCACAAAGGCACAACCGCTTTTATCGTTGAAAAGGATTTTCCCGGTTTTTCTGTCGGGAAAAAAGAAAGGAAGCTGGGCATCCGTTCATCGCCGACAACCGAAATTATCTTTCAGGACTGCCGCGTGCCTTTAAAAAACCGCCTTGGCGGGGAAGGTGAAGGCTTTAAAATCGCAATGCAGACGCTTGATGGAGGAAGAAACGGAATTGCCGCTCAAGCCGTCGGGATTGCCCAGGGTGCATTTGAGGCGGCGAAGGCGTATGCGAAAGAGCGGAAGCAATTCGGCAGGCCGATCGCTGAGCAGCAGGGCATCGCTTTTAAACTGGCTGATATGGCGACGGAGATTGAAGCTTCAAGGCTTTTAACCTACCAGGCGGCATGGCTGGAATCAGAGGGGCTGCCTTATGGAAAAGCTTCCGCGATGTCGAAGCTATATGCAGGGGATACGGCTATGAAAGTGACGACGGAGGCCGTGCAAATATTCGGCGGATACGGCTACACAAAGGATTATCCGGTCGAGCGCTTTATGCGCGATGCAAAAATCACTCAAATCTATGAAGGAACGCAGGAAATACAGAAGCTCGTCATTTCGAGAATGCTGATGAAATAAGGGCGGAAAACAGCCGTCTGGCACGGTTTGGACTGCTGCCGGCGGACAGGCCGCCGACGCAGTTTTTTTCGTTTTCAAGGGGCCGGACGCTCCCGGCTGTTCTATGTTTCAATCCCGCTTGCCGCCGATTTCCAATGCAACAGGTAAAAATTATTGAATTAACGGGAATAAAGGTGGCATAAAGTGATTTCTTTTGTTTATAATGAGAGGTATGGTTTGTCGTAAAGACAGGGATTACATGCTTATTTTCTATGACAGAGATAGTAGATACATACATGAAGATAGAAAGGGAGTGTCTGGCGATGAGTTTGAAACAATACTCAGAGGAACAGCTAAAGGAAATGGCTTTAGTTGAAATCGCATACGAAATTTTTTCGGAACACAAAAAACCGATTACATTCCAGGAGCTAACAGATCAAGTGGCTTCCTTGCTTGGAATGGGGAAAGAAGAGCTGGAAGACCGCATCGCCCAGTTCTACACAGATTTAAATATCGACGGACGCTTTTTGGCGCTGTCAGACCAAACGTGGGGCCTGCGCAGCTGGTATCCGTATGATCAGCTTGATGAAGAAACACAACCGACTGTAAAAGCGAAAAAGAAAAAAGCGAAAAAAGTGGTTGAAGAAGATCTTGATCTTGACGAATTCGAAGAAATCGACGAGGATGATATTCTTCTTGACGATGTCGAAGACGACTTGGACATTGCCGCCGATGAATTCGAAGAAATCGATGAAGCCGACGATGATGAACTGGATGATCTTGAAGACGAGATCCTGGACGATGATGATGAAGATTTTGAAGAAGAGGAAGACGAGGAGTAATTTTGCCGCCTGAACGGAATTCATGTTTAAATCGATCTTGACTTTCACAGGCGAACTATGTAGTATGTATTTTGGGCTCTTCAAAACGAAGAGATTCGAGTGATACGGACTATCAGCTCCCTTTCAAGAAATTGAAAGGGAGCTTTCTTGTTTTTCCGCCTCCTTATCATTTAAATCATTTAGAAAAGATCTAAATGATTTTTCATAAAAAGAGCATTTTAAGGAATAAGCGTTAATCGAAGAGAGGGGTACAGAAATGACAAAATATATCTTTGTAACCGGAGGAGTTGTATCCTCGCTTGGAAAAGGAATTACGGCGTCTTCGCTCGGCCGCCTGCTGAAGAACAGAGGTTTGAATGTCACCATTCAAAAATTTGACCCGTATATCAACGTAGACCCGGGGACAATGAGCCCGTATCAGCACGGTGAAGTGTTCGTAACCGACGACGGTGCGGAAACGGATCTTGACCTCGGCCACTATGAGCGCTTCATCGACATCAATTTAAATAAATACAGCAACGTGACAACAGGAAAAATCTATTCCACGGTGCTGAAAAAAGAGCGCAGAGGCGATTATTTAGGCGGTACCGTACAGGTTATACCTCATATCACAAATGAAATTAAAGACCGCGTATTCCGCGCCGGAAAAGAAACAGGCGCTGATGTCGTGATCACCGAAATCGGCGGAACCGTCGGTGATATCGAATCGCTGCCGTTTCTTGAAGCGATCCGCCAGATCAAGAGCGATGTCGGCCGCGACAATGTGATGTACATTCACTGTACGCTAGTTCCATATCTTAAAGCGGCGGGAGAAATGAAAACAAAGCCGACTCAGCACAGCGTAAAAGAACTGCGCAGCCTCGGCATTCAGCCAAATGTCATCGTCGTGAGAACAGAAATGCCGATTTCTCAGGACATGAAAGATAAAATCGCGCTGTTCTGCGACATCGATCCTAAAGCCGTCATCGAGGCCGGCGATGCGGATACGCTCTACTCCATTCCTCTCGACCTGCAAAAACAAGGGCTGGACAGCTTAGTCTGCAGCCACTTGAAGCTGGATTGCAGAGAAGCCGATATGGAAGAATGGAAAGAACTTGTCAAAAAGGTAAAAAGTCTGTCCAAAACGGTGACAATCGCTTTGGTTGGTAAATACGTCGAGCTCCCGGATGCCTACATTTCAGTTGTGGAATCGCTTCGCCATGCGGGTTATGCGTTTGACGCAGACATTCAGGTTAAATGGATCAATGCGGAAGAAGTGACGGAAGACAACGTTGCCGATCTTGTTCAGAATGCGGATGGTATTCTTGTGCCGGGCGGATTTGGAGACCGCGGTGTTGAAGGGAAAATCACGACAGTCAAATATGCCCGCGAACAAAAGATTCCGTTCTTCGGCATTTGCCTCGGAATGCAGGTGGCATCGATTGAATACGCAAGAAATGTGCTCGGTCTTGAAGGAGCGCACTCAGCCGAAATCGATCCTTCCACACCGTATCCGATTATCGACCTTCTCCCTGAACAAAAGGACATTGAAGACCTCGGCGGAACACTGCGTCTCGGACTTTATCCGTGCAAGCTTCAAGAAGGGTCGAAAGCGTATCAGGCATATGAAAATGAAGTGGTCTATGAACGCCACCGCCACCGCTATGAATTCAACAACGAATTCAGACAGCAGATGGAAGAAGCCGGATTTGTATTTTCCGGGACAAGCCCTGACGGCCGCCTCGTGGAGATTATCGAGCTTAAAGATCATCCATGGTTTGTCGCGTCTCAGTTCCACCCTGAATTCACGTCAAGACCGACAAGACCTCAGGCTCTGTTCAGAGACTTCGTACATGCTTCGCTGAAGACTTCGGAAAAGCTGTAAAAAAGAAAAAGGCCTACCGGCACATCACGCCGGCAGGCCTTTTTTGGATTTTTCTGGTGATAATGGCGGCCCGAACTGGTACTATATTCATTAAGGCCGGCCCCACCGTCATTAATTTCCTTTAGGCAACCCTGTTTTATTGGTATTCCTGAAGAATTTCCTTTAATGTAAAGGATAGGGCATGATAAATGTAGAGGCTGACCATCAGGGACGGAAATCCGAACCTTGTTCCGTCTTCATCGGGAAGAAGCGGCATTCTCAGCTTTGAATCGATATGGACATCGGCGAATGATGCGATCGGGGCGCCGTCTTTTCCCGAAGGGGAGATGACAACAAGTCCGATTCCTCTTTCATACAGTTTTTCCGCCATTTTCAGCTCTTCGTCATCCGCTGAACCGGCGCAGAACATCAGCACTTTGTCCGTCATTTCAAAATCGGGCCAGTTTTCTTCGTTCTTCGGCAGCACTTTGACTGAGGGGAACGGTTCAGAACTGTACATCGCTTCTTTCAAAATGCCTTCCAATTCATTTTTTCCGTATACATAAACCGAATGATCACTGATGACCGCCTGAGCCAACAAGCGGGCGCCGTCCTCTATCGATTGGGCCTCGCCCTCTTGAATCCGGTTGAAGATTCCCGTCAATTGAGTGGTGAAAATTTTAAGCAAGCTGACTCCTCCTTTTTTACTGACTATCATTATATAACAAAAGAGAATAATGGGAAAAATCCTCTAAATATGTCGCAAACTTAAATATTTTAATTAAAGGAAAAGAGAAAAACAAAACAGAATAGATAAACTACTGCTTAATTTTGGCGAAAATTATAAATATAGAGGTGTAAATCATGAATGAGAAGATTTTAATCGTAGACGACCAGTACGGGATTCGGGTTCTGCTGAATGAAGTTTTCAATAAAGAAGGATACAAAACCTTCCAGGCTGCGAACGGGATTCAAGCGCTTGACATTGTGAAAAACCAGCGCCCCGACCTCGTTTTGCTCGATATGAAAATCCCCGGCATGGACGGAATTGAAATTTTGAAAAGGATGAAGGTCATTGACGAGGGGATCCGGGTCATCATTATGACGGCCTACGGAGAGCTCGACATGATCCAGGAATCGAAGGAGCTCGGAGCCCTGACGCACTTTGCGAAGCCTTTTGACATCGACGAAATTCGCGATGCCGTTAAAACCTATCTGCCTATAAAGTCCAACGGATAGCTGAAAAGTTTTTGATGTTGTCACAGTCACAATGTTGCCGATTTGTTGATTAATTGTTATTCTATATAAGTAGAGAAAAGCTATCTAACGTTTTTAAAAAACCAAAACATTTTACATATGGCGGATTTTTCTGGTCATGCTAGGTAGGTGTGGAGGCTTTTTTCGCAAAAGCAAATCAGGCTACATAAGGAGGACTTTCGACATGCCTTTAGTATCAATGACGGAAATGTTGAATAAAGCAAAAGAAAACGGATATGCTGTCGGACAATTTAACTTAAATAACCTTGAGTTCACTCAAGCGATTTTACAAGCCGCTGAAGAAGAGAAATCTCCTGTTATCCTCGGTGTATCAGAAGGTGCAGGACGCTATATGGGCGGATTTAAAACCGTTGTGGCAATGGTTAAAGCGCTGATGGAAGAATACAACGTAACAGTACCTGTTGCGATTCATTTAGACCACGGCTCAAGCTTTGAATCTTGTGCAAAAGCGATTCATGCGGGATTCACTTCCGTTATGATCGACGCTTCCCACCATCCTTTCGAGGAGAACGTTGCGACGACTTCAAAAGTTGTTGAGCTTGCTCATTTCCACGGTGTATCAGTTGAAGCTGAGCTTGGAACTGTAGGCGGACAGGAAGACGACGTAATTGCTGAAGGCGTCATCTACGCGGACCCTAAAGAGTGTCAAGAACTTGTTGAGCGCACAGGAATCGACTGCCTTGCACCTGCATTAGGTTCTGTTCACGGCCCTTACAAAGGCGAACCAAACCTTGGATTCAAAGAAATGGAAGAAATCGGAAACACAACTGGTCTTCCGCTCGTACTTCACGGCGGTACAGGCATTCCTACTGCCGACATCAAGAAAGCTATTTCTTTAGGTACGGCAAAAATCAACGTCAACACTGAAAACCAAATCGCTTCTGCGAAAGCTGTTCGCGAAACGCTTGCTGCGAAGCCTGAAGAGTATGATCCGCGCAAATACCTCGGACCTGCACGCGAAGCTATCAAAGAAACAGTGATCGGCAAAATGCGTGAATTTGGTTCTTCAAACAAAGCATAATGACGATTGGAAAAGCATCTGTTTTCCCCGCAAAGCCGGGGGAACAGGATGTTTTTCTGATGTTTTAGGGAAGTGCTGTTAACACATGCCTTTGACGGCATGAGGCTCTTTTGCTTCCCGTTCAGTCAAAAAAGCCGCCTGATAGCGACAGGCGGTTTTATCCATATCATCCGGAAAGCGCAAACATGTTCCACAGTTCAGACATTTTCATGACAGGAGGTTTTATCAATATGCTGTTTTTTATTGATACTGCAAATTTAGACGAAATCAAAGAGGCACACGCTCTCGGTGTGCTTGCAGGAGTTACGACAAATCCTAGTTTAGTAGCAAAAGAAAACATTTCGTTTCATGACCGTCTGCGTGAAATTACCGAAGTGGTTTCTGGGTCAGTCAGCGCCGAGGTTATTTCTCTGAAGGCTGAAGAGATGATTGAAGAAGGAAAAGAGCTTGCGAAAATCGCGCCGAATATTACGGTGAAAATTCCGATGACGTCTGACGGCCTGAAAGCTGTTAAAGCATTAACCGATCTCGGGATTAAAACGAACGTCACGCTGATCTTCAGCGCAAACCAGGCGCTTCTTGCCGCAAGAGCAGGAGCTACGTATGTTTCCCCGTTCCTGGGACGCCTTGACGATATCGGCCACAACGGCCTCGATTTGATCAGTGAAATTAAACAAATTTTCGATGTGCACGGTTTGGACACGCAAATCATCGCCGCGTCCATCCGCCATGCGCAGCATGTGACTGAAGCCGCGCTAAGGGGAGCGCATATCGGTACGATGCCTCTCAAAGTCATTCATCAGCTTACAAAGCACCCGCTGACTGATAAAGGGATTGAACAGTTTTTAGCTGACTGGAATAAATAATTGCTTCATGTGGGTGGCAAGTGGAGGGGCTCCCTCCGTTTGTCACCATTTTGTCTTACAAAGAGAAATGAATGTTTTGCAGAAGAGAACCTTGCCGCAGTCTGCTTCGCTACTTTTCTTCCCGATAAATTTAAAATCTGTTGTATTCTTTCTCTTTTAATTGGATAGATTTTGAAATGAACCATTTATTTTGAGTCTGAAGGAAATCTCATTATGAAGCGCTCCATTAGCTATCTTCTTTAAGGAAGGAGACGATCATGGAAAAGTTAAATATAGCCGGCGGCGATCCTCTCAATGGCACAGTACATATAAGCGGAGCGAAAAACAGCGCTGTCGCTCTCATACCTGCGACGATTTTGGCTGATTCGACGGTTACGCTTGAAGGCCTTCCCCATATTTCAGACATTTTGACGCTGCGCGATCTGCTGAGAGAGATCGGCGGAAACGTTCACTTTGAAAAGGGAGAAATGGTCGTTGATCCTGCGCCGATGATCAGCATGCCTTTGCCGAATGGAAAAGTGAAACAGCTTCGGGCTTCTTATTACTTAATGGGCGCGATGCTCGGACGCTTTAAGAAAGCGGTCATCGGCCTTCCAGGCGGCTGCCACCTCGGTCCGAGACCGATTGATCAGCATATCAAAGGTTTCGAGGCGCTCGGAGCCGAAGTGACGAACGAACAGGGTGCGATCTATCTGCGTGCGGAGGAATTAAAAGGCGCGCGCATTTATCTTGATGTCGTCAGTGTTGGAGCAACGATCAACATCATGCTTGCCGCCGTGCTTGCCAAAGGCAGAACCGTAATTGAAAATGCTGCGAAAGAACCTGAGATTATCGATGTTGCCACCCTTTTAACGAGCATGGGAGCAAAAATAAAAGGTGCCGGTACGGATGTCATTCGCATCGAAGGCGTTGAGTCGCTTCACGGGTGCAGACACTCGATTATTCCGGACCGTATCGAAGCCGGCACTTTCATGATCGCAGCTGCTTCCATGGGACAAGAAGTGCTGATTGATAATGTGATTCCGACGCATTTGGAATCGTTAATCGCCAAGCTCCGCGAAATGGGAGTTCGAATCGAAGAAAGCAGCGAGCAGATTTTAATGGTCGGCGGACAGAAAGAGCTGAAACCCGTCGATTTAAAAACGCTCGTATACCCCGGTTTTCCGACAGATCTGCAGCAGCCGATGACATCGCTCTTAACGAAGGCGAACGGGACGAGCGTCGTCACTGACACCATTTATTCCGCCCGCTTCAAACATATTGACGAGCTGAGGCGCATGGGCGCGTCGATGAAGGTCGAAGGCAGATCGGCGATTATTACCGGTCCCGTTCCTCTGCAGGGCGCCAAGGTGAAAGCGAGCGATCTGCGGGCGGGAGCGTGTCTCGTTGTTGCGGGTCTAATGGCGGAAGGAGTCACGGAAATCACCGGTTTGGAGCACCTTGACAGAGGCTACAGCCAGCTTGAAGAAAAGCTGGCAAAGCTTGGGGCCACTGTCTGGCGCGAAAAATTGACAGACCAGGAAATTGAACAGCTGCAAAATTCCTGATGGACAAATGCTGTGATAGATCAAACATAAAACGATTTCATACGGGTGAGGGGAGATTAGATAGGAATGGAAAGAAGCTTATCGATGGAACTGGTGCGTGTGACAGAAGCGGCTGCGCTTAAGTCAGCGCGCTGGATGGGTAGAGGTAAAAAGGACGAGGCCGACGACGCTGCGACAAGCGCCATGAGGGATGTATTTGACACCATTCCTATGAAGGGAACGGTCGTAATCGGAGAAGGGGAAATGGACGAAGCGCCGATGCTTTATATTGGAGAAAAGCTCGGCAACGGCTACGGCCCTCGCGTAGACGTAGCAGTAGATCCTCTCGAAGGGACGAACATCGTCGCAAGCGGCGGATGGAACGCACTCGCAGTCATTGCTGTGGCTGATCACGGAAACTTGCTGAATGCACCTGACATGTATATGGATAAAATCGCTGTAGGTCCTGAAGCTGTCGGCTGCATCGATATTGAAGCGCCTGTGATTGACAACTTAAAAGCTGTGGCAAAAGCAAAAAATAAAGATGTAGAAGATGTCGTAGCCACGATTTTGAACCGTCCTCGGCACGAGAAAATCATCCATGAGCTTCGCGAAGCAGGCGCCCGAATCAAGCTGATCAACGACGGGGACGTGGCCGGTGCCATTAACACCGCTTTTGATCATACAGGCGTCGATATTTTATTCGGCTCAGGAGGAGCTCCGGAAGGCGTCTTGTCTGCTGTCGCACTCAAAGCTCTCGGAGGAGAAATTCACGGAAAGCTTCTTCCTCAAAACGAAGAAGAACTGAGACGCTGTGAAAAGATGGGGCTTGATACGGGCAAAGTGCTCCGCATGGAAGACCTCGTCAAAGGAGACGACGCGATTTTTGCTGCAACCGGTGTCACAGACGGAGAGCTCTTGAAAGGCGTGCAATTCAAAGGATCTGTTGGAACGACCCACAGTATAGTCATGAGAGCGAAATCCGGTACGGTGCGGTTTGTGGACGGAAGACACAGTCTCAAGAAAAAACCTAACCTGGTCATCCGGCCATAAGAAAAAGCGGGGATATAGACGACCCGCTTTTCCCTTGTATTTCACTTCACAAATTGAATCAAGGTTCATACTCTGATACAATAGCTAACGGCTTTTCTTCTTTATGTCAAGGCATTTTCAAAACAGGGTCATCTCTATCAATTTCATGTCAAATCGTAAATGAAGTTGAATATGTACGACAAATGAGGTAAAACTAAAGAGTGCTGCGAAATTTTCTGCACATGTTGGTTCTTAGAGAGCCAAAATCCTGCCGCATCTATCAGATATGCGATTATCTTCTCTTGTTAAGTCCTCGCTTCTTTCTCGACTCATACTTATAATCCTTTTCAATACGTCGATATATATGGGTAGAAGCGTTGCCGGTAAACGAATCGGCAGTATAATCAAGCGTCTTTCATGAAATTGATGAGACAAAGTAAATTATTCGATTAGAAAAGAGTGGTGTTCTTAGTGAAAGATGTATCCATTTCATCTTTGGAAAATATGAAATTAAAAGAGCTGTATGAGCTTGCAAGGCATTATAAAGTCTCTTATTACAGCAAACTGACAAAAAAGGAACTGATTTTTGCCATTCTGAAAGCGAACGCCGAACAGGAAGATCTGCTGTTCATGGAAGGCGTATTGGAAATCATCCAGTCTGAAGGGTTCGGCTTTCTCAGACCGATCAATTACTCCCCTAGTTCAGAGGATATCTATATTTCCGCTTCGCAAATCCGCCGTTTTGATTTGAGAAACGGTGACAAAGTGTCCGGAAAGGTCCGTCCTCCAAAAGAAAACGAACGGTATTACGGCCTTCTGCATGTTGAAGCGGTTAACGGCGACGATCCTGAATCGGCAAAAGAGCGCGTGCACTTTCCAGCGTTAACGCCTCTTTATCCAGACCGCCAGATGGTGCTTGAAACGAAACCGAATCACCTGTCAACACGGATCATGGACATGATGGCGCCGGTCGGATTTGGACAGCGCGGTCTGATCGTCGCTCCGCCTAAAGCAGGTAAAACCATGCTTTTGAAAGAGATCGCGAACAGCATCACAACCAACCATCCGGAGGCGGAGCTGATCGTGCTTCTTATCGATGAAAGGCCTGAGGAAGTGACTGATATCGAACGTTCGGTTGCAGGAGACGTCGTCAGCTCCACGTTTGACGAAGTGCCTGAAAACCACATCAAGGTGGCCGAGCTTGTTTTGGAACGTGCGATGAGGCTTGTCGAACATAAAAAGGACGTCATCATTTTAATGGACAGCATTACAAGGCTTGCCCGCGCTTATAACCTAGTCATTCCACCGAGCGGCCGAACGTTGTCAGGGGGAATCGATCCCGGCGCTTTCCACCGTCCAAAGCGTTTCTTTGGAGCAGCCCGCAACATCGAAGAGGGCGGCAGCTTAACGATCTTGGCGACCGCGCTTGTCGACACGGGCTCGCGGATGGATGACGTCATTTATGAAGAATTTAAAGGGACAGGGAACATGGAGCTTCATCTTGACCGTTCTCTTGCGGAAAGAAGAATCTTTCCTGCCATTGATATTCGCCGTTCGGGTACGCGTAAAGAAGAACTTCTCGTTCCGAAAGAGCACCTTGACCGTCTGTGGTCCATCCGGAAAACGATGTCTGACACGCCTGATTTCGTCGAGAAATTTATGAGAAAAATGAAAAAGACGAAAACGAATCAGGAGTTTTTCGATATTCTGATCCAGGAATGGAAGCAAGCGAATATGTCGGCGGCAAGGCGCTGATTTAAAACTTTAGTTTGCAAAACGTCCGAATCGCTGTTATAATTTCATCATGTGCGTTCCGGAGGTTTTGTCCCGGAATAATAACTCTGTTTCCGAATTGGATTCAGGGCGGAAGGAGATGACAGATATGAAAGCAGGAATTCATCCTGAGTTCAAAAAAGCAACAGTCAAATGCGCTTGTGGAAACGAATTTGAAACAGGTTCAGTAAAAGAAGAGGTACGCGTTGAGATTTGTTCTGAATGCCATCCGTTCTACACTGGCCGCCAAAAATTCGCTTCTGCTGATGGTCGTGTTGATCGCTTTAACAAAAAATACGGTCTTAAGTAATAATAGATATGATAAACAGGCAGGATTTTTCTTGCCTGTTTTTTTACTTGCAATAATCGCTGGAGAGGAGTTAGTCGGATGTACATCATGAAGCAAAGCGGATGGCTTGAGCTCATATGCGGAAGCATGTTTTCGGGCAAGTCAGAGGAGCTTATCCGCCGGATCAAAAGGGCAACGTTTGCGAGACAGGAAGTCAAAGTGTTTAAACCAGCCATTGATAATCGCTACAGCAGTGAATCGGTTGTTTCGCATAATGGGACATCCATTGTTTGCCATGCCATCGCATCTCCGGAAGAAATTTTTCAATACATAAGCAAAGAAACGGATGTCATCGGCGTCGATGAAGTCCAGTTTTTTGACGAATCGATTGTCGGCACGTTAACTTCTCTGGCTGATCAGGGCTACCGTGTGATTGCAGCAGGTCTTGATTTGGACTTCCGGGGCGAGCCTTTCGGTGTCGTGCCAGATCTTATGGCTTTAGCGGAAACGGTGACGAAGCTGCAAGCGGTGTGCTCTGTCTGCGGATCTCCGGCCAGCCGTACGCAGAGGCTGATCAATGGAAAACCTGCTTCTTATGACGATCCGGTCATTTTGGTGGGGGCTTCCGAAGCATATGAAGCACGCTGCCGCCACCATCATGAAGTGCCTGGAAAGCCAAAATGAAATCGGACAAACACATAAGATTTTCACGCAAAAAACACTTGGTAAAAACAAGTGTTTTTTTTATTGAATCCTTTTTATAGGAATTAATGTAATTAAAAAACTTAATTAAGAATACGAAAAAATTAACTAATTTTCATCGCTTGAATTTTGACAAAGTCAGGCATAAAATGACTTACTGTAGTCAGTAAAAAGTAAATAGGTTTTAAGAAATGTTCAGTTTTTTGTCAAAAACGCGCGTTACATATTTGACAATCTACATGTGTAAAAAAGGCAAATGTTCTATATTGTTTACCGTATTTATTTCACTTCATTAATATTTTAAGAAAGAAGGTAATTAGTGTGAACAACATGAGAAGAACGAAGGAAGGATATTTGGAGACTTCTTTGCGGGGAAAAGACGTTCTTTCCATTCCGACGCTTAATAAAGGTGTTGCATTTTCGCTTGAAGAAAGAAAGAACCTTGGTCTTGAAGGGCTTCTGCCGCCGACTGTTCTCAGCCTTGATCAGCAGGCGGAACGGGCTTATGAACAATTTTCCCGTCAACCTGACAGACTTCGTCAAAATGTATATTTGAACGATCTGCAAAACAGAAACGAAGTGCTTTTCTATAAATTATTGCAAAACCATCTGCGTGAAATGCTTCCAGTTGTCTATACGCCAACTGTCGGTGAAGCGATTCAGGAATACAGCCACGAATACCGCAGACCGCACGGTGTTTACTTGTCAATCGATGATATAGACGGAATCGAAACGGCGTTTAAAAACCTGCAGGCGTCTGCTGATGACATCGATTTGATCGTTGCGACCGATTCCGAAAGCATCTTGGGCATCGGCGACTGGGGCGTCGGAGGCATCAACATTGCAATTGGTAAGCTTGCAGTATATACGGCGGCAGCAGGAATCGATCCGAGCCGCGTCATCCCAGTCGTACTGGATGTCGGAACGAATAATGAAAAACTGCTAAACGATCCGCTTTATATCGGAAACCGTCATCCGCGTGTAGAAGGTGAGCGTTACGAACAATTTATCGACGCTTATGTCGAAACAGCATTGAAGTTTTTCCCTAATGCGCTTCTTCACTGGGAAGATTTCGGAAATAAAAACGCTCGCAATATTATGAGTAAATATAACCATAAAATTTCAACATTTAACGATGATATCCAAGGAACAGGGGCTATCACGCTGGCAGCGATTTTAGCAGCTGTTAAAAAGACCGGCACGTCTTTGAAAGACCACCGCGTCGTCATCTTCGGACCTGGTTCTGCGGGTATCGGAATTGCTGACCAAATCCGTGACACCATGGTGCTTGAAGGGCTTTCAGAAGAAGAAGCCAGCCGCGCATTCTGGACAGTCGACTACAGAGGATTATTAACGACAGGCATGGATCAAATTTTGGATTTCCAAGAACCGTATTTGCGCGATACCGAAGAAGTGAAAGAATGGAAACGCAATGAAAAGGGAGAGATTTCCTTTGAGGAAGTCATCCGTCAAGTGAAGCCTACCATTCTGATTGGTACATCAGGTGTTGCCGGCGCCTTCACTGAAGAAATTATCAAAGAGATGGCGGCTCATACTGAACGTCCGGTGATTCTGCCGATGTCCAATCCGACACATCTGGCTGAAGCTGTTCCTGAAGACTTGTTCAAATGGACGGACGGAAAAGCGCTTGTGGCGACGGGAAGCCCGTTTGAAGCTGTTGAGTACAATGGCGTGAAACACGAAATCGGACAATCCAATAATGCTTTCGTATTCCCTGGATTAGGCCTGGGAACAATCGTTTCGAAGGCGAAAGTCATCACAAACGGCATGTTTGCAGCATCTGCAAACGCGGTCGCGAACATGGTTGACCATGAAAAACCGGGTGCAGGCCTGCTGCCGAAAATTGACGACCTGCAAGACGTATCCGTTCAAGTGGCAATTGATGTTGTGAAAGCTGCCATTAAAGACGGCGTGGCTCAAGTTCAGCCTGAAGATGTCGAAAAGGCGGTTCGCGAAGCCATGTGGCGTCCGGAATATCAAACAATTGTTGCAAAACGCGACTAATATTCAATACTGAGGAAACGATAAAAAGAAACAGCAGCCCGGGTCCGGATATTTTGTCACCGGGCTGCACCAATCAAAGATGAAAAATGGGATCGACGGCTGTGTAACAGGGCGACTGCGTTTATCAGCCGCCGTTAATTCGTCCCTGAAAGGGACAACATAGAGGAGGAAACAGTCTTGGACTTTTTAAATATTTTAATCCTCCTTGCGCCAATATTTTTTGTTATTGCGCTGGGATGGTTCGCGGGTCACTTTGGAAGCTATGATGCTAAATCTGCAAAAGGGGTAAGTACGCTCGTTACGAAATACGCGCTTCCGGCCCACTTTGTTTCAAGCATTTTGTCAACGCCAAAAGATAAGTTTTACAGCCAGATTCCGCTGATGATTTCACTGGTCATCGGTATCGTTGGATTTTACGTAATTATTTTGCTTCTTTTACGATTTTTATTTAAGTACGATTTAACAGATGCTTCAATGTTCTCATTAAACTCAGCTCAGCCGACATTCGCCTTTATGGGAATTCCGGTATTGGGCAGCCTGTTCGGCATGCAGGAAGTTGCGATTCCGATCGCGATTACGGGAATTGTCGTGAATGCGATGCTTGATCCTCTTGCGATCATCGTCGGAACTGTCGGCCGTTCTTCTAAAAAACAAGCGGAAACGACAGACAGCATTTGGAAGGTAACAGGAAAATCAATTTTACACGGTTTGTCTGAACCGCTCGCTTTTGCACCGCTTGCAAGTATCATTCTTGTATTATTCGGTCTGCAAATTCCTGAATTGCCGCAGAAAATGCTTGATATGCTCGGAAATACGACTTCAGGTATCGCTCTTTTCGCAGTCGGGGTGACTGTCGGAATCCGTAAAATCAAATTCAGCATGCCTGCTTTGAGCATCGCTTTATTAAAAGTCGCTGCTCAGCCTGCTTTAATGTTTGTGATCGCGATGGTCGTGGGCCTTTCTTCCGCCGACATGACAAAAGCGGTTCTGCTTGTGGCATTCCCTGGATCTGCCGTGGCGGCTATGATTGCTACAAACTTTGAAAGCCAGGAAGCAGAAACGGCATCCGCGTTTGTGATCAGTGCGGTGCTGTCAATTATTTCACTGCCGATATTGATTGCCATTACAGCATAATGAAAAAGCTTGCAAGAAGCCGTTTTATGGCCTTGCAAGCTTTTTTGCGCTTTAAAAAGAGAAGATCGATTTCAATTTGCTTTTCGGTTTTTTTTCTTCTCTTCTGCCGGCTGTATCTTTTTCGTGGCGGTTCATGCTTTCCAATTCACTGATTTTCTGTTCGAGATGTTTGATCTGCTGCCGTTCTTCTTCCAGTTCGCGCCTTTGCTGCAGAAGCTGATAGGAGACGACATCGTCCGCTTTTTGTTCAAGCTTTCTTTCCAGCTCGGCGATTTTCTTTTGGAGCAGCTCGCGTTCAAGCTGTTCGTGCTCTAAAAAACGCTGCAGCTTTTCTTCGAGCCGCTCATTCAACGGGGGTGCCGGCTCTTCCGTTTGAACCATTTCGTTTTTCTTGATGAGGAAGGTTTTTTTCGGGCGTTTGACTGTGACATCCTGCATAGGCGTACCGTTTTTTAACTGCTCTTTTACTTCTTTTAAAATGGCGATATCGTCTTTCGTGAAAAAGTAGTGGCCAAGCTCATTTCGGGAAGCGGGCAGTTGCAGCTGCTTGACCCAGCGCTGCACCGTTTTGGTTGATACCCCGAGTTCATTTGCCGCATCAGCAGTATTCATATGATACCTCCTTTTAACCTGTAACTGTTCATTAAAAAGGGTATTCGACCTGAATGAAAAGCTTCCTTCCTGTTAGACAAAAGAAGAAGGGATTCGGCAAAGAAAGCGGTTTTTCCACAGATGGCGAAGGCGTTGCTATGCCTCGTAAAGCTCTAAAGGCAGGCCGTCCGGATCGGAGAAGAACGTATAGCGCTTGCCTGTTCCGGGATCGGTGCGAACCGGTTCGGCAATGATGCCTTTTTGCTTGAGCTCCTTGACGGTCTGATCAAGATCGGCCACTGTGAAAGCCAAATGGCGGAGCCCGGCAGCTTCTGGTCTGGTAAGGCGCTCGGGCGGATCTGGAAAAGAAAACAGCTCGATGACATAGCGGCCGTTTAATGAGAGATCCAGTTTATATGAATCCCGGTCCTTTCTGTACGTTTCGCTCAGAATCTCAAGTCCGAGCTTGTCGACATAGAATGTTTTGGATGCTTCATAATCCGAGCATATGATGGCGATGTGATGAATCGATTCCAGCATTGAGTTAAGCTCCTTTTTTCTTAAAAGTATAGCAAAAAGACGCGGCAGCTGCCGATAACGGCGAAGTTGTTTTGACGGGGAGGAGTCCCTGTACTATAATTAGAATGTTACGCACAGCAAACAGAGGTGAATAGCGTGTTAGACCGTTTAAAATCGATAGAGGACCGGTACGAAAAATTAAATGAACTATTAAGCGATCCGGAAGTTGTCAACGATCCGAAGAAGCTTAGAGAATATTCGAAAGAACAATCTGATTTACAGGAAACAGTTGAAGTATACAGACGTTATCGGAGCGCGTCGGAACAGCTGAGCGATGCCAAAGCGATGCTTGAGGAAAAGCTGGACTCCGATATGCGCGAGATGGTTAAAGAGGAAATTTCCGAACTGCAGGAAGAAATCGAGTCGCTCACAGACCAGCTGAAGGTATTGCTGATCCCGAAAGATCCGAACGATGACAAAAACGTTATCATGGAAATCCGCGGCGCAGCGGGCGGAGAAGAGGCTGCTTTGTTTGCCGGCAACCTGTACCGCATGTACAGCCGCTACGCAGAGCTCCAAGGCTGGAAAACAGAAGTGATGGAAGCGAATATGACAGGCACAGGCGGATATAAAGAGATCATTTTTATGATCAATGGGAACGGCGCATACTCAAGGCTGAAGTATGAGAACGGCGCACACCGCGTACAGCGCGTTCCAGAGACCGAATCCGGCGGGCGTATCCATACATCCACGGCAACGGTAGCCTGTCTTCCTGAGGCTGAAGAGGTAGAAGTGGATATTCATGAAAAAGACATCCGTGTCGACACCTTCGCGTCGAGCGGTCCGGGAGGGCAAAGCGTCAATACGACGATGTCAGCCGTCCGTCTGACCCACCTTCCGACAGGTGTTGTCGTGTCTTGCCAAGATGAGAAATCTCAGATCAAAAACAAAGAAAAAGCGATGAAAGTTCTGCGCGCGCGAATTTACGATAAATTTCAGCAGGAAGCTCAGGCTGAATATGATCAAAACCGAAAATCCGCAGTCGGAACAGGGGACCGTTCAGAGCGCATCCGCACGTATAACTTTCCGCAAAACCGCGTCACTGATCACCGGATCGGCTTGACGATCCAAAAGCTCGACCAGATCCTTGAAGGCAAGCTTGACGAAGTCATCGACGCGCTGATCGTAGAAGACCAGGCAAGCAAGCTGCAAGAGGCGGAAAGCTGAGATGAAGACGGTATTTGAAGCCCTTAAATGGGCTTCTTCTTATTTGGCCGAAGCGGGAAGAGACCGGAATGCCGCGGAAATTTTGCTGACAGATCAGCTGAAAATCGACCGCAGCAAACTGTTGGCAAGCTTCCATGATGTCATATCAGAGTCTGATTTTTCGCGGTTTAAAAAATCTGTCGAGCTTCATCATCAAGGAGTGCCTGTTCAATATATCACCGGAAAAGAATCCTTTTACGGACGGGAATTTTCCGTAAATGAACACGTTTTGATTCCGCGTCCTGAAACAGAGGAAGTCGTTGAAGCTGTTCTTTCTGAAGCGGAAAGAGTTTTTCACGGAACAGATCGCCTTAAAGCCGTCGATATCGGTACAGGAAGCGGGGCGATTGCGGTGACTCTTGCGCTTGAGAGCCCGCGTTTTTCCGTCACGGCGACGGATATTTCGGAACAAGCTTTAAGCACGGCAAGACACAACGCTGACCGGCTTGGGGCGAAAGTGGATTTCATCGGCGGCGATTTGCTTGAGCCGCTTATCAAGCGACAGAAGAAAGCTGATGTCATCGTTTCAAATCCACCTTATATATCTGAGGAAGACATGAAGACGCTGTCAGATGTCGTACGTCTTCATGAACCCGCCGGGGCTTTGACGGACGGTGCTGACGGATTGCAGTTTTATAAGCGTTTCATGAAAGAAATTCCATTTGTCATCGCAGATCAGGCACTGGTGGTGTTTGAAATCGGCTGGACTCAGGGGAATGCCGTCAAAGACATGTTTCACCGGTTCTTTCCTGATGCTGACGTACGGGTGAAAAAGGATCTTAATGGAAAAGACCGCATCGTCTGCGCGGTAATTGAGCAACATCGTTAAGGAAACCGCCGGAAATGAAGTGACCCTAAAAAGTTAAAATCTCATGAAGCAGTTTGACTGGCATGATTCCGGTATAGTACCAGGTTTCATGCCTTTTAATTTGATCTTGATCCGTTTGTGATTGTAGAGAATCAATATACTATGCTGGTCCTTTTTTGAAATGTTCGACGCTCCAAATTCTTTAAAATAAATGAATTCTGATTTTAAAATGCTAAAAGAAGCTTTCCGCCACCACATTGCCGTGACAGTTGCCTTTACGGGACATGCTTTGTGTGATGTTTCGTTGTTTTGAACTAAGGCTTTCAACTTTTTTAAGCAGGCATTCTCCATCCGCAGGCGTTCAATTTCCGCTTGGGTCCCTTCGTCTGATCCTTCTTCATAGGTAAACTCCGCTTTTTAGGGTACCTATTCCTCCGGTTTCAAGCTGTTTCACGGATAGATGTCCCATTTTCGAGTGAAGTACCTTTTGGTTTATCTTCGGCAGAATAGCTTGTATAGGCTTTTTAGACGCGTCTTCTCCATGATATCGGTATTGCGAATCCACCCATGAAAGACACTGTGCGAATTTCCTCAACTGTAAATTTTAAAAACTGCACCTCCAATTGTGAAGTGTGTCTAACAAAAGAGGGGCAGTTCAAATTCCCGGCGGTCTTTTTTGTTAAAAAACAGCAACCGCAGCCATGACCGTTCAGAAGGCCTTCTTTACCGTTTTTTAACAAAAATTTTATCTGAATAAAATAAAAAATAGTTCAAGATTAATATATACCCTAAACAGATTGTCTGATTTTTAATGTAGGAGACAGAGTCACGACATCCCTCTGTAATCCGCTTTCCCCATTTAGGTGGTTTACCATTGCACATACGGCTTTTTGAGCCAGCTCTTCAACAGGTATATCGATTGTCGTGATTTCCGGATCGGTCACCTCACAGATCGATTGATTATCATATCCAAGCACTGCAAGCTGCTTTGGCACTTCATATTGATAATAGCGGGCCCTTTTAATAATTCCTGCGGCCACTTGGTCGTTTCCCGTAAAAATGGCGGTCGGCTTTTCGGACATGTTGTGGATCTGGTCCATAATACGGAAGCCGTCATGAATGGTAAATGCGTGGCTGAACATCCACTTCTCCTGGAAATGTAAACCCGCATCAGACAATGCTTTCATAAACCCTTCTTTTCTCATAATCTGGGCCTTGCTGTGTATCGTGTCACAGCAGAAGGCCATTAAATGATGCCCTTTTTGAATAAAAAGCTCCGTTCCTTTATATCCGGCTTCGAATTCGTCATAGCAGATCACCGGCACGTCCGCTTCGGCGTGGAATTCATTTGCCAAGACTACAGGACCGTATTTGACGTATTTTTTGATGTCTTCCCACTCATTTTCAAGGCTGCATAACATAAGCCCGTCGACTTCTTTCCTCTTGAGCAGCTCCAGTACTTTCAGTTCATTCTGCTTTTGATAAAACGTCTGAAACACAATGACTTTGTATTGGTGTTTCAGCGCTTCAGCGGACACATGCTTCATGAGCTGCGCGAAGAATGGATGGTCCGCGTGAGGGACAGACACTGCGAGAAACATCGTTTTGTTGGATCTGAGCTTTCGTGCAGAGGTGTTCGGAATGTAGTCCAATTTTTCGATGACTTCCAAAACACGCTTCCTTTTTTCTTCAGATACATAAGGATGGTCGTTCAGTACTCTTGAAACAGTTGTTTTTGACACATTACTTAATTTTGCAATTTCGTCAATCGTAGGCATAAAGTCACTTCCTGAAAAAAAGAGTTGTTATGGTATCGATTCCATCATTTAAGATATGTCATGAAATATGACAATTTCCCAAAATAATAAAAATGGGGTGAAATTGATGAAAACCGCAAGCGAAAACATGACTTGCACAAGCAAACAGCTATTTGTCCTTCTGAATGATTTGAAGGAAGGGAAGCACGCTGGTGAATGCCGTATAGACGACACACTGGCTAATCAAAAATTAAAAGAGACATTGCAGCAGGATCAATTCGACTTGACCGCCAATTTGCTAAACAGAATGGATTCTCCGCCCTCCAGAGTTGATTTTATGCCGCTTCATCGACTGATCACAGAAGAAGAAGTAGATGACGTGATTCATGCGGTGAAAGGCGTGCTGCCGACCGGGCAATTTACAAGCGGTTCTTATGTCGGTGTATTTGAAGCTGAAATAGCCGCTCTTTTGAGAAAAAATCATGTCATGGCTTCCTCCAGCGGAACCGATGCCATGATTGTCGCACTGAAAGCTGCGGGTATTGGACAAGGTGATGAAGTCATTATGCCTGCAAACAGCTTTGCTGCAACGGAAAACGCCGTGCTTGCAGCTGGAGGCACTCCGGTTTTCTGCGATATTGACCCTGTTACATTTTGCATGGATCCTTCTGAACTTGAAGCATGCATCACTTTGAAAACGAAATGCATTTTGCCTGTACACCTTTATGGAAAGCTGCCAGACATGGAAGCCATTGCAAAAATCGCTGATAAATACGGCATCCCGATTATTGAAGACGCCTGTCAGTCGATCGGCGTTTCCGATCTGGGAAAAAACAGCCTTTGCTCCATATTAAGCTTTAATCCGTATAAAAATCTCGGCACTTGCGGAAAAGCAGGCGCAATTGTGACGGATGATCCATCATTTGCATCCGCATGCATGGAATATATGTACCACGGCTTTGAACTGAATCAAAAAAATAAAAAGGCTGCTGATTACGGCTTTAACGCTAAGATTGATAATTTGCAAGCCGCTATTGGACTGGCAAGGATGAAACATCTTTCATTAAATAATCTGAAGCGCTTATATTTAGCAGATCGTTATATTACGCATTTGCAGCAGTATGAAGACAGAGGTCTGATCCAATTGCCTCAAATGACCGATGATCATGTATGGCATTTGTTTACAATTAAAATGATAAGCGGAAATCGAGACCAAGTCAAAGATATGATGCTTAAATTTCATAATGTCCAAACAGATATATACTACCCGATTTTATCCCATCATCAAAACACACCACTTGTAAAAGCCGATTATCAGCAAACATCGCTGCCGGTCACTGAATCGGTGCATAAACAAATGCTTCAGCTTCCTCTCTATCCGGGACTCACCGTAGAAGAACAAGACAAAGTAATGGAGGCCTTAATTGATGTCGTATCATGAAACACTTTCTTTTCACACTTTGCAGCAAGTAAACAAGCCGAAGTACGCCGTATTTTGCGATTTTGATGAGACATATTTCGCCCACAGCATCACCGATGAATCGAGGAAAGCGCTCATGGACCTTGAAACATTTATTCATTCGAACCATCTCGATCACAAGATTTTGCTCGGCTGGGTGACCGGGAGCAGCCTGTCATCTGTTCTTGCAAAAATGAAGCGGGGAGGCTTTCGATATCTTCCGCATTTTGTCGCCAGTGACCTTGGCACTGAGATCACGTATTTCTCTGAAGAAGGCCAAGTCTCTGATAAAGATTGGGAAGCCCGATTGCAAGAATCGAATTTCTCCCATGATCTGGTCGAAGACATCAAGCAGACTCTCTCTAAAAAATATGAGATTGAGCTTGTGCCTCAGACTCAGCATGGTTTTTCCCGCTATAAAATCAACTATTACTATAGATCGTCGGATGAGAACACAGATAAGAGGGCGCTTGAAGCCATCAGACGGCTTGCAAGAGAGCATGAAATAGGAGTAAATATCAATCGCTGCAACCCTTTGGCAGGCGATCCGGAAAACAGCTATGATGTGGACTTTATCCCTTTGCGGACAGGCAAACCGTACATTGTGGATTTTATATTGAATAAATTCGCGATAGAGAGGGAGAATTCATTTGCTTTCGGCGACAGCGGAAACGATGTGGATATGCTTAAAAAAACCGGACATGGTTATCTGGTGGGGAATGCGACAGCAGAAGCAAAGTCGCTCCATTCCCGTATGACAGAAGGCAGCTATACGGCTGGAATTTTAGAAGTGCTAAAAGCCCATATCAAAAGATAAGGAGTGTCCTTAGATGAAAATCGGAATTATTGGAGCCGGAGGAATTGCAAAAGCTCATGCGAAAGCTCTTTCAACAGTCAAAGGTGCCGAGCTTTCCGGGTTTTTTGATATCAACTCGCTTGCCTCGCGCAAATGTGCGTTTGAATATGGAGGAACCACATTTAACAGTATGCAGGAGCTGTTGAATCAGTCGACGGCAGTCATCGTTTCATCGCCGAACTTTTGCCATAAAGAACATGTGCTTGAAGCGATGGCCGCAGGTAAGTATGTATTGTGTGAAAAACCGATGGCTGTCTCAATGGAGGAAGCGGAGGAGATGAAAAACAGGGCGTCTCAATCTGCTTATATTCCGATCATGGGCTTCAATTACCGCCATCTTACATTTGTTCAGCGCCTAAAAGATATGCTATCCGGCAATGAACTTGGAGATATCTTGTCCATCAATGTCCATTTTAAGAAAAACAGCGCCTTGAGAAGAAAAAAATATACTTGGCGCGATCATTCGAAAAGCAATAAAACGAGCGGGGCATTAGGAGATTTGGGTGTGCATTTAATCGATCTCATTCTTTATTTGTTCGACAGCCCGTTTAAACTGGACAGTTTAAAAGTCAAAATGATGACGGTCGTCAAAGAAAAAGAACAAAAACAGGTATATGTTGATGATCATTCTGAAGTATACGGCCAGCTTGAAAATCATGTGTTTGTCAATATGATTACGTCAAAATGCACAAAAGCGGATGAGTGCGGCTTTAGCATCGAGGTCAATGGCCAAAACGGCGTATTCTACTATCATTCACGGCAGAAAAATCAGTTTTTGCTGAGGACCGGATTGACGGAGCAGATGATAACAATGCCGGACACGTGGCTGACAGACCCTGAAAATGAATTTTACGGATGGGCCGATTCCTTCAGAGTTCAGCTGATTCAATGGATGAACGGAATTCGGGATCGCAATTTCGCACCTCTTGCCACTTTTGATGATGGATACAAGACGCAGTTCTACTTAAATGAATTTTTCAATAAAGGTCAGCAGCTGTCCCTTTCAAAACAAGCAAACTAGCATTGCGAAAAGCCCTTGCCGGCCGTGCCAATAGCCGCAAGGGTTTTATGGTCTGCAACGAAGGAGTGAGTCTAATGAAAAAAATATTTCTATTCGGCTGTTCGTTTTATTTTCTCGTAGGGGTTATCCATATCCTGCTGGGGAGCCTGTCACCTTATATCATTCAAGAATATCACCGGGATGTTCATGATCTATCCTTCCTGATCTTTTTCCAATTCACCGGTTTTCTAATCGGTGTCCTGCTTGCGCCGATATTTGTCAGGCGCACCTCTCATGCGGCTGTATTGACGTTTGGCCTTCTTCTTATTCTCGTAACGCTTTTAGGCGTGTTCCTTTTTGATATGTTCATCTTTTTTGTCATCATGGGGTTTTTGCTCGGCTTTGGCGCCGGTACTTTAGAAACGACGATGGGAGCGTATGTGATTGCCCAAGATAAAAATGCGAAGGGGATGAATATTTTAGAGGTTTTTTTCGGATTGGGCGCTTTGCTGTTTCCTTTTCTGATTTATATCCTTACGGAACGATATGCCTGGCATTTCCCCTTGTATGCTTTATTTATCTTCGTTTTTGTGCTTGCGTGTATGTGGGTGGTTTATTTGTGCAGAAAAACCCCTGACACTGCTTCCGGTCAAATGACTTATCAGGAAAAACCGACTGTGTCAGCCATATTTGAAACCGGAAGGAAAGAAAAAAGCATTTTCCTTTTTCTCATATTCGCTTTTGTATATGCGGGTATCGAGACCAATTTCGCAAACTTTTTGCCGGCGCTGATGCTGGAAAAAGGAGCAGAAGAAATCAGCGTGATCAGCGTTTCGTTTTTTTGGACGGGAATGGTGTGCGGGCGTTTGTTGACAAGTATTTTTGGCGGACGCTTGACTTCCGTTGCCTTTCTGATCTTCAGTGCCGGAGCCTTGACTGTTTTGCTTTTGATTCTGGCATGGTTTCCGGTTCATCAAACACAGCTGCTCCTCGTATTTTTCATCGGGCTCTCGGCAGCCGGCATTTTTCCGTGCGCCGTCACTCTGGCCTCGTTGGCTGGAAAGCCTTTTACAGAGGAAATCACCAGTCTCTTCATTTCATCCGCAAGTCTGGGAGGAGCGCTTCTTTCATTTTTGATCGGCTGGGCGATTGATGCAAGCGTAGCGGCTGTCTTCCCGTTTCTGCTGTTCGGCGGATTGGGGGGCTTGCTGCTCGTGATCAGCGCGGTGATTTTTTTATCCGGCCTGCAAAAAAACAAGCAGAGCCATTTGGATATGTAGACCTTTTAGGAAGAGATTACAAGCTTAGTAGAATTTTTTTCAGCATCCGTTTAAACCGTTCCATCTTTGACCATAATATTGCTAGAAAAGGTTGAAGAACGGAGAGGAACGGTGGGGAAAATGAAGAAATCAAACATTGCCTGTATGTATATTTTTCTTTTATTAATAGGAGCGCTTGCAAATCTCACGACGGAAGAGACGGCCCAATCATCAGACGGGAAGCCTGCCGTGATTCCAGATGAAGCGATTCGGCTGCGGATTTTGGCAAACAGCGACAGCGGGAGCGACCAAAGCGTCAAACGCAAAATCAGGGATGAGGTCAATAAACAAATTACGAAATGGGTGGAAAACCTGACCTCGGTTGAGGAAGCGAGACAAGTCATCAGGTCGAAGCTGCCCGAAATCAAAGAGGTTGCCAAGGATGTTATGAAGCGCGAAAATGTCCGGCAATCCGTGTCTGTCCGTTTTGATCGAGTCTCATTTCCGACAAAGCTATACGGCAATATGGTGTATCCAGCCGGAGAATATGAGGCTGTTTTAATTACATTAGGCAAGGGAGAGGGAGCCAACTGGTGGTGTGTCCTGTTTCCGCCGCTTTGCTTTCTTGATTTTTCCAATGGGGAAGCCGTAAAGTCGCCTGAAGACGAACAAACCGATGCCGGGGAAAACGCCCGGGAAGAAAAAACAGTCGCTGCAGATGAAGCGGTATCTGGCAAAGATAAAGAAGACAAAGAAGTGAAATTTTTTCTTGTCGAATGGATTACCGGGCTTTTTTCTTAAAGGAACCGCCGTGCTTTCGTGCAGGGCGGTTTTTTACTGTTTGTTTTTTCATGATGGTTATTCACGCTTTTGAATATGATATAATTTTCCAAAACGGTTCAGGGAAAATACTGCTTTTCGAATATACACCTTCTGCCCCTTTCTGATGTGTCAATTACATTGCCCGGTAGAAAGAGAAACTGTCTTATCACCAGTACAGAGTTCATTTGCATACTCATTCAAAGCATTAGTTCCTGCTAATCAAAATTGAAAAATGAATTGCCGGCTTTCTTCCAAATCAAAAGGTATATTTTACTGTCGCCCTCATAGATTGGATAGAGAAGTTAAAAAACGGGGTGAAAAGATGTTCTACCAATTGAGGTTAGCGGAAATGAAAGACATGAATGCGATCGAAGCGTTTTTAAAAAAGGCGGGGACAAGCCATAAAGGCATTGAGGAAGCGAAGAGCCAGTTTATCATGATGGAAGACCCTCCCGATGAAATCGTCGCCTGCCTCGGAATGGAGGAATTTGAAAACAAAAAAGGGCTGCTGCGCTCGCTTGTCGTGTCTGACAAGCTCAGCCAGGGCCACATCGTTTCCCTGTTTCAAAGCATGCAGGTATTGTGTGAAAAGCGGGGAATCCAAACCCTGTATTTAGTTGCCAATAAACGAACATCGATGGATTTCCTTGAAGTGCTCGGTTTTAAACAAGCTGCGGCAATTCCGGAAGAGCTTGATGGATCAGAGCATGTTTCAGACTCGTTGAGCGTAAACGGAGCCGTTTTGATGGAGAAAACGTCTAATTAGCCGTTAACTTATACACAGAGATATCCACGGATTCAAAAGCGTTATCCACAAAATGTGGACAACGCTTGTTTTCTTTTTCTTCATCTTTTATACTTTCAACAGGATTTACATGAATGATTAACGTTTTTAGTGTTTTGTTAAGGGAGTTTTGATGTTAATGAAAACAAAAGTATGGACTGTGGATGTAAAACGTGATTTGTCCACAAACTGTCCACAAATTGCACAAGCGGCAAGACTGCTCAAGCAAAATGAAACGGTTGCTTTTCCGACAGAGACGGTTTACGGTCTTGGTGCAAACGCCAAACACAGCGAAGCAGTAGCTAAAATATACGAAGCGAAAGGGCGTCCGAGCGACAATCCGCTCATTGTCCACATCGCTGAAATTGAACAGCTCGGAGAATTTGCAGAGGTTGATTCGCCTCAGGCCGAAATGCTGATGAAGCGTTTTTGGCCCGGACCGCTGACCCTTGTGCTGCCTTGCAGACCCGGGGTGTTATCCACAAAGGTGACGGCGGGGCTCGATACGGTCGCGGTCAGAATGCCTGATCATCCTGTTGCCCTTGAGCTGATTAGACAGGCCGGCGTTCCGGTGGCCGCCCCGAGCGCCAATCTGTCCGGGAAACCGAGTCCGACGAAAGCCGAGCATGTCGTTCACGATTTAAATGGAAGGATTGCAGGTATCGTTGACGGCGGTCCTACAGGAGTAGGGGTTGAATCAACAGTTGTTTCATGCACCGGGGAAATTCCGGTCATTTTGAGGCCGGGCGGCGTCACAAAAGAGCAGCTCGAAGAAGCGGCCGGCTCTGTCTTGATTGACCAGGGCCTCACCGACGAAAAAAAGGCGCCGATGTCTCCCGGGATGAAATATACGCATTATGCACCGGAAGCCCCGCTTGCCATTGTGAACGGAAGCGTTGAAGATATTCAACGGCTGATCGGCCAATATCAGAAAGACGGCATGAAAGTCGGCGTCCTTACGACAGATGAACGGGCCGGTGCCTATCAGGCGGATGCCGTCCGCATCTGCGGCAGAAGAGACCGTCTTGAAACGGTTGCCGCCGGTTTGTATGACATTCTCCGCAGCTTTGACGAAGAACAGCTCGATTTTATTTTTGCTGAGTCTTTCCCTGAGGAAGGGGTGGGCCGGGCGATTATGAACCGGCTCTTGAAAGCGGCAGGCCATCGCGTAATCGAAGCGTAGCCTAAGCAGGGTTGTTCTATCCGCCTTTGGACGTGCATAAGCTAGAAAAGCTGGCGTGTCCAAGGGGGAATTGCATGAATGTTGATGTGTTAATAGGCGAAATCCTGACGCTCTCGATCATGGCTTTTGCACTCGGCATGGATGCCTTTTCAGTCGGTCTTGGAATGGGAATGGCCAAGCTGAAAAGGAACCAAATCTTTCAAATCGGCGTCATTATTGGATTGTTCCATGTCATCATGCCGCTTGGCGGTATGATTGCGGGACAGTTTCTTTCGGGCGCGCTTGGTGCGCTTGCGGGGTATCTTGGAGGAGCGCTTTTATTGGTGCTGGGCATTCAGATGATTGCCGCATCTTTTAATAAAAGCGGGGAGCAGATCATCTCTCCGCACGGCTTCGGCTTATTCATTTTTGCCGTCGGCGTCAGCCTCGACAGCTTTTCAGTCGGTCTCAGCCTCGGCCTCTACGGGACGAAACCGCTATTAACGATCTTTTTGTTCGGTTTGTTCAGCATGGTGTTAACTTGGGCAGGTCTGCTGCTTGGAAAAAAGGTTCAAACGTGGCTTGGAGCTTACAGCGAAGCGCTCGGAGGAGCCATCCTGCTGAGCTTCGGCCTGAAGCTTTTGCTGCCCATTTAATTGAAAGAGGAGAAAATCTTTTTCCCGCTTTGCATAACATAATGAAACTTAGAAAAAGAGGGGAGAGATCCTCTCTTTTTTGATTTCTGGAGCGGATTTTATTATTTTCCGGCTGAATCCTTTATAATATGAACAAAGGAGTGAACAGGATTGAACATACTATTTGTCTGTACTGGAAATACGTGCCGCAGCCCGATGGCGGAAGCGCTTTTTAAATCTGCGGCTGCCGAAAAAAAACTGGATGTCTCCGTCAAATCTGCCGGGTTGTTTGCTCCTGAAAACGGAAAAGCTTCTTTATATGCAGTCGAAGCGCTTTTTGAAAAAAACATCGCTCTGAATCATACATCTTCACAGCTTTCCGAGGAGAAGGTTGAATGGGCGGATCTCGTGTTGACGATGACGGAGCAGCACAAACAGGTGGCAGTACATGAATTTTCAAAGAGCCGAGATAAAATCTATACGCTGAAAGAGTATGTCAAAGGAGAAAGCGGGGACATCATTGACCCGTTCGGCGGATCTCTCAGCGACTATCAAAAAACGAGAGATGAGCTGGAGCAGCTGCTGAAAAAATTGGCAGAAATGCTGGCGGGAAAATCTCGGGAATAGAAGCTAAGGAGCGTTTGCAAATCGAGCGGCAGCGGGTACAATAGACATGATCAATCAGAAATATATAGCGGCTGTATACTGCTTAACGGTCTGCACGAGACTTTTGGCGGCACATCAAACGAGGAGGAGTCATTCCAATGAAAGTAATCATTGCTTCAGATCACGGCGGAATCAATATCAGAAAAGAAATTATGGCATTGATGGATGAATTGAACATCGAATACGAAGATTACGGCTGCGAATGCGGTTCAGGATCTGTGGACTACCCGGATTATGCGTTTCCGGTCGCGCAAAAAGTGGCGGACGGGGAAGCTGACAGAGGCATTTTAATATGCGGAACAGGAATCGGCATGAGCATTTCCGCCAATAAAGTAAAAGGCATCCGCTGCGCCCTTGTCCACGACGTTTTCAGCGCGAAAATGACAAGAGAGCACAATGACACGAATGTTCTTGCGATGGGTGAACGGGTGATCGGCCCTGGTTTAGCGAGAGAGATTGCAAAGGTTTGGCTTACGACTGAGTTTTCAGCCGGGCGGCACGCTGTCCGCATCGGAAAAATCGCCGATTATGAAGATAAGCATGAATAAAGGGTGTCGTCAATCATGAAGAATCTCGAACAAACATGGCGTTCTATATTAGATGAATTTCATCAGCAGGCAAATTTACGCAACGGCCACATCGTCGTCATCGGATGCAGCACAAGCGAGATGGCCGGAAGGCGAATCGGCACTTCGGGAAGCGGACAAATCGCTGAAGCGGTCTACAAAGGCTTAGAAGAGCTCAGGGATCAAACAGGAGTCGCCCTTGCTTTTCAATGCTGCGAGCATTTAAACAGGGCGTTGGTTGTCGAGGAAGAAACGGCGAAAGCATACCGTCTTCCCGTTGTTTTTGCTGTTCCTGTTCCGAAAGCGGGGGGTTCCATGGCTTCATATGCCTATCAACATATGAAGGCTCCTGTCCTTGTTGAACAAATAGAGGCCGATGCGGGGATCGACATCGGCGACACGTTTATAGGGATGCATTTAAAGCCTGTGGCCGTTCCTGTCCGCGTCTCTCAAAAACAGCTGGGCGAAGCGCATGTGACGCTTGCGCGGACAAGGCCGAAGCTGATTGGAGGCGTCCGCGCCGTCTATGAAGCGGAGTAGCGGAAGAAGCGGGGGGAAGAGCCGGACAGGCTTTTTTTCTTTATTAAAATAATTTTTTGAACAAATGATATGTCGAACTATATGATTTGTCTATTCGTTTAATATTCGGTTTTTCCAATAATAAAAAACGATTTTTAAAAATAATCTCTTACATTTGCATGAAAAACCGTGTACAATGAGATGGTATAATTAACGAAATGGAAACAGATAGGAGAGGATCTCGCTGATGAAACATTTACCTGCGCAAGATGAACAAGTTTTTAGCGCCATTCAAGATGAGCGGAAACGTCAACAGTCGAAGATTGAGCTGATCGCTTCTGAAAACTTTGTAAGCGAAGCGGTTATGGAAGCTCAAGGCTCGGTTTTAACAAATAAATATGCGGAAGGATATCCTGGTAAACGCTACTACGGCGGATGTGAGCATGTAGATGTCGCAGAGGATATCGCGCGCGACCGCGCCAAGCAGATTTTCGGCGCCGAGCACGTCAACGTTCAGCCGCATTCCGGCGCACAAGCGAACATGGCGGTATACTTCACGATTTTAGAGCACGGTGACACCGTATTGGGAATGAACCTTGCTCACGGCGGACATTTAACGCACGGCAGCCCTGTCAACTTCAGCGGTGTTCAGTACAATTTCGTTGAATACGGTGTTGATAAAGAGACGCAGTATATTGACTACGAAGATGTACGTGAAAAAGCGCTTAAACATAAGCCTAAGCTGATCGTGGCCGGGGCAAGCGCGTATCCGCGCACCATCGATTTTAAAAAGTTCCGCGAAATCGCTGATGAAGTCGGAGCCTATGTGATGGTAGACATGGCGCATATCGCCGGACTTGTAGCAGCAGGTCTTCACCCGAATCCTGTTCCTTACTCTGACTTTGTGACGACGACAACTCATAAAACGCTTCGCGGACCGCGCGGCGGCATGATTCTTTGCCGTGAAGAGTTTGCAAAGCAAATCGACAAGTCGATCTTCCCTGGAATTCAAGGCGGACCGTTAATGCACGTGATCGCTGCAAAGGCTGTTTCCTTTGGCGAAGCTTTAAAAGACGAATTCAAAACATACGCCCAAAATGTCATCAATAATGCGAAGCACTTGGCTGAAACATTGAAAAAAGAGGGCATCGAGCTCGTATCAGGCGGAACGGATAACCATCTTGTGCTGGTCGACCTGCGCTCTCTCGGCATGACCGGAAAAGTGGCTGAAAATGTTCTTGATGAAGTCGGCATCACCGTCAATAAAAACGCGATTCCTTATGATCCTGAAAAACCTTTCGTAACGAGCGGAATCCGCGTAGGTACAGCAGCCGTGACAAGCCGCGGCTTTGATCTGGAAGCGATCGAAGAAGTGGGAGCGATCATCGCGCTTGCCCTTAAAAACCATGAAGACGAAGCGAAGCTGGAAGAAGCAAAACAGCGCGTAGAAGCGCTGACAAGCAAATACCCGTTATATACCGGGCTTGATTACTAAGATATTTGTGCCGCTCCCAAAAGGGGCGGCTTTTTTCATAAAATTGTCTCCTGATTTTTGTTGAAACAAGCTGTTTTTTTATGTAGAATCAATAGAAGTGTGTGAAAAAAAGGAGCTGAAAACGGATATGGGAAAGGTATATGTGTTTGACCACCCTCTTATACAGCATAAGCTTACATACATCCGGGATGTAGAGACCGGAACAAAAGAATTCAGAGAGCTTGTTGATGAGGTTGCAACGCTGATGGCATTTGAGATTACGCGGGACCTGCCGCTGGAGGAAGTGAATGTAGAAACTCCTGTGCAAATGGCAAAGTCAAACGTCATCGCCGGAAAAAAACTCGGGGTTGTTCCGATTCTAAGAGCGGGACTGGGAATGGTAGACGGAATTTTGAAGCTGATTCCCGCTGCAAAAGTCGGACATGTCGGGCTTTACCGTGATCCTGAAACATTGAAGCCTGTTGAATATTATGTCAAGCTTCCATCCGATGTTGAAGAACGCGAATTCATCGTCGTCGATCCGATGCTGGCTACCGGAGGTTCGGCGGTAGAGGCACTGAACAGCTTGAAGAAACGCGGCGCAAAAAATATCCGTTTTATGTGTCTGATCGCTGCTCCGGAAGGTGTAGACGAAGTTCAGAAGCATCATCCTGATGTTGACATTTACATTGCCGCTTTGGATGAGAAACTAAATGAAAAAGGATATATCGTTCCCGGATTGGGCGACGCCGGAGACCGCATGTTCGGAACGAAATAATGTAAGAAAATCCTGAAAAAGGGTTTTCTTTTTTTGTGTTTTATACCATAATTAAACATGTGTGCGTCTTAAATGGGGCGAATTTGTGAACATTTTGTGAGAGACACTGTGATTATGAATAGTTTTTTAACTTTAAACAGATTGACACCTCAGGGGGGCTATTGTATGCTAAAATAGGCTATTATGATAAGGTTTTCATAGCGGTTATCATAATGACCAGTCCTCTGTTAAAATCCTTTGAAAACCCCATATTTGCAGGCGACAGACAGATCACCGGCCCGAGAATTTTCGGAGTGTGTGAAGTCTTGAACAGAACACTACGTTCTGTAAAATGGTCAGACCGCCTAGTTTACCGTAATCGTAAGATAGATTTAAAATTTTCACATCAGGAGCGTATTTGATGACCGATGCGAGTCTTTCATTCCGTAGGCAACAAAAATATGTCCTATATATTTTAGCAGTCTGCGTGTTAGGCTATGGATTTCTGCCATTTCAGGCGATTTTTTTAGGCCTGATTACCGGCACTGTTTTCAGCTATTTCAATCTCTGGCTGCTGACCAAAAGGATGCAGGCCTTCGATAAAGCAGTGGCAAAAGGCAAAATGATCCGTTCTCTCGGGACTGCTTCCAGATTGTGCAACGCCATTATCGCGGCGGCCATTGCTTATAAATACCCTGAATATATTCATTTGGCAGGCGTCATTGTGGGGTTGATGACAATTTATCCTGTCATTATGATAGATTCCTTTATCCAGCTAAAACGTTCATCAATGGAAGAGAGGTGAAGACCCTTTGCACGAATCAAGAGTTGTTAACTTTTTAGGCCTTAACTTTGATGTATCAAGTATCTTAATGATTACTGTGACAAGCATCATCGTCTTTCTGATAGCGGTGCTGACCACAAGAACACTCGCGATCCGGCCGACGAAAGCCCAGAACTTTATGGAGTGGATTGTCGACTTTGTTCGCAATATTATCGGCAGCACAATGGATCTTAAAGTCGGCAGAGACTTTCTCGCCCTTGGCATAACCCTGCTGATGTACATATTTGTTGCCAACATGCTCGGCCTTCCGTTTTCCATTACAGTAGGCCATGAATTATGGTGGAAATCCCCGACAGCCGATCCGGCGGTTACTTTAACCCTCGCCGTCATGGTAGTAGGCCTCACTCATTACTACGGAGTGAAAAGAAAAGGGTTGGGGGAGTATACCAAAGATTTCTTCAGACCAATTCCGTATTTAGTGCCGCTCAAAATTATTGAAGAATTTGCGAATACATTAACATTGGGATTGCGTCTTTACGGTAATATTTTCGCCGGCGAAATTCTGCTCGGCCTTCTTGCCGGAATGGCAACCAACTTCTATTCTCAAAGCATTTTCATGGGGCTGGTTGGAACCATTGGAGCGGTTGTGCCGATGATCTTATGGCAGGCGTTCAGCTTGTTCGTAGGTACAATCCAGGCATTCATCTTCACGATGTTAACAATGGTTTACATGTCTCACAAAGTAAGTCATGAACACTAAAAACAAGACATATCCGAAAAGGATAACAATTTAAAGGAGGAACTTTTTCATGAATTTAATAGCAGCTGCAATCGCAATTGGATTAGGTGCACTTGGTGCAGGTATTGGTAACGGACTTATCGTATCACGTACAGTAGAAGGAATCGCACGTCAGCCTGAGGCTGGTAAAGAATTAAGAACGCTTATGTTCATCGGGGTAGCATTGGTTGAGGCCCTTCCGATTATCGCTGTTGTTATCGCGTTCTTAGCATTCTTCGGCTAAAAACTTATATAACTAGTAAAATGGCGAAGATCACTGCAAGAGGCCTTCGCCATTGCTTTATGGTTGCTTGAACTGTCATAACGGCCGGAAGAAACAACCTCTTGAAAAAAGAGGGAGAACATTTTTTCGATGGCCTCGGAGAGATAATCTGCAAGAAGGGAGTTGCCGTATTCGATGTCTTTTTTACCACAGGTTATGGGTGCAGGAGTAGGGTTTAATGCCGGAACAATGCTGTTCCAGCTTGTTGCCATGCTGATTTTGTTAGCGCTCTTGAAGAAATACGCTTTAGGGCCGCTATTAAATATAATGAAAGAGCGTGAAGACTACATTACCGGAGAGATTTCCTCTGCCGAGAAAAAGAATGAAGAAGCGAAGAAGCTCATTGAAGAGCAGCAGGCGCTTTTGAAAGAAGCGCGTGAAGAATCCCATTCTCTGATTGAAAACGCGAAAAAACTGGGAGAACAGCAAAAGGATGAAATCATCAAGGCTGCGCGCCAGGAAGCAGAACGCATGAAAGAATCAGCCAGAAGCGAGATCGTCAAAGAAAGAGACCAGGCTGTCAGTGCGCTGCGCGAGCAGGTTGCATCACTGTCTGTGATGATCGCTTCGAAAGTGATCGAAAAAGAGCTTGACGAACAAGCCCAGGAAAAATTGATCCAAGACTATCTTAAAGAAGTGGGAGAAAGCCGATGAGCCAATCAGCTGTCTCCAAACGCTACGCAGCCGCTTTGTTTGACATTGCCCTTGAATCCAAGAAGGTCAATGAAATAGAAGAAGAGCTGACCGTCGTTAAGAAGATATTTATTGATCATAAAGACCTCAATGCCGTTCTGAGTCATCCTAAAGTGCCCGCTGAAAAGAAAAAGCAGATTTTAAAAGACTCGTTCGGATCTGTTTCGACTGCAGTCTTACATACGCTTTATCTTCTCGTTGACCGCAGCCGCACGTCAATCGTCCCGGATCTCGCGGACGATTATGTAAAAATGGCGAACCGGTTCCGCGGGACGGAAGACGCGATCGTATACTCTGTAAAACCGCTCAGTGAAGAGGAAATTTCCTCTTTTTCTCAAGTGTTTGCAAAAGAAGCAGGCGCCGCTTCACTGCGCGTCAGAAACGAAGTGAATCCGGATCTGATCGGCGGAGTAAAAATCCGCATCGGGAACCGTATTTATGACGGCAGTGTAAGAGGAAAGCTTGACCGGATAGAACGTCAATTAGCAGGCGAAAATCGAAAGAAGGGGTGAAACCTAAGTGAGCATCAAAGCTGAAGAAATTAGCACTCTTATTAAACAGCAAATTGAAAATTATCAGTCTGAAATAGAAGTTCACGACGTAGGTACGGTAATTCAGGTCGGTGACGGTATCGCACGCGTGCACGGCCTTGATAACTGTATGGCAGGTGAGCTTGTCGAATTTTCAAACGGTGTGCTGGGCTTAGCTCAGAACCTTGAAGAATCAAACGTAGGTATCGTTATTTTGGGACCTTACAAAGACATCCGTGAAGGTGACGAAGTCAAAAGAACCGGACGGATCATGGAAGTTCCCGTCGGTGAAGAGCTGCTCGGCCGCGTTGTCAATCCGCTCGGTCAGCCTGTAGACGGAATGGGCCCGGTTCTCACAAGCAAAACCCGTCCGATCGAAAGCCCGGCACCTGGTGTTATGGATCGTAAATCCGTTCATGAACCGCTTCAAACGGGAATTAAACCGATCGATGCGCTGATTCCTATCGGCCGCGGTCAGCGTGAGCTGATCATCGGTGACCGTCAGACGGGTAAAACATCGATTGCGATTGACACGATCTTGAACCAAAGAGATCAGGACATGATTTGTATCTATGTTGCGATCGGTCAGAAAGAATCGACTGTTCGCGGTGTCGTTGAAACGCTGCGCAAAAAAGGCGCTCTTGACTATACCATCGTTGTCACAGCTTCCGCTTCACAGCCTGCACCGCTATTGTATCTAGCGCCGTATGCGGGTGTTACGATGGGTGAAGAATTCATGTACAACGGAAAACACGTGCTGGTTGTGTATGACGACCTTTCAAAACAAGCGACGGCTTATCGTGAACTTTCCTTGCTTCTGCGCCGTCCTCCAGGCCGTGAAGCATTCCCTGGAGATGTATTCTACCTGCACTCCCGCTTGCTTGAGCGCGCTGCGAAACTGAGCGACGCTAAAGGCGGAGGATCTTTAACAGCATTGCCGTTTGTTGAAACGCAGGCTGGCGACATTTCAGCCTATATTCCGACAAACGTCATCTCAATCACAGACGGACAGATCTTCCTGCAGTCTGATTTGTTCTTCTCAGGCGTGCGCCCTGCCGTCAACCCTGGATTATCGGTATCCCGTGTCGGCGGATCTGCGCAAATCAAAGCGATGAAGAAAGTAGCCGGTACGCTTCGTCTTGACTTGGCATCTTATCGCGAGCTTGAGTCATTTGCACAGTTCGGATCTGACCTTGATAAAGCGACGCAGGCCAAGCTGAACCGTGGAGCCCGTACAGTGGAAGTTCTGAAACAGGATCTGAACCAGCCGCTCCGCGTCGAAAAGCAGGTTGCCATTCTTTATGCCCTGACCCGCGGATTCCTTGATGATGTGCCTGTAGAGGACATCAGACGCTTTGAAGAAGAGTTCTTTATGTACCTTGATCAAAACCATAAAGATCTCCTTGATTCAATTGCTCAGACAGGAAACCTTCCGGCCGACGAGGACATGAAGGCTGCGATCGAAGGCTTTAAACGTACGTTTGCACCTAGCAACTAAACATTTGAAGTGAGAAAAAGATCTTCTTTTTCTCTCTTTTTCACGTAAATTCGGAGTGAATTTGAAAACAAAAAGGTGGTGAAACCTTTTGGCCTCATTACGGGATATTAAATCCAGAATTACTTCAAATAAAAAAACGAGTCAAATCACCAAAGCTCAGCAAATGGTTTCTGCCTCAAAGCTGAACCGCGCTGAGAGTAAAGCGAAATCGTTCGTTCCATACATGGAGAAAATGCAGGAAGTCGTTGCTGATATTGCGCTTGGATACACCGGAACGCATCCGATGATGTCGAGCCGTCCCGTGAAGCGGACCGGCTATCTGGTCATCACATCTGACCGCGGACTTGCCGGCGCTTTTAACGCTAACGTTCTCCGCAAAGCGTACCAGAAAATCCAGGAGCGCCATCAGTCAAAAGACGAATATGCGGTCATCGCGATCGGAAAAATGGGACGCGAGTTCTTCAAAAAACGCGGCATCCCGGTTATTTCCGAAATGACCGGCATCAGGGACGAAGTTTCCTTTCCAGAAATTAAGGATTTGGCGAACAGTACGATACAAATGTTTATCGATGAGACATTTGATGAACTTTACTTGTTCTACAACCACTTTGTCAGCGCAATTTCTCAAGAGGTGACGGAGAAAAAGCTGCTGCCATTATCAGATATCGCGCCAAACAAAAAAAGAACTTCCTATGAATTTGAACCGGACGAAGAAGAAATTTTGGAAGTGCTTCTGCCTCAGTACGCTGAGAGCTTGATTTTCGGCGCGATTCTGGACAGTAAAGCGAGTGAACATGCTGCGCGGATGACAGCGATGAAAAACGCAACGGACAATGCGAAAGAGCTTATCGCTGACCTCGAACTGTCTTACAACCGTGCTCGTCAGGCGGCGATTACGCAGGAGATTACGGAAATTGTCGGCGGTGCAGCTGCCTTAGAATAGAAAAAGCTTGTCAGGAGGGATAGAGATGAAAAAAGGACGCGTTAGCCAGGTATTGGGACCGGTCGTAGACGTTCGTTTTGAAGACGGTCACTTGCCTGAAATATATAATGCGATTAAAGTTACACATAAAGCGCAGAACGAGAATGAAGTAGATATCGAACTTACCCTTGAAGTAGCGCTTCACTTGGGTGATGATTCAGTTCGGACGATTGCAATGGCTTCAACTGACGGTGTTACACGCGGAATGGAAGCCATCGACCTGGGAGAGCCGATCTCCGTTCCGGTCGGAAACGTGACACTCGGCCGCGTATTTAATGTACTCGGGGAAAACATCGATTTGGATGAGCCGCTTCCGGCTGATGCTGCCAAAGATCCGATTCACAGAGAAGCTCCAACATTTGATCAGCTATCAACAGAGGTTGAAATCTTAGAGACGGGTATTAAAGTCGTCGACTTGCTCGCTCCATATATTAAAGGCGGAAAAATCGGTCTTTTCGGAGGAGCGGGAGTTGGAAAAACCGTCTTGATTCAGGAGCTAATCAACAACATCGCTCAAGAGCACGGCGGTATCTCTGTATTCGCGGGTGTCGGCGAGCGTACGCGTGAAGGAAACGACCTTTACTATGAAATGAAAGATTCCGGCGTTATCGGCAAAACGGCAATGGTCTTCGGTCAGATGAACGAGCCGCCTGGTGCGCGGATGCGCGTTGCCTTGACAGGACTTACAATGGCAGAGCATTTCCGTGATAAAGAAGGCCAGGACGTATTGTTCTTTATCGATAACATCTTCCGATTCACTCAAGCCGGATCTGAAGTATCTGCACTTCTTGGACGCATGCCGTCTGCGGTTGGTTATCAGCCGACGCTTGCAACTGAAATGGGTCAGCTTCAGGAACGGATCACTTCTACAAATGTCGGTTCCGTTACATCGATTCAGGCGATCTACGTTCCTGCCGATGACTATACTGACCCGGCACCGGCAACAACGTTCGCTCACTTGGATGCGACAACAAACCTTGAGCGTAAGCTGTCTGAAATGGGTATTTACCCTGCGGTTGACCCTCTGGCTTCAACTTCTCGTGCACTTGCGCCAGAAATCGTCGGAGAAGAGCACTATCAAGTGGCCCGCCAAGTACAGCAAATCCTGCAGCGCTATAAAGAGCTTCAGGATATCATTGCGATTCTCGGTATGGATGAGCTTTCTGACGATGATAAGCTTGTCGTCAGCCGTGCGCGCCGCGTACAGTTCTTCCTATCGCAAAACTTCCACGTAGCTGAACAGTTTACAGGACAAAAAGGTTCTTACGTTCCTGTCAAAGAAACGGTAAAAGGCTTTAAAGAAATCCTTGAAGGTAAGTATGATCACCTTCCAGAGGACGCTTTCCGTCTTGTCGGCCGAATCGAAGAAGTTGTCGAAAAAGCGAAAGAAATGGGTGTAGAAGTATAATCTGGTCCTAGGAGGGTAAAAGCATGAAGACCTTAAAAGTCAATATCGTTACTCCCGACGGCCCAGTATACGATGCGGATATAGAAATGGTAAGCGTTCGAGCAGAGAGCGGTGAGCTTGGTATTTTACCCGGCCATATTCCGACGGTTGCTCCGCTAAAAATTGCTGCAGTCCGTCTGAAAAAAGACGGTCAAACTGAGCTGGTTGCCGTCAGCGGGGGCATAGTTGAAGTCCGCCCTGACCATGTCACCATTCTGGCCCAGACGGCGGAAACATCTGAACAAATTGACAAAGAACGCGCCTTGGCCGCAAAACGGCGTGCCGAGGAACGTTTGCAAAAGCATACGCCAGATGTTGACATTATTCGGGCAGAGCTTGCTTTAAAACGCGCGATTAACCGGTTGGATGTTGCGAGATAAAGATGAGGATCCTTCCCATATTAAGGATGGGAAGGGTTCTTTTATATTCATGATTAAACAGAATTGAAAATGTTGAAAAAAGTTCACAAATTGTTCGCCTTTTTAGTTTGAATCTATCTATAATACAAAATAGTAAGCTATGTTCTCTTCCGCCAGAAAGAGGATGTAAGACATTCAAGCAAACTCCTCAACATTGGCCTCAGGCAACAGAGGATCACTCCATCTATGGGAAAAAGTTCTATCCATGAACGTCTTAACATGAAACATCAAAACTGTTAAAATGACTTGAAATGACCGGCATTATTCCTTTATCCCACAGCAGAAGAGACTAGGCAGGCCGGAGCCACCAAACCGGCTGGAACGTAAGGAGGCGTCATCAATAATGGAAGAGATCGGACAACAGGCTGCTGTCAGTATCATCGTTCATCTTTTTTTTATTGCATTGACTTGGTGGGCTCTTCTGGCGGTCAATATTGATCCGCTTATCAGGAAAGGAAAAGTCATTCAGGCGAGGGTGTTAATGATCATCATTACAATCGCCGTCGGCTCCACCGTCAGCAATTTTTTCCTGGACTATCTTTATTATTCCAGACAGCTTCAAAATTTATTTTCATGATTGAGTAAAAGAATTTTTGGGAATGGACAAATGTGGGTAACGCCGCATTCCGCAAAATCACCGGGGGACCTTGTTTTTCCACGTATGCTTTTCCTACGATCCGTCAACAATGGAGAGTAGGAGAGGATGATGCGGAATGAAGACAAAACAAACGGTTAATGCCCTCATTTTTATTGTGGTTTTATTTTTAATTGTTCATGTCTTTCAATCGCTTGAAGCAGCGGGCAATACGCCGCTGGAACAGCTGGCGGAAGGTTTGAGCCGCCATGATGTCGAGCTTGAAGAATGGACCCTGCACACAAAAAAGCAGCTTACCCTAAGTGAAAAAGATTTTTTTGCAAAACTGAAACATTTCAAGAAACAGCATCGACAATATCAATGGACTATAACGCGGGAAGACGATGATACAGTTAAAGCAACAGGTGTTTTTCAGGACAAAAAAAATCACATCAATTCCAAAATACATTTGGTATCCACCCACAAAAACCAGAGACTTGTTTCGTATTTATTGTATGAGCAAAAAGGCGCGGGACCACGGGAAAACTGGAATACTACATATAAGCAGTTTGAACGGGATGCATTCGACATAATGCGAGAAAAGACCGCAATTTTTACTTGTCTAAAGGGCCATTTAAATGGTATGATGAATGTTGTTTTGCAAAAAAAAGCAAATGAACTAGTACATGAATTTGATGCAAAGTCAGTTGAAGATTTAATCGAACCAAATTTCGTTTCTATTTCTGCTTACACTAACGAGTGGAAAGAATCCATCAAGACAGAAAAACACCGTATGAATCTGCAAGTCTCGCTTAGAAATGCGGGAATGGGCGAAAAACTTACCGTCACGGTTGGCACACCAATCGTCACGACTGAATATTAATATAGAGAAATTGGGACGCGGAGGGGAATACCTTGGAAAAAATCATCGTCCGCGGCGGTCGAAAGTTAAACGGCACAGTCAAAGTTGAAGGAGCAAAAAATGCCGTTTTACCAGTTATCGCTGCATCTTTATTAGCCAGTGAAGAAAAAAGCGTAATATGTGATGTGCCTACGCTCTCCGATGTATATACGATTAACGAAGTGTTACGTCATTTAGGCGCAAGTGTACATTTTGAAAATAATACAGTAACGGTTGATGCATCTCGCACTTTGTCTACGGAAGCTCCGTTTGAATATGTTCGTAAAATGCGCGCATCTGTATTGGTGATGGGTCCGCTTCTTGCTCGCACAGGTCACTCGAGAGTGGCTTTGCCTGGAGGATGTGCAATCGGTTCAAGACCGATCGATCAGCATCTGAAAGGCTTTGAAGCAATGGGCGCAAAAATTAAAGTCGGAAACGGCTTTATTGAAGCGACTGTAGAAGGCCGCCTTCAAGGCGCAAAAATTTATCTTGATTTTCCTAGTGTCGGAGCAACTGAAAACCTGATTATGGCTGCAGCTTTGGCTGAGGGCACGACAACGCTCGAAAATGCTGCTAAAGAGCCTGAAATCGTTGATCTGGCTAACTATATCAATGCAATGGGCGGTAAAATTCGGGGTGCCGGTACAGGCACCATTAAAATTGAAGGCGTTAAGGCGCTTCATGGTGCAAAACATACCATTATTCCTGACCGGATCGAGGCGGGTACGTTCATGGTTGCCGCTGCGATTACCGAAGGGAACGTACTGGTAAAGGGAGCGGTTCCTGAGCACTTAACATCTTTAATTGCGAAAATGGAAGAAATGGGCGTTCAAATCATGGAAGAAGGAGACGGTCTTCGGATCATCGGTCCTTCTGAATTGAAGCCTATTGATTTAAAAACAATGCCACATCCAGGTTTCCCGACTGATATGCAGTCTCAGATGATGGCTCTTTTGATGCGCGCAAATGGAACCAGCATGATCACAGAAACCGTCTTTGAGAACCGCTTCATGCATGCGGAAGAATTCCGCCGTATGAACGGAGATATTAAAATCGAAGGCCGTTCTGTCATTATTAATGGTCCTGTGCAGCTTCAAGGTGCTGAGGTGGCCGCAACGGATCTTCGCGCCGGCGCAGCTCTTATCCTTGCTGGCCTTGTCGCTGACGGTCATACGCGCGTAACCGAATTAAAACATTTAGACCGGGGATATGTCAACTTCCACCAAAAACTTGCCGGTATCGGTGCTGATATTGAGCGCGTTAACGATGAAGAAGCGGTTCATATTGAAAATAAAGAAGTTGTATCCGATTTAAACGCATAAATCAACGTGAAATCAGTATGTCATCCGGCATACTGATTTTTATGTTTCAAGTATTCTATATCAGTATGCCTCCCATATCTATCATTATGCACAAGAATGGCTTTTAAAATACGCAGCCGCAGTTGAAAAGTACAGTCATATTAGCTTGTCCCCGCCCATAAAATGAAAGAGACAAAACAGAAATGGGGGCACTGATTTGAAACAGCTATTTATTGTACTAGCAGGAATCTGCATGCTGATTTTACTCATACCAACACTGCTTGTCCTCCCTTTTCACGGGGGACCGGGGGCAATCAAAACAGAAAAGCACGCTCAGCAACACGAGGAAAAAAAGAAAGTCACCTTAAAAGAGTCTCCCGTTTCAATTCCGGTCTACAGAACGGCTGACCGGAAAGTTGAAGACATTCCGCTTGAAGAGTATGTCATTGGTGTCGTTGCTTCGGAAATGCCGGCTGATTTCGATATCGAAGCTTTGAAAGCACAAGCGCTCGCGGCCCGCACATATATTGTGAGGCAAATGGTATCAGAGCAGGCTGTCCGATCGCCGAAGGGCTCGCTCGTCGATGATACGCAGATGTTCCAGGTGTATAAAAACAAAGAAGAGCTCCGCAGGCTGTGGAATAAAGATTACGATTGGAAAATCAAAAAAGTGACCGAAGCTGTCGCCAGTACGCAAGGCAAAATTTTAACCTATGATCATAAGCCAATTGACGCTTCGTTTTTCTCGACGAGCAACGGGTACACCGAGAATGCGGGGGCTTATTGGACAAGTGATATTCCGTACCTGCAAAGCGTGAAAAGCTCCTGGGATACAAAGTCGCCGAAATTCCTGAACCACAAAACGTTTACTGTCACTGAATTTGAACAAAAGCTCGGCGTGAAGCTGCCCAGCTCAAACAGCATTGGGAAGATCACTGAAAGAACGCCGGGAAAACGCGTAGCGACTGCTGTCATTAATGGAAAGAAGCTTGAGGGAAGAGATATTCGTGAAAAGCTCGGCCTCAAATCGGCAGACTTTGATTGGAAACGCGACGGGAATCAGATTACCGTCACGACGAGGGGTTTTGGACATGGAGTAGGAATGAGCCAATACGGCGCACATTATATGGCGAAAGACGGCAAGAAAGCGGAAGCCATCGTCAAGTATTATTACAAAGGAACAGCCGTATCCAATGCTGATGAATTTTTAAATAAATACATGGCGAAAAAATAATAAAGAGACGTCTGCCTCATTGGCGGCGTCTTTTGAATGTCATCAAATTTGGCATTCTTATGAAGTTGATGTACGCCAAAATATTATACAAATATTTCAAGAATCATGTGCCGGAGGGCTTGCTGAACAGCGTCAAAAGGCCGTGAATCTCTTGTCAATATAAGGGTTCACAGGCTATAAAGTCTATTTTATCTGCTTGTTGTATGCTGAAATGAATAACGAGGAAAAGGAGACATGCCCTATTTATTTCTCCCTGGTGTTCTTCTACGATATTAATGTGTTAACGACTTTATTTAAGAAAGGGGAAAGGGAGAAATGAAGAAGAAGCTGACATTAGGGATTTTGACCGCTATGGTTCTTAGCCTTGGTTCACCTGCTTTCGCAGCTGAGAAAAAACAGGAGGTAACAGTTGCTGAAGATTCGCCTAACATCGCGATTATGCTTGATGCAAGCGGCAGTATGGCTAAAAAGATCGGCGGAGTCTCAAAATACGAGCTTGCCAAAAATGAGGCGTTCAGCTTTGGTTCAAAGCTTGAAAATGCAAACGTGCTCATGAGGGTTTTCGGTTCAGAGGGAAACAATAAAAACTCCGGAAAAGTACAATCCTGCAATGCAATCAGAGGAGTGTACGGATTCCAAACGTATGACGAGCAAAGCTTCCGCAATTCATTAAACGGCATCGGACCGACTGGATGGACACCGATCGCAAACGCGCTGCAAGATGCCAAAAACGCGCTTGACCAGCAGAACAACAACGGGAAAAACGTCGTCTATCTGCTGACAGACGGTGAGGAAACATGTGGAGGCAACCCGGTAAAAGTCGCAACAGAACTGCGCAAATCTAATGCGGTTGTCAACGTAATCGGCTTTGATTATGAAGGAGATTTTCACGGACAATTGACAAGCATCGCAGCAGCTGGCGGCGGTGAATATTTCCAAGCAAAAACCAAAAATGACATCAAAAGAATTTTCACTCAGGAAGCAATCGAGCTTTCTAAATAAACTGGAAAAAAGCTGTGGACATGTTTCCGCAGCTTTCCTTTTTTGATGAAAAGATTGTCAAAAGTCAAGTAAAACACTTTACAAATATTAAGTTATTGTTTCAGAACGTTGAACCCCGCTGAATCCTTTGGAGGGGTAATTTGTCGTAACTGTTGTTTTATTGGGACGAAAACGGTCTTTTAGCGGACTTTTTTGGTAGGACTTAAGTGGAAGTGTCGGTCGATTATCGTAAGGATTATGAAGAATTTGTGAATTTGAAAAGGAGATCCGGCCTATTTATTTCTATCAAGCCTTCTTTTACGATGTTGGTGGACTAGATCTCATGCGGAAGTTCGGTCCGAAAAAAAGTGCGGAAAGGAAAGTGAGAAAGGTGAAAAAAAGGTTTACTCTGTTAACAACGTTCACCATGCTTTTGTCATTGGCTCCGGCTGCTGCTTTCGCGGCTGAAGACGGAAATGCGGACAACAGCAAAAAAGATGTCAATGTTGCAGTTGTGCTTGATGCAAGCGGCAGCATGGCACAAAAGGTTGAAGGAGAAAGAAAATTTGATATTGCCAAAGAATCCGTAACCGACTTTGCTGACCTGCTTTCAAGCGATGCGAATGTTATGCTGAATGTGTTCGGACATAAAGGCAACAATAAAAACTCCGGAAAAGAACTATCTTGCGGTACGACGGAAACCGTCTATGATCTGCAGCCGTTTTCTTCCAACTCGTTCGAAAACGCTTTAAGCGGAATTAAGCCTACAGGCTGGTCTCCGATTGCAAAATCTCTTTATGATGTAAAAGAAGATCTTGCCGATAAAGATGGTAAGAATTATGTTTACATCGTGACAGACGGTGAAGAAACATGCGGAGGAGACCCTGTTCAGGCAGCGAAAGATCTGCGCAAATCCAACATTAAAACAATCGTCAACATTGTTGGACTTGATGTGAAAACCGTGAAAGAAAAAGCTAAGCTTAAAAAAGTAGCTGCTGCTGGCGGCGGAAAATTGATTGAAGCCGACTCAGCTTCTGATTTTAAAAAGGTATGGAAAGAAGAAGGCGTAAAACTGTCTCAGTAACTCCGTACGAGAGCGGGACGGCCGCAGTGCCGTCCCGACCTTCTGTTAAGCTAATCTGTCGACATTTCGAGTTCTTCGATTCGTTTTTCTGCATAGCACGGATCTTTTCTTGAATGGAAAATCTCCGCCTTTTCAATCATGACCGCCGTGTTGTATTCCGGAATACGGGCATGGTTTTCGTATACGCCTTTAGGGATCAGGACATTTCCTTCCGGCCAGTAGACCGCCGTGTTTCCGCGTTGTACGGTGGCATATTTTGCCCGGCCTTGGAAAGTTCCGTAGCGGTTGAATAGAACGATCGCTTCTCCATCTTGAATATAAAGCTCCTCGGCATCTTTTGGATTGATCATGACATCCCGGCGATCTGCCGCGTTGAAAGGATCTTTTTCACTATAAATCATCGAGTTGAACTGTTTTCCCCTCCTTGTCGTCACGAGGAAGCGTCCTTCAGTTTGTCTGTTTTCAGGAAGATCGACGGGGATCAGGTTACCCTTACCGTCTGCCGTCGGACACATCCCGCCTTCACAAAGCCAGGCGCCGCCCCATTGAAAGACATCTCCGCGTTTTTTTAAATGCTGAATCCCGTCATAATTCCGGTTGGCAGCAGCGATTTCTTCACGGATTTCTGCAGCGTCGTCAAAATGGATCAGTTCTTTGTCTGCGGGCCGAACCCGTTTGGCAAGATCCATATAAATTTCCCATTCAGAACGGGCTTCTCCGATGCGCGGTCCTTTAATTTCAGGGCTGAAATAGACCATCCGTTCCGTACTGGTCGAGGTTCCTCCGCCAGGCTGTTCATATCTTGTCATTGCGGGGAGAATGATAACTTCTTCTTTGGCATCGACAAGGGTGGAAGTATTGAAGATGATGTCCTGATGGACTCTCATCTCAACTTCCTGTAATGCTTTTTTGATAAAATCGGGGTTCGGCATCGTTTCCAAAAAGTTGCCTCCGCTCGTATAAAACACTTTTACTTTTCTTTCGCTTTCGTTCGGCAGCAGCATGTTTTCGATTGTCTGGCCGATCGTATCGCCTTGCCAAGTCGGTATTCGAAAGCCCCAAATCTTCTCGATCCGTGCGGTAGTTTCTTCGTCAAAATCACCGCCTGGCAGGACGAAAGGATCGGCACCCATTTCTCCAGAACCCTGCACACCGCTGTGCCCTCTGATCGGCATAAGGCCGCAATGCTTTCTGCCGATGAATCCTTGTAAAAGGGCGAGATTTGCCACCTGTGAAATGTTGTCGGTCGCAAAACGGTGCTGTGTGAGTCCCATGCTCCAAATGAAAACGCCGGTTTTCGCCCGGGCCAGCAAGATGGCGAATTCTTTCATTCTATCTGTCGATATGCCGGATGACTCTTCAAGCGTCTTCCAATTTTGTTTTTCGATATGCTGTTTAAGCTCATTGAATCCGTTTGTGTGTGCTTCGATAAAAGCGCGGTCAATGCTTGAACCGGGGGCCTCCCGTTCCATTTCAAACCAGTGCTTCATTACCCCGTTCATAAAGGCAATGTCGCCGCCGATATTGACTTGGTATACGTCATCAGTGATTTTGGTGCCGAAAAGGGCGCTCTCAGCTATCGATGGAATCCAATATTTCTCCATCGAAGGTTCCAGGTACGGGTTGATCATAATGATTTTTGTTCCCGCTTTTTTGGCGGCATACATGTATTTTGTTGACACCGGCTGGTTATTGGCGGCGACAGATCCCCAGAAGACGAGGACATCCGTCCCGATCCAGTCTCGGTAGCTGCAGCTTGAGGCGCCGATGCCAAGGGACCTTTTTAAAGCCGTTTTGCTTGGCGAGTGGCAGATCCGCGAGGCGTTGTCAATGTTGTTTGTGCCGATAAACCGAGCCGCTTTTGCGGCTGTATAGTATACCTCATTCGTAATACCCCTGGCCGTTAAATAAAAGGCGAGCTGTCGTTTATCAATCGATTTGATTTTGTCCGCGATTCGGCTGAGTGCTTCGTCCCATGAAATTCTCGAAAACGACCGTTCTCCTTTTTTTCTCGACAGCGGATAAGGGATACGTCCGAGCTTTCTCAGCTCGGTGCTATCCAGCTTTCTCAGCTGTTCAATGTCGGCGGACAGCCATTTGTCCTCGATCGCAGGCATCGTATTTAAGCGGAGGACGTTCAGCCGCGTCGTGCATAGATGAGGCCCTGTGAGCGTCTGATCACGGAGCCCGGATACACCGAGCGCACAGCCGTCGCACACGCCTTGCGTCAAAATTCTGTAGGCGTACGAAAGGTTGTCTTTATTGTCCCACGCCGTTTTCATCGTATCTCTGATATGCTTTGGCTTTACCTTTCCGAGTCCCAGCGGCGCCCAAGACGCCCACAGTTTTGGCGCGGGTTTTTTATTCAGCTTCATCGGACCTTCATGCTTTGTTTTTCCCATTCCATTCTCTCCTTTCCAGCGGATACTGCCAGATCATCCTTTTATCGAGTTTGAGACATGAACCGCCGCTTTTTTTCGCAACTGTTTAATGTCGGTTCTAATGAAGATCGAAATGAACAGGCCGATGGCGAACAGTGCTGCGAAAACCGTCAGGCTCTGGCTGTAGCTTCCTGTTGCATCACGCACCCAAGAAGAGAACATCGGGCCCGCAAGTCCTGCCGCCGCCCATGCCGTTAAAATGTATCCGTGAATTGCACCGAGCTGCTTTGTTCCGAACAAATCCCCGATATAAGCCGGAATTGCGGCAAACCCGCCTCCATAGCACGTATAGATCAATGCCATCAAAACAGAGAATACGGCCTTGTCAGAAATAAACGGCAAAAGCGGAAAGGCGATCAGCTGTACAGCGAAAAAGACGGTATACGTATTCGGCCGGCCGATGTAATCAGATGCTGAGGCCCAGCCGATCCGCCCTAAGCCGTTAAATGCGCCCAAAACGCCGACGAGAGCGGCAGCAGCGGCGGCGGACATGCCCGCACTTTCCTGCGCCAGCGGCGAAGCGATGGATATGATGGCGATTCCGCACGTAACATTAATAAAAAGCATCAGCCATAAATAATAAAAGCGTTTCGTTTTAATGGCTTCATTTGCCGTCAGCTGGGAAATATCGGCGCTTTGCGCCTTTCCGTTTTTTTCGGTTGAAAATCCTTCAGGCTTCCAGCCGTCTTCCGGCGGAGCGAGGTAAAGCGAAGACAGCATCATCACAAGAAAGTAGCAAATGCCGAGAATAAAAAAGGTATTGGCTATACCGACCGCTGAGATCAGCATCTGTATGATCGGGCTGCTGATCAAGGCCGCAAATCCGAATCCCATAATGGCTAGCCCCGTAGCCAAGCCGCGGCGGTCAGGAAACCATTTAACAAGCGAAGATACGGGCGTAATATAGCCGACGCCGAGTCCGATTCCTCCGAAGATGCCGTAAAACAAATAAAGCAGGGGAAGGGAGCCGATCTGAACGGCGAAGCCTGAAAACGTCACGCCAGCTCCGAAGAAAAGAGCGGCGAGCATGCCTGCTTTTTTAGGGCCGTGCTTTTCGACGAAGTGCCCCAAAAATGCGGCTGAAAGACCGAGAAATAAAATAGCGATGCTGAACGTCAGGCTGATCTGGCTGAGGCTCCAGCCGAAGGTTTCAGCGAGCGGGTTTGTAAAGACGCTCCATGCGTATACAGACCCGATAGACAAATGAATACCTACAGCACATAAAGCAATGAGCCACCTGTTTTTCACTTTTTTCATGCGAGAACCTCCTGTGGAAAAGAAAGGCTTGTCATAAAGACAGAAGGCTGCCGGGGAGCGATTGTTTGAAAGCGGTTTCCGGGGTTGCTGCGAAGAAAGGCAGTCTGTTTGAAAAGTGTATATTTTTTGAACTTTTAAAAAATAATATCATGTTTTCAAGCTATCAACAAGATGAAGCTTCCAAATTTGACCTGACGGTTGTGAAACGGCATGATAGACGAGTATAGTAATAGATATGATAAGAAACAAAGGGGCGGGGTTTATTCATGGGGAAAAACATCACAACAAGCCGAAAAATTTTCCGTTATGATAATGGAGAGATGACACAGCAAGAAGATCAGATGGCAACGGAATTCCCCCTGACTGTCATGGTGAACGGTGAGGAATTTGTCACGCTTGTTTGTTCGCCGGACAGCCTGGAAGAACTGGTGATCGGATTTCTCGCGTCTGAAGGTGTGATCCGATTTAAAAATGAGATTAAAAGGTTTACAATAGATGAAAGTCTCGGATTCGCATATGTCGACCTTGTCAGCTCAAAAAAGCTGGTACTGAAGGATTACACGAAGCGGGTGATCGGCTCCTGCTGCGGAAAAGGGCGGCATTTTTATTTCCAGCAGGACGTCAAAACCGCAAAAACGGCGATTGACGGCGTGACCATTACGCCTGAGAACTGTTTGGCGCTGATGCGCGACATGCAGAAAAACAGCAAGCTTTTTCGCCATACGGGGGGCGTTCATAATGCCGCTTTGTGCAGCACTGACAAGCTGATTGCAGTCAGATCTGATATCGGAAGACATAATGCGCTTGATAAATTGTACGGATATTGTCTGCTTCACCAGGTCCCTGTGCGCGACAAGCTGATCGTGTTCAGCGGCAGAATTTCTTCGGAAGTGCTGCTTAAAGCCGCAAAAATCGGGGTTTCCGCGGTCATTTCCAAGTCGGCGCCGACCGAGCTGGCCATTCAAATGGCAGAGGAGCTGAATATCATGACGATTGGTTTTGCCAGGAACCGGTCATTTAATGTATATACGCATCACGAGCGAATTCAGTTAACATAAAGGAGGCAACAGGCGTGAACAACAACAGTGAACAAGTTTTGGATCAGAAAAGCCGGCCGCTTCGGGATTTAAGAATTTCTGTCACCGACCGCTGCAACTTAAGATGTACGTATTGCATGCCTGCCGAAATCTTTGGACAGGATTATCCGTTTTTGCCAAAAGGCGAACTGTTGTCCTTTGAAGAGCTTGAACGATTGGCCAAGCTGTTTGTTCATCAGTTCGGGGTGGAAAAAATCCGCCTCACCGGCGGCGAGCCGTTGATGAGAAAAGATATGCCGGAATTAGTCGGGAAGCTTGCGGAGATCAAAGGGATTCGCGATATTGCGATGACGACGAACGGCGTTCTGCTGCCGGTTTACGCTGACAAGCTGAAAAAAGCGGGGCTGAAACGGGTCACGGTCAGCCTGGATTCCCTGGATGACGAACGTTTCAAAGCGATCAACGGCAGAGGCGTCTCCGTCAGCAAGGTGCTGGCCGGAATTGAAGCGGCGAAAGAGGCCGGACTCGGCGTCAAGATCAACATGGTCGTCCAAAAAGGGGTCAATGAAAAGGATATTTTGCCGATGGCCCGCTATTTTAAAGAAAAAGGCCATATCTTGCGGTTTATTGAGTTTATGGATGTCGGGAACACAAATGAATGGAACCGTCAGTCAGTGGTGACAAAAGCGGATATCATCCGGATCATCAATGAAGACATGCCGGTTGAACAGATCGACCCGAACTACAAAGGAGAAGTCGCCAAACGGTACGGATATCTGGACGGTTCAGGAGAAATCGGTTTTATCTCTTCTGTATCCGATGCTTTTTGCAGCACGTGCAACAGAGCAAGACTATCGGCGAAAGGCGAGCTTTTCACATGTCTTTTCGCATCGAGCGGGTTTGATTTAAGAACTCTGATCAGAAGCGGGCAGACCGATCAGGAGCTGGTAAAGGCGATCGGCACCGTCTGGCGGAATCGCGATGACCAATATTCGCTCGACCGCGCTCTTTCAAAAGCGGCTCCGCGGAAAAAGGTTGAAATGTCCTATATAGGAGGATAATTGACCGCCTTGGAGAGAGCCGTCCATTGAAAAGATGGGCGGTTTTTTTTATGCTTCGGAGGCCGGCTTGATTTGCATATTGACAGGTTTGATACGGGGGGAAAAGCGGAAATTCTTTAAAAAACATGGGCTGAAACAGAAAGGATGATTGAATGTTCGGACTGCAGGATATTGTCAAATTCTTCTGGTCGTTCTTGATCGTTTTTCCCGCCGTGTCGGTGCTTCATGTCTTGGGCCACAGCGTCATGGCGGTGTTGTTCGGCGGGAAATCTTCGCTTGAAATCGGGATGGGCAAAAAATTGCTGAAAATCGGCCCTGTGCAAATCAGAAGTGTTTACTTCATGGATTCCTTCTGCAAATACGGAGATCTGAAATACGATAACCGTTTTACGAATGCGATGATTTATGCCGGCGGATCGCTGTTTAATTTAGCGTCTATTTTTATTGTCAATCTGCTGATTATCAAAGACATCATACCCGAAAATATTTTTTTCTACCAGTTTGTTTATTTTTCAACCTATTATGTATTTTTTGCTCTGATTCCCGTGAGATATTCCGAAAATCATCTTTCTGATGGAATGGCAATTTATAAAGTGCTGAGATATGGGGAGAAGTACGAGATTAATAATTGAGTATGCCGGCTGCGGGCACAACCCGAAGCCGGCGTTTTTCAGACATGCATGATGTCTTCAGGCAGTTTCCTTAGCTTTCGAACGGATTCGATGAATGTTTCCAAAGGATCACAGCCGCTAAAATATTGAAATGCTTCCCGATCCCCGTTGTTCATCACGACGAGGTGATCGCCTCCTGTGATCAGCCCTTTTTCGCGGCGGAACGAGGAGATGGTATCAAAGCGGATGTCAAGGTGAAAAGGGGCGCCAAACAGAGAAGAATAAAACATGAGCCGCCTGTCAGTGGCCGCAAGCACGCCTCTGTAAGGAGTGTAACGTGCAGACAGTCTCGCGTTATAAGCGCAAAGAATAATAGATCTGATCTCTTCATTCGGCTCAAGCCGGACATCCAAAGCTGCTTTTCCTTCTGCTATCTCTTTCATTGAAAAACACTCCTTTCATCAATCAATACGAAAGATCCTATGAAAAAGTTCCAAAGTGAGACATGAAGGTGGTTTGAAAAAAATTTTATTTATTCTTACGATTATTAAGGATATGATAATAGTTGACAAAAAACTTATCCTGTAACTATAATGATTACATCGGTGGTGAAAACTTATGGTGAACACTCGTCTTTCAGTGGCCATTCATATTTTGTCTTTAATCGCTGCAAACCCGCGGGAATCTTCGGAAATGATCGCCGGGAGCGTCAATACGAACCCGGTTGTGATCAGACGCATGATCAGCCAGCTCAAAAAAGGCGGTATTCTGACGTCGCGGCCGGGAGTGGCCGGGGCAACCCTGAAAAGAGATCCTGAAGATATATCTCTGCTGGATATTTACCGCGCGGTTCAGCCGCAAGAGGAATTGTTTGCGATTCATGACAAGCCGAATCCAAACTGTCCGGTTGGAAGACAAATTCAAACAACGCTTGACCAAACGTTTCACAGCGTTCAGCAGGCGATGGAGAACGAATTGGCCAGCAAGTCTCTTAAAGACGTCTTAACTCATCTCTTTTAAATAAGAGATGATGTTTCATCATCAACATGTAACTTATTTTGTTACAAATAAGGAAATATTATTGATGACACATCCACAATCATCACAACACAGCCTTATGAGGCCTATGGTGGACATTCATGATCGTATGCCGGTTATCCTTACTGATGAGAATGAAAAGGGAGGGCTCACCTAAAACTGCATATCTACAAAGCTTGCTGCAGCCATATGATGTTGATGTAGGGAAGCATATCGCTTAATATATCACCTTCGCTTAGCTACTATGTTCTAAGTAGTCGGTGATATTTTGTTGTATCGCCAATTCAACATCGTTCAATTCCACTCTTCCTTTAAAATAGCGTAATAATATTCATCCCACCATTCATTGTCTTTGGGAATACATTTTTTAAAGAAGCCTTCTCTTCTCATTCCAATCTTCTCCATCACTCGGTATGATGGAATATTCTCAGGTTGACACGTAGCTATAATCCTATGTAAGTTCATTTCTTTAAATCCATATTTCAAGATAGCTTCTGCTGCTTCAGAAGCATACCCTTTATTTTGATATTTACGATTAAACACCCACCCGATCTCATATGTATGTTCACCAAAATACTTATGAAAAACAATATGGCCTATAAGTAAATCTTCATCCATTAGTATGACAGGGAATTTTTCAGCGTTATTCCCTTTGTTTTTATTTACAAATGCCTTTGCATCTTCTTCAGTAAAAACGCCTTCCGGTATATACTTCATCACATTAATATCTGATGTATACTCATATACAGCTTGCCAATCTTTAAATTCAAATTCACGTATCAATAACCTTTCTGTTGTGATATGCATGAAACGAACCTCCCATCACTCTTTATTTCGATATTAAGACAACAATGACCTCTTTAAAGACGATCCTTATTCAACAATCTGGCACAAAGCAAGTAGCTCAGCCTGTATCTTCATGCAGACTTTTATATATGCTTTTGATTGATCTCATCATCATCCTTGTTCTTATGTACTAATCGTTTAACTTTCCGATGTTTTTTCGTTCATCTGCCCGGCGGCAATTTTCGACCTGGAAGGAAAGCGAACAGGTTCATATCAAAAAGGTCAGGAAAACTTAATCGTAAACGCCGCCGGAGAAAGCTACATCAGCTATGCAGACTATTCCATTGCAGTGGTGGACGAGGCTGAAAAAGGCGAGCATATCAATGAGCGTTTCACTGTTGTCGGTGAAGCCGAATAATAAAAGCCTGTCTCGGGATCAATTCCCGAGACAGGCTTTTGATTTTCATTCATAATAATAAGGATCATACCCGCTGTGTAAATCGGTAAGAATACCTAAAAAGATCAGGAAGAAAAAGACGACTATGCATAAAATAAAGATCACAATAATGGATAGTAAGAAGAAAAATTGCCATTTCATAAACTTCACATAGTTATCAAGCAAGGCTTCATGCGGTTCTTGCGGCATGTCATCACTCATTTTCTGAGCGGCGTTTGCCGATTTTATAAGGTAGATCCCCGAAAAAACCATCAGCACACCTGGAGCGGCTCCGATGATAAGCAAAGAAATTCCGAAGAAGGCATAGATGCCTCCGCCGATAATCATAAAAACGCCGGTTATTTTCCCCCATTTTGCAATCGCATCAAGCGATTTTTTCATGCTGGATGTCATTTCCAAAATAAGAAGTCACGCCTTCCCTTTAAATATAGTCATTTCTCTATAGTTATACACCAGGCAAAAAGATATTGAAATGATAAGTATTGATTTTTTATTATATTTTAAAGTGCACATTGGGCAGATGACCGCACTGACAACATTATTCCCCAATAAAAGCGACTGTGTTATAGTAAATCGTAAGAAGCATATTGCTATAAGTGATGTGAAATGCACCTTGCAAACTGGTATTTTGTGCCGGACCAGAACCCCGCAACCAATTTACCATATTGTTTTAGGGGCATTTTTATTTTTGTGATATTACTGGTGTTAAGAAAGGCGGTTTTTCTATGAAATCTTCTTATTTCTATCGTCTCTTGCAAGTCGATCATATAAGAAAGCCCGGCGATCTTCCGGATGAACAGCAGCTGGCAGACTCTTTTGTTTTGATCTTTCACTTGAAGGGTGAAGGGAGAATTGATATACAGGCATCAGGCAGTCCGCTCCAAAAAGAAACGCTGTATATTGTTCCGCCTTATGAAACATTCGGAATCACAGCTTCGTCAGCTGAAATCAGCGGGTATCTCATCAGGCTGCAGCCCTACAGCTATGACGACCGCCGCCTGACACTTGAAGCAGACACCGATCCTGACGTTTTTTCCGACCTTCAGATGATGAATGTCCATTCTGTCGGAAATCTGGCCTCCCGCCTTCAGGAACTTTCCGCCTTATGGCCGGCATCTTCAGCACTCCAGGAGATGAAATGCCAAGCAGACCTGCAGCAGCTTTTGTACGATATCTATTCGGCTAAACTGACCCATCCCGAAAACACCGCATCAGCCATAGGAAAAACAAAGGAGTATATTGAAGAGCATTCAGATGCACACCTGACGCTTGATCAACTCGCGCAAATGGCCGGAATCAGCGCGAAGCACTACAGCGAAACGTTCAAAAAGCTGTACGGTCGAAGCGTGACAGAGTTTATCACTGAGACGCGGATGACGAAAGCAAAGCAGCTGATGGCAAAAGCAAGCTACAAGCTGAGGGAAATCTCAAGCCAAATCGGGTATCAGGATGAATTTTATTTCAGCAGGACATTTAAGAAGCATACGGGCTTATCCCCGACCGTTTATATGAAAAAAAGGCGCAGGAAACTGGCGGCCTACGGCCAGAATACGATCGGTCAGCTGATACCGCTGCACCTCATTCCTTACGCAGCTTCTCTGCATCCGAAGTGGACATCGTATTACTATAAACATTACGCGGCAGATATTCCGGTTCATCTGAGCGCTTACCGCTTTCACGAGCCGTGGGAAGAAAACCTGCGGACATTGTCATCGGCTGCCCCTGAGCTCATTATCAGCATGGACAGCGTGTCTCACGAGGAACGGAAACAACTCCAGTCGATCGCCGATGTCTTCTTTTTGCCTTCACAGGAACAATGGAGGAGGCATTTTATGCTGACCGCATCCCATTTGGATGAAGAAGCGGAGGCTCAGAAATGGCTGCTGTCTTACCAGCGTCTCACCGAAACCGCAAAAGAAACGCTTTATCCAATCTGCGGACGCCGAAGTTTTTTGTTTTTGCGCCTGCATAAACACGAGATTTATCTGGCGCATAACCGCTCTGTTCAAGATGTATTTTTTGGCGACCTTGGCTTTGAACCTGCTGTATCGCTGGAAGAACCGATTGACCGGTCCGTCTCCATCGAAACGATTGCGGCATATCAGCCGGATATCATCATGATTTTCATTTTTAAAGAGCCCGAGACGCTGGCATTCTACCGGGAGCTGCAGCAGTCGGCTGCATGGCAGGATTTGAAAGCGGTGCGGCATCACCGGGTGTATCAGGTGAATTCAGATCCTTGGCGGGAATATTCCGCATGCAGCCATGAACGAATCATTCGCCAGGCGGTTCGGCTGCTGTCCGGAAAAAATCCATTTTAATTGCCGGATATAATCCATGGTGTTATCGAAGAGGCTTACCTATAATTTTAATTGATAATAGTTATCAATTAAATCAGGGGGTCTCAGTCAGATGAGAAAACTATCAATCTTATTATTTATTCTCCTTCTCGCGTTTGGCGCAGCGGGATGCGGGAACAGCAAAGAAAAGGCGGGCGGCGATGGCAAGAGCTTAGCATCAGCTGAGAAAAGCATCGAGTACCTCGATCATACATACAAGGTGAAGACCCCGGCCGAACAAATCGTCATTACGGGAAGCGTGGAATCGATGGAAGATGCCAAGCTTCTGGATGTTCACCCGGCCGGTGCCATTTCCTTCTCCGGAAAGTTCCCGGACCTGTTCAAGAGCATTACTGACAAAGCAGCTGCCGTCGGCGAAAAAACAGAACCGAACCTAGAGAAAATTCTTGAGCTTAAACCGGATGTCATCCTGGCTTCAACGAAATTTCCCGATAAAGTGGTGAAAAAACTGGATAACATCGCGACGACGATTCCTGTTTCCCACGTTTCTTCAAATTGGAAAGACAATTTAAAGCTGCTGGCTGAACTGACAGGCAAAGAAGATAAAGCGAAGCAGATTATTTCGGATTATGAAGCAGACCTTAAGGAAGCAAAAACAAAGCTTGAGAAAACGGCCAAAGATACAAAAGCGCTCGTTGTCAGAATTAGACAAGGCAATGTCTTTATCTATCCGGAAGACGTATTCTTTAATTCCACATTATACGGCGAGCTGGGTTTCACAGCTCCAAAAGAAGTCAAGGCGGCAAAAGCCCAGGAGTTAGTTTCTTTAGAAAAACTGAGCGAAATGAATCCGGACTATATGTTTGTTCAATTCTCTGACGATGAGAATGCAGACAAGCCGAATGCGCTGAAAGATCTAGAGAATAATCCAATTTGGAAAAGCATTTCTGCAGTGAAAAATGACCATGTATTTGTCAATGCTGTAGATCCGCTTGCGCAGGGCGGCACGGCATGGAGCAAGGTTGAATTTTTAAAGGCTGCAGCTGAGAAATTGGCGCAGAACAAATAGAAAAGGTTCCTTGAGCTATGCATTCAAAGCAAATGACCCGCATCATTATGATTTCTGCTCCGTTTGCCATACTGCTGTCCGTTTTTCTGTCGGTATGTTACGGTGCAAAACAGCTTGAGCCCGAAGTGATTTTTTCAGCGCTGCTGCATTTTGATCCGGGCAACACAGATCATCAAATCATTTGGCATTCCCGCCTTCCGCGCGCTGCCGGCGCTCTTTTAATCGGAGCGGCGCTGGCGGTGTCCGGTGCGCTTATGCAGGGTATCACCCGAAATTATTTAGCTTCCCCGTCGATTATGGGCGTTTCCGACGGATCAGCATTTGTGATCACGCTGCTGATGGTGGTGATTCCGGGTTCGACCTCCCTGGAGATGATGGGCTATTCGTTTATCGGATCAGCCGTTGGCGCCGGCCTCGTCTTCGGCCTCGCCTCGGTGATTCCAAACGGTTTTATGCCGGTTCAGCTTGCCATCATCGGAACGGTCACAAGCATGCTGCTCAGCAGTCTGTCAGCGGCGATGTCGATTTACTTTCAAATTTCCCAGGACGTCAGCTTCTGGTACAGCGCCAGGCTGCATCAATTGAATCCCGAGCTGCTGAAGTATGCTGTGCCGTTTTTTGTGATCGGCATCATTCTGGCGCTCTCTCTCAGCAAAAAAGTGACAGCTTTATCATTGGGAGATGACATTTCCGAAAGCCTTGGTCAGAAAAAGCAGGCCGTCAAATGGACAGCGATGGCAGCGGTTGTCATTCTGACAGGCTGCTCCGTCGCCATGGCGGGAAAAATTGCTTTTGTCGGACTGATTGTACCGCATATTACGCGTTTTCTCGTCGGGGCGGATTACAGCCGGATGATTCCATGCTCCTGCGTTCTCGGCGGCATTTTTTTGACGCTGGCCGATCTTCTCAGCCGGCTGCTCAACTATCCGTTTGAGACACCGATTGAAGTCGTCACTTCGGTGATCGGCGTTCCTTTCTTCCTTTATTTGATCAAAAGAAAAGGAGGGGAGCAGCGTGCCTAAAAAAGTTGCAGTCATCTATGCTGTTTTTATTGTGCTGATTCTCACAATCTGTTATCTCAGCATAACAATAGGATCGTTTGTCGCACATCCGGCTGAGCTGTTATCAACATTGCTTCACATCAATCCGAATGAGCAATACGCCATTCTTCTTTTTGAGCTGCGTCTTCCAAGGATTGTGACGGCAGCACTCGTGGGTCTTGGGCTCGGCATTGCCGGTTCCGTTATCCAGGCGATGACAAGGAACGGACTGGCTGACCCGGGAATCCTGGGGATTAATGCCGGTGCGGGTGCAGCAATCGTCGGCTACATGCTGATCTTTCAAGGCCAGACTGAAACGACAAGCCTGCTCGCTGCAATGGGGATGCCATTCTTCGGCTTGATCGGGGGCATTTTGGCGGCGATATTCATTTTTATGTTTGCCTGGCATGGCGGCAACTTGGATTCGGGAAGAATTATTCTCGTTGGGATCGCGATCAATTCGGGTTTCAGCGCTATTTCGCTGTACCTGTCATTGAAGATGAATCCGAATGACCACGAAATGGCCATGGTTTGGAAAAACGGAAGCATCTGGTCGGCGAATTGGACGTATATTCAAGCGGCACTGCCGTGGCTGCTGCTTCTCATCCCATTCCTGCTGACAAAATCCGGCCTGCTCGATACCATTCGCTTTCATGAAGATACGGTGAAGAGTCTCGGCGTATCCGCCAATGTTGAAAAAGTGGTGCTGCTGACGGCTTGTGTCGGCATCATCAGCGCCTGTGTGGCTATCTCTGGAAGCATGGCATTTGTCGGCCTGATTGCTCCGCACATCTCGCGGAGGCTCGTCGGCGTTCTGCACCGCCACTCATTGCTGTTAAGCGGATTGATCGGGATGTTTCTCGTATTGTGCGCCGATTTTGCCGGAAAGCTGCTGTTCCAACCGTCCGAAGTGCCGGCGGGTATCATCCTCGCCATTTTCGGTGTGCCTTACTTCTTATTTTTACTGTTTAAACAAAAAAAGACGGTTCATTAGACTGTTTTTAGCTCAATCAAAGAGGGGAAGGGAGAATCACATGGCTCAAGAAAAACTTCAGCAGTCTGTCAATGCTGCTGAATGTATTCCGGTGGCGATACCGGGGACAGAACAGCGGTGCATGCGTTCAACGGATGGGAGCCGCACATACCGGATTTTTATTGCTAAACCATTTGGGGAACCGCCGCCCGCAGGATATCCCGTAATTTATCTGCTTGACGCCAATTCCGTGTTTGGAACAATGGTGGAGGCATTGCGGATGCAGTCGCGTCGTCCCGATAAAACCGGCGTCGTGCCGGCCGTTATCGTCGGCATCGGCTATGAAACCGACGCTCCCTTTGACCGGGGGCGATATTACGATTTTACTCTGCCGGATTCGGGCGCCGAGCTGCCCAGGAGACCTGATGGAGCAGACTGGCCGGAGCCGGGCGGGGCGAAAGCTTTTCTGTCCTTCATCGAACAGCAGTTAAAGCCGGAGATCGAACAGGAATTCACGATTGATGTGAAAAGGCAGGCGATTTTCGGTCATTCCCTTGGCGGACTTTTTGTTCTGCAGACCCTGTTTACAAAACCGGCCCTGTTTCAGACATATATCGCCGGAAGTCCGTCCATCCATTGGCATCCGTCCTTTTTTGATGAGGAGCATGACTTTATTTCGAAGCTGCAGGAAGCGGATGGCGATGTAAAGGTATTGCTCGGGGCGGGAGAGCTTGAAAAGACGCATAAAAGCGGAATGAACGACAATGCAAAAAGGCTGGCCGCCCGCTTGGCCGCCTTGGAAAAGCAGGGGATTCGCGCGGAGTACCATGAATTTAAAGGGGAAGGTCATATATCGGTTCTGCCTGTGTTAATCAGCAGAGCGCTCCAGTTTGCCTTCAAGCCTGATTGACAGCGGGGCGCTTCCGGCGCCCCGAGCTTTAAGAAAAGATAAGAATGGATAACAGATAATATACCATGAGCATTGATACGGATAAACAATCGAAAACGATTTGACCGTTTGCATTTATTGGTATATTATATTTTTGAACGATAATGATTATCATTATCAATTAAGAATTTAGCTTTGGCAGTGACTCTTTGAGACTTGGGAGCTGCCGTTTTTAAGAAAGGAAATGATAAGAGTGAAAGGCAAGGTTGCTTTGGTGACTGGGGCTTCGCAAGGAATCGGCAAAGAAGTGGCTCTGTCGCTTGCTGAACGCGGGGTGTTTGTTGCCGCAGCTGATCGAAATCGAAAAGGGCTGCTTGAACTTGAAGCCGAACTTGAACGAAAAGATCTGCAGGGTTCCGGTTTTGCCGCGGATGTGGGCGACAGTGCCGCCGTCGATCAGCTTGTGGCCCATGTTGAACGCGAGATCGGTCCGATAGACATGCTTGTCAATGTAGCCGGCGTGCTCAGAACGGGTCTGATCCATTCATTGAGTGATGAAGATTGGGAGAAGACGTTCAGCGTCAACTCTACCGGGGTTTTTAACGTATCGCGTGCCGTCGCCCGCCGGATGATTCCGCGCAGAACTGGAGCGATCGTGATTGTCGGATCAAATGCGGCGGCAGTGCCGCGTATGCATATGGCCGCCTATGCGGCCTCTAAGGCGGCCGCTTTAATGTTTACGAAATGTCTCGGCCTTGAACTTGCCGAGTACAATATCCGCTGCAATATCGTATCGCCCGGATCAACCGATACGCCGATGCAGCGGTCGCTATGGCAAGGTGAGGAAGCTGCGCAAGGCGTAATTGAAGGATCACTTGAAACATTCAAAACGGGAATTCCGCTCGGAAAATTGGCTTCGCCGGCTGATATTGCAGATGCTGTAGTATTTTTGCTGTCTGACGGGGCTCGTCATATTACGATGCACGATTTGCGCGTCGATGGCGGAGCAACGCTTGGAGCCTGATTCAATCTAAAGGAGGTTTTAATGATGATAGAACGTCATGTCGTGTCAGAAGCGCTTGCCGATCAGCTGTTGAAGGAATATCAGGCCGGAGCTTCATTCTTTTTCTCTTCCCCTGAGCGGACCATTCTGGCGGAAGGTGTTTTGGCTTCTGTTTCTCAAACGGAAGAGCAAAGCCTTGCTCAGCGGGCTGCGGAAGTTCTGAAAAAAGCGAGGGAGAACGGGCAGAAAAATCCGATGGTGGTCGGAGCTGTACCGTTTGACGATACAAAGCCGGCGCAGTTAACCGTGCCGGTCGAAGCGTGGCAGGCGGGGCCGCTGACATGTGAAGAAGACGGTAAAGAGGAGCCTGAACCTGCCCTGTACCCCTATGATATCGAGCAGATTCCAAGCCCGGAAGCGTATATGACCGGGGTCAGACGAGGGTTGGCAGGTATAGCAGCAGGAGAATACAGTAAGATCGTCCTTTCCCGGTCTTTGCAGCTGACCTCGCCGATCAAAGTCGATATCGGTCAATTGCTGCGAAATCTTGCCCGCCGCAATACAAGCGGGTACAACTTTGCCGTTGACTTAACCGGGCAATCGCCGGAAGCGCCTCGTACCACTTTGATAGGCGCAAGTCCTGAGCTGCTTGTATCACGGTCCGGGTTCCGCGTTACGGCAAATCCTTTAGCAGGTTCAAGACCTCGAAGCGATGATCCTGAAGAAGATCGAAGAAGGGCGGCTGAACTGCTTGCTTCTCCTAAAGACCGTCACGAACATGCGGTCGTAGTCGAAGCGGTTGCTTCCGGGCTCAAGCCGTTTTGCCGAAAGCTGGAGGTGCCGGAACCATCGCTGATCAGCACGCCGACGATGTGGCATCTTTCAACTGAATTGAAGGGAGAGCTTACAGATCTTTCTGTATCTTCATTAGAGCTCGCCGCCGCTCTTCATCCGACGCCCGCTGTTTGCGGCACGCCGACGAATGCGGCGAAAGAAGCGATTAAACAGATTGAGCCGTTTGACCGCGGATTTTTCACAGGTATGGTCGGCTGGTGTGACGCGGACGGTGACGGTGAATGGGTCGTAACGATTCGCTGTGCTGAGGCGGAGGAACACGCGCTGCGGCTGTACGCAGGCGCCGGAATTGTCGCCGGATCGAAGCCTGAAGAAGAACTTGCAGAAACGTCTGCAAAGTTTCGGACGATGCTTCTTGCGATGGGAATGAACAGTGAATAACGGAGGGATAAAGGATGTTGAAAGGGTGCCCAACATGGCCGAAGGAGTTTGCGGATAAATATCGGAAGGAGGGATGCTGGCGAGGCGAAACATTTGGGGGAATGCTGAGGGAACGGGTCGAAAAACATGGCAGCCGCATTGCCCTTACATACGGAGATACCCATTTAAGCTATCAAGAGTTAGACAAGAGAGCCGACTCTTTGGCCGGCGGTCTTTTAAAGCTTGGGATCAAAAAAAATGACCGCGTCGTTGTCCAGCTACCGAATGTCATCGAGTTTTTTGAAGTTTGCTTTGCACTCTTCCGAATCGGAGCTCTGCCTGTCTTTGCGCTTCCATCGCACAGACATAGCGAGATCACGTATTTTTGCGAGTTTTCTGAAGCTGCTGCTTATGTGATTCCCGATCATCACGCAAGGTTTGACTACCGCAAGCTGGCGAGACAGGTAAAGGGAAAGCTGCGGGGGCTTCGTCATGTCATTGTCGCCGGCGAATCGGAGGAGTTTGAAGCGCTGTCGGGCCTTTATGATCAGCCTGCACCTCCGCAGAACGTCCATTCAGAAGATGTCGCTTTTCTTCAGTTGTCAGGGGGAAGCACAGGTCTTTCTAAGCTGATCCCGAGGACGCATGATGATTATATATACAGCTTGAGGGTCAGCGCAGAGATTTGCAGGCTTGATCACAACAGCGTGTATCTTGCCGCTCTTCCAATCGCTCACAATTATCCGCTCAGTTCGCCGGGAGTGCTCGGTACACTCTATGCGGGAGGCCGAGTCGTTCTTGCGTCAGGAGGCAGCCCGGATGAAACCTTTCCTCTGATCGAAAAGGAGAGGGTAACGATCACAGGTCTCGTACCGCCGCTTGCGCTAATCTGGCTTGACGCTGCTCCGGCGCGCCGGGACGACTTGTCAAGTCTCCAGGTCCTTCAAGTCGGCGGAGCGAAATTCAGTGCCGAAGCCGCCAGACGCGTCACATCGGTGTTTGGCTGCAAACTGCAGCAGGTTTATGGCATGGCAGAAGGTCTGGTCAACTATACCAGACTTGATGATCCTGAAGACACGATCGTTCACACACAAGGCAGACCGATGTCTCCGTTTGACGAAATTAAAATTGTGGATAAAGAAGGACGCGAACTTGGACCCGGACAGACCGGGGAGCTTCTGACAAGAGGTCCTTATACGATCCGCGGCTATTACAAAGCTGAGGAACATAATGCCAAAGCGTTCACAGAAGACGGGTTTTACCGTACGGGCGACTTGGTCAAAGTCAATTCATCAGGCTATTTGATTGTTGAAGGACGAGCCAAAGACCAGATCAACAGAGGCGGGGAGAAGGTTGCCGCGGAAGAAGTGGAAAACCACCTGCTCGCACATCCCGCCGTACTCGATGCGGCGGTTGTCTCGATGCCGGATCAATTTCTCGGTGAAAGAACGTGTGCGTATGTTATTCCACGCGGCGCTGCACCTGCTCAGGCTGAATTGCAATCGTTTTTGAGAGAAAGGGGCCTTGCAGCCTACAAAATACCTGACCGGGTGGAAATGGTTGAAGCATTCCCGCAGACAGGCGTAGGAAAAGTCAGCAAAAAAGAACTGCGTACAGCGATTGCTGAAAAAATGTCTGCAGCTAAGAATATCACGTGATAAAAAAATGAGAGGATGTGATTTGATGGCCATTCCTGCCATCTTACCGTACCAAATGCCAGAAGCATCAAATATGCCGAAAAACAAGGTGTCATGGACTCCTCATCCGAAGCGTGCTGCACTTCTCATCCATGATATGCAGCAATATTTTCTCAACGCTTACCGTTGCGGCGAGTCTCCGGTAACAGATCTGCTGGCTAATATTAAGAAGCTTCGGAAGCGATGTGCCGAGCTTGGCATTCCGGTTATTTTCACGGCTCAGCCAGGCGCTCAGACACCGGAAGAACGGGGGCTTCTCCAAGATTTTTGGGGACCCGGAATCGGTCCTGATCCCGATGAGCAGAAGATCGTAGATGAGCTGAAACCGAATAAAGGCGACATCGTTCTGACCAAGTGGAGGTACAATGCGTTCAGAAAAACCAACCTTTTAGGTGTGCTGGAGGAGCAAGGTCGGGATCAGCTCATCATCACCGGCATCTATGCCCATATCGGCTGCTTGATGACGGCATGTGATGCGTTTATGCAAGATATTGAAACGTTTTTTGTCGCCGATGCGGTGGCGGATTTCTCATTAAAGCATCATGAAATGGCTATCACATACGCAGCTGACCGCTGCAGCGTCACAATCACTGCGGAACAGCTTTTGAGCCAGCTGAAAGATGACGCAAGCCATGAACACGCAAAAGAAAGCTCTCATGCACTGACAAAACAGATCATTCGCGAACAGGTCGCATCGCTTCTTCTTGAATCACCGGAAAAGATAAGCGACAGCGAAAATTTGATTTACAGGGGACTTGATTCCGTGAGAATCATGAGTCTCGCGGAGCGCTGGCGCCGAGCGGGGCGGGAGGTGTCATTTGTGGAGCTTGCGGAGGACCCTTCGATTGAAAACTGGTGGAGACTGTTGTCCTCCTCTAAAGAAGCACCCTTGCCGAATGCAGACTATCAATGAAGGAGGTCGCCTTAATGCTTGAATGTCAACATAACCGAAAGCCATTATCAGGAGCGCAAGCCGGCATTTGGTTTGCTCAGCAGCTTGATCCGGAAAATCCGATCTACAATACAGCTGAATACGTTGAAATTAAAGGCCCGCTTGATCAGGAGCTTTTCGAGAAAGCGCTGCGCCATGTCATGAAAGAAGCTGAATCATTCCATGCCAGATTTGGAGAAGATCAAGACGGACCGTGGCAAGTGATCGTTCCGTCGGCAGATTTTCCAATTCATTATGTTGATGTCAGCTCAGAAACCGATCCGGAACAGGCGGCGAAAAGCTGGATGAAGGATGACCTTGCCCGTCCGGTTGATCTGACTCGCGGTCCGCTTTTTACAGAAGCGCTTTTCAAAACGGCGCCGGATCATTACTTCTGGTATCAGCGAACTCACCATATCGCAACGGACGGGTTCAGCTTTACATTGATCGCCGAGCGGCTGTCAAAAATATATACCGCATTGATGCAGAACAAATCGATCGATCAGAGCGGAGCCTTTGGCTCCCTCGATTTGATTCTCGCGGAGGAAACGGCTTACCACGCATCAGAGAAGTATCAGGAAGATCGGCAATTTTGGCTTGAGCGATTCAGCGATGAACCGGAGGTAGTCAGTCTTGCCGAAAGGGCGCCGCGCACCTCTTCAAGCTTTCTTCGCAGGTCTGACTATCTGCCGAGTGAACATGCTGAGCGTCTTCTGTCTGCCGCAAGCAGAATGGGGGCAACTTGGCACGAAACCGTGATGGCAGCAGCTGCAATATATGTTCATCGGCTGACGGGGGCAAATGACGTCGTTCTCGGGATGCCGATGATGTGCCGCCTTGGGTCAGCCGCTCTCCATATTCCGGGTATGGTCATGAATCTCCTTCCGCTTCGGATTGGCATGCAGCCGGACATGAGCGTAGGAGAGCTGGTCAAGCAAATCTCAGCAGAGATGATGAAGCTGAGGCGTCATCAGCATTACCGCCACGAAGAACTGCGCCGGGAACTCAAGCTGCTTGGCGAAAATCAGCGGCTGTTCGGTCCGCAGCTTAATTTGATGCCTTTTGAGCAACGCTTGAATTTTGCCGGCTGTCAAGGCATCGTGCATAATCTTGCCACAGGACCTGTGGACGATCTGTCAATCAACATTTACGGCCGCCCGGACGGAGGCGGGTTGAAAATAAACATGGATGCAAACCCCGCTGTTTATCATGCGGATGAACTTGAACATCATATTCATCGTTTTCTTACTCTTCTGAAAACGATTGCCGATTGCGAGCAAACTCAGCCGGTGGGGACGTTGGATATTCTTCTCCCGGAAGAACGCGCTCAAATTTTAATCGAATGGAATCAAACAGACCGCGGTCTTCCAAATGAGAGTCTTACGCAACGATTTGAAATGATGGCGAAGGAGTACCCTGAATCTCCGGCAGTCGTTTCCAATGATGAGGTTCTCACCTATTCCGAATTAAATAAAAGGGCAAATCAACTGGCTCATCTGCTGATCAATAAGGGGGCGAAACCCGAGACATTCGTTGCTTTGGCCCTGCCGCGCTCAGCGGAAATGATTGTCAGCATGCTCGCCGTTCTCAAGGCTGGAGCGGCTTATTTACCTATAGATCCCGATTATCCGGCTGACAGGATCGAGTATATGCTCAATGATGCACAGCCGCTGTTTGTCATCACCAGCAAAAAAGCACAAGACATGATCAGTTCGCAAACGCCGAAGTTCATCATTGATGAACAAACTGTTATGGAAAAAATCTCCGGATGTTCTGAAGGAAATCCCGGCAGACAGCATTCCGGCGCTCAGCCGGCATATATGATTTATACATCCGGATCAACCGGCAGACCTAAAGGCGTAGTTGTACAAGCTGAAAGCTTATTCAATTTTTTGCTTTCAATGCAGGATATGTTCCCGCTTAATCAAGACGACCGGCTGCTGGCCGTCACAACGATTGCATTCGACATCTCAGCACTCGAAATTTATTTGCCACTGATCAGCGGGTCGGCAGTCGTTCTTGCCGAGAAGGAGACGGTACAAGACCCCTCCGCATTGGCTAAAATGATTGAAACATACGGAATCACAATGATGCAGGCCACACCGACCCTTTGGTATGCATTGGCCTCGAGCGCTCCGGAGAAGCTTAAAGGTCTTCGTGCGCTTGTCGGAGGGGAAGCTCTGCAAGCCAGCTTGGCCCGGCAATTGCAGCAGCTTGGATGCACATTAACGAACCTTTATGGACCGACGGAAACAACGATTTGGTCTACAGCCGCCGCGCTGGGAGGCAACTGCACGAAATCTCCGGGGATCGGCCGTGCGATTTGGAATACGCAGCTGTATGTTCTAGACGCCGGATTGCAGCCCGTGCCTCCGGGAGCGGCTGGAGAACTTTATGTGGCAGGAACAGGAGTGGCGCGCGGCTACTTGAACCGTCATGCTCTCACGGCTGAACGCTTTATTGCGAATCCATACGGGCCGCCTGGATCGAGGATGTACCGGACGGGCGACCTCGTGCGCTGGCGCGAAGACGGGTCGCTTGATTATATCGGCCGTGCGGACCATCAAGTCAAAATTCGCGGATTCCGCATTGAGATGGGAGAAATAGAAGCGGTGCTTGCAAATCATCCGGTTGTTAAACAAGCTGCTGCTATTGTTCGTGAAGACCAGCCCGGTGATCCGCGTATATTTGCGTATGTCGTTCCCGCTTCGGGAGAAAGCCTTCATCCTGTCGAGCTTCGCGGCTACGTTGGTGAAACACTGCCCGACTATATGATTCCGTCTGCATTTGTCATTCTTGATGAACTGCCGCTTACGCCGAACGGAAAGCTTGACCGCAAATCCCTGCCGGCTCCGGCATTGAGTATGCATACAGGGGGACGTGAGCCAAGGACACCTCAAGAGGAAATATTGTGTGATTTATTCGCTGAAGTGCTGGGGGTGCCGCGAGTCAGTATTGATGACAGCTTTTTTGATCTCGGCGGACATTCGCTTCTGGCAGGCAGGCTTGTCGGCCGGATTCGGGAAACGCTTGGCGTCGAACTCGGAATCGGCCGTTTATTCGATGAGCCCACAGCCGCCGGGCTTGCCAAACAGCTTGATCAGGCGCAGAGCGCCCGTCCGGCATTGCGTAAAAGAGAGCGCCGGGAAGAAATTCCGCTGTCCTTCGCGCAGCGGCGCCTATGGTTTTTGCACTGTTTGGAAGGACCGAGCCCGACCTATAATATTCCGGTTGTCGTTCATTTAACCGGACGTTTGGACCAAGAGGCGCTGACAACCGCTCTGAGCGATGTGGCAGCAAGACATGAGCCGCTTCGAACAATTTTTCCGTATCAGCAGGGGACAACACACCAGCTGATATTGGAAGCGGATCAAGCGCGTCCCGAACTCGCTGTATCCCATGTCAGCGAACATGATTTGGAAAAAGTCCTGGCTGAGGCTGTTCGGCACCGTTTTCATTTAGAAAAGGAACCTCCGTTTCGCGCCCAGCTATTCGTACTCGGACCGGACAAATTTGTTCTTCTTCTGCTTTTGCACCATATGATTGGCGACGGCTGGTCTTTAACGCCGCTGACCCGCGATTTGGAAACCGCCTACAATGCGCGTCTGAATGGTGAGGCACCTGCTTGGGAGCCGCTTTCTATACAATATGCCGACTATGCCGTATGGCAGGAACATCTGCTTGGACATGAGAGCAATCCGGACAGTCTGATTGCCAAGCAGCTCGGGTATTGGTCAAAGGCATTGGAACATCTGCCTGATCAGCTGGAGCTTCCGACTGATCACCCGCGTCCGTCGGAATCAAGCTACAGAGGCGGTACGATTGATCTCAGCATTGACGAACAGCTACACGGCCGTTTGCTCGGTTTGTCCCGCAGCACCGGAGTCAGCATGTTCATGATTTTGCAGTCGGCCCTTGCCTCACTGCTGACACGGCTCGGAGCAGGCCACGACATTCCGCTCGGGAGCCCGATAGCGGGAAGAAACGATGATGCTTTAGGCGGAATTGTCGGATTGTTCGTTAATACGCTTGTGCTCCGAACAGATACATCGGGTAATCCAAGTTTTCGGGAACTTCTGAACAGAGTTAGAAAAGTAAATCTTGCAGCATATGAGCATCAGGACCTTCCGTTCGAGCGCCTTGTTGAAGTGCTCAATCCTGCCAGGTCAAGAGCGAGACATCCGCTGTTCCAAATCATGCTCGCCTATCAAAATACGCCTGAACCTGAGCTTGAACTTTCCGGCCTTAAATCAGACATTGACATTCGCAGTGTCGGCGCAGCCAAGTTTGATTTGACGATTGAGCTTCGGGAACATCGAAAAGCGGATGGAACACCCGCAGGTATCGGCGGATTTGTGGAATACAGCACAGATTTATTTGAGCGAAATACGGTTCAAACATTGGCCGAACGGCTTGTCAGACTGCTGGATTCAGCAGTATCCGACCCTGATCAGCCGATTGGAAGACTTGATATTCTCCTTCCGGCCGAACGTGAAAACATGCTGGCTGACTGGAGCAAATCGTCCAACAACATACCTTGTTCATCTTTGCCTGTTTTATTTGAAAAGCAGGCTGCGAAGGACCCGGAAGCCGTTGCGGTTATATATGAAAATGACTCGCTCACATACGGCGAGCTCAATAGACGCGCTAACCGGCTTGCCCATCTCCTGATCGCCAAAGGGGTCGGTCCCGAACAATTTGCTGCCCTGGCGCTGCCAAGATCTTTGGATATGGTTGTCGGACTGCTTGCAGTGCTGAAAGCTGGCGCGGCATATGTGCCTCTGGATCCGGACTACCCGGCAGAAAGGATAGCGTTTATGTTGAATGATGCACATCCTGCCTGCATCGTTACGAGTTCAGCGGTCGAATCATGCCTTTCTGTTCCCGCATCTGTTGAACGGATTGTCCTTGATGACCCTTGCATACAAGAGGAACTGAACGGATGCGCTTCTGCGAATCCGGTTGATGCCGACCGTATGAAGCCTTTGCTGCCTCTTCACCCGGCGTATGTCATTTACACATCCGGTTCGACCGGCAAGCCGAAAGGAGTGATCGTTCCACATCAAAATGTCGTGCGGCTGTTCGGAGCGACTGACCAATGGTTCCATTTTGGCTCTGACGATGTTTGGACGATGTTTCATTCTTACGCATTTGACTTTTCGGTATGGGAAATTTGGGGAGCGCTGCTCAATGGGGGACGGCTTGTCGTGGTGCCTCATACAATCAGCCGCTCGCCGGCCGACTTTCTCAATCTTCTCGTACGCGAGGGAGTGACTGTGCTCAATCAGACCCCTTCCGCATTTTATCAATTGATGCAGGCTGACCGGGACAATGCTGAGACAGGAAAGTGCCTTTCCTTGCGCTTTATCATTTTTGGAGGGGAAGCGCTCGAACTGAAGAGGCTTGAAGATTGGTATGAACGCCATCCGGAGCATTTCCCGCGGCTGATTAATATGTACGGAATTACAGAAACGACGGTACATGTCAGCTATATTTCCCTCGATCAGCAGACTGCAGCACTTCAAGCGAACAGCCTGATCGGTCAAGGGATTCCCGATTTAGGTGTATATGTGCTTGATGAATACCTTGAACCGGTACCCCCGGGCGTCACCGGAGAGATGTATGTGTCGGGGGGCGGCCTCGCACGGGGTTACTTGGGCAGACCCGATTTGACGGCAGACCGTTTTGTCGCTGATCCGTTTGGTCCGCCCGGAACCCGGATGTACCGAACCGGCGATCTTGCCCGCAGGCGCCAAGACGGCTCTCTTGATTATATGGGCAGGGCCGATCAGCAGATCAAGATCCGCGGCTTTAGAATCGAACTCGGCGAGATAGAAGCGGTGCTTGTCCGCCATCACAAGGTGAATCAAGCTGCTGTAGTTGTAAGGGAAGACCAGCCCGGGGACAAGCGCCTGATCGCCTATGTTGTCCCGACGTCTGAAGAAGAAACTGATCCGGCTGAACTGCGCCGGTTTGCCGCAGGCACTCTGCCGGAGTACATGGTGCCTTCTGCATTTGTAAAAATTGCAGACCTGCCATTGACTCCAAATGGCAAACTTGATCGAAAAGCGCTGCCTGAGCCTGATTTTGCCGCGGCTGTTAAAGGACGGGGGCCAAGAACACCGCAGGAAGAAATCTTATGTGATCTTTTTTCAGAAATCCTCAATGTGCCGCGGATTGGTATTGATGACGGATTCTTCGAACTTGGCGGTCATTCTCTGCTCGCCGTACAGCTGATGAGCCGCATTCGTGAAGCGCTCGGCGTCGAGCTCGGCATCGGCGACCTGCTTGAAGCACCTACTGTCAGCGGACTCGCTGAACGGCTTGAATCCGGCGGCGGGCAAAGTGCGCTGGATGTACTGCTTCCGCTGAGAACCGGAGGCAGTCAGGATCCCCTGTTTTGTGTGCACCCGGCCGGGGGCCTCAGCTGGTGTTATGCCGGTTTAATGACGGCACTCGGGAAGGAATATCCGATATACGGCCTTCAAGCTCGCGGGATCGCAAGGCAGGAAGAGCTTCCTGATACGCTCGACGACATGGCCGCGGATTATATCAGGCACATTCGTACGATTCAGCCAACAGGGCCTTATCGTCTTCTCGGCTGGTCTCTCGGAGGCAATGTTGTACATGCGATCGCAACTCAGCTGCAGGAACAAGGGGAAGACATTTCGCTTCTTGTCATGCTTGATGCATACCCGAATCACTTCCTTCCAATTAAAGATGCACCTGATGAGCAGGAAGCATTGATTGCACTCTTGGCATTGGGAGGATACGATCCGGACAGCCTTAACGGGGAACAGCTGAAACTTTCCAGTGCGATCGATATACTGCGCCGAGACGGCAGTGCGCTTGCCAGCCTGGATGAGGCTGCGATCTTGAATTTAAAGGAGACCTATGTGAATTCCGTCCGGATTTTAAGCGAATATAAGCCCCGCGTCTTTCATGGTGATATCCTGTTCTTCAAATCTACCGTGATACCGGAATGGTTTGATCCGATTGATCCGGAGTCATGGCTTCCTTATCTGAACGGAAACATTGATATTCATGATATGGATTGCCGGCATAAAGATTTGTGCCAGCCGGAGCCGCTGGCCGAAATCGGACGTCATGTTGCGGAAAAACTGGACGGCTTGAAAAAGATACGGACAAGTAGGGAGAGATAACGATGACAAATCCTTTTGAAAATGAACAGGGCACATATGTTGTTTTAATGAATGAGGAAGGCCAGTATTCACTCTGGCCCGCCTTTGTTCATATTCCGGCAGGGTGGGAGATTGTCTGCGGGGAAACGAGCCGCAGCGCCTGCATCGACTATATCAGCTCGAATTGGACCGATCTCTCGCCGAACAGCTTGAAGCCGGCTGCAGAAATTCACGGCGGTCAGCAATGAAGAGAAGGCCGTTCAATCAAAGGACGGTTGTCAGCATTGTATATGTAACGGCCATGTTTATGGCTGCAATGGATGCGAGTGTCATTAACATGGCATTGCCCGCCATCATGAACGAATTTCAAACTTTGCCGTCTGCTGCAGGCACAATTAACATCGGATACTTAGTCAGCTTGGCGGTCTTTCTTCCCGCAGCCGGCTGGTTTGGAGACCGCTTTGGGACAAAGCGTGTTTTCCTTGCCGCGCTTTCCATATTTACGGCTGCATCCGCATTATGCGGAATCGCTGACAATCTGGCGGCATTAAACGTATTTCGCGTGATCCAGGGAGCCGGCGGCGGATTGATCACACCAGTGGGAATGGCAATCTTGTTCAGGACGTTTCCTCCGCACGAACGGGCTAAAATTTCGAGAGTTCTCGTCCTTCCGATTGCGGTCGCGCCTGCGGTTGGGCCGATCATCAGCGGGTTTCTGACGGATCAGCTGTCATGGCGCTGGATTTTTTACATTAATATTCCGATCGGTATGATCATTCTGCTGTTTGGCCTGTTATATCTTCATGAACATATGGAGCCGAAAGCGGGGAGATTTGATTGGCTAGGATTTCTTTTCGCTGGGCCGGGAATGGCGTTGGCAGTTTTTGCACTCAGCCAGGGGCCTGTGCAGGGCTTCGGCTCTCCGAATGTGCTTGTTTCAGGAACCGGGGGAGTGATTCTCCTCGCCATTCTCGTTTTTGTCGAGCTGAAGGCTGAGCATCCGCTGATTGAACTGCGCTTATTGAAGGACCGGGTTTTTGGAAAGATGAGCGTCATTTCGCTTTTGACAGCAGGCGGACTCCTTGGCATGCTCTATATATTTCCGCTGTTGTGCCAGGAAGCACTCGGCTATTCTGCGACCGATACCGCTTTGATCACGTTTCCCGAAGCATTAGGCTTGATGCTGGCCTCCCAGCTGATGCCGAGGTCGTTAGATAAGCTCGGGCCGAGGCGGGTAATTTCCGTTGCGCTTTTAGGCGCCGCTGTATTGTTTGGGCTGCTGAGCCTGACCGGATACGGGTCAAATCTGTGGCTTCTCAGGCTGCTGCTGTTTTCGGCGGGCTTTTTTCTGGGGCATGCGGTTGGCGCTGCGCAGGTTGTTTGTTTTGCCAACATTTCATCCTCATCAATGGGTCGGGCAACGACGCTGTTTAATGTGCAAAACCGGCTCGGATCTGCTTTTGGAGTTGCCGTCATGTCGTGCGTCCTTGCTGTGCTCAGTCAGCCTGGCGCAGGGATAGAGCCCGATTTATCAGCTTACCGGACCGCTTTGCTCGGTGCAGCCGGCTTCCTCATGGCAGCATTTTTCATCGCACTCAAGCTCAAGGACGCTGACACTGAACGTCAAATGGACAAGCATGCTTCAGTTTCCAAGGGTGCGGCGGCTTCCGGTAAGTAAAACAAAAATCCTCCCGTTTCCGGGAGGATTTTTTTACCGCATGAATGACGCGCTATAAAATCGGCGACAGCAGGATCGAAATGGCTTCTTTGAAGCGGATCGATTTGCTTCTGTTTAAATATTCCTCATAGATCAGCTCCCTTGAGACTTGCAGATCTTTTTCAAATGATAGGACAAGGCTTCTCGAAATTTCCTCATCGTATAAAAAAGCATTCACTTCAAAATTGAGCTTGAAGCTGCGCATATCAATATTTGCCGTGCCGACCGATGAAATTTCTTCATCTACAACAATTGTTTTCGCATGGATAAATCCGTTGTCGTAAATAAATACGGAAGCGCCGGCTTTTAAAAGTTCGCCGATGTAAGAATAGGTAGCCCAGTACACAAAAGGATGGTCGGGTTTGTTAGGAATCATGATTCTCACGTCAACGCCGGACAGACAAGCAATTCTGAGGGCATCGAGCAGGCTTGCGTCCGGAATAAAATAAGGCGTCTGTATAAGAATCGACCGCTTTGCCGTTGATATCATTTTAATATAGCCGTTTTTAATCTGCTCCCATTCTGAATCGGGGCCGCTGGTGACGATTTGCATGCCGATGTTTCCGTTGGAATCGATGTCAGGAAAGTGGTTTGGCATATATGTAATATCGTGATGGTGCGAGGCCTGATTCCAATCCAGGATAAAACGCGTTTGAATCGAATGGACTGCCGTTCCTTTGATTCTGAGATGCGTGTCCCGCCAATAGCCAAAAGCCGGATTTAGACCGAGGTATTCGTCCCCGACATTAAATCCTCCGACATAGCCGATGACGCCGTCGATGATGACGAGCTTGCGGTGGTTGCGGTAATTCATGCGCAAATTGATAAATTTAAAACGCGACGGGAAAAAAACTTCGACAAATCCTCCCGCCTTTTTCAGATCTTTGAAAAAGCTTTTCCTGAGGCTTCTTGATCCCAATTCATCATACAAAACACGGACTTCAACGCCTTCTTTTGCTTTTTTGATCAGCGCGTCCCGCAGCTTTTTTCCGATCTCATCGCCTTTATAAATATAATATTGAAGATGTATATGGTCTTTGGCGTTTTCAATGTCGCGAAGCAGTCTGTCGAATTTCTGGCGTCCGTCCGTTAACAGCTCGACCGCATTGTCTTCCGTGAAAACGGCGTGGTTATTCAGAATGTGCATATAAATCAAGTCTTTGCTGTCCGCCGTCGCTTTATTGCGAAATTCAAACTCGCGGTTTTTCAGCTTGGTCAGCTGCTGTTCCAATATTTTTTCCATCCCGATCCTCTTTCGGTCTTCCCATTGAAAAAGGTGATTCCTGCTCAAATTGTGGCCGAAGAGCAAATAGAGGATAAAGCCAAGAACGGGAATAAAGAAGAGTACCAAGAGCCAGGCCCAGGAGGAGCTTGCATCCCGGCGTTCCCTAAAGATCACAACGATTGCCAATAGCGTGTTTAAAACTAATATAAAGCCGAGAAATATCGATGTGATGCTGATATTTTTAATAATATCCATATTGAACCTCACAAGACGGATTTGTTTTTATACATTCCATTTATAACAGTTACTCCCCTTTCAAGCAACTATCTCATGTTATACGGGGCGGGGGACGGAAAGTTCCTAATAAAAAGGGGAAAGGCAAAAAACTGTAAAACATGTTGGATCTAAGTTACGATATACATATAAAAAGCGTGATTTAATCAGCGAAACAACGCCTCTTTAACCAAATCGGGAGGGATTGATTATGGATATGGAACGTTTCCATCAAATGCCGGCTTTTATGAAAGAAGAAATGGATAACCTCAAGCATGTGGCGGCGCCGTTCTTAAAGAAAAGGCTGATATTTCTTTTTATCGCGATTCCGCTGCTTGTTGCTTCATTGGTTTATCTTTCTTCTTTTTGGGGGCAGGCATCCTATGGAACCGATTCAATGATAAAAATCGGCTGCGCTGCCGCAGCAGCAGCTTTCGGCATGGCACTGTTCAGAGAGTCGTCTTACCAAAAAAGAAATGTTCAGCAATCGGTGATGCAATATATATTGGAACGGATGCAAACAAGCGAAGTGCTTTCCGATGAACGGAAAAGCCGCTACGTTCAGGCGGTCAAAGAAGAGCCGTTTACTGTGATGAGAAGCTTTTTGGAATTTTTAAATGAAGAAGAGATCAGAAGGCGCAGGCTGGCTGAATGATGAAAGAAAAAAAGAGCTGCATGACAGCTCTTTTTTTCGTGCCATGATGATCAGGCTTCATTCAATTCTTTTCCTAATATTTTTAAATCGTACCGTATTCGATCCATCTCGGCGATTCCGGGAAAGTGTCCCCACTCGGTAAAGCCGTATTTTTTGAAAAGCTTGATGCTCGGTTCGTTGTGGGCGAAAATAAACGCCATTAAAGAACGGATTCCAAGCTTTGGCGCGACTTCAAGCGCTTTTTCAAGCACCGCTGAACCCGCCCCTTTGCCGCGGTGGTCTTCATGAAGGTAAATGCTGACTTCGGCGGTTTTGTTATAGGCGGGCCTACCGTAAAATGATTCGAAGCTGATCCAGCCGGCGATATCCCCTTGTTCATTTTCCACAATATAAAGAGGCCTTGCCTCGGTATGGTTCAAAAACCAGTTCAGCCTTTCTTCAGGTGTGACGGGTTCTGTATCTGCCGTAACCATTCGCGACGCAATGGTGGAGTTGTAAATATCGACTACTGCGGGAAGGTCTTCCCGATTGGCGATCCGTAGTTTCATTCTCTCTGTCCTTTCTTCATATGTTATATCTTCGGCGTTTTTTCCGTTATCATGCACATTGGTGAAATTTCAGGTTTTAGGGCGGTTTTTACATAAAAACGAAGCAGCCGGTGCAGACTAACTTGAAAAAAAGTTTTTTGTAAATGTATATATTTTCTGAAAAGTGTTCAGAATGTTGCTGAGGTGATGAGTAATGAAAGAGGAAGAAAAGAATCGTACTTCCAAAATCACAAAGCTGCAACAGTTTTTTCGTAAACGCTGGGTATTTCCGGCCATCTATTTGACAAGTGCCGTCGTTGTATTAACCGCCGTTCTTTGGTATCAATCGGCTTCTAACAACGATGTAAAAGATCAGCTTGCTGACGATGGTAAGAAATCAGCCTATGATAACCGGGATGACGCGGTAGAAGTAGGCAAACCAGTCGAAAATGTCGCAATGCCGGTTGCTGATTCTGAAAATGTTTCTGTCGTTAAAAAGTTCTTTGAAACTGACGCAACTAAAGAAGAGAAAGAAGCAGCACTTGTAAACTATAATAACACGTACAGCATGAGCAAAGGTATCGACTTGGCTGAGAAAGACGGAAAAACATTCGATGTTTCCGCATCTCTCAGCGGTACGGTCATCAAAGCTGCAAAAGACCCTGTACTGGGCTACGTTGTTGAAGTTGAACATGAAAATGGTTTATCAACTGTGTATCAGTCTCTTTCTGAAGTAAGCGTCAAACAAGGTGACAAGATTGAACAAAATCAAGTCATCGGAAAAGCAGGCAAAAACCTTTACAATGAAGAAGGCGGAAACCATGTGCATTTTGAAATCCGCAAAGACGGTGTTGCGCTAAACCCGTTGAACTTCATGGACAAGCCGGTCTCCAGCATCGAAAAAGCGGTGGAGGAACAAGCGGCTGAAATGAAGGAACCTGCTCAGCCTTCTGTTGAAGAAAAGTCAAAAACAGAAGACAAAGCGAAAGATCAAACAGGTGGAAAAGACGACAAAACCAAACGGGAAGATTCGTCTGAAGGGTCAGAAAATCAAGACGGAACCCAGTCTGACGATTCAAGCCAGTCATAAGGCACGCTTCCCTCAGAGCGCCTATCAAATACGATAGGCGCCTTTTTTGTTACAATCATAAAAAACCCGTATCAAATTTGCAGAGCCAGCCGTTTATTAAGTAAGAGGCCTCTTTTAAGGAGTGTGAATGCATTCATGAATGAGCTAGAACAGCAAGCGCTGATGAAGTATTGCATGAGAATGACAGGTGATAAATGGGATGCCGAGGATTTAGTCCAGGATACCATCCTGAAGTTAATCGAAATCAATCGAACAGACGCCTCACATGCTTATCAAAAGACGGTGGCAAAGCATAAATGGATTGACCTGCTCAGAAAAAGGAAACGCGAAATCTTTCTGTCTGAAGACAATCTGGAAGACGGGAGGGCAGAGGGCATGAAGGCGGCCGATGACTTCGAGCACCTGCTGAAACAGCTTTCCGGTATTTTAACGCCGAAGCAATTAACGATTTTTCTGCTCAAAGATGTGTTTTCCTTTCAGCTGCACGAAATCGCCGAGTCGCTCGGTAAGCCCGAATCTTCCGTCAAATCGCTTTTATTCAGATCGCGTCAGCGATTAAAAAGGCTTTCTCCGGATGTTCTGCAAAGGGAAGCGGCGGACCGGGATGACGAACACATTGACCTGCTTGTTCGGGCGATATTGTATCACAACCCCGATGCTCTGCTCGAATTTGCCAAACAGACATGGCTTTTCGGCGCTTCACAGCCGTCCTGCATCAGCATGATGAGGTGTGCTGCCTAGGAGGAAAAAGGCTATGAACACCATACCTTACGTCATTGAGAAAACGGCTGCCGGTGAAAGATCGTACGATATTTTTTCCAGACTTTTAAAAGACCGGATCATTATGATCGGCTCTGAATTCAACGATGACCTCGCCAATCGGGTCACCGCCCAGTTGCTGTTTTTGTCAGCCGAAGACAATGAAAAAGACATTTCGATCTATATCAACAGCCCGGGCGGATCAACTTCCGCGGGATATGCGATTTTGGATACGATGGACTATGTGAAGCCGGATGTCCGCACGATCTGCGTCGGAATGGCAGCTTCCATGGGAGCGATTCTCCTCGCCGGCGGAACAAAAGGCAAACGGTATGCGCTCAAAAACAGCGAAATCATGATCCATCAGCCGCTCGGCGGCGTCAAAGGACAGGCGACAGACATGGAGATTTCAGCGAAGCGGATCATCAAACTGAGGGAAAAAATCGAGCACTTCTTTCACGAACGAACGGGCCAGCCCATTGAAAGACTAAAAGCCGACATGGAACGCGATTACTTTATGGATGCGGACGAAGCGAAGGCATACGGTGTGATTGACGCCGTTTTATAACATCAGAAAAGCTCCCGGCTTAACTTCAGCCGGGAGCTTCGATCTTTTTATAAAGCGTCAGGACCTTCCTCGCCTGTGCGGATGTTGATGGTGTTTTTAATTTCGTATATGAAGATCTTGCCGTCACCGGGTTCCCCGGTTTTCAGGACGTTTTGCGCCGTCTCGGCCACCTTTTCGACAGGCACTTTGCTGACGACGATTTCGACTTTTAACCTTTCATATACATTGCTTTCGCGTTTGACCCCGCGGTAAAGCTCTGTATGCCCTTTTTGCAGGCCGCATCCGTGTACATTGTAAAACGTAATGGACGTTACCCCGATTTTGGCCAGCTCCGTTTTCAGCTTTTCAAAGTTTGTAGGACGAGTTACAATTTCCACCTTATACATTTGACCGCTCATACCATCACTCCTGACAAATTAATCTTGATACGCTTTTTCGCCGTGCAGCGTCAGATCGAGGCCCAATGATTCTTCATCCTCTGAGGCACGGAGTTTAAAGAAAATACTGACTATCTTAATAATAGCGTATGTGACGATTGCGACAAACAAATATGTTGCGGCAATCGCAATCAGCTGTTTCCAAAGGAGACTGATGTCTCCGTAAAAAAGCCCGTTTGCTCCGTCTGCGTTGACTGATGTCGTCGCGAACAAGCCCGTCGCAATTCCGCCCCATGTTCCGCCGAGCCCGTGAAGTCCGAAGGCATCGAGCGCATCATCGTAGCCGAATTTTTTCTTCAGCGAAAACACACCCCAGAAACAGACGATTCCACCGATGAGCCCGATCCATACGGATGAGAAAGGCGTAACAAAGCCTGCGCCCGGTGTAATCGCGACAAGTCCCGCGATCGCTCCCGAGACGGCGCCGAGCATCGTCGGCTTTTTATTGATCAGCCATTCTGCCAAAATCCAGCCGATCAGCCCCGCAGCCGCAGCCGTATTCGTGTTGATAAAAGCGGTCATGGCGACTTCATCGATCGTCAGGGCGCTTCCGACGTTGAACCCGAACCATCCGAACCAGATCAAAGTCGCCCCGAGCAAAGTCAGAAGGAGGTTGTGAGGGGCGGTATCGCTGATATTTTTCCGCTTGCCGAGAACAATCGCAACAACCAGGCCGGCTACACCGGAAGAGATGTGAACGACGTTGCCGCCGGCAAAATCGATCGCTCCCAGCTCGTCAAGCCAGCCTCCACCCCATACCCAGTGGGCGACCGGCGAGTAAACGAAAACCGCCCAGAGCACCGAAAAAAGAATAAAGGCCGGAAAGCGCATTCGCTCCGCAAAGCTTCCGGAAATAATCGCAGTCGTCAGTACGGCAAATGTCAATTGGAACATCATATAAAGCGTATGCGGGATCGTCTCCGAATAATCGGCATTGGGTTCAAATCCGATACCTTGCAGTCCGATCCAATCCAAACCCCCGATCAATGGGTTTCCGGGAGCGAAAGCGAGCGAATAGCCGAACAAAATCCATATGATGGAAACGATGGCAATTGAAGATAAGCTGTGCATAACGGTGCTGAGCACATTTTTGCTCCTGACAAGTCCTCCGTAAAATAAAGCGATGCCCGGCGTCATCAGCCATACGAGCAAAGCGCAAAAGAACATAAATACTGTATCCCCCATCTGCATGTTTCATTCCTCCGTAGTCATTTAGATTGAGAGCAGATCTCTTTTTCTTTCATTATAGTGACAAAAGGGAGATATCATGATGAACATGTCAGATTTCCTCACATGGTTTTTAGGAAGAAAAGCGGACAGGGAGAGGCTGAAAGGGGGATTAGGCGATTTTTTCAACCTCAACTGCAACGATTCGATGTCCGTCCATATCTTTTACTTTGAAACGGTATCCTTCACTTTCGATCGCCGTTCCGGGCTTGCTCTCAATATTCTTCGTCAGCATCCAGCCGCCGATTGTATCAATCTCCTCATCTGATAAATGAATTCCGAGCAGGTCGTTTACATCGCTGACTAGTACTTTACCGCTGAGGATGTAATGGTCATCTTCCAGTTTCTGAACAGCCGATACTTCTTCAGTATCGAATTCATCGCGAATATCGCCGACGATTTCCTCGACGATATCCTCAACCGTCACAAGGCCGGATGTTCCGCCGTACTCATCTACGAGAATCGCCATATGTGTATGCTCTTTTTGCATTTTGACGAACAGCTGGTAGACGGGAATCGTTTCAATCACATGGATAACCGGATGGATATATGGCTTTAACGGTTTTGTTTCTAAAGAAAACCCGCCTGCAAGCTCAGCCAGCAGCAGTTCTTTTATATTGATCATTCCGGTGATGTGATCCTTGTCTTCTTCCATGACGGGGAAGCGGGTGTGCTTTGTTTCTTTGATGAGCTGCTTCACTTTTTTTACACTGTCGTCAAGAGACAGGACGGTCATTTCATTGCGGGGCACCATAATTTCTTTTGCCGTACGTTCGTCGAATTTAAAAATGTTGTTTACATATCTCAATTCATTCTGGTTGATTTCCCCGCTTTGATAGCTTTCAGATAAAAGTGTTCGCAGCTCTTCCTCTGAATACGCCAATTCGTGTTCACCGGTCGGCTTCAGGCCGAACAGACTTGTGATCATGCGGGCTGAATGATTAAGCAGCCATATAAAAGGAAACATGATTCTGTAAAACCAGATCATCGGCTGTGCAAAAAGCAGAGTAACGGTTTCCGCTTTTTGAATGGCGATCGTTTTTGGCGCCAGCTCTCCGATCACAACATTGAGATAAGTGACCGATAAAAAAGCGGCCAAAAATGAAAGAATATGTGTCATCGACTCGTTCAAGCCGATTTTGGAAAAAAGGGGATGCAGTAAGGTCTGCATCGTCGGTTCACCAAGCCAGCCGAGGCCCAATGCCGTCACGGTGATTCCAAGCTGGCAGGCTGACAAGTATTCGTCAAGGTGTGAGGTCACTTCTTTTGCGGCAAGCGCGCCCTTTTTTTTCTGAATGATCAATTGGTCGATCTTTGTCCGCCTTACTTTGACGATGGCGAATTCGACCGCGACGAAAAAGCCCGTTAATGCGATTAATCCTGCCACTGCAATCAGCTTCAGTAATTCCAATGCCCCGCCTTCTCAAAAAGAAGGCGCCACCTCCTTTTCTATGAAAAACTCATACTGGCTTCATACCACGTGCCGCAGCGCGGCAAACATGATGTTTATTTACGCGGAGGGCGGGCAAAGAAATATAAAACGAATGGGCCGGAAGAGGAGGAGACGAAATATGAGAGTTTTTCAGGGAGAGGGCTGGACATGGTATCAGCTCGGCCCTCACGAAAAAGCGACAGCACAAGGGCTGATCCAGCCCGATCATTGGCCGGAATGCCGAAACTGGTTTCAAGGCGTTCCATCGGCCAATATCAATTGCATTGATATCAATGCTGCCGTTCAAGGCAAGGAAGCGATCTACGGTTCATATATTTACGATCAGGAAGCGGAAGTTCAACAAAATCGGACAGCATTTCATTTTTACTTAACGAAAGACTATTTTTTCACAATGAATTTAGATATCTCGCAATTTGAAGAGACAAACAGAAGGCCGATCGATCAACACTTAAAGCGATGCAAAGACGCCCCTGAAGTGTTCCTGGTCCTGCTGGGCGAACTGATGAGAATGTATTTGAAGGAACTTGAGCACTTTGAAGTTCACCTTGGAAAAGTAAGGTGGGGATTTCATCATGACAACAATAAAAGCATCATTGAACTGATTCATAAGCGGCGTCATGAACTGCTCGTCATAAGAAGTTTAATTTTATCGATGAAAAAGGTTGCAATGGGTCTTAAAGAAACTTTTTTAACCAAATCGTTTGACGAAATCGAACAGCGCAGGACGTTTTACGAAATCGACAGAGGCATGTCATTGATCAAAGAGTATGCGAATGAAATCAATTATTTGCTCCATTCCGAGGAAGTGGTGACATCCCACAGAGGCAATGAAATCTTTAAAGCGCTGACGATTTTCACGACGATCTTTACGCCGATGACGGCTTTCGGCGCCCTGTGGGGAATGAACTTCGAAGTCATGCCTGAACTCTCATTAAAGTACGGCTATTTATTTTCGCTTATTTTAATTGCCGTTTCTACCGTTCTTGTGTACTGGTATTTGAGGAAGAAAGGGTGGACCGGCGATTTATTGAAGGATAAAAAACGATATATGAAAAGGAAGGGCTCTTTTAAATAGGTTTAAGCCCGTGGGATATCGGAAAAGCACATAATAACCCCAGTAAAGGAGGAATTCCGAATGAAACTAAAGGACATCATGACAACCAATGCCGAATGCTGCGAACCTTCTGCTCCGATTGCGGAAATTGCCGGGAAGATGCGTGATTACAATGTAGGTTCAATTCCGGTCTGCGAGAACGGAAATTTGACGGGGATCGTTTCAGACCGGGATATTGTTATCAGATGTGTAGCTGAAAATGAAACAGATGCGGCTGCTCGGGATATCATGAGCACACAGATGGTGACAGGGCGCCCGGATATGTCTGCTGAAGAGGCTGGTGATCTGATGGCGGAACACCAAATTCGCAGGCTGCCGATTGTTGAAGATGGCCGTCTTGTCGGAATCGTTGCTTTGGGGGATCTCTCCGTCTCACATGCGGATGAGAAAGCGGGAGAAGCTTTAAGCGAAATTTCAAAACCGGCTTAAACAGGTTGAAGGAAGAGCGTTTTCAGCTCTTCCTTTTTTATAGTGTAATATTTAGTGATTGATCAATAACTAAAATTCAGCTTAAGTTTTCATTAAGCATTTCAATGTTTCTTTCAGCCCTTCTTGATAAGGTGTAGCGGGAATTTTTCCTATTCTCTTTTCATATTTTTCCCCGTTGAGAATGAATGTTTCTTCAGTTAAGTACATGATTTCTACTACTTCTTTCATGACTGGATCAAATAATCCGCTTATACGAATGGCAAGTTTATTTAATGGTATTACTAATTTATTATTTCCGGTAATTTGGCGTGCGATTTTTATGATTTCTTTACCTGAAATCAGTCCGGCGCCGGGAATGTTCCAGTTTTCACCGTAAGAATCGTCTTTACTTGCGATTTCCACAATCATTTTTGCGGCATCAGGCAAATATACGTACTCCCGGGGGGTTTTTAGATTGCCGATAAAAACAGCTATTTTATTTGCTGCCATTCCGGTTAATGTAGGCTGTAAATAAGAATTTTGCGAAGTTTTTCCATAATAGTCGGGCAGTCTGACGATTAATGGTTTGGCATTTTTCCATTTCTTATCGAATATTAAGTTTTCAAAATCCACTCTTATCTTTCCTTTTTTTGTATGGGGCAGTTTCGGATGATTTTCGTCTCCTTTGGCAATTTGTCGGCCGTAAACATATATTCCATCCACAATCACGATTTTCTTGCCTGAAATATTTGCAGCCTTCATTACACTTTCACCGAGAAGCAGGAGTTTATCTGCCATTTCATGATATTGAACATTGGCGCATTGAAATATCACATCTGCATCCTTCGCTGCTTCACTGATGGTCTGTGCATCAAAGACATCGCCAAGCTGATATGTTAATAGCGGTGTTGAATGATGTTCTTTTATGAGATTCTTTAGTTTATTTTCAGAACGGCCGAAAGCGATAACCGGAATATTTCTTGACAGCAATTCTGAAACTATGACTTGACCTGTTCCACCTGTTGCGCCTAAAACAATTGCTTTTTCCATTGAAAATTCCCCCTTGGGTAAGTTATTAATCAATCAATAACTAATGCTTAAATAAAAAACCGAAACAAATCGGTTATTTTATTCTGTTTGGCCGTGCATGATCTCCGGCAAATCCAAGAAATAGGAAATGTTGCAAAGTATCCCTCTTGCCAGGAAAGTCGTAACTTCCCTCTCTGCATTCGGAACATTCGCTTCCTGGAACCTTTCCAGCGTATAGTTTCTAATACGTGATAAGCCCGTTTTTGAACAATTTCTGATCGATTCCTCCGTAACGGATAGTCCGATGACCTGTAAGGCTATTTCATTAGGGTGTGATACAGACAACTCTTCATATGCTTTGATCATGTTTGCTACGATCTGTTCGGAGCTGGATTCGACATTTTGAAACGTTTGGAGGATTCTTTCAAAGGCCCGATCGAGCGCGGCAACGAACAACTCTTCCTTCGTCTTATAAAACCTAAATATATAGGGCTGGGAAATACCGGCTTTTTCAGCAATGAGTGCTGTCGTGGTATTATAATATCCCTTTTCTGCAAACACTTCTAATCCAGCTTCAAGTATTTGCTCCTTTCGGTTTTCCTTACTCTGTCTTATGATATGCCGCCTCCCTTCATTTTGTTATTGATTGATTACTTACTGAGATCGTAACAGATTTCGATTCAAGATTCAAGCACGTAATTTTTAAAACATGTATCTATTGGTGCAACAGTTTTCATCCCCGGTCCCGCTGCAAAGGCCAAAATAAGACGTGCTGCCGTTTGGCGTAATGGAGAAGCGGAGCGGTATCAGGCAATATGAGACCGCTTGCTCCGGGCACCGTGTTTTGTCGGATTTCGGCTTCGGCCCGCTGCAGCGTCCATGGAGAATGATGGATGTCTTCATAGTAGACCCGGTTGTTGTACGTGGTGTACAGGCGGTATCTTTCAGTCAGCCAGTATTCGATGGACCCTTTTTGGGCGGTAAAGGAATCTGACAGCGGGCGGTAGCTGGCGCGGAAGGCCGCTTTTGAATCATACCTTCTGCTGGAAAATTCAATATGTTTTTTTTCTTTTACAAAGTTTATCCCGGCGTGAAAATAAGGCAAGTGGAACATTGCGCGCGCGCCGGCGACGGCTAAGCGCGAAGCGGCGTCAAGACTGAAAAAATAAATGCCCGGTATGCCTTTATATGATACATATGTCCGGACGTTCAGCTCGGGAAATCTGCTGACGAAAGGAAAGGGGGGCAAAAAACGGGGGCGCATATTTGTCAGCAGGAAAGGCAAAATGCCGATCCATGCTTTTCCATTGAATGTCTCCAGTTCCAAGGCCGCCGGTATTCGTCCGCGAATGGCTTCAGAATCAACAGCCCAATGGGCAAATAATACATGATTCCATGTTTGCGTCATCACCCACGGTCCTTCAGGCGGCGGAAAAGGGCGGTGTGAAGTATTTTTAATCATAGAACAGCACTCCTTCGATTCGAATGTTGACCCGTCTGCAACACATCCCGAGCCTGTTGTACAGTTTTATCATTTCCCTTTACGGTTAATTCAAAAACGAGGATACAAAAAACGGAGGAGTGATGTGATTTGTTCAAGCATACGAAAGTGCTGCAGTACCCTGCAAAACCTGAAAGACCCGATCCTGTCTTCGCCAAGAAAATGCAGGAAATACTCGGCGGTCAGTACGGAGAAATATCTGTGGCCATGCAATACCTTTTTCAAGGGTGGAATACAAGGGGAAATGAAAAGTATAAAGATTTGCTCATGGATACGGCGGCAGAAGAAATCGGACACGTCGAAATGATTGCGACGATGATCGCGCGCCTGCTTGAAGACGCACCGGTTTACGAGCAGGAAAAAGCCGCAGACGATCCTGTCATCGGTGCAATTATGGGCGGAATGAACCCTCACCATGCGATCGTTTCGGGACTGGGAGCCATGCCTGAAAACAGCACAGGCGTTCCGTGGAATGCAGGCTATATTGTAGCGAGCGGCAACCTTCTGGCCGATCTGCGCGCAAATGTCAACGCTGAATCGCAAGGCAGGCTGCAAGTCGCGCGGCTGCGCGAAATGACGGATGACAATGGTGTACAAGATATGCTCGGTTTTCTTTTAGCGAGAGACACGATGCACCAAAACCAGTGGATCGCCGCAATCAAAGAGTTGGAAGAAAAAGAAGGCGTCATCGTGCCCGGCACGGTTTCGGATGAAAATGAAAAAGAAGACATTGCGCATACTTTATACAATTTCTCGGATGGAGAAGAAAGCGCGCAGTTTGATTGGCTGAAAGAGAAGGCGCCGGACGGAGCGGAATTCCACTACGAGAGCGGCCCTGTCGCATATGGAGAAAAACCGGTCTTGAAGCCCGCTCCAAAACGAAGCCACAATACACCTGACTATGGAGAATAGAGCCGAACGGCTCTTTTTTTATTTTTTAAAATGACAAAACACTCCGTAAATATTAAAATAAGTGACAGATTTGCAGATTTTTTTATTGTCAGGTAAGCTTACTATAAAAACAACAGTAAGGAGTTATATCATGAGTAAAGTACTTATTTTTGGCCACAAAAATCCGGATACGGATACGATTTGTTCAGCGATTGCATATGCCGAATTAAAAAAGGAGCTCGGCATGGACGCAGAACCCGTCCGCCTCGGCGAAATCAACGGCGAAACCGAATTCGCGCTTGAGAAATTCAATGCAGAAGTACCCCGCCTTGTGAACACTGTTGCGAATGAAACTGACAGCGTGATTCTAGTTGACCATAATGAGCGCCAGCAGAGCGTCGATGACCTTGATCAAGTTCGCGTGCTTGAAGTCATCGATCACCACCGGATCGCCAATTTTGAAACGAGCGATCCTCTGTATTATCGCGCAGAGCCTGTAGGCTGCACGGCAACGATCTTAAACAAGCTCTATAAAGAAAACGGCGTCGAAATTAAAAAAGATATCGCAGGATTGATGCTGTCGGCGATCATCTCAGATTCCCTCTTATTCAAATCTCCGACTTGCACGGACGAAGATGTCAAAGCTGCAAAAGAATTGGCTGCGATTGCCGGTGTTGATGCCGACAGCTATGGACTCGATATGCTGAAGGCTGGAGCAGATTTGAGCGCAAAAACGATTCCTCAGCTTCTCTCTCTTGACGCAAAAGAGTTTACGATGGGAAGCCATAAAGTGGAGATCGCGCAAGTTAACACTGTTGATACAAACGACGTTCTCTCCCGCAAAGCAGAAGTTGAAGCAGAACTTGCAAAAGTGGTGTCTGAAAAAGGATTGGATTTATTTGTGTTTGTCGTAACCGACATTTTAACAAACGACTCGGTTGTCGTCGCTTCAGGACAAGCTGCACAAGCAGTGGAGAAAGCGTTCAATGTCACATTGTCAGACAACACAGCAACACTGAAAGGCGTTGTATCCCGCAAAAAACAAATTGTTCCGCCGTTAACCGAAGCCTTAAAAGGTTAAGGAAAGGAAATGAAAAACACCCGAATCATGAGATTCGGGTGTTTTCTTATGCCGTTCTGGATACGGCTTTCCGCAATTTCCGCAAGATCGATTCGTAGAGTGAGATGATCCGTTCAAAAAGCGGCTGCACATACGCTGAGAATCTAAATATAACGAGTGATACAAATAAAGCGACCAAAATGCTGCCTAAAACGTCAACAGGGTAGTGGTGTCCGACCCAAATACGGGAAAAGCCCGTCAACAACCCGAAAGCAATCAGGCAGGTTCCAATTTTCCGATGATAAAGCCAAAAAGCGATCGAAATGGCTAACGCCCCGGTTGTATGATCGCTGGGAAACGAGGCGTCTGCCGCATGATGAATTAATACGTCCACATGGTGAGCGACAAACGGTCTCGGCTCATAGTAAACCAATGACAGCAAATAATTTGCCGCCAATCCGAGAATACCCGTCACACCTGCCTGAAGAACGCTTATTTTATAAGAACGGTTTCCGAAGATCCAGATCAAAAGCAAAATGAGCGCATACATGTAAATTGCTTTTTCTGTAATCAAAATCATAGCGCTGTCCAGGATGTGGTTGTGGTTTGATAATTGATGAATACGTGTAAAAAGCCAATAGTTCAAAAAATCACCTTTTTAATAGAGTAGTAGTTTTTGGTCAGACAGTTAGGAGACGTATTTGATTTTGCAAAAGTTTCATTAAATGACAGATCGGACTGTATCAGCCGGCATGAAAAAAGCCGGGTAATCCCGGCCCGGCGAGGTTGAACGGCTTATTCAGCCATTGATATATCCCGCTTTTCCTTTGCGAGTGCGGGTTTTTGACTCCATGTATACAGAAACAGATTGATGAGCACAAAAACGCCTGAGAATAAATAGATGTTTGAAAAACCGGCTTGTGCCACAACCAACCCGAAAACATAGGATCCGACTGCGATCCCGGTATCAAACAGCGTAAAATAAGTCGCCGTTGCATAGCCGCTCCGGTGAGGCGGCGAAGCTTGAATCGCCAAGGTCTGAAGGCACGGCGTGATAGATCCGTAGCCCATGCCGATGACAGCTCCGGATAGCAAGAGCATCCCGCTGCTGTTTGTGAAAGCAAGCAGGAAAAGCCCGGCGCAAAAAATGATAATGGACGGATAAATGACGACTCCGGGGCCGACTTTATCATACAGTTTTCCCGTAAACGGCCGCGTGATCATCATTGTCACTGCGAACACCATAAAGAAATAGCTGCTTGCTTCAATAAGGCCGAGAGATTTTGCATAAACAGAGATGAAGGAAATGACGCTTGAATAACAAAACGACACGAACAATCCGACCGTGGCAATCCGAATCGCGCCCTTTTCAAACATGTTGGAAAAAGACAACCTGAACACAGCCGAACGGATGTCGCTTCCTTTAGGAATCCTGACCAGTGCCGTGCAAAGGATGGCCACAGTGACGATTCCTGAAAATAAAATAAACAGATCGGAAAAACTCATTTTATCCAGCAGGTTCAACGCGATAAACGGACCGATGACCACCGCCAAATTCATCGACATGGCAAAGTAGCCCAAACCTTCCCCGCGGCGGGCCGGCGGAATTAAATCGGCTGCAATTGCACTCGTCACTGTCGTGATGATGCTGAACCAAATGCCTTGGAAAAAGCGAATGCCAAGCAGCAGGTAGATATCGTGAATATAGATATAAAGAAATGATGCCAAAGTAAACAGCACGACACTGATGAGCGCCATTCTTTTTTTGCCAAAACGTTCAATAACGGCTCCCGAAAACGGCCTCGCAAAAATCGCGGACAGCATAAAGCCGCTGATCAAAAGGCCGCCCTCTGACTCGGAACCGCCGAGCTCCTGCATGGCATAAACCGGAAGCACGGTCAACAGTGCGTAAAAATAGACGAATATAAATAAATTAATCAAAACGACCATGATAAAATCCCTGGTCCAAATGGGTTCAGCTTGCTTCATAGGCTACAACTCCTCCTGATGTCCTTCTAATAATTGATTTAACAGCCTTTGAAATGTTTTTTTATCCCGTTCTTCAAATACGGAAAGCATTTCCTCTTCAAATTCTTGCATTTTTAATTGAATGTCATCATATTTAATTTTGGCTTCTTCTGTCATTTTGACGACTTTTTCCCGTTTGTCATCGCCCTGTATCCGTTCTACCCAGCCGTTTTTTTCGAGGCGGCTGACCGTTCTCGTCACAGTCGGCGCCTCAACGTGCAAGTAAGTCCAAATGTCTTTTTGCGTCATCGGTCCGCAGGTGTGAAGACAGTATAGGATCGACCACTGTGAACCGTAAAGGCCGTATGCTTCGAGCTGTTCATTCGTTTTTTTAGCAACCATCCGCGTGCTTTGATTGAGCTGGTGAATAATCTTTCGATTGATATGTTCCATTCCCGGACTCCTTCAAAATAGTTACCTAGGTAAATAATAAACTTTATTCATTTTACCGGAAGCCGAGATTAGTGTAAAGTTAAAATTTTTGAAACCCGAAATAAAATTATCAGAGAAACCCCTTGTCCTCCTTGAGTTTTTAGCATAATCCCATTTGAATGCTAATACACTGATACAAACCTAACAAAGAGAGTGTTTGAGGTGAGGGATCGTGGGAGTATTTCAAAATTCTACTTGGAAAAGCATAAAACGAAGAAGCTGCGTAAATAGCGAATTTTTTCACAAGACGGATCTCATTTCACACTTCTCACATCCATTTTAGGGAGGTCGAGTGGTGTGCACGATTACATCAAAGAGCGAACAATCAAGATAGGGAAGTACATCGTGGAGACGAAAAAAACAGTTCGTGTGATAGCGAAGGAGTTTGGTGTTTCCAAAAGTACCGTTCACAAGGATTTGACAGAAAGGCTGCCTGAAATTAATCCTGACCTGGCCAATGAAGTAAAAGAAATTCTTGATTATCATAAATCAATCAGACATTTGCGGGGCGGAGAAGCGACAAAACTAAAATATAAGAAAGAGGAAATCTTTGAAAGAGAACCCGTGCAATAAGGAATAATGGCTCAGAAACGAGCACCGTTTATCAGAATTTCCCGGTATCCTCCGTAAAAAGCCACAAAAATTTTATGAAGAACTTTAATAAGCTCTCTTTTTTTTCTAATATTTATGATAAAATATATAATTAGGGCAGAATGTGGACATTGCTGTGAAACAGATTTCGAGGAGGATATAGATAGATGTTTGCAAGGGATATTGGTATTGACCTTGGTACAGCGAATGTGCTGATCCATGTCAAAGGAAAAGGTATTGTCTTAAATGAACCATCAGTCGTTGCTCTTGACAAAAACAATGGGAAAGTGCTCGCTGTCGGTGAAGAAGCAAGGAGAATGGTAGGACGTACACCTGGGAATATTGTTGCGATACGTCCATTAAAAGACGGCGTCATTGCCGATTTTGAAGTAACGGAAGCCATGCTGAAGCATTTCATTAACAAGCTGAATGTGAAAGGTCTTTTTTCAAAGCCGCGCATGCTGATTTGCTGCCCTACAAATATTACTTCTGTGGAGCAGAAGGCTATCAGAGAAGCTGCCGAGAAAAGCGGCGGAAAGCATGTATATTTGGAGGAAGAACCTAAGGTGGCCGCAATCGGAGCGGGAATGGATATTTTCCAGCCAAGCGGAAACATGGTAGTTGATATCGGCGGTGGAACGACAGATATCGCAGTCATCTCAATGGGCGATATTGTCACCGCCTCTTCTATTAAAATGGCTGGGGACAAGTTTGATCTTGAAATCTTGAACTACATCAAACGTGAGTACAAGCTGCTCATAGGCGAACGGACAGCCGAAGACATTAAGGTTAAAGTCGCAACTGTTTTCCCAGACGCACGTCACGAGGAAATTTCCATCCGCGGCCGCGATATGGTCACAGGATTGCCGAGAACCATTACGGTAACGAGCAAAGAGGTGGAAGAAGCGCTGCGCGAATCTGTATCTGTCATTGTACAGGCTGCCAAGCAGGTGCTCGAAAGAACGCCGCCTGAGCTGTCAGCCGATATTATCGACAGAGGCGTTATCATTACAGGAGGCGGCGCGTTGTTAAACGGTCTTGACCAGCTTCTTGCCGAAGAACTGAAAGTGCCGGTTCTCGTTGCCGAAAATCCGATGGATTGTGTGGCAGTTGGTACGGGTGTCATGCTTGATAACATGGACAAGCTACCTAAGCGCAAACTGAGCTGATCAGAAACCTCATTCTTTTTTTAGAATGAGGTTTTTTATGTGAAATGCTTTAAAGGAAGCGAATGGCTGCCGATAAAAAGAGTAGTATGTTTGAATACCATTATAGAACAAATGTTCTGTGTTAGCAAATATAAATTGCAAGCCTTTCGCAAAAGAGGTTTTTCGATGAGAAACTCTGGAGCATGACACTTATTTGAGGTGAAATGATGTTAAAAGGACTTTATACAGCGACTTCTGCAATGATCACCCAGCAGCGCCGCACAGAGATGCTGACGAATAATATCTCGAACGCAAATACGCCGGGATATAAAGAAGACCAAGGGTCAATCCGTTCTTTCCCGGAAATGCTTTTGAGCCGGATTGAATCCGATTCTGTCAAGGCCGGCAGCGCTTCGCGTTCGTTTTCAACACAGACGCCGATCGGTTCTATCAATACAGGAGTTTACATGCAGGAACTGAAGCCTCAATTCTCGCAAGGCGATCTGCAAAGCACGAATGAGCCGACGGATATTGCAATCAGCGAAACCGAAGTTCCGGTCAATGGGGAAACAAACGATAAAGCAGCGCTTTTCTACGCGGTCCGGCTTGAAAATGGGGATGTACGCTATTCAAGAAGCAGCCGTTTTTCTTTAAATGAAAATAATCAATTGACAATAAACGGCCGACTCGTCCTTTCAACGGAAAACCAGCCGATTACGGTGGGAAGCGAGAATTTTCAAGTCGCTGAGGACGGAACGGTGACTGAAAACGGCCAAAACCTTGGAAGGATCGATGTCAGAATCGCGCTCGATACGAGAAATTTAGCAAGAGAAGGCGATGATCTGTATCGTACTGAAAACGGTGAGGCGCTGCCAAGCGCAGTCGGCAATCCCGCAGTCGCTTATTCTGTCAAGCAGGGGATGACGGAACGGTCGAATGTCGACGTGACGAGAGCTTATACGGAAATGACCGCTGCCTACCGCTCGTTTGAAGCCAACCAAAAAGTTCTTCAAGCTTATGATAAAAGCATGGAAAAGGCGGCCAATGAGATTGGAAGGATCGGATAAATGACCGATCGCGATCAGCGTAAATGGAGGATGTGGAAAAACGATGCTTAGATCCATGATCACGGCTTCAAACACAATGTTTGAACTGCAAAAACAAATTGATAATATCAGCCATAATCTTGCAAATACCGATACAACGGGATATAAGGCGAAAAACACGAGCTTTTCGGAGCTGATCAGGCAGCAGATTGAACAGGTAAACGAGAAAAATAATGAAGTAGCGGCAAGCAGAAAGACGCCGCCCGGACTTCGGCTCGGCGTCGGAGCCGTGATGACCGATCGGCTGACACATAAACAGGGAAGCCTTAAAGAAACTGGCCGCGATCTTGATATCGCACTGACTTCTCCTTATCAGTACTTCCAGGTCAATGTCGACGGGGAAGTGCAATATACAAGAGACGGAGCATTTTACCTGACGCCTGCGGCTGGCAACGCCAATCAGATGCAGCTGGTGACGAAAGAAGGGCATGCTGTTCTTGACGAAAACGGAAATCCCATCCGTTTCAACCAGCGTTATAAACACATCAAAGTTGACGATTCGGGAAGTGTCACCGTTTCGTCAGACAATCAAGGTGAAGCGCCATTGCGTTTTAACTTGGGAATCGTCCGGGCTGTCAAACCTCAGGCTCTTACGGAAGAAGGAAGCAATCTTTTTTCTGTCAGCGATGAATTGAGAGCAACGGCTCTCATCAATCTGAACGGAGCCGGGCGGCAGGACATTTCTCTAAAACAGGGATTCCTCGAATCATCAAATGTCGATGTATCGAAGGAAATGACCGACCTGATCTCTTCGCAGCGGTCTTATCAAATGAATTCCCGCGCCATCACGATGGGCGATCAAATGATGGGGCTGATCAATTCAGTTCGCTAGCAAAGCAAATAGGAGCCGGCCAAACGACGTTTGGTTCAGGCTCTTTTTATTTTCATTTTCAGCGTTGTCTTTCATCTTTTGTTGAAAAAGATTCCGTTTCATAATATACTTCCAGATGTACAGAATAAGGCACTGACATATCATTCTATACATATTTTTCGAAAAAGGAGATGTCAAGGCAATGCTTGATGCTCAGCAAATTAAAGAAATCATTCCCCACCGCTATCCCTTTCTGCTGGTAGACCGTGTGACAGAAGTAGAGGAAGGAAAACGGGCAGCGGGTTATAAAAATGTGACAGTAAATGAAGAATTCTTTAACGGACACTTTCCGGATTATCCGGTGATGCCTGGCGTTTTGATTGTTGAAGCGCTTGCGCAAGTGGGTGCCGTGGCGCTTTTGATGAAGGAAGAAAACCGCGGAAGGCTCGCGTTTTTTGCGGGAATCGACAGCTGCCGCTTCAAAAAGCAGGTCAAACCGGGCGATCAGCTCCATCTTGAGCTTGAAGTGCTTCGTTTCCGCGGTTCCATCGGCAAAGGAAAAGGAGTCGCGAAAGTGGATGGAGAAGTGGTGTGTGAAGCCGAATTGATGTTTTCTCTTGGCGAAAAACAGGAATAACGCAAACAGAATGGGTTTCCGTAAAAGCCCATTTTGTTTTTTTATCATAAAAGAGAAAAGGTGATCATTCATGTGGAAAGAATTTAAAAGCTTTGCGATTCGTGGAAATGTAATCGATCTTGCAATCGGGGTTATCATAGGAGGCGCCTTTGGAAAAATCGTGACTTCGCTTGTCAATGATTTAATGATGCCGCTCCTCGGTCTTCTGCTAGGAGGCCTGGATTTTTCAGCGCTGTCGTTCACATTTGTTGATGCCGACATTAAATACGGGCTGTTCATTCAGTCGATCGTCAATTTCTTTATTATTTCGTTTTCCATTTTTCTATTTATCCGTTATATCTCTAAGCTGAAGAAGAAGGATGCCGAAGAAGAAAAAGCTGCTCCTGATCCGCAGGAAGAATTGCTTAAGGAAATACGGGATTTGTTAAAAGAGCAGACGAAACGCTCTTAGAGCTATAGCGAAAAGGCTGTCCGGCGAAGACAGCCTTTTCTATATATTTTGTTTAAATGCTTCAAGAAGCCGGTCTCCGGAATATCCTTCTTTCATTAAATCTTCCAAGATCTTGTCGGAGCCTTTCCTCAGCTTTGAGCTGACCATTTTGCCGTCCAATAAGACGGAAACATGCTCGCCTAGTACCGTGATCTTTTTGACCTTCGCTAACAGCTGTGCGGGGCGGTTACTTTTTTTCGTGATCGTTACATATGTTTTCACTTCTTTGCCTTCCTGAAGGAGGTATTCGAAAAAATACCGGTATTCTTTCGAAACCAGCCCCTCAACCATCCAGTGGTTTTCTCCGTCTTCTTTATTAATGATAAGGCCGTCGATCAGCGGGAACTCCTCGAGCCGCTTTGAAGTTTCATCCTGGCGGACAATTTTTAAATCAATAAGCCTAAAGGTTTTCACTAGTATCACCTCACAAGCTTCCATAGTTGTATAACCATTATAGCACATTCGCTTGGAAGAACTCTTGACCCTGGTTTGTTTATGCAATAGGAGCATATTCGTATTTTAAATTTTGCAAAAAGTATTTTATAATGCTTTATTTTTATTTATACTTTAGGTGATATTGAGCAGGAGGTGACTTATGAACCATTTTTTCTTAAAAGAAGTATTTGTGATCGCAAGCAATCCAGCTGCTGACTGCCGTCAATATATGCCTATGATTTGCTTTTCAGCCGGAAACAAAAAGCACGAGATCAGCACGTATGCCAATGAAGGCATCGTGTTTCGCTATGAAACAAAAGACAGAATGGAAATATACGAATTTCAAGTAACGATTAAACAGAAAGAGTTGTCATTCCGTTTGTATGCTTGGGACGGGGGCTCATATGTCCGCGTATACTCAGAGCGGTGGCTGGCATCTCCTGTTTTTTTTCAGTTTCTGAAAAATACGTATTTCTCAAATAACAATGAGATGATTTTTTTAATTAATGGCAGAAAGAAACAAAAATTATGACGCGAACCCGGGTTTTTTCCGGGTTATTTTTCTTTTATGATGATTTTCCTTAAATACCGATCTCTTATAAACTGGGGATACCCGAACAGGAAGGGAGGGACGAAATGTTTAATGAGATCATGCTGGTCGGGCGTTTGACAAAAGATCCCGAACTTCGGTACACATCTGACGGTGTCCCTGTTGCAAATGTGACGCTGGCTGTCAGCAGGCCTTTCAAAAATGCAGCAGGCGAAATTGAAGCGGACTTTGTCAATTGCACCCTGTGGCGCAAAACTGCCGTGAATACAGCCGAATATTGTGAAAAAGGCTCCATCATCGGGCTGAGCGGAAGAATCCAGACTCGCCAATACGTCAATTCAGAAGGTGAACGCGTCTTTATTACAGAAGTTGTCGCCCGATCAGTCAGATTTTTGGGAGAAAGCCGAAAAGCCCATGAGCCGGCGGATGCTTAAACCGCAAGATTCCTTCTATAAACGCCTTTCTTAAAAAAAATCAATCAATATCCCCTTTTTTATCCCCCTTTATGGCCGGTTTTCAATGACCGGTTTTTTTATTTTAGACAAAAAATAGACAAATTTAAATTGACGTCCAAAAATTCCGAATGTATAATGTAAGCGAATACAACAACAAATGACTAATACTTGCACAAATGTGCAAAAGAAGGGTGATCTTATGGAAATAAAGGATGATAAACGCCTTCTGATCAAAGTCTGCAAAATGTACTACGAAGAGGATATGACACAGAGCCAGATTGCAAAAGCAACAGGGATATACAGAACAACGGTCGGACGCATGCTGAAAAAAGCGCGCGAGGAAGGAATCGTTAAAATCACGATCGATGACCATGTCGGGACACACTACGATTTGGAACGGGAGCTCGAACAACTGCTTGGGCTTAAAGAAGTGTACATATGCGACGCAAAACCGGAACAAACATCTGAAGACAAGAAGAAACTCGTCGGCAAAGCCGGTGCCGAAATCTTAAAACGCGTCGTGAAAGACGGAGATACGGTAGGCTTTGCATGGGGGACGACGATGGCGGGAATGATCGGGGAGTTTCACGGCGTAAAAAAACGGAGCGCTTCATTTGTGCCGCTTGTCGGCGGTCCGGGCGCCATGGATACGAAATATCACGTGAACAGCATCGTATACAGCATTGCCGGTGACTTTGGAGGAACGCCTTACTTTATAGACGCGGCAGCCGTTGTCGAAAAAAAAGAAACGAAAGAGGAAATCGTCAAGTCCCACTATTTTAAAAAAATAGAAAGTCTGTGGAACGGCCTTACCGTGGCAGCCGTCGGGATCGGAGCGCCGCTTAGTTCTTCAAATATGATCTGGACCGGATTTTACGGCGATCAGGATATCGAGCGCCTTGAAGAAAAGCAGGCGGTCGGAGATATATGCTCGCGTTTCTTTGATCGGTCGGGAGCGTTGGTAGAAACAGAGATTCATGACAGAACGATCGCGATAGACATCAAGAGGTTAAAGAATTTGGAGTATTCCATCGGTCTTGCTGAATCCCATGAAAAAGTCCCTTCTATTATCGGGGCTGCAAAAGGCCGTTATATTAATATTTTGGTGACAACTGCCGAAACAGCCAGAGAAATTGCCGAGGAGGTAAGAAACCAATTATGATCATTTACTTTATCATCGCCCTTGGAGCTGCATGGCTTCTCCAAAGTATTTTTGGTTTTTTGCAAATCAGGCATTTCAACCGAACATTCGCCGCATACAGATGTATGGGAAGAGTCGCGGTCGGAAGGAAGACCGGCTTATTCAGAGCCGGAACGGTCGTCCTGTTTGTCATTGACAAGCGCAATAAAATTTTGAAGGCGTCAAAAATGCAAGGTGTCACTGTCTTTTCAAGAATCAAGCCTTTAAAAGGGTTTGAAGGAAAGTATTTGTTGAAGATCGGACAAGCGGAGCTTGTCCGGCACGACCGCCTCACACGGCTCGCAATTGAAGATGCCTTGAAAACATTCGACATCATCACGAAAGGGGGTGATGTCCCGCAGAAGAAAACGCGGCTTCAAAAACTGATGAGCTTTCAAATCAAAAAAAGAGGTGAATTATGAAAAACGTAACATGGCTTGCGGAGAAGTTTATGGACTTATTCAGACATGGCGGAGAAGTGTTTGTCAGTATGCTTACAGACATCGTTCCTTTATTGATTATGCTTCTTGTCGCCATGAATGCCCTGATACGCCTGATAGGAGAAAAGCGCGTCGAAGCGCTCGCGAGGAAGTCGGGAAAAAATCCATTAACGAGATACATGGTTTTGCCTGTCATTGGTACGTTCATGCTTGCAAATCCAATGACGCTGTCGCTTGGCAGGTTCTTGCCTGAAAAATACAAACCGAGCTATTATGCGGCTGCATCCTATTCTTGTCACACGCATAACGGACTTTTCCCGCACGTGAATCCGGGCGAGCTGTTTGTTTTCCTCGGGATTTCCGCAGGAATTACGACGCTGGGGCATGAAACGACCGAGCTCGCTCTCCGCTATCTTCTGGTCGGGATTGTAACAAACTTTCTCAGGGGCTGGGTAACGGATATGACAACGGCTTATGTCGCGAAACAGCAGGGCATTGCCTTGAAAGATTCGATTGATCTAAAATAAGAAAGGCGGTTTACAGATGAGTTCCTATCGTTCGGTTGAAGTTTCAAAAGGGCCGGGAGGGTTTGGCGGGCCTCTGGTGATCACGCCTGATGAAGAGAGAAATAAAATCGTGTACGTCACCGGCGGAAACAAACCCGATTTTGCGGATCATTTAGCTGAGCTGACGGGGTGCACCCTGGTCGACGGCTTTAAAACGACAGTACCCGAAAACGAAATGGCCGCTGTGATCATCGACTGCGGAGGGACGCTGCGCTGCGGACTTTACCCGCAAAAGCGAATTCCGACGATCAATGTGATGGCGACCGGAAAAAGCGGGCCGCTTGCCGCCCATATTACAGAAGATATATATGTTTCCGGAGTAAAAAAAGAGAATATTAAACTGCTGGGAGCTGTGGAGGAGCCTGAACAGTCTAATATTCCAGAAGAAAAACAAATGCAAAATAAACAAAACCATTATAGCACAGAGAAAAAAATTAGTGAACAGCAGTCGCCGAAAGGGATGATGGCGACAATCGGGATGGCCATGGGATCGGTCGTCAGCACGTTTTATCAAGCTGGACGGGAAGCGATTGAAACCGTTATCAAAACAATTCTTCCGTTCATGGCTTTTGTGGCTCTATTGATCGGCATCATTAAAGAGTCAGGCATCGGAGACATTTTTGCCAAATATTTATCACCATTTGCAGGGTCACTGCCCGGATTGCTATTAATCTCGCTTGTTTGTTCATTTCCGCTGCTTTCCCCGTTTCTTGGACCCGGGGCGGTGATTGCACAAGTTGTCGGTTCGCTGATCGGCGTTGAGATCGGCAAAGGAAACATTCCGCCGAATTTGGCGCTGCCGGCGTTATTTGCGATCAATTCGCAAGCAGCTGCCGACTTTGTTCCGGTCGGCCTGGGTCTTGCGGAAGCGGAAGTCGAAACGGTTGAAGTCGGGGTGCCGTCGGTGCTGTATTCGCGTTTTTTGACTGGGGCGCCAACCGTTTTCATTGCTTGGCTGGCCAGCTTTGGCATGTATGACAGCTGAGGTTTTCTTAAGGAGGGAGAATTATGGTCATGCTGTATGAAACAAAAATAAACAGAATCGGAGATCAAGCAACGGCATTTTCAGATGAAAAGATGCTTATATTATTCGGCGAAGGCGCTCCGGATGAATTGAAAGATTATTGTTTATCAATTGATATAAAGCCTGTAGAAGGCGACTTCAATGAAGGCGATAAGCTAATACTGGGCGGCGAGTCCTACAAAATCACAGCCGTTGGGGGAGCCGTTCGCCAGAACCTGGCGAATCTCGGGCATATTACGCTGAAATTTGACGGATCGGCTTCAGCCGAGCTGCCGGGAACGCTGTACCTTGAACGAAAGGAACAACTGCCGGAGGTTTCAGCAGGAGACTGTATTCAAGTTAAAAGATTCTCATAAGGAGCGGGTGCAATATGGAGATGAATAAAGGAAAAGTGGCATTGATATGCGGCGGCGGCCAAAGTCTCGGAGAAGCGCTGTCCTACCGCATGGCAGAGGCGGGATATAACATCGCGGTCGCAGACATCAACGGCGAGAACGCCGAAAGGACGGCTGAACATGCAGCCGGTCAATACGGGGTCAAATCGCTGTGGATTCAAGCAGATTTTACAAAAGAAGCCGATGTGGAAAAAATGATCGGCAGGATCACGGAGGAATTCAATAAAATCGATGTGATGGTGTACAGTGCGGGAATCGCCAAAAGCAATAAGATCACAGATTTTGAGCTTGAAGACTGGGAACGGACCATCGAAGTCAATTTGACCGGGTATTTTCTTTGCGCGAGGGAAACGTCGAAGGTCATGATTGAGCAAGGAAGCGGGTCAATCATTCAAATTAACTCCAAATCGGGAAAGGTCGGCAGCAAACATAATACAGCTTATTCAGCTTCCAAATTTGGAGGTGTCGGTCTCACTCAAAGCCTCGCGCTCGATCTTGCCGAACACAACATTCGCGTGAACAGCATTATGCCGGGAAATTTGTTGAAATCGCCGATGTTCCAAAGCTTGATTCCGCAATACGCGAAAAAGCTCGGCATTCCAGAGAGCGAAGTAGAGCGCGTGTACACCGAAAAAGTGCCGCTCGGACGGGGCTGTACGTATGATGACATCGCCAATGCCATCTTATTTTACGCTTCTGATCAAGCATCCTATATGACGGGTCAGTCGATTAATGTAACCGGAGGGCAGGTCATGCATTAAAACACGAGGGGGAAGCGATGATGAACATGCTGATTGATTCAGCGCATATACCGGAGATTGAAAGATTGCTGGATTCATTTCCCGCTGGCGGCGTCACGACAAACCCGGCGCTGATCGCAAGGGAAAAGCAGCCCTTTAAACAGCAGATTCAAGATATTCGGCGGCTCCTTCCCGAGCATCTGCCTCTCCATGCCCAAGTGATCGCCGACCATTGGCGGGATATAGCCGATCAGGCGAAGGCGCTCTATAACTGGCTGGATGGAAACGTGTCGGTGAAGATTCCGGTGACGGCTCAAGGACTTTACGCGATCAGAGAGCTCGCGGCTGAAAACATCCAGACCACCGGGACAACGGTTTATACCGCTGCACAGGCTGTTCTGGCCGCAAAAGCCGGCGCCTCCTATGTCGCGCCGTATGTCAATCGTATTGATCAAGAGTATGGTCATGGGGCGGGCGTTGTCAAAACAATTGTCGACTTATTTAACACATACCGTTTAAATTGCAAAGTGCTTGCGGCAAGCTTTAAACATAACCGTCAAATTCTTGCCGTCATGGAAGCGGGGAGCCACGAGGCGACAATCAGCCCTGAGCTTTTAAGCCATTTGGCTGATCATCCGGCTGTAGACCGTGATATCCATGCGTTTCGTGAAATTTGGCACTCTCAATATGGATCATTTTCATTTTAGCATGCGAGCCTGAGGATCGGGAAACCGGACTCAGGCTTTATTTTTACTTATAATTACTTATGTGTTCTTGATTTATTCTGTGTAATAACTTATAATCACTTATAAATAATGAATTTTACTTGTGTAAAGAAGGAATGATCGAGTGTATCAAGAGGAAAGGTTAATTTCCATCATCGACTATTTAAAAGAGCGTAAACGGATTTCCGTTGAACAAATTTGTTCTTTATTCGGAGTTTCAAGAGATACGGCAAGGCGGGATCTGGTCAAACTGCAGGAGCAAGGCGCTATTATCAGAACAAGGGGAGGGGCGATTCTGCCTACCGTTCATGATGAGGTCAAAGACTATTCGGGCAGGCTGGGCATGGTTTCCGAAGAGAAAAGCATGATTGGAAAAGCAGCCGCTTCTTTAATCAGAGAAGGCGACCGTATGATTTTGGATGCTTCCACGACAGTCCAATCGTGCGCCGAGCATTTGCCGGATGTCAATTGCACGATCATCACCAATTCGATTAACCTTGCGGAGGTTCTTTCCTCAAGAAAAGGTGCTGATATCCACCTGCTTGGAGGGAAGCTTCAAAAAGAGCACCGCTTTTTGTACGGCGCCTCCGTCATTGAAAAGCTGTCATGCTATCATGTTGATAAAGCGCTGATCGGCGTGGTGGGGGTTTCCGAACACGGGCTTACAATTGCCCATGAGGAGGATGGAATGGTGAAGCGGAAAATTATTTCCCAAGCGAAACAAGTCATAGCGCTTGCCGACCATTCGAAAATCGGGAGAACGGATTTTTACCGGTATGCTGAACTCAGTGACATCGACCTTCTCATTACAGACCGGCTGCCGCCAAAACCGTTTCAGAAACTGCTTGATGAACATGATGTGGAGCTGCTCGTGGCTGAACATCACGATATTTAAGGGGGAAAACAGCAGATGAAAATGATTGCGGTCGATTTAGACGGGACGTTGTTAAACAGTGAAAGCAAGATCTCACAAGAAAACATCGATGCGATTAAAAAAGCGCGGGAACACGGGATTGAAGTAGTAGTTGCCACAGGGAGAGCATCCTTCGATGTTCAAACGATTTTTGAGCCGACAGGTATTAAAACATGGATTATTAGTGCCAACGGAGCGGTGATTCATGATCCTGAAGGACGCCTTTACCACTCGGTGCCGCTTGACAGGAAACGGGCGGAAGGAATTCTTCAATGGCTTGAAGAAAAGAATTACTATTATGAGGTATTCAGCGATGAAGCGATCTTCACGCCGCAAAACGGCCGCGAGCTGCTTGACATTGAGCTGGACCGCTTGAAAAGCGCAAATCCCGGGGCCGATCTTTCAAGGCTGGAACTCGCTGCTGAACAGCAGCTCAGTCAAAACGGATACGCGTACATCAGCTCCTATACCGACCTGTTTTTAGCGGGAAAAGATGTCAATGTATATAACATATTAGCTTTTTCTTTTCATAAAGAAAAACTGGAAACGGGATGGCAGCGATTTAAAGATGCGCAAGATATTACGCTTGTCACTTCAGCCGAGCATAACTTTGAAATTGAGCATCTTCAGGCGTCAAAAGGGCTGGCGTTGGAAAAGCTTTCACGCAAGCTCGGCATTTCCCTTCAGGAAACAGCTGCCGTCGGAGACAGTCTCAATGATTTTTCGATGCTGAAGATCGCGGGGAAAAGCTTTGCCATGGGCAATGCGCGCGAAGACATTAAAGAGATGGCTGATGAGGTGACGCTCACTAATGATGAAAATGGCGTCGCTCACATCCTGAATCAGCTGATTGAACAACAAGTCAAACCGGTTTAATTCGTACATCCTTTCAAATCGGCGTGATGCCGGTACATGGCAGCGTAACGATTGAAGGAGTGCGGTTAAGCAGCGGATGTTATTGATCCGCGGGCCGCCGACAATGTCGGCGGCCTTTATTTATTTTAACGCTGACTCGTGAACTATGAAGTATTATTTTCGTTACTTTTTATTCATTGTTTGATATGGTGATGTTTGTTACTATTTAACTATTATTTCAAATTCCAAGAATGGAAGGTGACTTTATCATTAGTTTAAATCCTCGAATTTAGAAAAAGATACTAGAACTCATTGAAAAAGAGTAAATAACAGGTGATCGATTTGGATAATCAAATGAGCATAATGTATGAGAAAGCAGAGCGGCTTTCAAAGTGGGGGAAAACAAAGGAAGCCTTGAAGGAAGCAGAGCAGTTTTTATCCAACTACCCCGACTCACACGAAGGCTATCAATTGCTTTCAAATATATATTTTAATGCGAAAGAATATGAAAAAGCCGTACAGTTTGCAAAAGAGGCTTTAAATTTAGATCCGATGAACTTTGAAATTTTGGCTGTCTTAACTCTTGCATACTATGAATTGGGAATGTACGAAGAGCATGAGGAAATAAATGAATTAATGATTTCAGAGTACCCTGATTATCACTACACTTATGCAATGCACGCTCAATTTCTTTTCCATGATAAAAATGAGTATGAAAAATCGCGTTTTTATATAGAAAAGGCAATGGAATTAGAACCTGACGATCCATTTTCTCTTGTCGTATACAGTGAAATTTTGGCGGTGTTTTTTGAGGATGGATTATCAAGGGCGTGTTCAGACAGAGCGCTTGCCCAAAATGCCGATGATGCCATGATCACGGGAATGGCTGCTTCTGCGGCGTATAGAAGAGGAGATTATGCACAAGCCTTGACTTTAAATAAAACAGCTCTACAAATCAATCCGAACAATCCAGGGATTGTACCCAATTTAGCGTTATACAACATGTGTAATTTTTGGTTTATGAAATACCCGTTGAAAGTCAGGCGCTTCCATGAGAAGCTGCGTGTTAAAAAACCGGTGTTGTTTTGGCCGCTTCTAGTCATTGTGACATTGGTCTTCAAGTGGCTTATGATTCCATACGTGTTTCTCGTCTACAGTACACCTTATATGATGAACGGGCTGGCGGGAGCCCTCATGCAGCGAAAATTGCCCGAACAGATGCGAGGTAGTTCGGTCCTCACATTTTTGAGGTGCACACCGATTTGGATCCTTTTTGTATTGCTGATCATTGTGATAGGAATCATATCATTCTTATACAGATTGATATTTTAAATGAATGAAAGAGTGGAAATAATGGAAATACATAAAGATAAACCGGGAACTCTATTTTTTGTTTTTTTCGGACTGCTCAGTTTTGTCGGCACGATGTCTTTGTATGACCGATTTGGGAATCTTCAAATGAAAATGCTGGCGGCTTCCGACAACTTGCTTTTTTGCTCTGATGTAAGCATATTTTACAGCCTGTTGCTGACCTTCATTTGTATACCTTACACCGTTAGAAAAGTGATAACTTCCAAAGGCTATCAGGGACGCTTGCAGCTGCCTTTATCCTTGATTCTTCTAGTGGTAGGGCTGACGCTGCTATGCAATGCTTTTTTTCAATATCAAAATATCGGGAAAAACAGCATTGTCATGAGAGAAGGGCTAATTTCCAGCACCAAACATTACGATATGGAAGATGTCACTTCTGTCCATGCCTATTATCAAAAAGGGTTAAAAGGGGCACTTTACCTGAAGTATGATCTGACGTTAAATGACGGAAAAAAAATCGATGCCGCCTTGTCCGACGAGTTTTACAATAAAGCTGATGAACTTGATAAGCTCCTGCAGCGGCAAGGAATACATATTGAAAGAAGCGGAATCAAAAAGAAAGATCAGGCCCAGCTAGAAAAACATGCGGGTTCCAAGGCGAACTATAAAGTGGTGAAAAGGATCTTAACCGGTACAAATCATAGATAGGAAGGATAAATATGAAGAGGGATGATACGGAAAAACGCGCAAAGGTGAAAGTCATTCAGTTTGATCAACATCAACATGCTTTAACCGAATTAGAACAATACTGTGAAACTTTTGCTGATGTCGGCGGATTAGAAGATATTAAAAAGAAAATCAACATGGACTTTATTTTGCCTTTGCAAAATCCTGAATATTTTAAAGCGTTTGGAAAAGCGACGGGGGGAAGTCTTCTTCTGTTTGGCCCGCCGGGATGTGGAAAAACATTTATCGCGAAAGCGATTGCCGGCGAGATCAAAGCAAACTTTATACACTTGGAGCTTCAAGCGATATTGTCCATGTATGTTGGGCAGAGCGAACATAATCTGCATGATATTTTTGAAAAAGCGCGTGATAACAGTCCTTGCGTTCTTTTTATTGATGAGCTTGATTCGATCGGGGGGAATCGGCAGGGAATGAGCCAGCATCATGACAGGGTGCTGGTCAATCAGTTGCTGATAGAATTAGATGGTTTAGGGACGTTTAATGACGGTGTGTATGTGATCGGTGCAACGAATACACCGTGGTATTTAGATCCTGCCTTACGCCGTCCCGGCAGATTTAATAAGATGGTATTTATGCCGCCTCCATCTGAAGAAGAACGTGTCGACATTTTAAATTTAAAGCTGTCCGGTAAGCCGCATGATCAGATTGATGTACTGAAAATTGCCAAAAAGACTTGCCATTTTTCGGGTGCTGATTTAGAACAATTGGTCAGCGATGCTTTAGATCAGGCGATCGAACGGTCGCTTCAGCAAGGAAAGCTGTCGCCTGTCCATCAGACAGATCTTGAAAGCAGCCTTCAAGGGAGAGTGCCTTCAACGCTTGAATGGTTTTCAACAGCGAAAAACTATGCCATGTTTAGTGATGCGAATAAAGCATATCAATCCGTTCTTGATTATATGAAGAGAAATAAGCTCAAATAGGTGACCTCCGCATTTTAAAGTGTCACTCGGTCAAAAGGAGAATGATAAGTATGAAAAAGCCGTTTCAATTGCCCGAAAAAATGGCCCGATACCGCGGGCAATTTGAACAATCAGCGCGGGATTTTTTGAAGCTGGACACGAGAAAAGGAAAAACAGGCCGATATGAAAGCAAACTGGCCGGAGATCCTTATTTTCCAAAGTCTGAACAGTATCCTGTCGATTCACAGGGAAAGCCGATGAAACTGCTTGCGCAAATTAATTTTTCAGACATGCCCCGCCTTGAGAATTTCCCGGAATCCGGTATTCTGCTTTTTTTTATCTCTGTCAGTGATGATGTTTACGGATTGAATTTTGATGATCCGTGTGAACAGTCGAGTTTTTGCATCAAGTATTTTGAGAATGTCATCGAAAATGAAGACGAGCTTGTCGACGATTTTTCGTTTGTGAAGCTTGAGGATGAGCTGGCCTTTCCGATTGAATGCGAATCCTCACTCACACCTGACACAGGGTCTGAACTTGTCTCTGCGTCCGACTTTCAATTTGAGCGATACGCGGGAAAGGGTGCTTGGACGTTCTTTGAGCAATTCGGCGATCAAGAGGAAACGGTGTTCGAAGAATACAGTGAAATGTACGGCGGCTTCTCCCATAAGATCGGGGGCTACGCAGCCTTTACGCAAGATGATCCGCGGGAAGGCGATTATCCGGATCATACCGTTCTGCTATTGCAAATTGATTCTGATGAGAACATTGACGCGATGTGGGGAGATGTCGGGATTGCCAATTTTTTTATAAGGCCTGATGATTTAAAGAATAAGGACTTTTCAAACGTATTATATAATTGGGACTGTCATTAACACAAAAAACAGCTGTCTATTTCAGACAGCTGTTTTGTTTAACTCGTAATAGCCGAAGCGTTCAGGGTAAATAACTCTTCTAGTTCATGTTCGGAAAGCTCGGTGATCCAATTTTCGCTTTGGATGATTTGATCGTTCAGCGATTGCTTCGATTCGAGCATGTGGTCGATTTTTTCTTCAATTGTGCCAGTGGTGATCAGTTTATGAACGTGGACGAACCGTTTCTGTCCGATTCTGTAGGCGCGGTCTGTCGCCTGATTTTCAACCGCGGGATTCCACCATCTGTCATAGTGGATGACGTGATTGGCGGCCGTCAAATTGAGGCCTGTGCCGCCGGCTTTTAATGATAAGATCAGAATCGGAAATTCCTTGTTCTGAAACTGCTCCACCATTTTGTCCCGTTCTAGCTTGGATAAACTGCCGTTCAGAAACTTGACCGGTTCGCCGAATGATTTCTCGAGCAGGCGTTTCATCATATCTCCCATCCCGAGATATTGGGTGAAAATCAGGCAGCTTTCATCGCTTTCGCGAATCGTCTTCGTCAGTTCCAACAGTTTTTCGAGCTTGACTGACCTTCCGTTAAGGAGCTCGCTCCCGGTCTCTTTTAAGTAAAGGGCAGGATGGCCGCAGATTTGTTTGAGCTTGCCGAGCATGCTTAAGATGAGAGCTTTGCGCTGCATTCCGGCGAGGCTTGACATATGTTCAAACGTATCTTTGACAAGCTGTTCATATAGTGAGGCCTGTTCTGCCGAGAGCGGGATGAACTCTTTTTCTTCCTGTTTTTCAGGCAGGTTGAGCGCGACTTCCTTGTCCTGCTTTGTCCGCCTTAATAAAAATGGTTTGATCAGCTGCTGGAGCTGTTCGATCCGTTTTTCGTCGCGGTCTTTTTCAATCGGCAGGACAAATCGCTTATGGAAGCTGCCAAGGCTTCCGAGATAGCCTTTGTTCATGAAATCGTAGATCGACCACAGCTCCGTCAAGCGATTTTCCATCGGAGTCCCGCTGAGCGCGATATGATGCATGCCTTTCAGCTTTCTGATTGAGCGGGATTGTTTCGTGTGCGCATTTTTAATATTCTGGGCTTCGTCAAGGCAGATGCAGTTCCAGGCGACGCTGCTGAGATCGTCAAAGTCGGATTGGGCGAGGCCGTATGACGTCAAGACGATATCTGCATCTTTGTAACATTCCTGAAACGCTTCACCTTTAGGGCGTTTTGGCCCGTAATGGAGCGCCGCCGTCAGGTCGGGCGCGAAGGTCTCAAGTTCGCGCTGCCAGTTCCCGAGGACGGAAGTCGGCGCAATGATGAGAGATGGCGTTTGTTGTCCCTGTTCTTTTAAATAGGCGAAATAGGCGATCATCTGGATGGTTTTTCCAAGACCCATATCGTCTGCCAGGCAGGCGCCGAAGCCGCAGTTTCTGAGAAAGATCAGCCAGTTCAAACCGTCTTCCTGATAAGCCCTGAGCGTTCCGTCAAAAAATTTGCTGACCGGGTATGACGGGAGATCATCGCGCTGGCTCAGCTTTCTGATCATGTTTTTCAGCTGATAGGACAGTTCAAACCGCACCTCGCTGAATGCGGAAGCATCGAACAGATCATCATCCTCGCGGGTTTCGCTCCGCTCCGTCAGCTCGCGCGCCAGGATGTCAGACATATGAAGCCCCTCTGTTTCTGCTCGCTCCATCAGCTTTTTCATTTGTTTGATAAAATTCGGATCGATTTTAATCCACTGCCCGCGTATGTTGACAAGCCGTCTTTTATTGGCGACAAGCTGCTCGAATTCTTCTTCTGTGAGTTCGATTCCGTTCGTAGCAAAACGCCAGTTGAAGTCCATCAATGCATTCATTCCGACAAAGGACTCGCCGCGGGGAGCCGATGACACTTTCGCTTTCAGCAGCATGTTGCTGTCTCTGACGATTTGCCACCATGACGGCAGCAAAATTTCAATCCCCATGCTGACAAGAGTTTCACTTGCTTCGGATAGGAAGATCCATGCTTCCTCTTCCGTTAAAAGCGTCGTTCCCGAGTCGATCGTTAGCCACGGCACGATTTGGCGGAATCTGTCTTGTTCCCGGGCGATTTTATCAGCGTATGCCTGCCACGATTTTTTCAGCCTGTTCAAGCCTTCAAAGAACTGAATGGCTCCGCTTTTTTTGTCGCGCAAAAACAGTTCGATTTTCCAATCGTCTCCGTCAAAGTCAGGTTCATTTAAGCGGAGTCCGACAGTAAACGGCATAGGGTTTTCATGCCAGCCGATCGTTTCAAGAAAATCGTCTTCATCAAGAAAGTGGCCCTGAAATGTGGTGACGGCGGGAGAATGTGCGACAATCGATTCCCATTTTGCTTTTAACTCGTCATTGTAGTTGATGTAGTCTTCGACAGCGTGTGAAAACCATTCAGCTGTATAGCCTTCCAAAATCCCTTCTTTATCTTTCCAACGCAGCACCTCTTGCTTCCATGCTTCATAGTCGGGAAGAAAATCTTCATCTGCGATAAACTCATAAATGGTGGAAGCCGTTTTCATCAAAGGTTCGGTTTCCTCGGTGAGATTGATGTCGCTGTACGAATTAAATGAGTTTTTGCCGAGAAATTCGACCGCCATCCACGGAGACAGCAGAACCGCTGGAGTCTCTAAACCGGCATCTTCGAGAAACGTTCCGTAAAAAGACGATTCGTGCCACTGAAACAAATACCTTTCCATTTCATTCCGCGTAAGAAACTGATGATCCTCGTCATGACAAGATAAAATGAATGTATAGTCTTCTGATTGTTCGACATGTATCACGATTTCCTTAAGACTCGCCATCGATCAACTTTCCTTTCTTAAGTTCCTCCTGGAAGGCTCTCAGCCGTTTATAGCGAGCTGAAAACTGCTCCATAAACCGGTTCCAGACATCCTGTTTTTTCGATTTCTTATAGAGGGAGCGCAGTTTTTTTAATTGTTTGACGGCTTCTTTGTAGCTTGAGCGGTTTTTTTGTTCAACCAGCCCGGAAATTTCTCTGTGATAGGAAGGAATCAAAGCTTCAGGGGCTGCTGCTGCGATATCTTTCAAGGCGTTCTGTCCGATCTCAGAGATAGAAAAACCGACAAGGCTGTGGATCTCCATCCACTCCGTAAAGCGGTTTTTGTTATATAAAAAATGGCTGTATTCAGTAAACGTATAAGGAAGGCACTTTTTGCAGTACCGTTCATATACATGCTCTTCTTTTGCGTTTTTGCTGTAATCGCTCAGAAACAGGAAGAATTCGCTTAAAACATCGCGTATTTCCCGGTACGGTTTATCCAGTCTGCAGAAGCCGGATGCAAGCTGTTCAAGGTGTTCGTACCATTTTTTAAGGCGCTTCCAGTCTTTTTTGGCGGTCATGACGCTGAGCCATTGAAATGTATAAGGAAGAATCTCAGGTGAAAACGATCCGGCTTGATCAAGAATCACATCGTCGTTTTTCAGCAGAAATTCAAGATGCAGCCTGCCGAATTGTATTTCAGGCGACGGCTCCAGATCGTTCAGCACATCGAGCTCCCGCTTCAGCCAGTTTGGCCGGGACAGAAGCGCACTCCAGATTTCCCCGAAAATCCGCAGCCTTTCATACTGAAAAATGTCTTTCTTGAGCAGCAGTTCCCGAATCGCGCCGGGGGTTTTTTCTAAAAACGGATCAAGGGAGAATGATAGCGCATATGTTTTCAGTTCATCGATTGAGCTGTAGATCGTGTCCATCAGCTGTTCGATATAAGGATTCAGCGAGTAAAAATCTTTTTCAGGATCAATGCGCCCTTTCTCGACGAGCGAATGCATGGCAAGCCATGTCGCAAGAGCCGCGTGGATTTGGTACATTTTTTTCAGCTCCGGCTCCGCAGGCGTCCGCTTTTTTAAAGCTGAAAAATACCCGTAGTAAAGGTATTGCATCGTTTGCTGGTTTTTAGGCGTATGCTCTTCCCATCGTCTGAACTCCGTTTTGAAAAACGATGTCCATTGATCGAGCGTGTGGCTGTGGGGTTTCATTCCACGCTGAAGCTGTCCGAGAATATCCCTGTTTTCGCGGCGTTTTTGCGCTTCTTTCCAAAACTCCGTAAACGTTCCCAATCGATCATATTGTGCATACAGATATAAATAAACGGCAAGCACATGCCGGCAGATGTTTTGAGCAGGGCAGGAACAGCTGCTTTTTTTAACGTCGGCGAGGTCGATGAAGACCTTCACCGGGACCACATCCTGAACGTAAGCACTGACCGTATGCCCGCTCATCGGCTTGACCCGATAGACGGAATCCTGTCTGTATAAAATAAGGGCTTTTTTCATGAGCTGAATGTTAGCTTCTGTGCACGGCAGTACATGCTTAAACTGTTCAGCTGCATCCATCACAACCGTTTTTGAAATCATGTCTTGAAGCATGTCTATCGCTCCTAACCGAATGGCTTTTAAAAAGTTTCCAATCTCTCTATTATAGCTTAATCAATCCGTCCAAAAAAGATTTTCTCAGGAAAAGGACATAAAAACGGATGGCTGTCGAATAATGTAATAGACTATGGCAAATTGATTCTTTACATCATATAATTTGAAATATAATCAGAAATGTTTTAATTTATGGAATCTGAAAGGAAAAGGATATGGATGACAAGGAATTGAATCAGGAAGAATTTTTGAGAATTCTTATGCATGCGTATGACATTGGTGAAAAATCAAAAGACATAACGACGAAAGAACTTCTTGAAGATCTCATTCTTCATATCAAAAATGGATATACGACGTAAAAGGTGTGCAAACTTCGGTTTGCACACTTTTTCGTTCAGCAAAAAGCGCGCAGGTCCTGCAAAAGTCGATATTTAATACCATATAAAGACGCGATTTCCCCGGTATCTCCCGTTATTTGTCAGGATTCATTTCTTTCGGAAACGAAAGAACCATGTATAATCAAAGGGAGGTGTTTAATTTGCTGAAAATTTAAATAAATACGCGAATCCTAGAGGGAGGCTTTTATGAGAGATCATATCGGCTTTAAAGATGTGTTCATCATTTTGAAAAAAAGATTCGTTCTGATCGCACTGATCACCATTGCGGCCGCTCTGTCCAGCGCTGCCGTCAACTTTTATTGGCTCACACCCGTCTACCAGGCATCCGCCCAAATCCTCATCAACGGCCGTCAAACGTCGAACTTCACCGATATTCAGACCAACCTTGAGCTAATCAACACTTATAACGTGATTATGAAAAGCCCGCTCATCTTAAATAAGGTTAAAGACGAACTAAACCTTCCGGAAACGGCTGAAGACTTGAAGCAAAAAATCATAGTTATCAGCGAAAATGAATCACAGATTGTCAGTATCTCCGCGACTGACAAGGATTATTCCAAGGCGGCGGACATCGCGAACACAGTCGTCACCGTATTCCAAAGGGACATTGACGGCATTATGGGTGAAAATACCGAAGTCAGCCTTGTTGCGAAAGCAAACCCCGAACATTCGCCTGCTCCCGTCAGCCCGAACAAGAAGTTCAACATCGCTGTTTCTACGGGATTCGGCCTGCTGTTTGGCGCAGGGCTTGCATTTTTACTCGAGCTTTTGAAAAATACCGTTCGAAATGAAGAAGACATCGAAAAAGAGCTGAACGTTCATGTGTTGGGAAATATTCTGTATGTAAAACCGAAAAAAGGACAAGCCCGGAAGCTGGAAAGCTTTATCGGTAAAGACCATACGATCTAAAACGGGAAAACACGGGGAGGCCGCCTATGATCGATATTCATTGCCATATTCTAGCGGACATTGATGATGGGGCAGCATGTATGTATGACAGTATAGAAATGGCTAAACAAGCCGCCCGTCAAGGGATTCATACGATTATCGCCACACCTCACCACCGAAACGGTGTATACGAACACCAAAAAGAGGCCATTCTGGCAGCTGTTTCGAGTTTAAAGACGCGGGTGCAAAAGGAAAACATCCCGGTGCTTATTGCTCCCGGACAGGAAATCCGCCTGTACGGCGAATTGAAGCGTGATCTTGAGCGCGGCAGACTGCTCAGCCTCGCCGGCACAAAGTATTTGCTGATTGAACTTCCTTACCACCATGTTCCGCGATATGCCGAAAAGCTGTTGTTCGATCTACAGTTAAATGGTTACATTCCGATTATCGCACACCCCGAGCGGAACCTTGAATTGATGGAGAATCCTGATCTGCTGTACCGCCTCGTCAAAAACGGCGCGTGCGCCCAGCTGACATGTTCAAGTCTTACAGGCCGCTTTGGCAGAAGCGTGAAACGGCTCGCCCGCCGCTTTCTTGAAGCGAACCTCGTCCACTTTATCGCATCAGATGCCCACAACCTCACGAGCCGATCTTTCTTTTTTGATGCAGTGGAAAGCGATTACGGCCGCGATTTCTTATACGTGTTTACAAAAAACGCGGGCCTTCTCCTGGAAAACCGGGAGATTCATAAAGAAACACCCCGTCCCGTCAAAAAGAAAAAGCTGATGGGCCTGCTGTGAAAGGTTGTTCACAAAAGCCCGTCAGCCAGAATATCAGCGCCGGTTATGCGGCGCTGATTTTTTATATCATCCGTTGAAAGCGACCGGACATCCCTCTCTACAACAGCGGAATGACAAGCCCGCCGTAAGCGAAGGCGGCCACGATCAGGAAAGCCGGATGGACGCGGAACTTCGTCAAGGCCGCCAAAGAGATCAGCGCGATGACAAGTGATTGAACCAAGCCGATCGACTGGATTGCGTCACCGCCGATTTCCCACGTTAAAAGAAGCATCATCATGGCGATAACCGGCTGAACCGACAAGGTCATTCCTTTGACGATTGGCGACTGGCGGTAGCGGCCGATCAGCTTGAGCAGCAAAACGAGCGCGATGGCCGAAGGCAGCACAGTTGCGATAAGAGCAATGAAGACACCGGGCCATCCGAGCACGCTGTAGCCGACATAAGCGGCGATTTTTGTCGCGATTGGACCCGGCAGTGCGTTTGCGAGCGCAAGCATGTTTGAAAATTCTTCTTTTGACAGCCAGTGAAAATGCTGAACAACTTCTTCAAAATTAAGCGGAATTGAAGCCGGACCGCCCCCGTAGCCCAATAAATTTGCAATAAAGAAAGCCCAAAATAAATAAAAGATGATCATGAAGCGGACACTCCCTTATCCTTTTCCCGGGCCGCTTTTCTTTTTAATTTAAAGTGGAACGCGCCATACGTTAAAAACAGGATGACAATGATGCCGGGATGGATGGAAAACACCTGAAGACCCAAAAATGCAAGAATAAAGAAAAGCACGCCGGCAAGCAACCCGAAGCCTTTCAATGCTTTTTGCCCAAATTCGTAAGCCATGATGCCGAGCATGACGGCGATGACAGGGGTAACAGCGCCGATCATGCCGCTTACGATTTTGGAGTGGCTGAGCACATTAACGGCTGCGAACAAGGCGGCCATCGCAACGCACGTCGGCAAGATATGGGCCGCTGTAGCCACGACAGCGCCCGGAACGCCTTTGACTTTATGACCTAAATATGCCGACATTTTTGTAGCGATCGGTCCGGGCAGCGCATTGGCAATCGCCAAAATTTCCCCGAATTCATCATCATCGATCCATTTGAACTTTGAAACGGCTTCATGACGGATCAGCGGGATAACGGACGGTCCGCCGCCAAATCCCAATATCCCCGTTCTTGTCATTGCGATGATCAGTTCCCGGTAAGGGTGCTTCATTTCGCGTTTCCTCCTATTCAGTTAAAGCTTCATTCCCATTCGGCTCTTATATCGTTTAATCAGCATCTGGCAGTCGACACTCACGACGCCTTTCAGAGGGTACAGGCGCTTCGTCAAAAATTCCTCCATCTCCTGATCATTTGCGAAAATGCCGTGCATATGCAGTTTGCTCGGCCCTGTCATATGATAGAGGCTTGTCACGGCGGGCTCTCTTTCTAAAGCAACGGCAACAGCCTCTAAATATTGGGGTTCGACTTCAACATTGAAAAACACCGATACATGAATTCCAACTTTGACTGGATTGATGACGGCTGTGAATTTTTCAATGATGCCTTCTTCAATCAAGTTGTTGATCCGCGTTTGTACGGCAACTCTTGAAAGTCCCACGCGCTTTCCTAAATCCGTATAAGAGATTCTTCCTTCCTCATGCAAGATCGAAAGGATTTTTTTATCCGTTTCATCAAGAATTAAATTTGGCATATGGTAGTCGAGGCTCACAAATGTCCCTTCCTTTCTGTTTGGTCATGATCATACGAAATTGCTTGTCAATCGCGTTATAAATGAACATTTTGTAAATTGTATCATAATACGGATTTCGATATGAATCATTTTAACGTTTTTTTAATACTTATTGAAAAAGGGTTGTTAGTTTTTCTTCCCTGAAAGTAGCGCCTCCTTAAACGGGCCACTATACTTCAAAGACAAATGGATGCTTGAAAGAAAGGAAGAGAGCTATGGAGAAACTGAAGATCGGTTCGAAACAAATGGTTGTCAGTCCTCATTATCTCGCTTCGCTTGCAGGGAACAGCATCATGGAGAAGGGAGGAAACGCGTTTGACGCGGCTGTGGCAGTAAGCGCGTGCCTTGCTGTTGTCTATCCGCATATGACAGGACTCGGAGGGGATGCTTTTTGGCTGATGTATCACAAAGGAAGCGGTGAGATCAAAGGATACAATGGCAGCGGGCGGTCGGGGCGGAAAGCGGACCGGAATCAGTATAAAGGAGAGCGTGCCATTCCGGTCAGGGGCATGAGCAGTGCGATTACCGTGCCGGGGATGGCGGACAGCTGGGCCGAAATACTGGCGGCATACGGCCGTTTATCGCTTCGGGAGGTGCTGAAGCCGGCGATCATGTATGCAGAAAAGGGTTTCCCGGTCTCGCCGGATCAATGTCAAAACACGGTGAAAAACGCTGAGTGGCTTTCCGGTATGCCGATCACTGCAGATATTTATCTTCCGGGAGGAAACCCGCCCACTCCAGGTGAGCGCTTTGTGCAAAAAGAGCTCGCGCGCACTTTGGAGATGATCGCTGAGAAAGGAAGAGACGCCTTTTATAAAGGGGAAATTGCCCAAGCTTCAGCAGCCTATCTGCAAAACAACGGAGGCATCTTGACCCTGGAAGATTTCGAGCGGCATCAAGGGGAATGGGTGTCTCCGCTTTCCTCTACATACAGAGGATATGCGATCTATCAAATGCCTCCGAATTCACAAGGATTTACCGGTCTTATGGCATTGAATATTTTGGAAAACTACGACTTTGGCATGATCGAGCACGGTTCTTTCGAATATTATCACCTGCTCATCGAAGCATTGAAATTAAGTATTTCCGACAGCAATAAAGTATTGACTGACCCGGCATTTTCCCAAATACCGCTGGAGCGCCTGCTTGACAAAGGGTATGCGCGGGAGCTGGCCGCAAAAATTGGACTGTCGGCTCTTCAGGCGGAGAGCCGGCCGCTCGGCAGTGATACGGCTTATGCTGCAGCAGTAGATGAAGACGGGAATGCTGTTTCGTTTATCCAAAGTTTGTATTTCGAATTCGGCTCAGGTGTGACAGCTGGAGATACCGGCGTCATTTTGCAGAACAGAGGGTCGTTTTTCTCGCTTGATCCTGACCATGTCAATACACTGGAGCCGGGAAAAAGAACTTTTCATACGCTGATGCCCGCCATGGCGTTCAAAGGCGGCAAGCCGAAATTTCTTTACGGAACGCAGGGGGGAGAAGGACAGCCGCAGACGCAGACGGCTCTTATCACGAGAATGATAGATTACGGGATGGATCCGCAAACAGCCGTTCATGAACCGAGATGGCTGTGGGGCAGAACATGGGGAGAACGGGTGGAAGGTGTAAGAATAGAAAGCAGAGTGGCGCCCGAAGTGATTGAAAAACTGCGTAAGCATGGGCATCATGTAACCGTTGTCGGCGACTTTGACGGTGTGATGGGTCATGCCGGCATCATCGAGATTGATGATCGAGGTTTCCTGAGAGGAGGAAGCGATCCGAGAAGCGATGGAGCGGCAATCGGCAGTTAACTCCGTTTTCAAAACGCGCAAACGTCAATATGAGAAAAAAACCCGTGAACAAGGAGGATTTGTCCGCGGGTTTTTCTCTATCCGGCTATGAGTATTGATCCGAGATTTCGATGAAATGCTTAAGCGCCGGATTGCGGTTGTCTTTTCGATGTGCGGTAATCCATTCTGCGCGAAGGGGAAAGTCTTCGATTTCTTTGTATACAACATCGAGGTTAAATAATCGTTTAGCCGCTGTAGGCACAACGGCGATTCCCATTCCGGCTGTCACGAGGCCGATCACCATTTGGTATTCTGTAGCTTCCTGGGCGATGTTGGGGATAAACCCGGCTTTTTCACACAAGAAATTAAATTCCGTGTATAAAGAGGGCCACGCTTCTTTGGCAATGACGATCAGCGATTCGTCTTCAAGATCTTTCAAATGTACCCGGGGTTTTTCTGACAGCGGGTGGTGTTTCGGAAGTGCAAGGACACAGTGGCTTTTCTTCACTGTGTATGACTTTAGCTCGTCGTTTCCCAACGGGGGATGCAGCACTCCGATGTCAATGTGTCCGTTTAGCAGTGCATTGACCTGATTGGGGGTTGAAAGCTCCCGAAGATCAATCTGGACGGACGGGTACCGGTTTCGGTATTCCCTGATGATGGGAGGCATGATCTCGTATGTGGCGGAGCCGACAAAGCCGATCACGAGTCTGCCCAGCTCCCCGCGGGCCGTCCGCTGAGCCATGTCGACGGCTTGATCAATCTGGGAAAGTCCTTCCTTGATTTGTTTTAAAAAGACCCCGCCTGCCGCCGTCAGCCTGACGGCTCTTTTTGACCTCTTCAGCAAGGTGACGCCTATTTCACTTTCTAGCTGTTTAATCTGCTGGCTGAGCGGAGGCTGAGTCATGTTCAGCCGAAGAGCTGCTTTTCCGAAATGCAGTTCTTCGGCAACAACCATAAAATAACGAAGATGGCGCAGCTCCATTATTCACTCATTCCTTTCTGAATGCGATTTCAGTCGTTTTACATATTAATTGTAAGACAAAGAAGTATTGGAAAACAATTTCCACAAGATGTATATTTAATAATACAATAATTTTATTAAAAATTCATTGTAAACGAATGAAAATGGAGGAGTGAGGGCTTTGAAAAATGTAGCCGCTAAAAATGAAACTCTTACTGTAAGAGGAGCAGAGCTTGTGGTGGATAGTCTCATTCAGCAAGGTGTCACTCATGTTTTCGGTATTCCGGGAGCGAAAATCGATGCGGTGTATGACGTATTGAAAGACAAGGGGCCTGAACTGATTGTTTGTCGTCACGAGCAGAATGCAGCATTTATGGCGGCGGCAGTCGGACGATTGACTGGAAAGCCCGGTGTTTGCCTGGTGACTTCGGGTCCGGGAGCGTCTAATTTAGCGACCGGTCTTGTAACAGCCAATACAGAAGGAGATCCGGTTGTTGCCCTGGCGGGTGCTGTAAAAAGAGCGGATCGTCTCAAAAGAACTCATCAATCGATGGATAATGCGGCGTTGTTTCAGCCGATTACAAAATATAGCGCAGAAGTGGAAGATGCGAACAACATCCCTGAGGCGGTAACCAATGCATTCAGAGCGGCAGCTTCCGGACAGGCCGGGGCAGCGTTTCTCAGCTTTCCGCAGGACGTTACGGCCGGTCCGGCAACTGCCAAGGCGGTGAAAACCATGCCGGCGCCGAAGCTCGGCGCGGCTCCGGATGAACTAATCAGCGCGGCTATCGCCAAAATACACAATGCGAACCTTCCCGTCGTGCTTGTAGGGATGAAAGGCGGAAGACCTGAAGCGATTGAAGCGGTCCGCCGTCTGCTGAGAAAAGTGAAACTGCCGTTCGTTGAAACATACCAAGCAGCGGGTACGCTATCTCACGATTTGGAAGACCAGTACTTCGGCCGGATCGGATTATTCCGCAATCAGCCCGGAGATATTTTGTTGGAAAAAGCGGATCTCGTTTTGACGGTCGGCTATGATCCGATTGAATACGACCCCGTCTTTTGGAACGGAAAAGGCGAGCGCAGTGTGATTCATCTTGATGAAATACAAGCCGATATCGATCATGACTATCAGCCTGAAATTGAGCTGATCGGCGATATCGCAGAGACATTAAACCATATTGAACATGATTCTTTGCCGGTTTCCATCGATGAATCATTTGCACCTGTGCTTGATTATTTGAAGAAAGCGCTGGAGGAGCAAAGCGAGCCCCCTAAAGAAACAAAAACGGATCTTGTTCATCCGTTGCAAATCGTTCGCGATTTGCGTGAATTGCTGAGTGATAACATCACAGTGACTTGCGACATCGGCTCCCATGCGATTTGGATGTCGAGATATTTCCGCACATACCGTCCGTATGGACTGCTGACTTCAAACGGCATGCAGACGCTGGGCGTTGCTTTGCCGTGGGCGATCGCAGCAACACTGGTCAATCCGGGACAGAAAGTCGTGTCTGTTTCCGGGGACGGAGGCTTCCTGTTCTCCGCGATGGAGCTTGAGACAGCGGTCAGATTGAAAGCGCCGATCGTTCACATTGTCTGGAATGACAGCACATACGATATGGTTGCGTTCCAGCAGGAGATGAAATACAAGCGGACGTCCGGAGTCGACTTCGGCGGAATCGATATTGTAAAATATGCTGAAAGCTTTGGAGCAAAAGGTTTAAGGGTCAATTCGCCTGACGAATTGGCAGAGGTGCTTAAAGCTGGTCTTGATGCAGAGGGTCCGGTTGTCATTGATATTCCGGTTGATTACAGCGACAACGTTCATTTGGCTGATCAGCGTTTTCCAAAAAACTTTGAGGAACATTTTAGTAAACAAGCCTCTAAGCAATCTTGATCACAGCAAGTCCAGTCATAACAAACAAAATCAAGGGAGTGAAACGAGGAAAATGAAAAGTGCAAGCAAACAAAAAGTGGTTCAGCCCGTTGACAAGAACCTTGACCAGGTCTTTCAGGTCTCAACGATGATATCGTTATTGGACGGAATTTATGACGGGGATTTTTACATGTCTGAAGCAAAGGATCACGGAGACTTCGGAATCGGAACGTTCAATCGGCTCGACGGTGAGCTGATCGGTTTTGACGGTGAGTTTTACCGTCTTCGTTCCGATGGCAAAGCCTATCCTGTTCAAGGAAGCGATTGTTCTCCGTTTTGCTCGCTCGCTTTCTTCCGACCAGATATTTATCACGAAATCAAGCAGCGGATGCCGCTTAAGGCGTTTGAGGAAGAAATGAAACGGATCATGCCGAGTGAAAACCTGTTTTACGCGATCCGCATGGACGGAATCTTTAAGAAAGTCAAAACGAGAACGGTTGAACTGCAGGAAAAACCGTACGTGCCGATGGTCGATGCGGTAAAATCGCAGCCGATCTTTGATTTTAATGATATTAAAGGGACGATCGTCGGCTTTTGGACGCCGCAATATGCCAACGGAATCGCAGTTTCCGGCTTCCATCTTCACTTTATTGATGAAGACCGCAATGTCGGCGGACACGTTTTCGATTATGAAATCGAAGAATGCACGGTACAAATTTCTCAAAAACTTAATATGAATCTCAGATTGCCGAATACGCAAGATTTCTTTAAAGCGGATCTCAATAAACATGATCTTGCAGCCGGAATTGAAGCGGCCGAAGGCAATCCCGAGTAAATGAAAAAGCCCCCTCTTTAAAAAGGGGGCTTTTTCTTCTTTAAAAATTCGGTTGCGAAAAAGTCCGGAATCCGGCGGGCCGTTTAGCTTATGCTTTCATTCCGGCAATCAAAACCGCTTTCAGACAAAAAGACACCGGATGCCCGTTTTCATCGTGGACGATGTTAAACATGTCACGGCAAGACTGGGACGGTTCTGACAAATGGGCATGGATGGCTGCCTTTCTTTGTTCAGGCACGGCGCCTCTTCGAAGCCAGCTCTCGTAATCGATCGGAAGATTCCATCTCTCCAGGACGGCAAAATCGAGTCCGTTCTCTTCAAACAGCTTCTGCCATTCGTTCTCTGAATATTCCCTTACGTGTGACGGGTCTCTCAATTGATTGAGCCGATTTATAAATCGGTCTAAAGCTTCGTCCTCCGGCGCACAATGATCGATGAGGAGAAAGGAGCCGCCTTTTTTCAAGACGCGCGCTATTTCCTGGATGGACCGGCTGATCTCCGGAAAATGGTGGGCTGCATACCGGCATGTGACAATATCAAAAGACTCGCTTGCAAAATCCAATTGTGCTGCATCGCCTTGAAGAAAAACCACATTTTCAGCATTTTTCTGTTCGGCAAATTGAGCGGCGGTTTGAACCATTTTTTCTGTAATATCGATTCCTGTGCAATGTTTGACAAAAGGCGAAAAGGCAATGGCCGTATGTCCCGCTCCGGTTCCGATATCAAGCAGGGTTTCACCACCGGTCAGATTTCGGCAGCTGACCATGGCATCAAGATCTTTTCCCGATGAGAACAGCGGCTCATCGCGATATTGCTCCGGGTTTTTTGAAAATTGCCGTTGCGCGCTAGTTTTCATTTGTATCATCCTCCTATCGGCTATGTATTTATATTAGGGGAGTCGACAGCCATCAGTCTAAGATATAAAATGTATGAAAATGATAGGCGGAAACTATGGGGGTGCGGGTATTGGATATGAGGCTTTTTGAATACGCGGCAGAGATTTTCAAAAAAGGCAGTTTTACAAAGGCGGCTGCCAGCCTGCATATCGCTCAGCCTTCACTGAGCCAGCAAATAAAAAAGCTGGAAAGCGAGCTTGGCTTTCCGCTGTTTTACAGAAACAGAGAGGGGGTCTCGCCGACTCCTCAAGGGATGCGCTTCATCCGAAAAGCACAGGATATTTTGCGGTCAAGAGATGAACTGCTGTGTGAAATGCGCGATCAGCTCGAGGAAATGGGGACGGAATTATCGATCGGCGTTCCCGCTGTCACGGGAGGATATCTTCTTCCGCCGCTCCTGAAAGCCTTTCTGAAAAAGCATCTGAACGTACAGGTTCAGCTGATAGAAGATTCGCCGGCGGCATTGGAAAACATGACGGAAAACGGAGCGGTGGATCTGTCGATTCTCCCTTTGCCGATTGAAAATGACAGGCTCGCGATCCGGCCGATACTGACCGAGCCGCTTTTTTTGGCGATTCCAAATGAAAGGGAGAGCTGGATGACCGGCCAATTGCGGAAGCTCATCGATTCGGTCCGGTCGAATCCCGAAAATTCCCCTCTTGCTTTGAAAACTGTCGAGGATGTGCCGTTTATTTTATTAAAAGAAGGCTACGGCTTCCGTAGAATGGTACTCGATTTATGTGCGGAGGAAGGGTTTCAACCGAAAGTGACCTTCAAAACAAGCAGCATTGAAACCGCCCAATCTCTCGTTGAACACGGAATGGGGGTCACGGTCGTGCCCCGGATGGTCATGCGAAAAGAGTCTGACAGAATCGTCTATGTTCCTTTACAATCCGATCCGTCCCGGACGCTTGTGTTTGCTTATTCGGAAACATGCTATTTGAGCCGGGCGGCAAAAGCGTTTATGGAGATGGCCAAAAAAAAACAGACCTCCATGTATGAAGAGGTCTGATTTTGTCGTTACTTTTTCGTTTCCAGTTTGAGCGGTGCGGGTATCGTTTTTTCAACTTTTTTACCGTTCAAAATATCGCGGGCCGCTTGTACGGCGAGCTTGCCGATCAATTCAGGCTGCTGGGCAATCGTGGCCGACATGTCTCCGGCCTTAACCGCATCTTCATTGCCGTCGAAGCCGACGACAAGAATCTCTTTCCCTGAGCTTCTGATCGCTTCAATCGCGCCGAGCGCCATTTCGTCATTATGGGCGAAAACCGCTTGAATATCAGGATTTCCTTGAAGAAGGTTCTCCATGACGTTCAACCCTTTTGTCCGGTCAAAGTCGGCTGTTTGCTTGGCGATCACATTCAGCTTGTCGTCAGCGGTCTTATGAAACCCTGAGCCCCGTTCCCTTGTTGCCGATGCGCCGGGGACGCCTTCAAGTTCAGCCACTTTTGCGCCTTTGCCGAGTTGCTGTACGATAAAGTCTGCTGCCATTTGCCCGCCTTTTACGTTATCTGAAGCGACGAGCGTTTCTACTTTTCCGTTTTCGGCGGAGCGGTCAAGGGTGACGACCGGGATGCCAAGCGAATTGGCCGATTGGACTGCCGTTGAGATGGCGGAGGAGTCGGCCGGATTGATCAATAAAGCGTCAACGCCTTGCTGCAGAAGATCTTCGACATCATTCGTCTGCTTTGCTGAATCATCCTGTGCATCGACGACAATCACTTCAATCCCTTGTTTTTTGGCTTCTTTGACAACTCCGTTTTTTAATGAAACGAAAAACGGGTTTTTCAAAGTCGAGACAGATAAACCGATTTTGATATCCGTTCCTTTTTCTTTATTTGGCTTTGCCCATTCCGGCGGCTCCAGCGAGCAGGCGGACAGAAACAGAAGCGCCAATGCGGTGAAAACCGTTAATGTTTTTTTCATCAGTATAGCCCTCCTTAAGCGGATTTCTTGCGGTCCAGCAGGACTGCGATCAAAATGACGACACCTTTGACGACCATTTGGAAAAAGGAAGAGACGCCAAGCAGGTTCAAGCCGTTGTTCAACGTTCCGATGATCAGAACGCCGATGAGTGTGCCGGCAATTCGTCCTCTTCCTCCGGCAAGGCTTGTACCGCCTAATACAACCGCGGCAATGGCGTCGAGTTCATAGGAAGTGCCTGCCGTCGGCTGGGCTGAGTTTAGCCGTGACGTCAAGATGGCTCCAGCCAACGCGGATAATAGGCCGGCAAGAGAATAAATCATCATTTTGACGCGCGGAACTTTAATGCCCGAGATCAGGGCCGCTTTTTCATTTCCGCCGATTGCATACGTGCGGCGGCCGAAAGGTGTTTTGTGAAGGATCACCCAGAGGATGATAAAGGCGGCCGCCATAGTTATGGCAGGGACGGGGATGCCTAAAAAGTAGCCGCGTCCGAAAAGCTGGAAGCCGTAGTGATTGCCGAGCCCTGTAATCGGATTGCCGTCTGTGTAAACCATCGTCAATCCGCGGAAAATCGTCATTGTCGCAAGTGTTGCGATGAACGGGGCCATTTTGCCCTTCGTGATTAACAGCCCGTTGACCAAGCCGAGCAGGGCTCCGATTAGGCAGCCGATGATGACGGCAAAAACAGGATCGATGCCGCCGGCGATCATGCCGGCGATCAATGCGCTCGACAGCGCCAAAATCGCTCCGACGGAAAGGTCGATGCCGCCGGTCAAAATGACAAAGGTCATGCCGAACGCGATCAGCGCATTAATAGCGACTTGTCTTAACAAGTTTAAAATATTTAACGGTTCTAAAAAGCTCGGGTTTAATACTGATACGATGACGACGAGAATAATCAGGCCGAGAAACGGACCGAGCTTTTGCATTACAGAATCGACATTAAGGCTTTTTTTCACAGCCGGTTGAGTTTTCATGTTACCGCCCTCCTGTAGCGAGTGTCATAATTCGTTCTTGCGTGGCATCATTTCTTGATAGCTCACCGCTTAGCGTTCCTTCATGGATCACAAGGACGCGGTCGCTCATCCCGAGAATCTCGGGCAGCTCTGAAGAGACCATGACGATCGCGACGCCGCGGTCTGTCAGCTCGTTCATCAGCTGATAAATCTCCCTTTTCGCGCCGACATCGACGCCTCGCGTCGGCTCATCCAAAATCAGCACTTTAGGACCGATTCCGATCCATTTGGCGATGACCACTTTTTGCTGGTTCCCTCCTGAAAGGTTTCGCGCGTGGGTTTCCGGCGATTCCGTTTTGATCGTCAGCCGCTTGATCAGAAGGTCGACAAATTCCTGCTCGCTTTTTTTGTCGATCCATCCTTTCGGTGAAAAGCTGGCGAGATTCGGAAGGGCGATATTTTCCCTGATGGACGTTTCGAGCACAAGTCCTTCATCCTTGCGGTTCTCAGTAATAAAACCGATTCCTTTTTGAACGGCGTCGCTCGGTTTTTTGAGCGTCGCTTTTTTGCCTTCGATGAAAATGTCTCCCGAATCAAGCGGATCGAGCCCGAAAACCGCCCTCATCAGCTCGGTGCGCCCGGCACCCATCAGTCCTGAAATCCCGACGATTTCACCGGAGCGGACGGTAAAGCTGATATTTTGGAAGACGCCTTTTTTGGATGCCTGCTTGACTTCGAGAACGACGCGTCCCGGATTTGGCTGTCTTTCAGGATAGCGTTCGGTCAGCTCCCGTCCGACCATCTTTTTCACCACTTCATGAAAGTCGGTGTCGGGAATCCGTTTCGTGTCGACTGTTTTTCCGTCGCGCATCACCGTGATCCGGTCGCAAATCGTGAAGATTTCTTCCATGCGGTGGGATATATAGACGATGGAGACGCCGTTTTTCTTTAATGCTCTAATGACGCCGAACAGTTTTTCAATTTCTCTTTCTGTCAACGCTGCCGTCGGTTCATCCATGATGATCACTTTCGCGTCTGTCATAAGGGCTTTTGCGATTTCGATCATTTGCTGCTGTCCGACAGAACAGTCTCCGGCTTCTTTTTCAAGAGAAATCGAGACCCCAAGTCTTTCAAGCTGCTCTTTTGCTAGCGCTTTCATTTTCTTGTTATTTAAAAATCCAAGTTTGGAAGAAAGCTCTCTGCCGATAAACAAATTTTCCAAAACGGTCATTTCAGGCCAAATGTTCAGCTCCTGATGGATAAAGGCGATGCCGTTCTGTTCGGCTTTTTTTGGATCTGAAAAATACATTTCTTTTCCGTCGATCTCGATCGTTCCGCTGTCCAGCCTGTGAAGTCCAGTCAACAGATTCATGAGTGTCGACTTTCCGGCGCCGTTTTCTCCCATTAAAGCGTGGACTTCACCTTCCTGAAGTTCGAAAGTAACGCCGGACAGCACCTGGTTTTGGCCAAAAGCTTTATAAATGTCCTTCATTTTAATATGCATGGGCTATCCCTTCTTTCCAGATGTAGAATGTAAACATCTAAAAGATCACTCCCGCGTGCAAGATGCAATTTGCATAAGGTGTTGCTTCCCCTGTGCGAATGACCGCTTTTGCATGGCTCGTCGCTTTTTTGAATGCTTCGTGGGGAATATAGTCAATTTTTTGGTTTGAAAATTCCGCTTTTAAAAACGCGGCTTGATCAGGATTGACGCTTTCTATTTCTTCGGCTGCCGTCACTTTTTCGACGGCCATTTCATCGGCGATGAGCTTTGTGACCTCTTGAAATCCGGGCGTACCCAATGTCAGTGCAAGATCGATTTTGGGGACGCCGGGAGGAACGGGCAGGCCGGCATCCGCGATGACGACGGTGTCGGTATGCCCGAGATCGGCCAGTAATTTTGCGATATGGCTGTTTAAAATCCCGTGTTTTTTCATGACAATTCACGCTCCACTTCATCGCGTTTCGGCATGCCGCCTTGCGCGCCGAATTTCAAAACCGAGAGGGAAGCCGCCCGGTTCGCAAAGCGCAAGGCAGATTCGATGCTTTGTCCTTCGGAAAGCGCAACGGCCAACCCCGCATTGAAGGTGTCTCCGGCTCCCGTCGTATCAATCGCATTGACAGGGAATGAAGGAACGACCCTTTCTTCCAGACCATTGTGATAGCGGACCCCGTTTTTTCCTTCTGTGATGAACAGCTTCTCCGGATAGCGCTTTAACGCTTCCTCCCGGGACATGCCCTGAAACAGTACCGAAGCTTCATGCTCGTTTGGTGTGATGTAGGCCGCATGTTCGACCGTTTCCGGGCAAAGCGGACGGGCTGGTGCCGGATTCAGCAGGAGAGGAATGCCGAGTGAGCTGCACAGTCCGCTGACATAATCGACGGTTTCTTCCGGAATCTCCTGCTGAATCAGAACGATGTCTGCCTGTTTAATCGCAGGCAGCGCTTTTTGAACGTATTCAGGTGTGACATGGTCATTTGCCCCTTTGACGACGATAATACTGTTGTCGCCGTCTGCGAGAACGATATGTGCGGTGCCGCTTTCCTGACCTGTAACCGGTTCCACATAGTCTGTCAAAACACCGTTCGCTTGAAAATTGTCGAGGATGGCTTTTCCGTAATGATCATCGCCGACGCAGCCGATCATATGGACCTCTGCACCAAGCCGGGCCGCAGCGACTGCCTGGTTGGCGCCCTTTCCGCCCGGAACCGTTTTAAAAGATTCGCCAAGCACCGTTTCTCCGGCAGCCGGCCGCTTGGGCGCTGTCACGACTAAATCCATCGAAGAGCTGCCAATCACGCATATTTTACTCATTGTCATTCCGCCTTTCTTGTCGTTTGTCTTTCAATAAAGGCAACCGGCATCTGCACTGCCGATTGTTCAATATATTCATTTTTCATTAATTTCAGCAGCAGTTTTGCCGCTTCTTTTCCCATTTCATAGGCGGGCTGCCTGATCGTTGATAAAGAGGGGAAAAGCAATTCGCTTTGCGGAATGTCATCAAAGCCTATAATCTGCAGTTCGTCGGGAACTTTGATCTTCCGTTTTAAGGCTTCATGCAAAACGGCTGTCGCCACAATATCATTGCTTGCGATTACGCCGTCTGTTTCCGGATAGGTGGCAAACAGCTCCGCTGCCCGTTTTTGAGCTTCCGGAACTGAAAATGTCTCGGTTTTCATAACATGAAAATCGATATCGGCCCCGCTTAGCATCTCCAGCGCTCCGTTGAAACGGTCTCTTGCAGTCTGAAGGTGGGCCGGTCCTTTAATCAGCGTAATTCGTTTCGCGTTTCTCCTGACCATTTCAGCCGCTGCGATTCTGCCGCCTTCGCGGCTGTCCGCGAATACAGCCGGCGCATTCTCGCCCGTCCGGTCAAGGAAGACGATCGGCATGGACAAGTCTTGATAATTTGGCGCATCCGGATAATTGGTCGCTGAAATGACTCCGACCACATGATTTTGTTTAAACGTCTGCAAATAATCAAGCTCTTTTTCCAAATTTTCATCGCTGTTTCCGAAGATGAGCCGAAAGCCGAGGCGGTGGATTTCATCTTCAACGCCGCGGGCAAGCTGAGGAAAGAACGGGTTTGTGATATCCGGCAGGAGCAGTCCGATCAGTCTGGACTCCCTTTTATAGAGAGACCTGGCTACTTCATTCGGGTGGTAATTCAGTTCTTCCATCGCTTTTAACACGCGTGTCCTCGTGTCTTCATGGACGTATCCCGTCTCATTTAATACCCGGGAAACCGTAGCGACAGATACTTTTGCAGCAAGTGCGACGTCTTTAATCGTAGCCAAAAAGACTTCTCCCTTCTATTTGTGTAACCGTTTACATAAAGATTATCATGATCCTTTTAAAATCTCAATAAAAAAAGGTCCGGCACTGAAATTTTTAGCCGGGTTGGGATATAGAGACATATACAGTTGTGTTGAATAGAAAATAACCTTCATTCGGCATAAATTGGCGAATACAGTAACAATGAGAATAGTAAGAAAAATTAAAAATGTTAAAGTTTGATGAATTATCGTTGAAAAAAATTAATGGCTTTTTAAATCTTAGGATTTTAACCTAAAATCTGAAGAAACAAGGTGAATCGAACGGCTCACAAAAAATTTGGATTTGTTAATGAATCCCGCTTTATGCTAATAAAGATTTTCATTTTTTAATAGGTAATCTGATTGTCATAGGACGTATTTGTTTTGAAGAGGGCATATTGGTGACTTTTTAACCTGTTGGAAAAGAGCAAAAATACAAAAATAAAAGGGATATCCCGGTTGACAGCCCATTTCTAGGGGATTTCAGCCGAGGGAAAAAGAGACCCTCCATCGATCCTTCAATCTTTCATCCGAAATAGGGAGAAAAGTACAAAAATCATAATGTCGAATTTTGAAAGCGCATACTTAAAACGCTGACAAAAAACTGATAGGAATTAAGAACTTTCGATTGCCAAAAATATCAATAAAAAGATAGGCATTATTAACTCGGACGAGGTGATCTTTGTCACGGAAAATTTCGTCGTCTTCTGTTACATAATGCCGATTGTGATTTCATAGTGAACCTATATACTGATGAATGAATTTACATATCAGATTCCAAGAAGGAGATGTAGACAAACAATGTGGGTAATGCTATTAGCCTGTGTAATCGTTGTTGGGATCGGCATTTATGAAAAAAGGCGCCACCAGCAAAACATCGATGCGCTGCCTGTCCGAGTGAACATCAACGGGATACGCGGAAAGTCCACGGTGACAAGATTAACAACAGGGATATTAATCGAGGCAGGCTACAAAACAGTAGGAAAAACAACCGGGACAGACGCAAGGATGATTTATTGGGACACACCGGAAGAGAAACCGATCAAAAGGAAACCTCAAGGTCCGAATATCGGAGAACAGAAAGAGGTTATGAAAGAAACGGTGGAAAGAGGGGCCAATGCGATTGTCAGTGAGTGCATGGCCGTTAACCCTGATTACCAAATCATCTTTCAGGAAGAATTGCTTCAGGCTAATATCGGCGTGATCGTGAACGTGCTGGAAGATCACATGGATGTGATGGGACCGACTTTGGATGAAATTGCAGAAGCTTTTACAGCAACCATTCCTTATAATGGACATTTAGTTATCACTGATAGTGAGTATACCGATTTCTTTAAGCAGATTGCAAAAGAAAGGAATACAAAAGTCATCGTCGCAGACAATTCTAAAATAACAGATGAATACCTCAGACAGTTTGAGTACATGGTATTCCCTGATAATGCGTCTCTTGCGCTCGGTGTGGCTCAAGCGTTGGGCATTGACGAAGAAACCGCTTTTAAAGGCATGCTGAATGCGCCGCCTGATCCGGGAGCCATGAGAATTCTGCCGCTGATGAACGCCAAAAATCCCGGACATTTCGTCAACGGTTTTGCGGCCAATGACGCAGCTTCCACTTTAAACATATGGAAGCGTGTAAAAGAAATAGGCTATCCTACGGATCAGCCGATCGTCATTATGAACTGCCGCGCCGACAGGGTAGACAGAACACAGCAGTTTGCGGATGATGTCCTTCCTTATATTGAAGCAAGTGAACTTGTGCTGATTGGAGAAACAACAGAGCCGATCGTCAAAGCATATGAAGCAGGCAAAATTCCTGCGGACAAGCTGTTTGATTTTGAGTACAAATCAACGGAAGAAATCATGTTCATGCTGAAAAACAAGCTTGAGGGCCGCGTCATTTACGGAGTCGGAAATATCCACGGAGCAGCGGAGCCTCTCATTGAAAAAATACAAGATTACAAGATTAAGCAGCTCGTTAGCTAGGAGGAAGAAAACACAATGTTTGGATCAGATTTATATATCGCCCTCATTTTAGGAGTCTTACTCAGTTTGATTTTTGCAGAGAAAACGGGAATTGTACCAGCCGGCCTCGTCGTACCGGGTTATTTGGGACTTGTGTTCAATCAGCCGATTTTCATGTTACTCGTTCTTTTTGTCAGTTTGCTGACGTATGTCATCGTGAAATTCGGACTTTCCAAAATTATGATTCTATACGGACGCAGAAAATTCGCAGCGATGTTGATAACGGGAATTCTTTTGAAAATCGGTTTTGATTTTATATATCCGGTGATGCCGTTTGAGATTGCCGAATTCAGGGGAATCGGAATTATTGTGCCGGGGCTGATCGCGAATACCATTCAAAGACAGGGATTAACGATTACGCTTGGAAGTACGCTTTTATTGAGCGGAGCAACATTCGTCATTATGTATGCTTACTATCTAATCTAAAGTTAGGTGTGTCAAATCGATGAAAAAACAACTGAACTTTCAGGAAAAACTGCTGAAGCTGACGAAGCAGGAGAAAAAGAAAACAAACAAGCACGTCTTTATCGTATTGCCCGTTATTTTCTGTTTAATGTTTGTCTTTACTTGGGTCGGAAGCGCCAAAACTCCTTCGCAAATGGACAAAAAAGAAGATGCCAAGCTTACAGCTACTTTTGTGGGCGATATCATGATGGGAAGAAACGTAGAAAAAGTGACAAACTTGCACGGTTCGGAAAGTGTCTTCAAAAATGTGAAGCCATACTTTAATGTGTCAGATTTTATCACAGGAAACTTTGAAAACCCTGTAACAAATGCAAAGGACTATCAAGAGGCAGAAAAGAACATCCATCTGCAAACGAATCAAGAATCAGTCGAAACTTTGAAAAAGCTGAACTTCAGCGTACTGAACTTTGCCAACAACCATGCGATGGACTACGGGGAAGACGGTTTGAAGGATACGCTGAATAAATTCTCAAATGAGGACTTGGAGCTTGTCGGAGCAGGGAATAATCTCAAAGACGCGAAACAGCACGTATCCTATCAGGATGTGAACGGTATTAAAATCGCAACGCTCGGTTTTACAGACGTCTACACGAAGAACTTTACAGCCAAAAAGAACAGAGGCGGAGTGCTGCCGCTCAGCCCGAAAATCTTTATTCCAATGATCGCGGAAGCATCCAAAAAGGCGGATCTTGTCCTTGTTCATGTGCACTGGGGACAAGAATATGACAATGAGCCGAACGACAGACAGAAGGATCTGGCCAAAGCGATTGCGGATGCCGGAGCAGATGTCATCATCGGTGCTCACCCCCATGTTCTCGAACCGATTGAAGTGTATAACGGCACTGTGATTTTCTACAGCCTCGGTAACTTTGTGTTTGATCAGGGCTGGTCAAGAACACGGGACAGCGCACTTGTACAATACCATTTAATGAATGACGGCAAAGGGCGCTTTGAGGTAACACCTCTCAACATTCGTGAAGCAACGCCGACGCCTTTAGGCAAAAGCGATTTCTTAAAACGAAAAGCGATCTTCCGTCAATTGACAAAAGGAACAAACCTTGACTGGAAAGAAGAGAACGGAAAATTGACGTTTGAAGTCGATCATGCGGACAAACTGAAAAATAACAAAAACGGAGTGGTGAACAAATGAAATTTGTCAGAGCCATTTGGCCGTTCGTAGGTTTAGTGTTGATCATTGCATTCATGTCTGCTTTCAAGTATTCTGATGAATTGTCAAACGATGAAAAAGCTAAAATCTCAACGGAAATCCAAAAAGTGAATCAGCAGGATCAAACAACGGAAAACCAACAATAACAGTGCAGAAAAGAGAGTGCCGCCGGCACTCTCTTTTTGCGTGTGCTGATTCCGGTTATAAAAGACCTGTGAAAAGCGGCTGGGAAACACGACAATTTTCTTAACCGGTCAGTGTATAAAGTTTTATAGAAAATCAGGAGAATATATACATGGTTTTGGGGTTCGTGTTTATTGTATTCTTTTGAAGGGAATAAAAACTGACAAATTTCGACTAAGCTTCAAACATGCATCACCTGACCAATTCGGAATGGGAACTGCAACTCATGTTCATGACCTCTTTAGAATATTTCCCTTCATCCATTTAATCCGCGCTTAGGTGAAAAAGCTGATCATGCTGTGCTGCGCGTTTCTTCTCGTATGACGCTGCTGTACACGCAAAAAAAGTCCTTTAAATATCCCAATTGAATGACGATGAAAGAGGAAAGAAGAGGAGGAACAGAACAATTGATAAAAAAAGCGGCAAACAAAAAGTTGGTTTTGTTTTGTGGAATTGCGGTGTTTTTGATGTCTTTATTTTTAACGAATCACAATGACGTATACGCCGATACGATCGGCGAGAAAATAGCAGAAACCGCCAGACATCTTGAGGGTGCGAAATACAGCTACGGCGGAGAGAAGCCGAAAACGGGGTTTGACTCGTCAGGCTTTGTACAATATGTGTTTCAATCGCTCGATATTACGCTCCCGAGAACGGTAAAGGAGCAATCGACCCTTGGAAGCAGCGTCAGCCGTCAGCAGCTCGAAAAGGGGGATCTTGTCTTTTTCAAGAATGCCGAGCTGGAATCGGACGGACCGACTCATGTCGCCATCTACATGGGAAATGATCAAATCATCCACAGCACAAAATCAAACGGAGTTGTCGTGACAAAGCTTGAAGGCAGTTCTTACTGGAGCTCGGGGTATCTTAAAGCGAAAAGGATCACAAAAGAGCCTAAGATTTCTATGGACCCGGTCGTTCAAAAAGCGAAGAGCTATGTCGGTGTTCCATATGTATTTGGAGGAAACTCTCCGGATCTCGGGTTTGACTGTTCAGGACTGACCCAATACGTTTTCAGAGAGGTGCTCGGTGTTTATTTGCCAAGATCGGCGGAACAGCAATGGGCGGTCGGTCAAAAGGTGAAGCTTGAAGATATCCGGCCGGGTGATGTTTTGTTTTTCAGCAATACGTACAAACCGGGAATATCCCATAACGCCATCTATGCCGGGGGCGGCCGGTTTATCCATGCGAGCCGTTCAAATAAAGTGACGATCTCTTACTTGTCGGCTTCCTACTGGCAGAAGAAGTTCACAGGAGTCAGACGTTTTGACAACATGTCCCTGCCGAAAAATCCGATTGTATCTGAAGCGATCAGGCATATCGGCGAAGTCGGTTATCAAAAAGGCGGCACATCGCCTAAAGAAGGCTTTGATACGGCGGGTTTTATCCAATATGTCTATAAAACGGCGGCAGGAGTGGAACTTCCGCGGTACGCTGATAAACAATACAGTACAGGTAAGAAAATCACAAAAAAGGAGCTGGAGCCTGGAGACATCGTGTTCTTTAAAGGAACCACTGTTCTGAATCCCGCCATCTATATCGGAAATGGCCAGGTCGTTCTTGTCACCTTGTCTGCCGGTGTGACGACAGCAGATATGGAGACGAGCGCCTATTGGAAAGAGAAATACGCCGGAAGCGTCAGAATTAAGTAGCAGAAAACCGCTCGAGTCATCTTCGAGCGGTTTTCTAATTATTGATATTCATTTTCCAGCAGTTTATTAATGAAATAAGCGACGCCGTTTTCGTCATTGCTTTTCGTGATAAACGTGCTGATATGCTTCAGCTCATCGATTGCATTGCCCATCGCGATCCGATGGCCGGCTTCCTCAAACATTGACAGGTCGTTCGGGCTGTCGCCGATCGCGTAGATGTCTTTTTTCTCGATTCCATAGTGACGGGCCAGCTCTTTTAAAGCGCGGCCTTTGCCGGATTCATCAGGCAGAATCTCGATGATATGTCTTCCGGAAGATGTGAGTCCCAATTTTGGAAAGGCTGAAAGGTCTTCTTTTGCTTTTTTCAGTTTTTCCATATCAAATGAGAAGCACAACAGCTTATAAATATGTTCGTCTCCGTTAAAAACCTCGCGAATGTCGGGGACCGGTTTGATGCCGAATTGTTTAAACTGAGTCAGTGCGCCCTGCCAAAGCGTATCCCTGTCTTCATCAGGGTTGGCGCTTGTGACGATATCGAGCTCTGCTTCAAGCTTCTGCTCTCCGTCATAAGGAGAAAGCAGCGCATCGTCCGTATAAACCTCAAAATAGATTTGATGATCTGTTAAGTATTGGGCGGCCTTTTTTCCGGCGTCCTTGTCCATTAACGTTCTGCTTAGGAGTTTATAGTTGAAATCGTGAACCGTTCCCCCGTTTGCGGCGATAATCGGAATATCCAAATCGTTCAGAAGCGCTTTGACGTCAAATGTGGCCCGTCCCGTGCAAATGGTTACGATGCAGTCTGAGATGAGCGCCTTTTTGATAGCGGCCCGGTTTTCTGCGGATATTTGGCTTTCGGTATTTAAAAGAGTCCCGTCTAAATCGATCGCAATTAACCTCATTATGTAAAGATAACCTCCTGTAAGAGCAGTTTGCCGTTTTTCGGGAGGCGAAAAACAGCTCTCTTCGGCAGTATTCCCTAAAAGGACATGTTATGTAAAAGGCTAAACCTAAATTTAGATTTTTTCAATAGTAAATCTTGAGTTTCATTAAAGAGAAAAAGGATGAATCATCTTCATCCTTTTTCTAATTATACATCCAGCTGCTGTTTTAATTCCTGCTTGATTTCGTTGAGATTTTCCTGGTCAAGCTGGAAATAGTAGACTTTGCCCGGTTGATAATCGCTCCCTTTCAATTGAAGGGTATCGATCGTTTGAATGGACGTCATAAACGGGATCAGCCCGATTGCATCATTCAGCGACAAGTTCATTGATACGTTCTTTCCGACTGTATCAAGGATATCGTCGTAAGCCGGAATGGCAGTAAGCGATTTGGATTTGTTGATAATCGATTTGATGACTTCCATCTGGCGATCGCCGCGCTTCAAATCCGTATCGGCTTTTCTCGTTCTTACATAAGCAAGGGCCTCTTCTCCGTTTAGCGTTTGCTCACCTGTTTGGAGATTGACTTTGCCTTTCGTATCCTTTTTAATCTGCCGGACAATATAGTCTTCTTTGATTGTGATCGGTACACCGCCGAGCTCGTCAACTACTTCTTTGAAAGCTGAAAAATTGGCTTCCATGACGTAATCAACCGGAATGTCGAGCAGGTTTTCGACGGTTTCTGTACTGAGGTCGCGTCCGCCTAATGAGTGGGCATGCGTGATTTTATCAAAGCCGCGTCCAGGGATGTTAACATAGGAATCCCGCGGGATGCTTAATAGTTTCACTGATTTGTTTTTTCTGTTGAACGTGGCGAGAACCATCGCATCGCTTCGTTCTTTGTCCATGCTTTGTCCGGGACGGGCGTCAATCCCCATCAACAGGATGGAGAAGTTATCTTTTTTAGGATTGAACTCTTTAATCCGCTTGACGGACTGTTCTCCTCTGGAAAGGGTGACTTGCGCATCTTTGGAGGCGTTCGCCACTTTGTAGTACGCATAGCCGCCTGCGGCTGCTGTCGCCGTCAGGATTAAAGCAATGAAAAACAATGAGTATTTCACCCATTTTCTTAGTCTCTTTTTCTTCGTTCGTTGCGATCGTAGCATGTATAAGCTCCTCTTTTATTTATATTAAAACGTACAATTGTTGAATAAGTCTAAATTTTGATAAAAAAATGGTTTTCCAATCTTGGATTTTACAAGATATTTGCTGTTTTGCATATGGGAATTCTCTGGAAATTCCGCGGGATCTGATCATTTTGCCGCCTTAAATAAGACGATGAAACAGATAAAATGTTTCATATTTTTAAATTCCTTTTAATGGTACTCCATGTTTCTTAGGTTTGAAGAAAGCGAGACAAGGTTAAAGATTATAAAAGACAAGCCTTGTTAGGAGGATATACTGATGAAGGGAAAAAGATCGAATGCCTGGCTTTATTTTTTTGGAGCCTTGGGCGGTGTGCTCTACGGTTATGATACGGGCGTCATTTCCGGGGCGATTTTATTTATGAAAGATGAGCTTGGGCTCAATGCCTTTACAGAAGGGCTGGTTGTCAGCGCAATTTTAATCGGGGCGATTTTCGGATCGGGTTTGTCCGGCAGGCTGACAGACCGCTTCGGGAGAAGAAGGGCGATTATGTCAGCGGCAGTGCTGTATTGCATTGGGGGGCTCGGAACGGCCCTGGCGCCAAGCACGGAATATATGGTGGTTTTCAGGATCGTGCTCGGCCTTGCGGTTGGCTGTTCAACGACCATTGTTCCTTTGTACCTTTCAGAGCTTGCGCCGAAGGAATCTAGGGGCGCGCTTTCTTCATTAAATCAGCTGATGATTACGATCGGGATTCTGGTCTCTTATTTGATCAATTATGCATTTAGTGATGCAGGTGCATGGCGCTGGATGCTGGGCTTGGCTCTTATTCCGTCAATCGGCCTTTTAATCGGTATCTTTTTCATGCCGGAAAGCCCACGCTGGCTCTTAACAAAAGGAAAAGAAGAGAAAGCGCGACGGGTTTTGTCCAAGATGAGGGGAGGAAAGCAGGTCGATCAGGAAATCAAAGAAATTAAGGAAGCGGAAAAGCAGGAGCAGGGGGGCTTGAAAGAGCTGCTGGAACCGTGGGTGCGCCCGGCGTTAATCGCAGGGGTCGGACTGGCGTTTCTCCAGCAATTTATCGGAACCAACACAATTATTTACTATGCCCCAAAAACGTTTACGAATGTCGGATTTGAAGATTCGGCGGCCATTTTGGGGACAGTCGGCATCGGTATGATCAATGTTCTGATGACGCTTGTGGCGATCCGCTTTATTGACAGGATTGGCCGGAAGCCGCTTTTATTATTTGGAAATGCCGGCATGGTCATCAGTTTAATCGTGCTTTCTTTCACCAATATCTTTTTTGGCAATACGACTGGTGCGGCATGGATGACTGTCATCTGTTTAGGTGTATTCATTGTCGTATTTGCCGTCAGCTGGGGACCGATCGTCTGGGTGGTGCTGCCTGAGCTGTTCCCCCTTCATGTCAGAGGGGTGGGAACCGGAGTATCGACTTTAATGCTTCATGCAGGGAACTTAATTGTGACATTAAGTTTTCCGGTCCTCATGGAAGCGATGGGCATCAGTTACCTGTTCCTGTGCTATGCGGCCATCGGAATCGCGGCCTTCCTGTTCGTTTTCTTTAAAGTAACAGAAACAAAAGGCAAAAGCCTTGAAGAAATCGAGCAGGATTTACGGGACAGGCACGGCGGAATCACGGGAACTGACACGCAGCCGGTTGAACGATAGGCAAAAGGATGGGCATGGCCCCATCCTTTTTTGTGTGAGGAGGCCAGCCAAGCCAATCATGGCTGATCTCTGTTTTCTCCGTCTTCTGGCTGCGAATCGTCATGGCGCGGCAGATTACCCGTTCTGATCGCCCGAAACACGAGAAAGAAAATAACGAAAACAACCAGCCCTCCGACTAGTATTTGCAGCAGCATCCCAACACCTCCGTTTTCTTCTATGTATGAATCATGACCGCTCTGCATGACGGTTAATGAAACGTTTGTTTAAAAAACTGAATAAGAACCCGGGTTTATCTCACACTAAAGTCAACTGAACGATAATGGGAGTGTGACGATTTGAAAGCTGTAACGTTTCAAGGGCCTCAGCATGTTAAAGTCAGCCAGGTGGAGGACGCCAAAATAGAAAGAAGCGATGATATCGTTGTCAGAATTACTTCTACGGCGATTTGCGGATCAGACCTCCATCTTTATCAAGGGAATTTTCCTCTTCCGAAAGGCTTCCAGCTCGGCCATGAACCGATGGGAATTGTAGAAGAAACAGGACCTGATGTAACAAAAGTGAAAAAAGGGGACCGGGTCGTCATCCCGTTTACCGTTGCATGCGGACATTGCTTTTATTGCGAAAACAAGCTGGAAAGCCAGTGTGATAATGCCAATCCCCATTATGATTCAGGCGGATATTTCGGCTACTCGGAAAAGTTCGGAAACCACCCTGGCGGACAGGCCGAATATTTAAAAGTGCCGTTTGGCAACTTCACGCCGTTTGTCATCCCTGAATCATGCGAGATGGAGGACGAGTCGCTCCTGTTTTTATCAGATGTCCTGCCAACCGCGTATTGGAGCGTGCTTCACGCTGGCGTTAAAAAGGGAGACACCGTCATTGTTCTCGGCTGCGGACCGGTCGGATTAATGGCGCAGAAGTTTGCCTGGATGGAAGGGGCGAAGCGGGTCATTGCAGTAGACTACTTGGACTACCGCCTAAGGCAGGCTGGAGCGTTAAACCGCGTCGAAGTATTTGACTTTACAAAATATCCTGACATGGGCGAGCATTTAAAGGAGATTACAAAAGGCGGGGCGGATGTCGTGATCGACTGCGTGGGGATGGACGGCAAAAAATCTCCGCTTGAGTACCTGGAGCAAAAACTGAAGCTTCAGGGCGGCACGCTCGGACCGATTCAAATTTCTACAAAGGCGGTCAGAAAGTGCGGGACCCTACAGATTACAGGGGTATATGGAAGCAATTATAATATGTTTCCGCTCGGCGCGTTCTTTTCCAGAAATGTTACACTAAAAATGGGGCAGGCCCCGGTTATCCATTTGATGCCTGAGATTTACAAGAAGATTGAAGAGAATCAATTTGATCCGAAGGAAATCATTACGCATCAGCTTCCGCTTGAAGAAGCCGGCCGCGCTTACCAATTATTCAACGGCCATGAAGATGATTGCATTAAAGTGATTTTGAAGCCATAGCTATGATAAAGGCTGCCGAGCTACCGGCAGCCTTTTCGGCGCATTATCTTGCCAGCCATCCGCCATCGACCGCCAGCACATGTCCATTCACATAATCGGATGCCGGCGCCGAAAGGAATACGGCGGCTCCGGCAATGTCATCCGGCTGACCCCAGCGCTCGGCCGGAATCCGTTTTAAGATTTCGGCATTGCGGTTTTGGTCCTCGCGGATCTGCTTTGTATTGTTCGTTGTGATATAGCCCGGCGCAATTGCATTGACCTGGACATTGTACGCCGCCCATTCATTGGCAAAAGACTTCGTCAATCCGGCTACTGCATGCTTGCTTGCCGTATATGCAGGGACGAGAATGCCTCCTTGAAATGAAAGAAGCGAGGCAATATTGATGATTTTCCCCTGCTTTCGCTCAATCATCTGCCGGCCGACAGCCTGCGTCAGCAAAAATAAGCTGTTCAAATTGACATTGATCACCGCTTCCCAGTTCTCCCGGGAAAAATCAGCCGCTTTTTCTCTGCGGATCGTCCCGGCATTATTGACGAGAATATCAATCTGATGACGGTCAAGCACCTCTTTTGCAAAGGTTTCAACCTCGTCAAGGCTGCCCATATCAAGCTGATAAGACGTAAACGTTCTATCGGTTTCTTCGATCAGCCGCTTTGTTTCATCAAGCCCGCTCGTATGTGAAGTGCCGATGATATCCGCTCCCGCTTTTGCCAGCGCTTCGGCAATTCCTTTGCCGATTCCAGTTCCCGGGCCTGTGACAAGCGCGGTTTTGCCTTCAAGTGAAAAATACGATTCAAGATATCCCATCTCACGTTCACGCCCTTACCGTATGACATTCATCGGGACAGCATCCATGTCCTTAAATGTGTAGTTTTCTCCGGCCATCGCCCATATAAAGCAGTAGTTGGATGTGCCGGAGCCCGAGTGGACAGACCACGCGGGTGAAATGACTGCCTGTTCGTTGCCGACGACGAGATGCCTTGTCTCCGTCGGTTCGCCCATGAAATGAAACACCTTTGCATCTTCAGCAAGGTCAAGATACAGATAAGCTTCCATCCGCCGGTCATGAACATGCGCCGGCATCGTGTTCCATGTGTTATTGGGTTCCAGAAATGTAATGCCCATCATCAGCTGGCAGCTTTGAATGCCGTCTGCATGAATCACTTTGTATAGATTGCGGACATTTGAAGAGGCTTCTTCTCCTAAATGATCGTATGGAAGCTCTGAAAGCGAAGCTTTTTGCACCGGATACTTTTGGTGTGCGGTCGCTGAGATGAAATAAAATTTGGCTCCGCCTTCATTCAAGCTTGAGAAAGAAACGTCTTTATTTCCCAGGCCGATATACAGAAAATCTTTGTGCTCCAGTACGTATTCTTCATCACCGACTTTGACCACACCGGGTTTCCCGACATTTACAATTCCGATTTCGCGCCGTTCCAGAAAATAGTCCGTTTTTAAAAAATCGCCGGCATTGAGCGCGATGGATTCCTTCACTGGAACGGCCCCGCCGATCACGACTCTGTCTTCATGCGAATAAACCATGTTCAGTTTGTTTTCAACAAACAATGACTCTATTAAAAAATGCTCGCGAAGCTCTGCGGTTGTGAATCGTTTCGCTTGTTCAGGATGAACAGAATAACGATTTTCCATACCTTCTCCTCCTTGAATTGGACGTTTTTAGACTGACTTGAATGAAGGGGCCAAAGTTTTTGGTAACGGTTTCAAACATGAATTGTAAAGTAAATAATGGAAATCGTCAACAGTCTTTTCACTTTTTTCTGAATATTGTCAAGGTCAATCTTGAAATATTAAAAAAGACTCTTCCAAATTTTAAATGATGTGATATGCTGATGGTATAAAGTTTTTGAAATCGGTTTCAAATCATAAGGTCATAGGAGTACTTGAATGAGGGATAAGCAAACAGCGAAAGTAACCATCAACGAAGTAGCCGCACATGCAGGTGTATCAAAATCAACGGTTTCCCGTTATATCAACGGGAAGATTGATGCCATCTCACCGAAAAAGGTGAAAAGCATCAAAAAAGCGATCGAGGAGCTTAATTACCGCCCCAGTCAGATGGCACAGGGGCTGAAGGTGAAAAAAAGCAAGGTTATCGGATTTTTGGTCGCCGATATTACAAACCCGTTTTCAGTCGCCACCTTGAGAGGGGTGGAAGAGGTTTGCGATCAGTACGGGTACAGCATCATGGTCTGCAACACGGACAACAGTCCTGAAAAAGAATGGGAGATGCTGCACAAGCTGAACGCGCATTACATTGAAGGGCTGATTATTAATACGACGGGAAGAAATAACGATGTGCTCATGGATTTAATCAGCCAGGATGTGTCGATTGTGCTCGTTGACCGGAAAGTGCCCGGGCTCAAAATCGATGCAGTTACAACGAACAACCGCGAAGTGACAAGTCAAATCGTCAATCTCATGTATGACAAAGGCTATGCCCAGGTCGGTCTGTTTACCGAGCCGATTAAAGGGATCAGTCCAAGGGAGGAAAGGGTTTCCGCCTATACAGAAATCGCGCTTAAACGCAATGCCGGCGGCAATCCCCTTGTATATGAGGCAGATGTCAAAGACAAAGAATCTCTTTTACATTCCGTCAAAAGCTTTTTAGAAATGAAAGAAGGGAAAAAAGCCATTCTTGGAAACAACGGGCTTCTGATGCTGAAAATCATCAGCTGCCTTTATGAGCTTGGCATTTCGATTCCGGAAGACGTCGGAATTGCCGGATTTGATGATACGGAATGGTATAAATTGATCGGTCCGGGCATTACCACCATCGCCCAGCCGTCGCATGAAATGGGCAGAGCCGCCATGGAGCGGATCATCAAACGGATTGAAGGAGATGAAAGTGCACCGCAGACGATTCAGCTTGAGGCAGAGCTTGTTCTCAGACAGTCGCTGTAGAACTCGTCAAATGGAGACACTCATACACCCGACAATTTAGGGGAGAGTGTTTTTCTGCAACTTTTTTTTGAAACCGGTACCATTTCGAAAGGAGAGTGAAATCATGTCGCTTGATGTGATGACATTCGGAGAATCGATGGCTATGTTTTACGCAAATGAAACAGGCGGACTGCATGAGGCTTCTTCGTTTTCCAAGGCTCTTGCCGGAGCGGAAACAAACGTTGCCGTCGGACTGTCGCGCCTGGGCTTTCGAGTCGGCTGGATGAGCAAGGTCGGCGCCGATTCGCTTGGAACTTTTATTTTAAATGAATTGAAAAAAGAAGGCGTCGACATCTCTGAAGTCAAACGCAGTGCAGACCGGCAGACAGGCATCCTGCTCAAGTCAAAGGTTGAAAGCGGGGACCCTGATGTCACGTATTACCGCAGAGGATCAGCCGCAAGCACGATGAGCATTGATGACTACCCGGCAGAGTATTTCAAAGAAGCCAAACATATGCATGTGACAGGCATACCTCCTGCCCTTTCAAGGGAAATGCGGGGCTTCGCCCGCCACGCCGTTCACCAGATGAAAAAAGATGGAAAGACGATTTCGTTTGACCCGAATCTCCGCTTCCAGCTTTGGCCGGACCAGCAGACAATGGTTCACACGATTCATGAGATCGCCGCGCAAGCAGACTGGTTTCTGCCTGGGATCAATGAAGGAAAACTCCTGACAGGCTGCAATTCTCCCGAGGATATCGCTAAATATTATGTGATGCAGGGGGTCAAGGTCATTGTCATCAAGCTTGGAAAAGAGGGGGCTTATTACCGGACACCGGACAAAGAGGGTTATGTGCCGGGTTATCAGGTGGAAAAGGTTGTTGATACCGTTGGCGCTGGTGACGGTTTTGCCGTCGGCATGATCAGCGGTCTATTAGACGGATTGCCGCTTGAAGAAGCAGTTCAGAGGGCAAATGCGATCGGAGCTCTGGCCGTCATGGCTCCGGGTGATATGGACGGCCTGCCGTCAAGGGATCAATTGAAAGCTTTTATGGCCGCAGAGGCAAACAACCAAAAAACAGGAGGTTGACCGTAATGGAAATGTCTATGATCGGAAAAGTGCAGGAGCAGCTGGCCGAGGCCGGGCTGATCGCGGTCGTCCGCGCAGGCGATAAGGAAGCTGCTGAGGAAAGCATTCACAGATTGATCGACAAAGGAATTACTGCGATTGAAATCACATATACGACGCCGGGAGCGTCTGAGCTGATTGAAAAATTTGCAGGAAAAGACGGCCTCCTTGTCGGAGCCGGAACGGTGGTTGAAAGCGAACAGGCGAGGGAAGCCGCGGCAGCGGGGGCAAAATTCATCGTCAGTCCGGGTTTTTCAGAAAAATTGGCTGAGGAAGCCGCCTCATTGCATACATTTTTTATTCCCGGCGTATTAACACCGAGCGAAATTATGGAAGCGGTCTCAAAGGGTTTTCGGGTTCTTAAGCTGTTTCCAGGGGGGACTTCCGGGATTCCTTACATGAAAAACCTCGCGGGCCCCTTTCCGAAGGTTCGTTTCATACCAACCGGGGGGATCCATCCGGGCGATGTGGAGAAATGGCTCGATGCCGGAGCATTGGCAGTTGGAGTGGGAAGCCAGCTGAACAAAGTGTCAGAAGCGGATATCCAGCGTATCTTTCAGCGTCGGATTCGGCAGAATTAAAGCGTGCGCAGCGTGAAAAGACTTCAGATTTTGCAAGATCGACAGCTTTGTTTTTTCATTAATTTCTAGAATGGGAGAAAAAATGATGAAAATTAAAGCAACGATTGAACGTGTGCCGGGCGGCATGATGATCATTCCGCTCTTTCTGGGCGCAACGCTGAATACGTTTGCTCCGGGAACCGCGGAGTTTTTCGGCGGATTTACAGGCGCCCTGATTACCGGAACGCTGCCGATTTTAGGAGTATTTATCTTTTGCGTTGGTGCAACAATAGATTTTCGTTCTTCAGGATATATTGCGAGGAAGGGACTGACACTTCTGATCGGCAAAGTCGGCATTGCCGCATTATTGGGTTTGATCGCAGCGCAGTTCATTCCAGATGAAGGCATTCAAAGCGGGTTTTTTGCCGGACTGTCAGTGCTTGCTATTGTAGCCGTTATGAATGAAACGAACGGCGGTCTGTATTTGGCGTTAATGAACCACATGGGAAGAAAGGAAGACGCCGGTGCTTTCGCCTTTATCAGCACGGAATCGGGCCCGTTTATGACGATGGTCACTTTCGGTGTGACAGGGCTCGCAGCATTTCCCTGGGAGACGCTGGCTGCAACCGTCATCCCGTTTTTACTCGGCTGTATTCTCGGAAACCTTGACCCTGAATTGCGCGATTTGTTCGGAAAAGTCGTACCGGCGATCATTCCGTTCTTCGCATTTTCACTGGGAAACACGCTCGATTTTAAAATGTTAATCCAATCCGGCTTTTTAGGTATTGTTGTCGGCGTATCAGTCGTCGTTCTCTCGGGTGCTTCTCTATACCTGCTGGACCGCTTTGTCGCAAGAGGAGACGGCGTTGCGGGCGTCGCGGCATCGTCAACGGCCGGGGCTGCGGTAGCCGTGCCGTATGCGCTTGCCGATGCAAACCCCGTGTTTGCGCCGGTGGCTGATTCAGCGACCGCGATCATCGCGACAAGCGTCATTGTCACCTCGCTTCTGACGCCGCTTGCAACCGTCTGGATCGAAAAACGGACAAAACAAAGAAAACCTCCGAAACAAATGACGATCGATTACAAGTCATTTCGCCGCTGACGCACCGGGACATTTTGTCCGGGGCGTTTTTTTATGACCGTTTTGAAATAACGTCACCAAATTGCTAAATTTAACGGGTATCATTTGTGCTAATATCAATATATAGTGTCCTGTGGAAGTTCGGACACTATATATGCTACTTTTTAGGAGAGATTAGGATGACAACAGGCTTTAAAGAACAGGGATTATTGCAATTGACAGAAACATTTCATGATATCGTCGGGTATGGAGATCACGATATTATGCAGGAAAATGCCAACGTAGACGGCCGCTCTCCGATGGGGCAAATGAGCCGGTTTGCATCCGAGAGTTCCAGACATTATGCGCTCCAGTACTTAATGTCGCCGGAAATCAAGAAAGCAGTCGATGACAACTTGATATATCCGCACGATTTAGACTATATGCCGAGCGGGACAACGACTTGCTGCCAGATCCCTTTGGGCCGGCTGTTAAAAGGCGGATTCCATACAGGCCACGGCTCTCTCAGGGAACCGAAGGACATTATGAGCGCATTGTCACTCGCATCCATCATTTTTCAATCGAATCAAAATATGCAGCACGGCGGCCAGTCATTTCCGATGTTCGATTACGACCTGGCGCCTTACGTCCGAAAAACGTACGAAAAGCATCTGGTGAAAATCAAACAATACCCGACAACTTTGACAGAAGAAGAGATAAGGGAAAGAGCGTGGGAAGAAACGGACAACACAACTTACCAAGCGTGCGAAGCCTTTATACATAATGCCAACAGCATGCATTCGCGGGGCGGCGGACAGGTTCCGTTTGTTTCAATTAATTACGGCACGGATACGTCAAGGGAAGGCCGCCTTTTGATCAAAAATATTCTGAAGGCGACAAAAGCAGGTCTCGGCAAGGGGGAGACGCCGATTTTTCCGATTCAGATCTTCAAAATGAAAGAAGGCGTCAACGTCGATCAAACAGACCCTAACTATGACTTGTACCGGCTTGCATTGGAAACGAGCGCTGAAAGGCTGTTTCCGAACTTCAGCTTTATCGATTCGCCCGTGAATAAACCTTTTTATGACGGAACACCGGAAAGCGAAATCGCTTATATGGGATGCAGAACGCGCGTCATGTCCAATATTCATGGGAAAGAAAACAGCATCGGCAGAGGGAATTTGTCATTCACCTCGATCAACATTGTCAAAATAGCGCTGCTCAGCGAAAATGTTGAACAGTTTTTTGCTTTGCTGAACCGCTACATGGAATTAACGATTCAACAGCTGCTTGAACGGTACGCCTTTCAATGCAAAAAAAGAGCAAAAGACTTTAAGTTCCTGTATTCGCAAGGCATCTGGCATGAAAGCGAGAAGCTTGATCCTGAGGACACGCTCGAGGATGTGCTAAAGCACGGAACATTGAGCATCGGATTTATCGGACTGGCTGAAGCTTTGACTGCATTGACAGGAAAACATCACGGAGAAAGCGAAGAGTCGTTTGAACTCGGCAAAAAAATCGTTCAGTCGATGAGAGATAAGGCCGATGAAGCCACAGAAAAACACAAGCTGAACTTTTCTTTGATCGCCACACCGGCAGAAGGACTTTCAGGGAAATTTGTCAAAAAAGATAAATTGGAGTTCGGTTCGATCCACAATGTCACAGACCGGATCTACTATACGAACTCGTTTCACATCCCTGTTCACTATAAGCTGACTGCGGTTGAAAAGATCAGAAAAGAAGCGCCGTTCCATTTGATGTGCAATGGCGGGCATATCAGCTACATTGAGCTGGACGGAGACCCGAAAAAAAACATTAAAGCGATGGACATGATTGTAACCGCCATGCGCCGGTCAGGCATGGGCTACGCCTCGATCAACCATCCTGTCGACCACTGCAAGGCGTGCGGATTTACCGGAATCATCGATAACGAGTGCCCGCAGTGCAAAAATCGAGATGAGGCTTTGATTGAACGGATCAGACGGATTACGGGATATTTAGTCGGAGATATGTCAAAGTGGAATTCGGCGAAAAGACAAGAAGAAAAGGACAGAGTGAAGCACCTATGAAAGTGATGAATATTATCCATGACAGCATCGTAGACGGAGAAGGACTGAGAACAGTCGTGTTTTTAGCGGGCTGCCCGCATATGTGTGAAGGCTGCCATAATAAACAAAGCTGGAATATCAATAACGGATTTGATATGAGTGTAGACGAAGTATTTGAGGAAATTATGAAAAACCCGCTTACAAACGTCACCTATTCAGGAGGAGAGCCGCTTTTGCATGCGAGCGAACTGATCGAACTGTCTGAGAGAATTAAGCAGCAATCCGAAAAAGACATCTGGCTTTACAGCGGCTATACGTACGAACAAATCTTGAAAAATGAAAAGCACAGCGCTTTGCTGGCCTATTGTGATGTCCTGGTAGACGGCCCGTTCGAAATCAAAAAAAGGGACTTGACGCTCCTTTACAGAGGAAGCTCAAATCAGCGCATTATCGAGCTGGCATAATCTGAAACAGAAGCCTCCGGGGCTTCTGTTTCAGCGTGTCGACAAACCCTCGCATTCGTTGTCAGGCCTGCGCGTCGGTGCTCACGAATTCCAACATTCGCTCCGCTCCGATGCTCGGCCTTCCTAGACTGCAAGGGTTTTCAATCACGCTGAAAGGATGACAAAATCCCAAAACAAAAAGCCGTTTTGGGATTTTGTCAACAATCTAAAACAGAAGCCTCTGGGGCTTCTGTTTTTCCTTTCCGGCATTGACTTCTATCGAGATAACGTCATAATAAATATGAAAAGGTTTATATTTTATCATACATGTCTATCAATAAAAGAAAGCGTTTTATTTACATAAGATAATCGTGAATTAAGGGAGGAGATGGCTTCATGACTCAATCACCGATATTTCTGCAGCCTGAGTTTAAAGAGAGGATCTGGGGGGGAGCGGCTTTGCGCGAGACATTCGGCTATGACATTCCCTCTGATTTGACAGGTGAATGCTGGGCCATTTCCGCCCATCCAAACGGGCCGAACATCGTTGCTTCGGGTCCTTACAAAGGAAAAACGCTTGCCGAGCTTTGGGACGAGCACCGCGAATTGTTCGGCGGTGCAGAGGGAGACCGTTTCCCGCTGTTAACGAAAATACTTGATGCCAATCAAGACCTTTCCGTTCAAGTCCACCCCGATGACTACTATGCGGGCGAACACGAAAACGGGGAACTCGGTAAGACGGAATGCTGGTATATCATCGATTGCAAAGAAGGTGCCGAGATCGTTTACGGCCATACGGCGAGAACGCGGACAGAGCTGGTCACCATGATCAACAGCGGTGATTGGGACAACTTGTTAAGGCGGATCAAAATCAAGCCGGGCGATTTTTATTATGTGCCAAGCGGCACGATTCATGCTCTTTGCGAAGGGACGGTCGTTTTGGAGACACAGCAGAGCTCTGATACGACGTACAGGGTATACGATTATGACCGGGCCGATCAAAATGGAGAAAAGCGCGAGCTTCACCTGACACAGGCGATCAATGTCACAACAGTACCGCACGTTGACAGCTATGTTGACGAATCGACAGAAACTCAAAAAGGGATTACCATTAAGACTTTTGTAGAAGCCGAATACTTCTCCGTATACAAATGGGAGATCGACGGTGCCGTTGAGCTGACCCAGGATGCCCCTTTCCTGTTATGCAGTGTGATTGAAGGAGAAGGAAAGCTCACTCAGGGCGGAGAATTATTTCCGATCAGCAAAGGAGCAAATTTTATCCTGCCGGCGGAAACGAATGACTTTACGATAGAAGGAACATGCGAATTAATCGTGTCTCACATATAAAAAGCTTAACGGTCTTCAAAAGAAGGCCGTTAAGCTTTTTTATTGTGAAAAAATAGTCCGGCTCGCCGATAAAAAGAGAAAGCAAGTTTTTGAAATTAGGAGGCTTATAGTCGAGGGGAGTAGAGAATGTGAAAAACATTAGAAAAACCGTTATTTTTGCTGCAATCATTTTGCTCATACATACGGCCGTCCCGGCAATCCCTGCTTTAGCAGCATATACCGATACTTCCGTCTACAAAATCGAAACAACAAAAGAGTTTAATAGCGAAAGCGAGGCGCTCAAAGTAGCCGAACAACTGAAAAAGGAAACGGGATGGAAAGCCGAGGTCAAACCTTCAGGGAAAAACGGCACAACTTACGTTTTGACAACAGGGGGGATAGAAGGGGAGAGCAGAGCAAAAAATCTGCTTTTGCAGTTTGAAAAAGAAACCGGTTTGAAGGCGTCCTATGGTCCGATTGGACAGAAAGAACCGTTTTCCAAAGCGGTATCAAAGGAATTTGCCGGTGAAGCAAAAGCCAAGGAATGGGCGCTCCAATTTGAAAAAGAAACGGGGCTGAAAGCAACATATACACTTGCAGGGAACAGGGAAGCATACGTGAAGGTTGCCACCGGAGGAATCGAAGGCGAAGACAACACGAAAGCCATCCTCGATCGTTTTCAAAAAGCGACCGGCCTCAAAGCGTCGTACGCACCATACGGAGCGGGACAAGCGATCGTCAAGCTTTATTCAGGAGAAATCGCAGATGAGAGCAAAGCGAAAAGCCTGCTTGTCCAATTTGAAAAAGAAACCGCTCTTAAAGGAACGATAGAAACAGTAAAGAAACAACAGCCCAGATATAAAATTGTGACAGGTGCGATACAAGGCGAAACAAACGCAAAAAATCTGCTGAAGCAGTTTGAAAAAGAGCTCAAGGTCAAAGGGGCATATGAAGCCGCCGGTCAGCCGGCGCAGCTTTACAATGTGAAATCGGGATATTTTAATGACGAAAAGACCGCGAAAAATGCCGCCGGCCAAATTAAAAAGAATACCGGTCTCACCTCAAGCACGGAAAAGGTAAAAGGCACGCGTTTCTGGATCGTCAGCATGAAAAGCGTAGACAGCCAAAACCTTAAAAAAGTCGACGCCTTTTTTAAAAAGAAAACGTGGCGTTATACTGCTGCAAAGGCAGGGAGAAAGCAGACATCTTTCAGAATCGTTTCCGTCCCGGTTTCAGATCAAAAGAAAGCAAACGACGGCATCCGGTTTTTTAAAAACAAAAACATTCAGGCTTCCGCCCAAAACGCCGGCGGTACGACCGTCAATCGCTTCCGGATCGCGTCCGGCGAAACAGCCGTCCAAGCGCGAATCAATAAAGGGCTGGAATTCTTCAAGAAAAACGGTGCGGCGGGAACGTCCGGACCGACGGGAAAAAAAGTGTACAGCCATTATCAGCTGACAACGGAGTCCGTATACGAACAGGACAAAGTGACGAAGGCGCTCAATTTCTTTAAAGAAACAGGCATTCACGCAGAGGCCGTCAAGACCGGCCAGTATTACAGCCGGTACAAACTGAGTTCGGAAGCTCTGATCGGCTCGGAGAAATTACAGCATGCGCTTGAATTTTTCAGCAAGCGGAGTATACCGGGCAAGATTGAACAAACGGGTGAGTACGGCTACAGGCAGTACCGGGTGACGGCAGGTCAGGTCACAAGCAAAGCAGATCTCGACAAGGGACTGAATGTCTTTAAAAAGAACAAAGTCAGCGCAACTTACCAAACAAAGACGGTCAGCCTGTTTCATATCTCAATCAATGAACTATTTACAGGGAAAGACCGTGCGGATGCTGCCGCCAATCGGATTAAAACGAATTACGGCTGGCCGGTGAATGTCATCAAAGTGAAAAACGGCCCGCAAATCACAACGACTGACTACGGAATCACGCTCAGCCAGATGGTCGACAAACAGATGAAAGTCAGCCCGCAAACGGATGCGCCGGCTTATGTTTCATTAAGCTACATCAATACGGCGAACCAAACCGTTACGGCTGATCTGCTGAATATCAGGTCAAGCCCCCTTGTGACAAGCGGGAACATCATTGGACAGCTGCAAAAAGGGGATAAAGTCAATATCATCTCCCAGGAAAACGGCTGGGCAAAAATCAGAATGAATTGGCGTAATGCCAGCAGAGAAGAAGTCGAAAAATATGTCAACCCGCAAAACTTTACACAAGACAGCTCGGCATACTTCCAATTTTTAAAACTCTCGCAAACGGCTGGCTTGAATGCCGCCGAAGTCAATGCGAAAATCCTTTATAATAAAGGGATTTTGACAGGCAAAGGCCAAGCGTTCATCGACGCGGCAAGAGCATACAGCATCAATGAACTGTACCTCATTTCGCACTCGCTCCTTGAGACGGGCAACGGAACTTCCGAGTTGGCAAAAGGAACGATGTTCAACGGCAAAAAGGTTTACAATATGTACGGCGTCGGGGCTTACGACAGCAATCCGCTTTACTACGGTGCAAAATACGCCTATGAACAAGGGTGGTTCACACCTGAGGCAGCCATTATGGGCGGAGCCAAATTCATCGGTGAAAAATACATTCACCACCCGACTTACAAACAGGATACCCTCTATAAAATGAGATGGTCTCCGAACGCTCTTCACCAATATGCGACAGATGTCGGCTGGGCTTATAAGCAGGTGGGGAGAATGTACAGTCTTTATACATTGCTCGATCAATATACGCTGTACTATGATGTGCCGGTTTATCGGTCATCATCATAAAAAGACCGGCCATGTTCCATTAGGAACCGGCCGGTCTTTTTTCATTTGCCGTCATATGCTCGCTTAAAAAGTTCAACAGGCGCATGCTGGCATCGCCTGTTGAATATTGATGCCATTCTTGTGCAAACCTCTTGATCTCTTCCTTTGTGATGGACATTTCTTTGATTTCTTTCAGCAGCATGTCGCTGTCCATGCAGGCTTTGCCGGGAATCACTGCTTCAAAATCATCGATCAGTCCGCGCTTTTCATTATATTCTGCCATATCATACGTGAAAAACAAAATCGGTTTATTTAACAAAGCGTACTCAAAGGCGACTGACGAATAATCGGAAATCAGAATGTCGCATTCCATCAGCAGATCCTTTAGCGGAACGTCTGATACATCTTTGATCAGCCCTTCATGTTCTTCAAAAGTAACCTGTTCCCGCACGGCCGGATGCAGTTTGACCAAAAGCAGAAATTCTCCCTTCAGTTCCCCGGAGAGCTGCTCCTTAGAGAAAGGGAGGCGAACGGACGTCAAACAATAGTCCCGGTATGTCGGCGCATACAGAATAATCTTTTGGTCCGGACGGTCCGCTGTTTGTCTTCCGGCATGAAAATATTCATCAGTTAACGGAACACCCGTCCGCAAAAAACGGTCATCTTTCACGCCGAATGACCGCTTGAAAATATCCGCCATTTTCTCCGAGCCGACGGCGATGTAATCAAAAGAACGATACACCTTTTTAAACCGCTTGATATCGGCGGCGGATCGATACCGGTTTCCGATATCTTCGAGTCCGAACTTTTTCAAAGCGCCGGACGCATGCCAAATTTGAATGCACGTCGTCTGAGGGCGTTTATTCAATACGCTTGTCAGCAGAAAATAATTATCCGTTAACACGAATTTACACTTAAACATCCGGTATACGGCCTTTATGAGATGAATCGGATTTTTCTCGTTGATCACTTGCGATCGAACGGAAGGATATTCATCTGCAAGGGAAACGGCGTGCCTTGTATAAAGGACTTCCATTTCAAACGGCCTGCTGCTGCTGACATACTCATCCAGCAGCGCGCGGGCATTATCCGGAAAGGAAACGAGCAACAAAGCTCTGTCGCGTGCTTTTATCCTTTTGAAAATAAAGCCGGTCAAAGCGAGACCGGCCGAGTAAATCATAACCAATAAAGAACGTATATTCATTCGTTACCCAGACTCTTTTCTACAAATCGATTTTGGATTGCTCTTTGATCTGCTCCGGATAGTAGTGCCGCTGTTTTTGAACTCTTTCCTCTTTCAAAACGGAAAGGACATATTTCGGGATGTTCAGCATCCGCTTCCACCTCGTCGGATTGGTCAGCAGACGGTACATCCATTCAAGATTTAGCTTGATGAACATTTTCGGTGCTCTTTTCACTTTTCCGCTGAACACGTCGAAGCTCCCGCCGATGCCGATCGCAATCGCTTGAGGAAATAAATGCTTATGTTCATAAATAAACTTTTCCTGATGCGGATATCCGAGAGCCACAAAAACCATGTCGGGCTTGGCTGCCGCGATTTGCTTGGCAACTTTGCCTTTGTCTTTGACATAGCCGTGTGAGTACCCGGCCAGCTCAATTCCGGGATACTCGGTTGAAAGCCGATCGGCAACCGCTTGAATAACCTCTTGTTTGGCCCCGTATAAAAAGACTCTTTTCTTTTTGCGGTCAGCCAGGCTCAAGAGGTTAATAAATACATCGTACCCCGCGATCCTCGATTTTAATCTGCTGTTGATCAGCCTTGACGTTAGGACGATGCCGATTCCGTCCGGCAGGATAAAGTCAGCAGATGAAACTGTTTGATAATAATCCTTGTCTTTTGCAGCCGCGTACCCGATCTCAGGGTTTACCGTTGCGATAAATGCCCCCTCATTGCGGTCGATAAAGGATTCTTCAAGATGATTCAAAAATCCGGGCAAATCCCCGTTAACATATGCAAGATAATGAACCGTTTCCGTTTGCAGCATAGTTTTTTTCCTCCTTCCGGTTAAGAAGTGTAAGTATATACGAATGTATGAAAGTCGAAGTTTAAGAGACCAGCCCAAAAATTCAGGAGGTCTAACGTATATTTTAGCATAGATCATTCATAAAAGCTTAACAATATCTTTACAATAGATTAAGATTTTTTACGTCTTATTTAGAAAGGGATCGATTTCTTAGGGGAAAATTTGGAATGCCATTTACCGTAAACAATACTTAACGTTTGATAGGCGATGTGCTATAATGAATGATCAGTAAAGACCTGTGAAATGAATGTAACTTATCGATTGTTTTCTACATGTCAATATAGCTTTTCGCCTTAAGATTAGAAAGGAGAGCGCATGACAATGAAGAAAGTCATCACATATGGAACGTTTGATTTATTGCATTGGGGACATATCAAGTTATTGGAACGGGCAAAACAATTGGGGGATTATCTCGTCGTCGCGATTTCGACTGACGAATTCAATCTTCAAAAGCAGAAAAAAGCATATCATAGCTATGAGCACCGCAAGTTCATTCTTGAAACGATCCGCTACGTAGACGAAGTCATCCCGGAAAAAAACTGGGATCAAAAGGTACAAGATGTGATCGACCATGACATCGATGTTTTTGTCATGGGGGATGACTGGGAAGGAAAATTTGATTTCCTGAAGGATTACTGCGAAGTTGTTTACCTTCCGAGAACTGAAGGGATTTCCACGACGAAGATTAAAGAGGAAATCGCGAACCTTTAATGTAGGCTTAGCTTTATAAAAATTCAAAAAGTACTTCTTAAAAAAGATAAGAAGTGCTTTTTGTTTCGTATACGAGTCATTTTAATATAATAAGTATGAACAGCTTTGCTTTTGAATAAAAAAAGAGGAGTAGACTGATCTTATGGATAGTGCAATTCCGATAGAATTTCAGCTGCGGGAAATAAAAATTAACGATGCTTGCCTCTATTTTGCGTTCGAAAGTTCTGCCTCTCTTGAACATGTCGGTGTTTTGGCAGTTAACCGCAATTCGAAAAAAGAGATGCGTGTAACTTGTAACAAAATAAACGATTCAAAGCAGTTAAAAGCAGTGGAGATATCTTTAGATGATCTATCTAATCTGATGATAGACGAAACGCTCATTGATTTTTATGTGATATATGAAAATAATGAAAAAAATCAATGTAAAAAGAGGATTTACACAGCCTCAAAACCAATAGAGCTGTCTTGGCATCGGGATCGAGCCAATCAGTTCATTTATTTGCCATATACGACCCGTAAAGGCCATTTCGCTCTTGATGTTCTACGAAGAAAAGCAGTGGCGGAGGCGGAAGGCATTAAGTTAAGCTCCGAAGGAAAACTCATGATCCAAGGCTATACTTTTCTGCTAGATGCGGAAGAACGTTCGATGATAAAAAGCAGAAGGCTGGTTTTAAAGGAAATTAGTCAAAAAGATGAGGAAAGGGTTTTTGATTTTCCTTTAAAAGACGTTCAGCGCGGTGATTCAGGTCATGCCGTTGGATTCGAGGCGGAAATTGATTTGAAAAAGCTTTATGAAGAGAACAGGATGCCTGCTTTCTTTCAATTTTTTATAGAATACGTAGGTGAAGATGCTGCAACAGGGGAGGAAATCGTTATAAAAAGCAGGGCATTCAGGCTTAGAGATGATATAGACTGTTTTTCAATTATTGACACAAAAAAAGGACCTGCCCGTTTTCACATCTATCCGCAGAAACGAAAAAGGGGCATGCGCCTAAGAATGAACGACTATACGATCAAAACCCGTGCAGTTTATTTTGCTAAAGGAAAAAGCAAAAGGCTGATGTCAGTCATTCGCAGAGACAAGAATAAAGTAAAGAAAAAGATTTCGGGCATTGTGACGAGAGCCTACTATTTTACTTTTGGACTGGCCGGCAAACTGCCTGTTAAAAAGAAAACCGTCATTTTTGAAAGCTTTGCCGGCAAGCAGTACAGCTGCAATCCGAGAGCCATTTACGAATATATGAAGGAACATCATCCGGAATACAACTTAATATGGAGTGTAAACCCGAGTTATACAGAGATTTTCGAAGAAAAAAACGTTCCTTATATTCACCGATTCACCCTGAAGTGGCTGTTTGCCATGGCAAGAGCGGAGTATTGGGTTGTAAACAGCCGGCTTCCTTTATGGATTCCTAAACCAAAGCACACGACATATGTGCAGACATGGCACGGGACTCCGCTGAAAAGGCTTGCCGTCGATATGGAAGAAGTGCACATGCCGGGTACCAACACTGAGAAGTACAAGCAAAATTTCACTAAAGAAGCATCGAAGTGGGACTATTTAATATCCCCGAATCGTTATTCAACCGAAATCTTTGCCCGCGCTTTTCAATTTAACAAAACAATGATTGAGTCCGGCTACCCGAGGAATGACTTTCTGTATACAGACAACCGCCCAGAAACGATGAAGGCCATAAAGAGAAAAATGAATATTCCCGAGAATAAAAAGGTCATCTTATATGCACCGACATGGCGGGATAATGAATTTTATGCTAAGGGAAAATACAAATTCCAACTTCAAATGGATCTAGACAAGATGCAAGAAAAGTTTGGGAAAGATTCTGTTATTCTGTTGAGAATGCACTATCTAGTAGCTGAAAGCTTTGATTTTGAACAGTATGAAGGTTTTATATACGATGCCTCAATGTATCCCGACATTAGAGAGCTGTATGTCATCAGTGATATTTTAATTACGGATTACTCGTCTGTATTTTTTGACTATGCAAATTTAAGAAGACCTATCATTTTCTATACTTATGATATCGAAAGTTATAGGGACACTTTAAGAGGATTTTATTTTGATCTTGAAAGAGAAGCACCTGGGACATTGGTCTACAATGAATCCGAGCTTATGGAAGAGATCGAAAGGGTACTTAGGAACCCTCAATTACACAAGAATTACGAGTCATTTTATGAAAAATTTTGTTCGTTTGAAGATGGCAAAGCTTCTGAGCGGGTCGTCAAATCTATATTTTAATCTTCATGAAAAAACAGCCTGAGTTTATACTCAAGCTGTTTTTTGTGTGGAGCTAGGACTGACACACATTTTTATAAAAGAGCTGCGGTGCATGATTGTTATATGATTCATAATCAAAGTGCGATATTCAATACCTTCGGTGATATATTTCTTCATAGCTTCAGTAAGTGCTTCTTCGATATTTTCAACAAGCACTCCGAGGCCTCCCCCGAGAACCGAACGAACACCGGTAACATTAGTAGCAATAATAGGTTTGCCGACTATCATAGCTTTCATTAGGACCAGGCTCTGTCCCTCTCCATGTAGGAGCATAAAGAATGACTTTTTTATCTAAAGGAATATTGAGTGTTTTTCTTACTTATTAACCGATTTTTTCAATTCGAGATCAGTTCGCGAATATCCGTTATTTGCGACTTTTCCGGCATAATTTCATAGATGTCGTGCGATGTAAGCTGCTTCCCGTAAGTGAATTGATTAGGACTAATAAGAGAATCACTGTGAAGCAAGTTTCGCTGAATGTTCTTGTGAGTAGACATTCCGCGATTCTTAATGTCCAAACCAAGCGTTTTTCACTGTGTTCTAATATAGCCCTTATTTAATAAAACGAATGACAATATTGGGGCGAAATCCTCGTGCTTGCTTGTTTTGGGAATAACCATTTGTGTCGTTTTTTTCCTATTATAACAGGCACGCATTCTCTTAGATATTTGTTTGAATAGCAATAACGAATAAAATTTGTTACAATTAATCGGTGCACGAGGTAACAGCTATTATATTAGGCTAAGGAAGATAAATCATGAAAGCATTACTAAGAGTGTTAAAAGAACAGTTTTTATCGCTGCCTTTAATCATCAGGTTGGCGGCATATGAAACAAAATCAAAATATCAAATGAACTATTTGGGCGTGTTATGGCAGTTTTTGAATCCGCTCATTCAGATGCTGGCTTATTGGTTTGTATTTGGGATCGGAATCAGAAAGAGCAGTGAGGTGGTTACGGGCGTCGGTGAAGTGCCTTTCATCATCTGGATGCTTGCCGGTTTGATCCCTTGGTTTTTTATCAGTCCGACGATTCTTGACGGTTCAAACAGTGTATATAAGCGAATCAACATGGTGGCCAAAATGAATTTTCCAATCAGCTCTCTTCCTTCAGTGGCGATTGCGGCTAACCTGTTCAGCTACTTTGTGATGATAGTGGTTTATGTCATTGGGCTGCTTGGGTTTGGGATTTATCCAAATCTTCACTGGCTTGAATATATTTACTATTTGTTTTGCATGATTGTTTTTATGTTCGCTTTCAGTTTGTTTAATTCAACAATCAGTGTACTGGTCAGAGATTATCAGTTCCTGCTGCAATCGGCGACAAGGCTGATGTTTTTCCTGCTGCCGATTTTTTGGGATATTTCTACGCAGCTGGGGGACAAGCATCCGACAATGTTGAGCGTGATTAAGCTGAATCCGCTTTTTTATATTATCGATGGATTCAGAAACAGTTTTTTCGGCGGAGATTGGTTTTTCGAAGATGTAACTTACACGCTGTATTTCTGGGCTTTGACATTATTAATCTTGACTGTAGGTTCTATCCTGCATATGAAATTCAGAGACAAGTTTGTTGACTTTCTTTAATACGTAAGGAGATTGTACGATGAAACTAAAAGTTTCGTTTCGAAATGTTTCAAAGCAGTATCATTTGTATCAAAAACAATCGGACAAGATTAAAGGATTGTTTTTTCCGGCTAAGGATAATGGTTTTTTTGCTGTGCGGAATGTCTCCTTTGACGTGTATGAGGGAGAGACAATCGGTTTTGTAGGGATAAACGGGTCAGGAAAATCGACCATGTCTAACCTGCTGGCTAAAATTATTCCGCCGACCAGCGGTGAAATTGAAATGAACGGCCAGCCGTCGCTGATTGCGATTGCGGCTGGTTTAAATAATCAATTGACGGGCCGGGACAATGTCCGGCTCAAATGTTTGATGATGGGGTTAACCAATAAAGAAATTGATGATATGTATGACAGCATCGTGGAATTTGCCGAGATTGGCGATTTTATTAATCAGCCGGTTAAAAACTATTCCAGCGGTATGAAATCACGTCTCGGTTTCGCGATTTCAGTGCATATGGATCCTGATATTTTAATTATTGACGAAGCGCTCTCCGTAGGGGACCAAACGTTTTATCAGAAGTGTTTAGACAGAATGAATGAGTTTAAAAAGCAAGGAAAAACCATTTTCTTTGTCAGTCACTCCATCGGCCAGATTGAAAAGATGTGTGATCGCGTCGCTTGGATGCACTACGGCGAGCTTCGCATGTTTGGTGAAACAAAAACGATTGTCAAAGAGTACAAAGCGTTTATTGATTGGTTTAATAAGCTGTCGAAAAAAGAAAAAGAAACATATAAAAAAGAGCAAACCGAAGAACGGAAGAAAGAAGATCCTGAAGCGTTTGCCCATTCTCGCAAAAAGAAAAAAAAGCCGAAATCACTGGCTAATGCCATTCAAATTGCTATTTTGTCTATCCTGACGGTTTTTACCGCAGGAACAATGTTCTCTAACACCCCGCTTCGTACCATTGTTTCGTTTGGCGCTATTCCGCAAAACGAAGTGAAGAACCATGATGGCGATGCAAAGGACAAGACAGAGGAACGCTTAACTGCAGTCAATAAGCAGGGGTTTATTGTAGATGAAAAAGTGTCTGTTTATAAGGATCAAGCTTTAAAACAGAAGACTGACATTACTCTTCCATTCGGTACCGAGGTGATGGTAGCTTCAAAAGGCAAAAAAACAGCAAAAATAAAGTTTAACAAGCATTCTTATTTTGTAAAACAGAGCGCTATTGCAATAAATATGAAACATGCTGAATTGCATGCTGCGGCCTTTACGCCTTATGTTCCGCAAACGGGAACTTCTACCTATGAATACTTCCTGGACTTCCTGGGAGACAGCAGAACCAGCATTCAATCGAAATTGAAAGGCTATACTGAAGGTAATATGGCTGACGGCAGAAGGACGCTGGATTATGATAATAAAAAAATCAGCTATGTGCTGGAGAATGATAAAGCATCAGAGCTTGTCTTTTATAACATTTCTCCCATTACTCCGACGTCATTGTCTTTAAGAGACAGTGATGTACTGTATGACAGCAGCAAGAATCGTTTTCTTGTGAATACAGCTGATCGGGTCTTTGCAGTTGATAACGAAGAGCATACGCTGACCTTGATATCGAAATAAGAAAAGGCTATTGGATGAATGTCCAATAGCCTTTTTGTTTAGATTTCTTCTTTGTTTAGTAGACCTTCCATTTATGGAAGGAGGTGCTCGTGAAGCTCTTTATCCTGCATCGCAAACTCAAGAGTTGTGGTGATAAAGCCAAGCTTTTCACCAACATCATAACGCTTTGCCTTTAGGCGGCTTCTCAACGAAGTTTTTTACCTGATCACGGCGGCGTTCGCTTGTCAGCGTGTCAGTATTGGCGTAGTGGCGTGTTTCTTCTTCTGGCACTTGCTGAACACCGATAATAGAAGAAAGGTTCTTTCATAATTGGCGCAATTCTGGTGTTTCTGTCTGAACAATATCGTCTCTAAACAACCGCAAACGGCTCATCGCCGATAAAGTTGCGCGCGAACCATACAGCGTGCCCGAGTCCCTTAGGCTCTTTTTGGCGGATATAGTTAATATTATCCAGGCTAGCAAGCTTTTTTCATTTTTCAGTTTGCCCTTTTTCTAATTTGATTAATGAGTTTCGCTTGTATCGTATTAATTCTACTATAAAAAACATGTGTCATCGTATAGTTGGATTAGAGCCTCTTAGTAACCTGAAAAGATTTTACTTTATCTTACCACAAAATTTTCAGGAACACATTTTTAACTTTAATATCACAATTCCTTCACGTTTTGACGATGAATTAATATGAGGAAGGCGTACAAAATAAATAACACAGCAGAAAGAAAATCGTTACACTTAAAAACGCAATAAAAGAATCGAATTTTCCGAAATAGAAAACTTGTTATAATAGGTATAGCTAAGATATTAGACCTGAAAAAAAATATATATATCAATACAACGGTGATACCAAAAAATACTGAGGATTGACATTTTGAAAGAGCCTTAACTTTTATAGGAACTTATGCTATTATTGTTTATTATTAATGATGCGTAAAAAATATGTCGAAATGATAAACAATCTGTTAGTTGAAAACGGTTAGAAGGTGATGTTATCTAATGAAGAAAGTGATACGTATGGAACATTGATTTATTTCACTACGGATATATGAAGCTGCCGGAGAGAGCAAAAAATCGGGGTGATTACTTTATCGTAAGATCTACAAAGGAATATTGTGAGATCATTTACCTTCCGAGAACAGAAGGCATTTCAACTACCCAAGTCAAAAAAGACATGGCTAGTTTAATGAAGCTCTAACTAAAAGAGGCTTGAAGTAAATTCAGTTGCTTCTTTTTTTCTTGTTTGCGCAAATATTAATCTTCACTCTTTAAGGAGTTCATGATGGAATTTTTTTATGATAACCAAATGCAGAAGTTTATAAGTTAGGGCTTATTCAGTTCTGATTAAGATTTTTGCTCTTCTTCCGAGAAACAATAAATTGATTTTATTTGAAAGCTATTCTGGAAAACAGTTTCACTGCAACCCTCGAGCAATTTACGAATATATGTATGAAAATAAAGACCAATATGGTCACAAACTGATATGGAGCATTGATAAACGATATCTGTCGGCATTAGACGGCGTTGATGCATATTTGAAAAGTTTTTCTCTTAAATGATTTGGTACTTGCCTACAGCTAAGTATTGAATTACAAACAGCTGACTGCCTCTTATGGATTACACAAGTATTTGCAAACGTGGCACGGCACTCCGCTAAAAAAACTAGCTAATGATATGGATGAAGTGCACATACCCGGAACCACAACTGAAAAGTATAAACAGAATGTTCTGCAGCAAGCCAGCAATGGGATTATTGAATTTCTCTAATGCATACTCGATTGAAATTTTCAAACGTGCTGTGCTCTTCAATATTCAAAAGGGAAATTTCTAAAGCTGGTTATACAATAAATGACATTCAATTTTCGTCAGATTAGAGAAAATAAAAAAATTTTATATGTGCACCAACTTGGAGGGATAATGAATTTAAGAAAGCTGGCCAGTATAAATTTAAACTCCAATGATTTAGGGGAAATGAAGAGGGAATCTTGGAGACTCTGTGGTTATTCTTCTTAGAATACATGATCTGATATATTAATTAAAAAACCCATTGTGTTTTTTGCATTTGATCTTTCGGCTTATCGGATTCCCTTAAATATTTTCTACTTTAATTTTCAACAGAAAACATCAGAAAACTTAGTTCAAACAAGGCAGAACTTATAAAAACAGTAAAAAAGTTGTTACACATAATCTATATAGATCTAACTATGAGCTTTTTATAATTTAGAAGATGTCAAGGCTTCTAAAAGAGTAATTGAAACAATCCTTTAACTTCTAAATAAAGAGGTGCTACATGTTTTCTATCATAATGCCAATATATAATTCTGAGAATTATTTAAGGGACTCAATAGAGAGTGTCATTAACCAGTCAATTGGATTTAAGGAGAATATAGAACTGATATTAATAGATGATGGCAGCGTTGACAGCAGTCCTCAAATTTGTGAATTCTTTAAAGATCTATATCCTAATAATATTAAAATCTTGAGAATTGAAAATTCCGGACCTTCTGCTGCAAGAAATTGTGGGTTATCAAATGTAAGTGAAAAATCCAAATTCATTGGTTTTCTTGATTCTGACGATACATTCTCTCAAAATGCGCTGCAAAGTGTTTATAATTTTTTTTGTGATTCCGAAGATGTAAACATTGCGGTATTACCTGTTTATTACACAGGTAAAAAAGAAGGCGGACATAAATTAAATAATAGATTTGAAAAAGGAACAAGAGTTATAAATATCCTCAACGATTATAAGGCTATTCATTTTTATATTGGCGGCACTTTTTATAGAAAACATATACTAAATAGTACCGCCCTGTTTGATGAAACTATAAAGTTTTGGGAAGACGCTATCTTTTTTAACCAGTTATTGCTGAAAGAAAAAAGATACGGAGCAGTTGCAGAAGGAAAGTATTATTATAGAAAACGAAAGGAAAAGAACTCATTAGTTGATCGTTCATGGTTTAACAAAAAAAGGTACACATATTTGTTGAATACATGTTATATGACTTTGTTGAGGGATTCAATTAAACAATATGATATAGTTCTGCCTTATTTGCAATTTTTAATTGTATATCATATGAAACTGTTTTTATATCAGAACTATAGAGATATTTATAAGTCTGTTTTAGATCAACAAGAACAAAAAAAATTTGTTGATGATTTTATTAAAATTTTAAGATATATTAAACCACAAATTATAAAAGAACAAAATATGCCCATGTATTATAAAGAATTTATGTATCACTTATTAGAAGCAAATACAGAAGCTCTTGAAAACATAAAAAAAGAAAGAGTACTACAAAGTTCATGTACTATTACCTCGACAAAAATAAAAGGATTTAAGCTTGAATTAACAGGGCACTTTATTAACCAGTATTATGAGATGCAAGAAAACGATGAAATTTATATAAGATATTTTAATAGATTAAAAAAATGCAAACGAGAAGAACTGAAAAAAACGATTGAAGTATGGGGATATAAATTAAGAGATTTTAGATATGCTGGCTTTGTTGTTGAAATACCGATTTGGGCTTTTGCATTTGACTTTGTCCTTAAAACACCAAATGATGTTTTAGAACTTAACCATGTAAACATTTTTAAAAGTTTGCTTACAAAGGTTTTTAAAAAAAGGTAGATTTAAACCTGTTTTTTAAGAGTGGCACTCCCTTTGGTTTTTCTTTTTTTACTGGATTCTTATTCATATAAACATTTTGTTTAGGAGTGATCTTTTATGAATGAAAAGAGTTTTAACTATGATTTCAGTGTTATAATGCCGATTTATAATGTTGAGTTATATCTAACTGATGCTATAGAAAGTATCATTAACCAGACTATAGGTTTTGAGAATATTCAGTTAATACTTGTGAATGATGATAGCCCCGATAAAAGTGAAATCATCTGTAAAGAATATGCACAAAAATATCCCAATAACATTGTATATGTACAAAAACAGAATGGCGGAGTGAGCAGTGCTCGAAATTATGGCTTAAGATATGCTGAAGGTAGATACATTCAATTTTTGGATCCGGATGATTTTGTTTCAGAAGGAACCTTCGAAAATGTTTTAAACTTCTTTGACCAGCATAAGAATGAAATTGATATTGTAGCAATTCCTATTTTTTTTGCAGAAGGAAGAACAGGAGAACACAATCTAAATAATAAGTTTTCTTCTACAAGAATATTGGATGTAGAAAAAGAACCGCATTATATATTAACTCATTGCTGTTCTACATTTATAAAAAAAGATGCCTTGAAAAATATCAGGTTTGATGAAAATTGTAAAATAGGAGAAGATGCCAAACTAGTTAATTTAATCATATCGCAAAAGAAAAAGTATGGTCTAGTTAAAGAGGCAAAATACCATTATAGAGTTAGAGAAGATGGATCATCTGCCATGCAGACTGCTAAAGCAAATAAGAATTGGTTTAACCATTCACTTATCACTTTCTCTAAGAATTTAATCGATATCACAAAAAACCATGAACAGAAAATACCTTTGTTTCTTCAATATATGATTATGCATGATTTGAAATGGAAATTATTGGTTAAAGACATTAGTGAAACACCTTTAGACGAAAATGAATACCGCGAATTTTTAACATTGATTCGAGAAGTATTATCGTATATCGACGACGATGTCATCATTAAAACAAAAAGTATCAGCCATTTCTATTTATATCATGCTTTAAAATTAAAACACGGTGAAAATTATAGTAGGTATGTATATAAAAGTGAAACCGAATATGATTATTATTTATACAGAGAAGATAAAATTGTTTCGAAATTATCGGATCAAACTCTAACTATTGAGATTTTAGAAGAAAATGAGAATTTTATTCACGTAGAAGGTTTTTGGAGCTCTTTGTTTGATTCCGAAGGTTTTAATTTTTATGCTAAAATTGGCGAAACAAAAATAAAAGCAAAGCATATAAAAAGACCGCATAATGACTATATAAGTTTAGGAGAAGTAATAAAAAAATATCCTGGTTTTTCTATAGATATTCCCAAAAGCTATCTAGCAGACAATCAACATATTGAATTTTATATAGCTAAGGGTGAAAAAATGAAGATAACAAAACTTCGCTTTTTCAAGTATTCAGGTTTGTCAAGCAATCTATATAATTCTTATACAGCTAAAAAAGATTATATTTTTTATTATAATTACAAAAAATTAATGTATGAAAAAAACAATATTAAAAATAGATTTATAAAAGAGTTTCGTTTCTTAAAATCTCTTCATAAATCAGGGGGGAAATCAAAGAAACGAAAATCAGCTATTAAGAAGGCATTGGTGGCAAGAATGGCATACCATGTTTTCACGATTTTTAATAGAAAACCAGTATGGTTATTCATAGACAGACAAGACAAAGCTGATGATAATGCCGAGCACCTCTTTAAATACGCAACCAACAAGAATGATGGGGTAAAAAAATACTTTATAATAAAAAAAGATAGCAAGGATTATGTCAGAATTAAAAAATACGGAAAGGTTATACCATACAGATCTTTTAGACATAAAATTTTAACCTTATCCTCCTCCAAGGTAATATCTACACATGCGGATAATTGGGTTGTAAATCCATTTTTCAATATGGAGATTTATTTTAGAGATTTATTTAATTTTGAGTTTGTCTTTTTACAACATGGAATAACAATGGCAGATCATTCTAAATGGTTAAACAAATACAGCAAGAATATCAAATTATTAGTAACTTCAGCGAAACCTGAATATCAGTCTATTGTGAAAGGGAATTACAATTATAATAAAGAAAATATCTTGTTGGGTGGATTTCCAAGATATGATAATCTTAAGAAGAGTAAAGGGGAAAAGCAGCTTCTAATCATGCCTACATGGAGAAAAGATATTGTATTACCTAAAGATCAGGCAAAAGGAGTAAGACCGTACAATCCGAAATTTAAAGAAAGTGAATACTTTGCTAGGTATAATGCTTTGATTAATGATGAACGGCTAATTCAATTTGCTAAGGATAATAATTATAAGATAACCTTTTTCCCGCATCCGGACATTCAACAACAGATCGTAGATTTTGAAAAACATGAGTATGTAAAGTTTGCAGATTATAATAGCAGCTATCAAATGTTATTTAATTCTTCTAATATAATGATTACTGATTTTTCATCTGTTGCATTTGATTTTGCATACGAGAAAAAGCCTGTGATCTATTATCAATACGAAAAGTCATACCATTTTAAACTTGATTACTATGATTATAAGAAAATGGGATTTGGCGATGTAATAGAAGATCATAACAGCTTAATTGATAAAGTTATCTATTATATGAAAAATAATGGTCGTATGGAAGATAAGTATAGAACAAGAGTGGATAACTTCTTTGCATATACTGATAAAAATAATAGGGATCGGATTTATAATGCAATTTTGCAATTAGACAATAGCAAAATTGCTAAATGAGCTTAAATTTGATCTTTAATGACACTTTAAAATTATGGGAGAAGTTCTGCGGAACTTCTCCTTACTTTTTTAAAAGGGAAAAAGACTCAACATCTCTTACAATATTCACCGGTGCTTTCAAATTTCTTTTACCGAAAGATCCAAAAAGTTATCTTTGGGATATTATGGCGGTTTTTAAAATACTGGCGTACTGTTTGTTTGTATTTGGTATGGGAATCTGCGACAGTAAGTAAGTCATAATAGGTATCGGAGAAGTGCCTTTTATTGTTTGGATGATGGCTGGTTTGATTCCGTGGCTTTTTATTAGACCGACTATTCTTGATGGATCAAACAGTGTGTTTAAGTTGATCAATGTAGTTGCCCAACCAGTTCAATGCCTTCTGTCGCGGCTACTTCAAATTTATTTAGTTAATTTTGTAATGATGAGTGTTTATGTCGCTTTTTTAGCAAGCGGTGTTTACCCTTGGATACAATATATTTCCTATTTAATTTGTATGATTGTATTTATGTTTTCATTCACTTCGTTTGGCGCTTTTCCGCAAAATGAAGTGTAGAACCATCATGGCGATGCAAAGGACAAGACAGAGGAACGCTTCTTCGCAGACAACAAGCAAGAGTTTATTGCATTTGAAAACGCATCTGTTTGAAAGGATCAAGATTCAAAGCGGAAGCTGACGGCAGCAGGACGCTGGATTTAGATAATGAAAAAATGCAGCTATGTACTGGAGAATGATAAAGCATCAGAGCTTGTTTTTTATAACATTTCTCTCGTTACTCCAGCCTCATTGTCTTTAAGCGACAGGCCGACCTTAATATCGAAATAAGAAAAGGCTATTGGATGAATGTCCAATAGCCTTTTTGTTTAGATTTCTTCTTTGTTTAGTAGACCTTCCATAAATGGAACAAGTTGCTCGCGAAGCTCTTTATCCTGCATCGCAAACTCAAGAGTTGTGGTGATAAAACCAAGCTTTTCACCAACATCATAACGCTTGCCTTCAAAGTCGTACGCAAACACTCTTTGAATTTCATTCAACTTTTGAATGGCGTCTGTCAGCTGGATTTCTCCGCCGGCTCCAACCCGCTGATCCTCTAAGTACATGAAGATCTCAGGCGTGAATACGTAACGGCCTAAGATGGCAAGATTAGATGGAGCTGTGCCTTTAGGCGGCTTCTCAACGAAGTTTTTTACCTGATAACGGCGGCCTTCGCTTGTCAGAGGATCGATAATGCCGTAGCGGTGTGTTTCTTCTTCTGGCACTTGCTGAACACCAATAATAGAAGAAAGCGTTCTTTCGTATTCATCCATTAACTGGCGCAATCCGGGTTTTTCAGCTTGAACAATATCGTCTCCAAGCAGAACCGCAAACGGCTCATCACCGATAAAGTTGCGAGCGCACCATACAGCGTGCCCGAGTCCCTTAGGCTCTTTTTGGCGGATATAGTGGATATCAGCCAGATTCGTAGCTTTTTTCACTTTTTCAAGGAGTTCTACTTTACCTTTTTCTTCTAGATTTCTTTCAAGCTCAGGAGAGTAATCAAAATGATCCTCAATCGCACGCTTGCTTTTACCTGTGACGATAATAATATCTTCAATACCTGCTTCAACAGCTTCTTCAATTATGTATTGAATAGTTGGTTTATCAACGATAGGGAGCATTTCTTTCGGCATTGCTTTTGTAGCCGGCAAGAATCTCGTTCCGAGACCCGCGGCAGGGATTATGGCTTTACGTACTTTTTTCATGTTCAGTACACCTTCCTTATACAATGTCTACGATCAAATTCAATGAATCGCAAGTATTTTAATGTCTTTATTGAACATACCCATTTTTCATATTGTTAACACTTTTTATCATATAAGAAAAACGAACTTTAAACAAGTAATATAGGGTAGTACTAAAACTTGAAATCAATAGAGAGGATTGCTATGGTAATGGATGCGAATGATAAACGTCAACATGCTTGAAACGATAAAAAGATAGTGTAAATAAAGATTCTATATAATAGTATTGATTCACCTGACCTGTTAGAGAAGGGCGCGCTGTTGCAGCTCTTCAGTCAGAGAAAAGTTTGGCTGTAAATAGGTCGATTACCTTCTGCAAAACAGCGTAAAGCCGGCAAAATGGTTGTTTTTTTGACCTAGAAACAAAAAGAGGACATTGTTTCAGCTGGACAAATTATTTTAACCTCCGTACGTACATAATAAGCTTGAATCGCTTTCCGAAGGTGGCACAAGAAGAGTATTCTTCCTTTATGCAGTTTTTGTCGATTTTTATGCTGTTTGGACAGGTGTATAAACAGGGAGAGGATGTCTCCTTATTTAATCTTCCCATTCTAGTGTGAAGAAGCTCAAAGATATTTTATCATGATTGGAACGGTGTGTTTTATTTCGAAGGATCCTGAAAGGTTTTGGTCGAGTATTTTATGCTGTTAGAACAAAGGGCATGTTCCGCCGTTTTAATAGCACCCTGAATCGAAAAAAAAGCTTCTCTTTAATAGGAATAAAAGTAAGTAAACTTATTAAAGAGAAGGATTCAATATTCTATTTAACAAACAATTACTTTAAGAAAAAGGTGACAATAGTGAAAAAATTAAAAGTCATGACCATCTTCGGCACGCGCCCTGAAGCCATTAAGATGGCGCCGCTTGTGCTTGAATTAAGAAAACACCCCGAAATTGAGTCTTATGTGACGGTTACAGCACAGCACAGGCAAATGCTTGACCAGGTGCTTGAAGCTTTTAATATAAAGCCTGATTTTGATTTGAATATCATGAAAGAAAGGCAAACGCTGGCTGAAATTACGTCTAATGCACTTGTGAAACTGGACGAGCTGTTTCAGTCTATCAAACCGGACATTGTGCTTGTTCACGGTGATACGACAACGACATTTGCGGGAAGTCTTGCCGCTTATTATCACCAGATTTCCGTCGGCCATGTAGAGGCGGGACTCAGGACCGGAAACAAATACTCGCCGTTTCCCGAAGAGCTGAACAGGCAGCTGACGGGATCGATTGCCGATCTTCATTTTGCGCCGACAGAGCAGGCCGAAAAGAATCTGCTCCGTGAAAATAAAGACCAGGAGACGATTTACGTCACTGGAAATACGGCAATCGATGCGCTTCACACAACAGTGAGGGACGGCTATTCACATCCCATTCTTGAAAAAATAGGAAATGACAAGATGATTTTGCTTACCGCCCACCGCCGTGAAAATTTAGGTGAGCCGATGGAAAATATGTTTAAAGCAATCAGGCGGATCGTCGAAGAATTTGACGACGTACAGGTTGTTTATCCCGTTCATCTCAATCCCGCTGTTCGTGAAGCGGCTGCAAAGCATTTCGGTGATCTGAAGAAGGTCCATCTAATAGAGCCGCTTGAAGTCATTGATTTTCACAACTTTGCGGCTGAAGCTCATTTCATCCTCACTGACTCGGGCGGGGTGCAGGAAGAAGCGCCGTCGCTCGGAAAGCCGGTCCTCGTGCTTCGAGATACGACGGAACGGCCCGAAGGCGTTCAGGCCGGGACACTTAAGCTGGCAGGCACGGATCAAGATAAGATCTATCAGCTGACTAAACAGCTGTTGACCGATCAAGATGAATATCGCAAAATGTCACGGGCTTCAAACCCATACGGGGACGGACAGGCTTCGCGGCGAATTGCAGAGGCGCTGCTTTATCGGTACGGATATCGAAGTGCGCGGCCTGACGTGTTTAAAGACTAATAAAAAAGCTTCCTTTTCAGGAAGCTTTTTTATTTATTAAGGCTTTCTTTCAGTTCGGCTGTAATGTCGGAAAGGGAACTTTCGTCAGCTTTGTAATAATAGATTCCGTTGATTTTTGTGCCGTCGCCTTTCAGCTCATGCTGGATGACTTTTGAGCGGGCTTCTTTATAGCCGGATTGAATATCCCACATATCGTCAAACGTGAGATTCGTTTTAACGTTGTTTTCGATCACTTTGAACATATCTCCGAATTTCGTGATAGACGATATATTGGCGCCTTTATTAATGATTCCTTCGATGACTTGACGCTGCCTGTTCTGGCGTCCGAAGTCGCCGTTCGGGTCTTCTTTCCTCATTCTCGTATAAGCGAGCGCTTCTTTTCCGTTCAGCGTAATCTCGCCTTTGCCAAATGAATATCCGTCATAGTTGAAAGCAAACGTACTGTTCACGGTAATGCCGCCAAGCGTATCTACGACATCCCTGAAGCTTTCCATATTGACTTTGATAAAGTAGTCGACAGGAACATCGAGGAAGTTCTCAACCGTGTCTACCGTCATCTGAACACCGCCGAATGCGTATGAATGGTTGATTTTATCCAACTTGCCTTTGCCGATAATTTCAGTATACGTATCCCGCGGGATGCTGACCATTTCAGTCGTTTTCGTTTTCGGGTTCACCGTCATATAGATGAGGGAGTCTGCGCGCCCCTTATCACCGTCCCGTTCATCGACACCCATGAGAAGCACGGAAAACGGGTCATGGTTATCAATGTCAACAGCTGAATCGCGTTTTTTTGATTTGTTAATATTTTCATGAATGCTCGCTACTGTAGATGCCGCTTTATGCCATAAGTAATAGGCGTAACTGCCTGTACTGAGAACAAAAATACCAATCAAAGCGATAATTGTATAAAAAATTTTTTTCTTTTTCTTCCTCTTTTCAGCTCTCATATAGCCCTCACCTTTTAATGTTCTACTTTGATTATAAGTTTCTTAAAATTCAAAAACAACAAAAAGTTATATGTGTCCTTTTGGATAGACGAAATCCTTAGAAAAATGTTTCAAAAAAACCAATCAATCTGCAAAATTTTTCGCTATAATTAAAGAATCTGTTGGAATTTGTCGATAAAAAGGGAGAGGTGAAGAAGATGAAAAAACTCATAGTTCTAACATTATCAATGCTGCTTTTGTTGTCAGCCTGTGGCACTTCGGGCCAATCGGAGGACAAGTCAAGCACAAACAATAAAAATGCGGCATCTGAAGAAACCGTCACTAAAGAAGGCTCATTCGTGGGGTTGGCTGACAGCCACACAATTGCGGTGAACATCGATGGCAAAGAAACAACGCTTCAAGTCGATGAAGATCTTCAGGATAAAGTCAATTCCATTGAAGAAGGCAAAAAAGTAGAAGTCCAATATAAAAAAGGCGGAAATGGCGTTTTGGAGCTGAAAAGCATCGAAACAAAATAAAGAGCTGAATCAAGGGGGTTTATAACGTTTTGAAAAAAATGAAGCTTCTGCTTCTGTCGTCAGTAACTGCTGCAGCTCTGATGTTTACACAATCTGCCCAGGCTGCCGACAAAACAATCTCGGTAAAATTAAGCAATTATTTGGGCAATAAATCAAGCGTTGATTTCGGCATTACCGGCGCATACGAAATTCCGGGCTCGGGAATTTCCGCGACAGAGCGGTACGGCGGGGCGACCCGCTTCGATGTGGCAAACAATGTTGCATCAGCCGGATGGACGAACCCGAGCACTGTCGTGATTGTCAATCGGGACGCTTTTGCGGATGCGCTTTCTGCATCTCCGCTTGCAAAGAAGTACGATGCGCCGATTCTATTAACTGATGCGGGCGCGCTGACGGCGAAAACCGAAACTCAAATTGCCAAGATGAAGCCTGATAACATCTTAATTATCGGGGGAACGGCGAGCGTTTCCAAAAATGTTGAAAACACGCTGAAAAAGTATGGGGCCATTGACCGCATCGGCGGCGCCAACCGCTATGATGTGTCCAAAAACATCGCGAGCCGGATGGGGTCCTACAGCCAGGCGATTGTTGCCACAGGTCTAGTCTTCTCCGACGCTCTGTCGATCGCGCCTTATGCGGCAATGAACGGTTATCCGATACTGCTTTCAGGGAATAATACGATCCGAAGCGATTACAATATTCCGAGCAAGGTTACGATCGTCGGCGGTCCGTTGAGTGTCAGCACAGGCGTTGAAAACACATTAAAGAAAAAAGCGTCTGTTACCCGCATCGGCGGAGCGAACAGATACGAAGTGTCGGCGAATATTGTCAACACGCTTAACATGAACGCATCAAAGGTTTTCATGTCTAACGGAACGACTTTTGCAGATGCATTGGCCGGTTCCGTTCTTGCAGCCAAACAAAAGCATCCTTTGCTGCTTGTCCAATCGGGCAGCCTGCCGACTCCTGTAGCAGATGTAGTCGCGAAAAAAGGAACCCAGTCTTTTGCTTTGCTTGGGGGGACCACTTCAATCACGGATTCATTGAAAAATAGTCTGGCAGACATGCTTACCGGAGATGGATACTCTGTTAATCTATCAAGCGGAAAGCTTGTACTCTACAAAAATAATAAAGCTGTCAAAACGCTTGGAACGACATTTACGGCATCACCTAAAAAATACTCGACATCAAATTCCATCAGCATCAACGGAAGGCCTTATTTAGGCAATATGAAGTTTACGATTGAATCAAGCAAATATGTTCGGCCGATAAACGAAAACATTCCGTTCGAAGATTATTTGAAAGGTGTTGTGCCGCACGAAATGCCGGCAAGCTGGCAGACGGAAGCATTAAAAGCCCAAGCGGTGGCAGCGAGAACATATTCGGTCGGTTCCGCAGGAAAAGTAGTGGCCGATACGCAAGCGTTTCAGGTTTACGGGGGATACGACTGGAATTCGAAGACATCCAGCGTTGTAAATACAACAAAAGGACAAGTTTTAAAATATAACGGCAACTTGATTTCGGCTGTTTACTCATCGAGCAACGGGGGATATACGGAAGCAAGCGCAGAGGTATGGGGCGGCAATGTTCCATATTTAATCGCCAAAGCGGATACATACGACCCGAAAAACAGCTGGTCGATATCCTTGAATAAAACGCAGATCAATACCAGCGGCTTAAACCTAAAGAGCCCTGGCACATGGTGGAATACGACAAATGAAACGAACTCTGCCTATTTGTCTGGGCTGAAAAGCTGGTTTATTACCAATAAATATCCTAGTGCAGAATCCATTAAGATCACGAAAATCTCAAGCCTGACCTTGAGCAGCGCGAAAACTGCCGGTCAGCGGCCGAAAACAGCAGAGGTGAAGTTTTCTTACTTTGTCAAAGAAAAATCAAACGGCTATGTTCTGTCAAACGGAAATCTCTCAGAAAAAACAGCGACGATTTCCGTGACGACGACTCAATTAAGATCGATGCTGGGCGGCATGAATATGAAGAGCACGTATGCTTCGGTATCCAACGTTACGAACGCTTTTGTTCTCAGCGGTAAAGGATTCGGCCATGGCATCGGCATGAGTCAGTACGGAGCAAATGCCAGAGCTGCTGCCGGGCACGATTACAAGAAAATCTTAAGTTTCTATTATCCAAATACGACTCTATCAAGCTATTAATAGAGTTAGAACAGGAGGCAGCAGTGCCTCCTCTGTTCATGTTCAGGGGAAAACATAACATTTACATTTTTGGAGGTTATTTTTTTGAGGGTCTTTCTTAAAGCTGTACCTATGTTGTTGTTAGGGTTCTTTTTGTTTGTACCTAATGTATTTGCAGCCAACTCTGTCACAAGATTAGACGGTGCAAACCGTTATGAGGTTGCGGTGAATGTTTCCAAGCAGGGATGGTCAAGTGCAAGCACAGTCATTGTTGCAAATGGAAAGGCATATGCCGACGTCCTTTCAGCGACTCCATTTGCTTACCGAAACAACGCGCCTGTCCTATTAACGGAAGCGTCCAAATTGCCAACGGCCACTAAAAACCGAATCAGTCAGTTAAAACCTAGCAAAGTGATTGTAATCGGCGGAACCGTCAGCGTTCAAAACGGCGTCGTAAGCGAGATTAAAAAGCTTGGTGTGTCATCTGTCGAACGCATCGGCGGGGCAAATCGCTACGAGGTTGCGGCAAATATTGCGAATAAGCTGCCGAGCAATTCAAAAGCTGTCATCGCCAACGGAACGGCCTATGCTGACAGCCTTGCGATCGGCGCATATGCCGCGAGAAACGGCATCCCGATCCTTTTAACATCGTCCAATTCCATCCCGACAGCGACAAAAAATGCAATGAAGAGCAAAGGAACAACATCGACCATTGTCGTAGGCGGTGAAGTCAGCATCTCCAGCACCGTATATAAACAGCTTGCTTCTCCGACGCGAATCGGCGGCAGCAACCGCTATGAAGTCGCGGCCAATGTCGTCAAGAAATACTATTCTTCTGCGAAGAGTGCAATCATCAGCAATGGCTATGCGTATGCCGACGGATTAACAGGATCTGTTCTGGCGGCTAAGCAAAACCGTCCGATGATGTTCACGAATGCATCATCTTTGCCGACACCGACAAGAGAAGTGATCGGTTCCAAAAACATGACGACGTTTACCGTGCTTGGCGGAACGGTTTCTCTTCAATCCAATGTCGTATCACAGCTGAAGAATCCGATCGTCGGCAAAAAAATCTTCATTGATGCAGGGCACGGTGGTACAGACAGCGGTGCTGTCGGCAACGGTTTATATGAGAAAAGCGTGAACCTTGATGTCGCAAAATTAATTAATACGAAATTATCAAACGGCGGGGCGCTGCCAGTTATGGCGAGAACGAACGACACTTACCTGACGCTCGCACAGCGTGTATCAAAAGCGCAGTCAAATCATGCGGATTTGTTTGTCAGCATCCATGCAAACTCGGCAACACCTGCTGCTTCCGGAACAGAAACCTACTATTATACAACGTATGAATCGGCCAACAGCAAAAGGCTGGCAACCGAGATTCAAAACCGTCTCTATGTTGCATTGAATACGTCAAACCGCGGTGTGAAAATCGGCAACTTCCATGTCATCAGGGAATCAAAAATGCCAAGCTGCCTTGTTGAACTTGCGTTTATCAGCAATGTAAGTGATGCGACAAAACTCAAAAGCTCGACCTACAAAGAAAAAGGCGCTAAAGCGATTTACGACGGAATTGTTGCTTACTATTAAAATATAAAGAAATTCGTTTTTCGGAAAAATTGCCTATGCTGCCTTTGTTTTGTCTTTATAATATAGTATGATATTTTTGGTGAATTTAAAGACAAAACGGAGGCGATGCATTTTTAACATAAAATCAATGAATTTACTAATTTTAATGACTCCTTTACATTGTGTTTACGTTCGTATGCTACACTGACGAATAGATCAAACAGTAACATACTAATCGAGGTGTATGCTAGTGAGTATCGACAAAAGTTTAAGAATGTACAATGAATATTCAAGCCAGCAAACTTATTCCTGTGCTCTATCAAAAAAAGCAGTACGTTATTTATATATGAAGCGGATAATGGATATCGTCCTTTCCTTGATTGGGCTCGCTCTTACACTGCCGTTTATTCTGCTGTTTTGTATATTAATCTGTATCGAAACACCGGGTTCTCCGTTATACCGGCAGGAACGCGTCGGAAAAGACGGAAAGCATTTTAAGGTGATCAAGCTGCGTTCTATGAGAATTGACGCAGAAAAATCCGGTGCGAAATGGGCGCAGAAGGATGATCCGCGCATCACTGCAGTCGGGTCTTTTATAAGAAGAACAAGAATCGATGAACTTCCGCAGCTGATCAATGTTCTGGCCGGAGATATGAGCCTTGTGGGACCAAGGCCTGAAAGACCGATGTTTACCGCTCAGTTTCACCATGAAATTCCGGGATTTAAAAACCGCTTAATTGTTAAGCCTGGGTTAACGGGACTTGCACAGGTAAACGGAGGCTATGATATCGGTCCGAGAGAAAAATTGGTGCACGATCTGTATTACATTCGGAATTTAACGTTTCTTCTCGATTTGAAGGTTATGCTGAAAACGATTAAAGTAGTATTAACCGGCGAAGGAGCCAGATAATACGAGGAAGTTAGGAATATGCTATGTCTACCATTACGAAACAAATATTAAGCGGTGCAAAATGGACAAGTGTTTCAACTTTGATCGTCACGGTCATTCAAATTATACAGTTTGCACTGCTCGGCAATATCATGACAATTGCCGAATTCGGTTTGGTCGGAATGCTGACCACCGTAACGATTTTTACACAAATTGTACTCGATATGGGATTCGGGGCCGCTTTAATTCAAAAGGAGAACATCAGTGAACGCCAATTATCGACCTTATATTGGCTGAATATCCTAACGGGCATCCTTTTGTTTATCGGCCTCTTTTTCCTGAGTCCGTTCATCGCAGACTTTTATCAGCGGGACGAACTGGTTTTTCTTGTGCGGATTTTGGCCATCATGTTTTTGATCGCCCCGGTCGGCCAGCAGTATCAATATATGCTGCAAAAAGATCTGAAGTTTAATGTGCTGAGCAAAATAGAAGCGGGTGTCACCGTTTTGTCATTTGTGCTCCTGCTCGTTTTGGTTTTTCTGATGGATCCGATTGTGGCCTATGCATTGTCACAAGTTTTTCTTAATTCGGTTAAAGGCATCATGTTTTTTGCTGTATATTTAAAAAAATGGCGTCCAACTCTCGTCTTTGCGTTGGGGGAAGTGAAAGAATTTTTCTCGTTCGGCGCGTTTCAGCTCGCTTCAAGGCTTGTAAACAGGCTTGGCGCCAATATCGACATGATTTTGATCGGACGGTTTCTCGGTGCGGAAGCATTGGGAATCTATAACCTGGCGTATCAAATTATTACGATTCCCGTATTAAAAATCAATCCGATCGTGACACGGGTAGCGTTTCCCGTCTTCTCAAAGAATCAAGGGAACAATCAAACGCTGCGCGAAGGCTTTTTAAATATGACAAAGCTTCTCTCGCTGATTTCATTCCCGCTTCTGATCGGACTGATGACTGTTTCAGATTTATTTATTGAAGTCGTCTTCGGAGAAAAATGGCTGCAGGCCGTACCGGTTCTGAATATCCTCGCGATTGTCGGGCTGCTCAGGGTTTTGATGAATCCGAACGGATCGGTTTTGCTGGCGAAGGGGAGAGCAGACTTGGCATTTTATTGGGACAGCGGGATCATGCTCCTTTACGGGCTGTCTCTTTATGCGGCGGTATTAACGAATGATTTGACGATCACCGCCTGGACCTATGCAGCGATCAGCCTGATCAATTTCTTTATCGGCAGATGGCTGCTCAAATATGTCATCCAGCTGAAGATGGGCGAATATTTCAGAACCGTTGGAAAACCGCTGGCCTTGACACTGCTCATGGCATTGCTGGCTCTTGTCTTGAGCGTCGGCAGCAGACATCTGCTTCACGGCGCCATGCTTCAGCTGGCAGTTTCCGTCGGAATCAGCGGAATTTTTTACGGTTTTCTGGTCAGTAAATTTTATCGGCGGGCTATGAAGATCCAATTAGGAAGATGACAGCAGAAAGGGCGTTTCATCATTGAAGGTTCTTTGGATTACCAGTGTTTATCCAAGCAGTCAAAAACCGGGAGAAGGCGTTTTTCATGAAACACAGGTTCAGGCGCTGCGGATGCAGGGCGTTGATGTGGCGGTCATATGTCCATCACCTGTGAACCCTGCTCCCCTCAGGCTGCTGAAAAAAAAATACCGTCAAGCACGAACAGTCCCGGAATATGAAGAAAGAAAAGGCATCCCGGTCTACAGACCGCCGTATACGGCTCTGCCTGGACAGCTAAAATGGGCTCAGCCGCATCGCCGGATTGCAAAGTCTGTATTAAGGACGATCGAGAAGCACGGGCTTGCGCCGAATCTTATCCATGCCCATTTCGCGATGCCATCCGGGGGTGCCGCTGCCGTTGTTTCACAGAGGCTGAAAGTTCCTTATGTTCTGACTTTGCACGGAAGCGATGTCAATATTTATCCCCATTACAGCAAAGGTGCATTTCGAGCATTTGAAACAGCTGTGCATTCCGCGGCAAAAGTTCTGGCTGTCAGCGATGAGCTGAAAGCCAAAACAAAAGAAATGACCGGTGCTGAATGCTCGGTTCTTCCTATCGGCGTCAACCTGGACCGGTTTCAAAAACCCTCCGCTTCAACATTTGAATTGAGGGAGAAATTCGGCCTGCCGAAAGACAAAAAATTGCTGACGTTCGTCGGCCGCTTGGTGAAAGGAAAAGGAGTAGCCGAGCTGGCGGAAGCGGTCAAGCAGCTTGATGACAGCTACAGAGCTGTGTTCATCGGCGACGGACCGGAGAAGCAGCACATTCGTCAAACCGCCGGTGAAAAAGCGATATTGACGGGGCAGGTCGCAAACCATGAGATATCAGAATATCTGGCTGCATCAGATCTGTTTGCGCTTCCTTCGTATTCTGAGGGGATGCCGACTGTCGTCATTGAAGCGCTCGCCCTCAAGGTTCCGGTGCTTTGTACGGCGGTCGGAGGGGTTCCGTCTTTATTCGGGAAACACGAACATCTGCTGATCAAGCCGCGCTCGGCTTCCAGCATAACAGAAGCTGTCAAAGGTTATTTGGAAGGTGCGGATTGGCAAGAAGACATCGCTGAAGAGCTGTATCAAACGGTACACGATGATTATGACGCCTTTGAAAATGCCGGCAAGTTACTGGATGTGTATGGGGATGTTGCTGAGAACAAAAATTAAGTTGGGATCTGTCGGTTAATATGCTTATGAGTGTTGAATATAATACTGTTTAAACCCATTTATTTGCGTCTAAGCTAATAAAAATAAGAATTGGGAAAACGGAAAACCCAGATTTTTTCAATAGAAAGAGATAAAGATCATTACCTAAATCAAGCTATTGGATTTGAAGGGTCAGCTGAAAGAAGGGAATGATAATGTTGAAAAGAATCGCTGTCATTGGAACGGGATATGTCGGGCTGGTGTCTGGAACTTGTTTTGCCGAAGTGGGAAACTCGGTTGTCTGCTGCGATATTGATGCAGAAAAAATAAGAGGACTCTCAGCAGGAGTGATGCCGATTTATGAAAACGGCCTAAAAGAACTTGTGGATAAAAACGTAAACGAAAATCGCTTATTTTTCTCTACTGATATTCCCAAGGCGATTGAAGAAGCAGAGATTATTTATATTGCAGTCGGAACACCGATGTCGGAAACAGGGGAAGCAGACCTGACATTTGTCAAATCTGTTGCCGAAATGATCGGGAAGCATCTGAACGGCTATAAAGTCGTCGTCAACAAAAGCACTGTCCCTGTTGGAACAGGAAAGCTCGTACAAGCCATTATAGAACGCAATTCAAAAGGGGAATTCCCTTTCGACGTCGTTTCGAATCCGGAGTTCCTTCGTGAAGGAACAGCTATTTACGATACGATGAATATGGAAAGAGCCGTCATCGGTGCGACAAGCGAAAAGGCTGCTGCGATTATTGAAGAGCTCCATAAGCCTTTTCAAACGAAAATCGTCAAGTCTAACCTTGAAAGTGCAGAAATGATTAAATACGCTGCAAATGCATTTTTGGCTACAAAGATCTCGTTCATTAATGATATCGCGAATATTTGCGAAAGGGTCGGAGCTGATGTATCAAAGGTGTCTGAAGGTGTCGGACTGGACAGCAGAATCGGCAATAAATTTTTGAATGCCGGAATCGGCTTTGGCGGCTCTTGCTTCCCTAAAGATACAATGGCTTTATTGCACATCGCGAAGTCAGTCGGCTATCCTTTTAAAATGATTGAAGCCGTTATTGAGACGAATCAAAAGCAGCGCGCCCACATTGTGCAAAAGCTCCTTGATGTGTTTGGCGATTTAAACGGCATGACCATTTCGGTTCTTGGGCTGGCATTCAAGCCGAATACAAACGATATGCGCTCGGCGCCGTCTCTGGATGTCATTCCGATGCTGAGAGGCCTTGGTGCTCATATTAAAGCATACGATCCCATTGCAATTCCGGAGGCAGAACGCTTATTGGGAGATCAGGCCATATACAGCAACGATTTGTATGATACTGTAAAGGATACTGATGCTTGCCTCATTTTGACAGATTGGCCACAGGTTAAAGAAATGGATTTTAAGAAATTGAAAACATATTTAAATCGTCCTGTTCTAATTGATGGACGTAACTTGTTTAAACTTGAAGATATGAGAAGAGAAGGATTTATTTATCATTCAATTGGCCGCCCTGGAGTACAGGGAGAGAAAAGCTTAACAAAAGTATAAAACGAGGGGTGTTATTAATGGAAAAAGTACTAGTGACAGGCGGATGCGGATTTATCGGCTCGCATATCGCTGAACAGCTTCTGAAAGAAAATTACCGGGTTTCAATTCTTGACAATTTAACTACGGGACACCGCTCCAACATTGAAGGTCTCGCGGTTGACTTTTATGAGCAGGATATTACAAAGCCGGAAGTCATCGACGTCATCAAAAGCATTGATCCCGATTATATTATTCATTTAGCTGCACAAGTAAGCGTGGCGGAGTCTGTCAGCGATTTTTTAAATGATGAAAACATCAATATCAAGGGATCGCTCCATATCATTAAGGCAGCGGGTGAATGCAGCGTGAAAAAGATTGTCTTTGCATCATCAGCAGCTGTTTATGGAGATCCTGAATATCTGCCTGTCGACACTCGTCATAAAACAAATCCAGGCTCACCCTACGGGCTGACGAAGCTTACGGTGGAGAACTACTTAAAGCTGGCCTATGATTTGTATGGAACCGAGTATTGCATTTTGCGGTACAGCAATGTATACGGGCCGCGCCAGGACGCAAAAGGAGAGGGCGGCGTCGTATCGATTTTCTCCGATTTGCTGACAAGCGGCAAGGCTCCAGTGATTTTTGGAGACGGAGAACAATCGCGCGATTTTATTTATGTCGGTGATGTGGCTTCCGCCAACATCAAGGCGCTCAAAGCTCAATCAAACGTTTGTTTAAACGTTTCGAACGGCTTTTCGATCACAGTCAATGAGCTGTTTGCAGAGATGAAAAAAGCGACGAACTCGGCGCTGTCTCCGATTTATCAAGATGAAAGACCGGGGGATATCCGCCACAGCACACTGTGTAATGAAGAAACAAAGAAAATTTTAAACTGGGAACCAAAAATGCCGCTCGCTGAAGGACTGGAAAAGACCATTTCATATTATAAAAAAGAAATGAATATGTAAATCACTGGCTGCTGGCTGATGTCGGCAGCCCTTTTCCAGAAAGAAGCGGAAGGAGGGGGAAAAATGAGTCTCAAACGTTCCGCGGTCAATGTTTTGGTTTGGCTCGCCGCATTGACCGCAGGGTTAGCATTCGTTGTATTGGCCCAGTCCAATGCAAAAAAAGTCTTGTTAGCATGTCTGATTTTGATTGCGCTGACTTTGATCATTGTGCTCCGGAAGTATTTGTCGTCCGAGCAATTGCTGATGCCCGTATTATATCTGCTCATCGCTGCAACATTTGCCAACAATGCTTTTTTTACGATTAAATTGGGCTTTTTCAGCCTGTTTCCATATCGAATTCTTCTGATTCTGGCAGGGTTCTTATTCATAGCGGAAATGTTGAAAGGCAGCCAGCACCTTGAAAAGTGGAAGCAGGTGCATGTTAAAGGCATTCTGATGTTTTTCACGTTTTGGTTCTGCTATGGAATGATTTCGCTGCTTTGGGTCAAGTCTGCTACTGAGGGCGTAAAATATCTGTTCCTATTGGCAATGGGAATGTTTTTTGTTTTTCTGATTGTTATGTTTTTTCAAAAAATGGATCGAATTCTCGCGTTTTATTACATATGGTTGGTCATGACCGTATTTTTAATGGTCATCGGGTTTTACAACCACTTTACATTAAACCACCTGCCGAGCTCGACCCTTTATAACGGGCCGCACTATAAACAGCACTATCCGACATCCGTCTTTTTCAATCAGAATGACTTTGCGACATTTCTATCCATCAGCTTTTTCTTTTATTTATCTTTTTTCAAAAACATTAAAAACAGCTATTTAAAAATAGCGGGGCTGCTCCTTGCGTTCTGTTCGGCCTACTTGATTTTCCTGACAGGATCAAGAGCCAGCATCCTGGGAATTATAGCCGGACTTGCCGTTTATGCGTTTATTTTGCTGCCGAAGGTGCTTAAAAAATGGGCGCTCATCGCCGCAGCTGCAGGATGTATCGCTTTTGTCACACTGTTTGCAGGAAAGATCACCGGAGCTTTTTATACATACTTTTTGGCTCCGCAAACTACACACGATTTCAGCGAGCCGCTGCCATCCAATGTCGCCAGGGCAAACTTGTTGAAAAACGCCGGGCATTATGTGCTGGATACTTACGGATTTGGCGTCGGCGCCGGCAATGTACCTTATTATTTGGAACATCACGCATTGTTCGATACAGACCGGGTCGTGGAGGTTCATAACTGGCTCGTAGAGATCATGACGAATTTTGGAGTTGTGATGATGCTTGGTTATTTAACGATGTACATTTATTTAATAACTGTGCTTTACCGATATTATAAAAGATCGCTTGGAAAGCGGTACAAGCTTCTCATTGAAGGTTTGACAGCCGCGCTCGTCGCCTTCCTTGTATCAAGCATCAGTCCGAGTTCCGTCTCGAATCTATATTTCCATTGGGTGTTTCTCGCCCTTGTGATTGCGACGGTTAATACCTTTAGAGTCAGTGGAACGGATGAAACCGAACAGTATAGGTGATTTTTGAAAATCGAATTTAAAAACAGGGAGAAATTCATGTGATGAATTTAATCAAACGTATTGCTGGTAGAGTGAAAAAGTTTATTGTGGCGATTATTGCGCTTCCTCTTATTCTTGGTCTTGTCGGCTATTTTATGCCGAAGGGGAGCGTTGCTCCGTCCGATTACACGGCTACTGTAACGATATCAACCGGGAATTATGGAGAAGCGAAGTACAACAATGCAAAGCAGGTGCCGCTGCTGTTGAAAAACGAAGCCTTTTTAAAGGACATTTTCCCGGATATGCCGGAAGAGGATCTGGCGCAGTTGAAAGACGATCTGGCGATTGAAATCAGAACGGATTCACTTTTTAACTTAAGTTATACAGGGCCTGACAAACAGAAAACATTGGATACTTTAGGAAAAGTTAAAGATGCCTATATGAAAGGCGATAAGGCGCTGTTTTCAAAAAGGGAAGAAGTCATCGAAAAGAATATAAAGGCGCTTGAAGGCGAAACAGTCAGCGCTGATTCCAAAGTTGATAAACAGCGGTTTTTGTATGAGCTTGAAACAAGCAGGCTCGATATGAAGGCTGCTGAAGAAATTGAGCCTTTGATCGTGCTGGATAACCAGGCTGCCGGCATGTCGCCTAAAAAAAGAGCGGTATTAGGCGTACTGATCGGTTTAGCGCTGTCGTTTTTTATCATTGTCGTTCCGGAAGTATTCAGAGAACGTTAAATTTTTAATTGGGGATGTGGATCAGGACCATGACGAGGCAAAAACCTTTAATCTCTGTCATTACGCCTTCCTATAACGCGGAGGAATTTATCGAAAAAACCATTCAGTCCGTCTTAAATCAGACGTTTTCCGACTGGGAAATGATCATTGCCGATGATTGCTCAACAGATGGGACAAGAGACATTTTGAAGCGCTATGAAGAAGATGATGAACGGATCCATGCCATTTTTCTGAAAGAAAATCAAGGCGCTGCAGCGGCTCGAAATGCAGCGCTCAGCAAAGCCGAAGGGCGCTATGTCGCCTTTTTGGACAGCGATGATGTGTGGAAAGCAGAAAAGCTGGATAAGCAGCTTGCCTTTATGAGGAAGCATCAGCACGCTTTCACATTTACGGCATACGAGCTGATCAGCCAAGACGGCGAACCGCTTCATAAAACCATTCATGCACCCGTCAGCCTTACATATGATGATGTATTAAAAAATACGATTATCGGCTGTTTGACGGTAATGATTGACAGAGAGCAAACGGGTGATATCCGGATGCCGAATATCAGAACCCGTCAGGATTTGGCGACATGGCTGTCCGTATTAAAGCGAGGATTCAAGGCATTCGGTCTGAACGAACCCCTCGCCGAATACCGCATCGTTGAAACATCGATCTCCAGAAACAAGTGGAAGGCGGCGCGAAAAACCTGGTATGTGTACAGGGAAATCGAACGCCTTCACTTGATGAAAGCGACATGGTGCTTTTTCCATTACGCTAAGAACGCAGTCATGAAAAGATTATAACGGCATTGAGAAAAGGTGATTGAAAGTGAAAGCAGATCAAGTCATACACGTCATAGTAGCGACAGGTGAATGGGGACAGGATCAGCTAAGGTACAGAAGGCACCGCCTTGCTGAGTTTTTGGCTGGCCGCAAGGAGACGAAGGAAGTCATTTGGGTCTGTCCGTCTGAAAATCCTTCCCGCGAGACATTTACATTGCTTGACAACGGAATCAAGCAATTTGCAGTCAAAGATTTTTTGAAAAAGAAAATATTCAGGTTTGCCCGCTACAAGGATGTTTTTTATAAAAGCAAGCTGAAGCCGCTGCTTGACTGGCTGAAAGAAGACGTTCAGGGGGAAAAGGTGTGCTTATGGTACACATTCCCCGGTTTTCCGCTGCTGTCATCACTTTATCAGTGGGATCAGGTCATCTATGACTGCAGTGACCTGTGGGCGGCGCCGATCAGCGGAAGCCAAAGCCTTGTCTCAGGATTCAGGCAAAAGGTTATTTTTGAAGCTGAAGGCAGAATCATTAAAGCTGCTGATACGATTTTTTGCACTTCTGAATATTTGCACCAAAACGTAGCAGACCGGCTTCAAGGAGAGACAAAGCCGGTTTTTACAATCGAAAATGGTGTGGAATACAGCTTGTTTGCGAAAAATAAGCAAAAAGCCGATGTATTGAACGGAAGGGAAGGCACCGTCCTCGGCTTTATCGGCGGAATTAAGCCGAAGCTCGATTTTAAGCTCATCAAAGAAGCTGCCAAAACCAAAAAAGAGTGGACGTTTTTATTTGTCGGTCCTGACGGGACAAACGGAGATGAAGATTTTAAAGCGCTTCTTGAAGAAGAAAATGTCATTTGGACGGGGCCCGCTGCGCCGTCGGAAGTACCGGCTTATATGAATGTAGTGGATATCGGGATCATGCCGTATAAACCGTCGCCATATAATAATGCGGTATTCCCTTTAAAGCTGTTTGAATTTTTGGCTGCCGGAAAGCCTGTCGCCGGTATGAACCTTCCTTCAACAAAAAAGGTTGAACAGGAACACGTTTACCGTCATCTAACAGGAAACGACCCCGTTGAATTTACAGCGCTGTGTGAAGAGCTGGAGCTTGCGCATGAAGATGTCTCCCATGTGGAACTGCGCAGAAAGATCGCACATGAAAGAGACTGGCATCATTTATTTTTATCGATGCTTGATAAATTGAACTTGAATAAAGATGCATAATTTGCGGCGGGGGATATTAATTCATGATGTTTCTTTTGGCTGGAGCTTGTTATAATAAATAATGAAATTGTATAATGAAAAGGTATGATCTTTAATACGACCAGACTTCATTTAAAAAGGAGACTTCCTTATGTCTTATGAACGCACTGTACTTGCGTTTTTTGTCTCTCTCATTACTGTTTTAATTATTACTCCGCTTGTCAAACGTCTAGCAATCAAATCCGGGGTCGTGGATCAGCCGGATAAACGAAAGATACATGATAAAGTAATGCCGAGAATGGGCGGTTTAGCCATTTTTATAGGAGTATTGACCGGTTCGCTTGCCGGCGGCCTTTATGAAAACAGAATAACAGCAATTACACTCGGTGCTTTTATGATTGTCATTTTGGGCATTGTAGATGACAAACACAATTTGAGCGCGAGAATTAAATTTATCGTTCAAATATTAGTAGCCTGCATCATCGTCAGTACAGGCTTAAAAATGGAATTTTTATCGATTCCATTTTGGGATCTTCGCTTTGATTTGGGGTGGCTCGCATACCCTCTGACGATTTTATGGATCGTCGGGATCACCAATGCCATCAACTTAATCGACGGATTGGACGGACTGGCTGCGGGTATATCCGTCATCGGCCTTTCGACGATTGCCGTCATGGCTTTTTCTGCCGATAAAATCTTGATCTTCTCTCTGTCGCTGGTTGTCATCGGAAGCACGATCGGCTTTCTGTTCTATAACTTCCACCCGGCGAAAATTTTTATGGGAGACACGGGCTCGCTCTTCTTGGGCTATGTGATCTCGGTTCTGTCGCTGCTCGGACTGTATAAAAGCGTGACCCTGTTCAGCGTCGTCATTCCAATCATTATATTAGGAGTGCCGATATTTGACACGACATTCGCGATCATCAGGCGGATTTTAAACAAACAGCCGATTTCGGCGCCCGACAAATCGCATATTCACCACAGGCTAATGGCCTTTGGCCTGTCCCATCGAAAAGCCGTCATCGTCATTTATTTAATTGGCATCGTCTTCAGCCTGAGCGCCATTCTTTTAAAAACCGCGACGCTCTGGGTGTCCATCTTCATCATCTTCGGCTTAATCCTGTTCATGCAGATCATCGCAGAAGTGACAGGCCTTGTAAATGAGCAGTACAAGCCCTTTACGAAGTTTTACAGGCGGATGGTGAAGAGGAATTAATGTGCACAAAAACCCCTGGATTCCAGGGGTTTTATTTTTGCTGCAACTCAGGAAGCCTCACAAGCGGTTGGTTGATTAACTTAAACTCTATGAGAAGGAGGATTTTTTATGGATGATCATCACCTTGGACAGATCGAACAAATAATGAAAGCACTCTATAAATCCTGGTCTTCAGATTCAAGTTCAAAATGGAGTCAGGATAACCCTGCAAAGGGACAATGCGGCGTAACCGCCTTAATCGTAAATGATCTATTAGGTGGAGAAATAAGGAAAACAAAGCTGCCTGAAGGGTGGCATTTTTATAATGTTATCAATGGTAAAAGATATGATTTAACAATTTCCCAATTCAAAGAAGACATCCTGTATATGGATGTTCCCTCAAATAGAAACGAGGCATTCTCAGATACCAACGAAAAACAGTATAACTATTTAAAACAAAGTGTTATCAATCAATTGTCTTTTTCAAAAGAAAGGGGAACCCTTAATATATAAAGAGTTCCCCTTCATTTTATTCGATTATGAATTTCACATTCAACAGAGCCAATCAATAAGAAGAAGCAGCAGACGATTCAGCTGAGCTGTCTGTCCCGCCAGCGGTTGCGGAAGATTCAGACGATGTTCCGCTTGAATCAGCGGTTGAGTCCGGATACAAGTGATGGGTCAATTCATTTTGCACGTTTGCAAGGTTTTGCTGGTCAGGCTCAAAGTAGTAAACATCAGCGATCGTAAGATCTTTTCCTGTGATGTTTAATGTTTTTATATCATCACCAGCAAAGCCGCTGTAGATTTGCTGAAGCGCCAGAGCCTGTGTGATTTTGAAGTTTGTCTGAATGTTTTTGCTTGCTTTTTGGGCTATTTTATCAATTTTAGCGAGGTTTTGCGGTTTTGAGATTTGATCAAGAACGGCTTTTAAGATTTGCTTTTGTCTGTCGTTTCTCCCGAAGTCTCCCCGCTTATCCTGTTTTCTCATCCTTGCGTAGGCAAGAGCTTCCTCTCCATTTAGATGCATGTTCCCTTTTTTAAAATAGATTCTCTTGGATTTGGAGACATCGCTTTTTTCGCTGAAATCAAACGGGACGTCAATATCGATTCCGCCGATTTCATCGATGACATCTTTGAACCCGTCAAAATCGACTGTGGCATAGTAATCGATCGGGATTCCGAGGAAGTCCTCTACCGTCTCGATTGTTTCATCCTTGCCGCCTTTTGCATAGGCCGCATTTATTTTTGTTTTTGTGCCGGTTGTGTCACTGGCCAAATGCACCCTTGTGTCCCTCGGAATGCTCAGCATTTTCATCGACTTCTTTTTAGGATCGAGCGTCACGACAATCAGGGAATCCGTCCGTCCGTGCTCGCCGTTTGTCGAATAATCTTCAACACCCATAAAAAGAATCGAAAACGGCTTTTTTTGAATATTAACGACATCGTCCCTGAGCTTTGACTTCTCTCCGCGCTCAAGCTCATCATAAGTGCCGTCAGCAGCGGAAATCGTGTTAATAATTTTATATATGCCCACTCCGCCGACTACGAGAAGTGCGAGCAGCATAAGGACTATAAACCGTTTAATCAGCTTTCTCTTTTTATTCTTTTTTTTTCGCACTTTCACTTTAATACGCTCAGCCATATAATAATTCTCCTTTAATTGTTAAAAGCTTCTTCCAAATAAACTTGAATGCCTTCTCTATTCTCACTCTTGCCATTTGTTAATTCGGTTATCCATTCCGTAAATGCCTGTTTTTCACTTTCCTTCACATACGTTTCAAATTCGACATCGTCGGCATAATGAATGTCTTTTATTTGATAAGGGGACTCGCGAAGCTCGTTTTCAAGCTTGCCGAGCCATGTATAGTTCACTGTCGTGTGCATCACCCGCATCAGCTTTCGTTCGACAACGCCGACATGGTTCAGCCCCTCTGACACGGATTTTCCATAAGCCCGTATCAGCCCTCCAGCGCCGAGTTTAATACCGCCGAAATACCTCGTCACAACGGCGCACGTATCTTTAAGGTTGCGTTTCTTCAAAACTTCAAGCATCGGAACTCCAGCTGTCCCGCTCGGTTCTCCGTCATCATTCGCTTTTTGAATTTGATCATTTTCTCCTATGACGTAAGCCGAGCAATTATGCGTCGCATTCCAATGCTGCTTTTTTATGTGATTGATAAAGTTCTGTGCTTCTTCTTCAGTACTGACGCGGCTTAAGTGACATATAAACCGGGATTTTTCAATCACGATTTCATGGGTCCCTTCACCTGCAACAGTGAGATAACTTTGCAGCATGCCTGCTTACCTCCTGACAAGCCATGCGGCTGTTCTCCTAAAAATCGAACAGACTTAGAATTTTGGCGCGTATTTTGTTATGATTAAATAGAAATGGATCGGTAACCATAAAAAGACCAAAAAACCAGAATACGCATTCTTTCATTATAATTCGACACGAATTTCAGTTCAATGAAATTTATGATAAAAGTAAATGACAATGCTGTTACGGAGGGAAAATGGGTGAGTGTTTCCAAAATGGACTCCAAAGTTTTAGATTCAATCATTATGAAGATGTTAAAAACGGTTGATGGGAGCAAGGATGAGGTCTTTCAAATCGGAGAGCAGTCCCGTCAGCAATATGAAGGCTTGGTAGAAGAGCTGAAGCAGATTAAACAGCAGGTCAACGAAGTCATCGATCTTGGAGACAGGCTGGAAGTGCATGCCCGCCATGCGCGAAACCGCTTGTCTGAGGTCAGCAGAAACTTTCATAAATTCAGTGAAGAAGAGATTCGCGAAGCTTATGAAAAAGCCCACAAACTGCAGGTTGAACTGACGATGATCCAGCAGCGTGAAAAGCAGCTGAGAGAGAAGCGTGATGATCTGGAACGGCGCCTTTTGGGGCTTCAGGAAATCATCGAGCGTTCAGAAGGGCTTGTCAGCCAGATTACCGTCGTCTTAAACTATTTAAATCAGGATCTGCGCCAGGTTGGCGTTCTCCTAGAAGATGCGCAGGCCAAACAGGATTTCGGACTGCGGATCATCGAAGCCCAAGAGGAAGAAAGAAAAAGGGTCTCAAGGGAAATCCACGACGGCCCTGCGCAAATGCTGGCCAACGTCATGATGAGATCTGAGCTGATCGAACGCATCTTCAGAGACAAAGGAACAGAAGAAGGCTTTCAGGAAATTAGAAACCTCCGGCAAAACGTCAGAAATGCTCTTTATGAAGTCAGAAGAATCATTTATGATTTAAGACCGATGGCTTTAGATGATTTGGGATTGATACCGACGCTCAGAAAATACTTGAACACGATCGAAGATTATCATGGAAAAGCAAAGATCCATTTCCAATGTATCGGAGAATCCGAAGATAGAAGAATAGCACCGCGGTTTGAGGTTGCACTTTTCCGGCTTGCACAGGAAGCAGTGACAAACGCCTTAAAACACTCCGAATCAACTGAGATTCATGTTAAAGTAGAAGTGACAAAAGATTTTGTGACGTTGATTATCAAAGACAATGGAAACGGCTTTGACTTAAAAGAAGTTAAAGGCAAGAAGAACAAATCTTTCGGTCTGCTAGGTATGAAAGAAAGAGTCGATTTGCTCGAAGGTTCAATGACAATCGATTCGAAAATAGGTCTTGGGACATTTATTTTGATTAAAGTTCCGCTGTCTTTGTAAAGATAATTGTAAAATAGAGACAAAAGACATATTGACCATAAAAGCGGTGTGTTTAACAATGAGAATGGGGAGGCGTAGCTTGTGACTAAAGTAAATATTGTAATTATTGACGATCATCAGTTATTCCGTGAAGGTGTCAAACGGATTTTGGATTTCGAACCTACCTTTGAGGTAGTGGCCGAAGGAGACGACGGAGATGAAGCGGCTCGCATTGTCGAGCACTACCATCCTGATGTGGTAATCATGGATATTAATATGCCGAATGTAAACGGCGTAGAAGCGACAAAACAACTGGTCGACTTGTATCCGGAATCAAAGGTTATTATTTTATCTATCCATGACGATGAAAACTATGTTACACATGCATTAAAAACAGGAGCCCGCGGCTATCTGCTGAAAGAAATGGATGCCGACACGCTGATCGAAGCCGTGAAAGTTGTGGCTGAAGGCGGATCTTATCTGCATCCTAAGGTTACTCATAATCTTGTGAATGAATTCCGCCGTCTTGCAACAAGCGGTGTATCATCTCACGCTCAGCATGAAGTGTATCCGGAAATCCGGAGACCTCTTCACATTCTTACCAGAAGGGAATGCGAGGTTCTGCAGATGCTGGCGGACGGAAAAAGCAACCGCGGAATCGGCGAATCATTATTTATCAGTGAAAAAACGGTTAAAAACCATGTCAGCAACATCCTTCAAAAAATGAATGTAAACGACAGAACGCAGGCTGTCGTTGTAGCCATTAAAAATGGCTGGGTAGAAATGAGATAAAGGTGGACTTGCCATAAGGCAGGTCTTTTCTTTTAGCAGAAAATCAAACTTTATAATGAAAAAAGCTGCTTTTTCTTTTAGAATAGAAAAGAGTATCTTTCATAAGGAAGGTTTATTTCATGAAAACAGCAGTAGTAACAGACAGTACGGCATATATACCTAAAGACCTGCGTGAGCGCTACAATATTTATATGATACCTCTCAATGTGATCTTTGGAGAGACTTCATACAGGGAAGAAATCGATATGAGCTGGAAGGACTATTACAAAGAAGTAAAAGCTCACGAAAATCTCCCGACGACTTCCCAGCCCGCATACGGCGAGCTGATTTCTCTCTATGAAAAACTCGGGGAAACATATGATGCGGTCATCAGCATCCACCTTTCCAGCGGCATCAGCGGAACATTCAACAGCGCTGTATCAGCACGCGGTATGCTTGAAGGAATTAAAGTGTATCCGTTTGATTCAGAAATCAGCTGCATGGCTCAAGGTTTTTATGCGATCGAAGCGGCTGAGATGGCGGAAAAAGGAGCGGCTCCGGAAGAAATCATTCGCCACTTGGATCATATGAAAACCTCAATGAGGGCTTATTTTATGGTTGACGACCTTTCGCATTTGCAAAGGGGAGGACGCCTGAGCGGCGCCCAGGCTTTTGTCGGAAGCCTTTTAAAAGTAAAGCCGATTTTGCATTTTGAGAACAAGCTGATCGTTCCCTTCGAAAAAATCCGGACGAGAAAAAAAGCGATGAACCGTTTATTTGAGCTTTTTGGCGAAGATGCCGAAAAAGGAAAGCCGTTGAGAGCGGTTGTGATTCATGCCAACCGTGAAGAAGAAGCTGATCAAATAATCGAAGAATTGTCGCAGCAATACGCACATGTCGAATTTTATAAAAGCTATTTCGGGCCTGTGATCGGCACCCACCTTGGTGAAGGAGCAATGGGTATCGCCTGGTATACAGTATAAAAGCCAATCTCCGTTTTGCAAAACGGAGATTTTTTCTTTTTCTACGGTTTTTGAGGGAGATTTTTAGATTTTGACTGTTTTACAAGAAAACATGGATGATAGATACTGAATGGCAGATTGGAGGTGATTCACATCGAACATCCGGCATCCTATTCCTGTGAATTGCGGTCATGTTTGGAGCAGCGCCACCTTCTGAAAAGCGAACTTCCTTTTCCGGAACCTGTCATTGATTGGCATATCCAAGAAGGCCTGATAAAAACGGAGGAAGGCATTAAAAAAACGAAGAGAGGCTTTGTTTGCTTGAGGTGCGGCCAGCACGAGCGCTTCTGTTTCGCTCGATATCCTTGCTATAGGTGCAATAAATGCTGCGTGTACTGCCGAGCCTGTGTCATGATGGGCAGGGTGAGCGAGTGTACGTCTCTGTTGACTTGGCGTGGACATGGCAGACATGAATGGGCGCCTGTTTACACGGAGTGGAAAGGCGTACTTTCAGCCGGTCAGGAAAAAGCGGCAAAATCTATTATCGATGCTATACGCAGGAAAGAAGAGCTGTTGATCTGGGCGGTTTGCGGATCGGGAAAAACGGAACTTCTTTTTCAAGGGATCGAATTCGCGCTGAACAACGGTTTGAGAGTATGTATCGCCACTCCGAGAACAGACGTTGTGCTTGAGCTTGAACCGCGGTTTCGCCACGCCTTTCCCGGGATGGAAATCGCCGCTTTATACGGAGGAAGCCCAGACGTTGGAACTCTCTCGCCGCTTGTCATTTCAACTACCCACCAGCTGCTCCGCTATAAAGAAGCATTTGACGTGATCATCATAGATGAAGTGGATGCTTTTCCGTATTCTATTGATAATACGCTGCAATACGCTGTTAAAAAATCGGCAAAACGGCAAAGCGCACATATCTATTTAACCGCCACGCCTTCTAGAGATATGAAGAAAAGGGCTGAGAGCGGAAAGCTGCACACCGTCCGTATTCCCGCAAGATTCCACCGCAGCCCGCTGCCTGAACCTACATTGATTTGGTGCGGAAATTGGGAAAGGGGTTTGAAACGAAGAAAAGTTCCTTTACGCCTCAAAAAATGGCTTTTTAAGCACCAGGAACTGCAGCATCCGGTTTTTCTGTTTGTTCCCTCTATCCCTTTTCTTAAAACCGTGGTCAGTCTGCTGAAAAAGGAAACATTTCGCGCAGAAGGAGTCTATGCCGAAGACCCTGAGAGAAATGAAAAAGTGAACCGGTTTAGGAAAAGTAAGCTTGAGGTGCTCGTGACGACAACGATTTTGGAAAGAGGTGTAACCGTCAAAAAAGCACAGGTTGGAGTATTGGGGGCAGAGTCGGCTGTTTTTTCGGAAAGCGCTCTTGTCCAAATGGCCGGCAGAGCCGGCAGGCATCCTGAGCACACAGATGGAGACGTCTGTTTCTTTCATCACGGCAGGACAAAGTCGATGAATGCGGCACGACGTCATATTCAATATATGAATAAACTGTCTAAAAAGGAAATGTTGATTGACTAGTCTGATATTCATGGTAAAGTATACCTATGAATATAAAATGAGGAGCGGTGCCGGATGCTAGTCAATGCTAAAGAGGCTGTTTTGGAAGAGTTGTTTGATCAGTATATCGAACAGCTGCACATGAGCTGTAAGTGCAGCAGGTGCAGAGAGGATGTGCTCGCCTTGGCTTTAAATGCAGTAAAACCGCAATATGTAACAGATGAGTCGAAGCTGACTTACATAAAAGCAGAGCTCGTTGACAAACAAAAAAATACATCAATGCTCGTCACCTTGGCTGAAGCTGCCAGAAAGGTGAATGACAACCCGCTTTGCGAAAGCAATCGAAAAGGGAGGAAATGAACTGCATTGTTTAATTTGTGAAGCGCCTCTTTTACATTCTCTTTCATGGCGCGCTTTATTCTTTTTACGATCAGAAGAGAAAATATGCAGGGCATGTAAAGACAATTTTATCAGGATCGAAGGAAGAACGGTGTGCCCTAAGTGCGGGCGCCCCCAAGAGAGCGAAGAACTTTGCGGTGACTGCCTAAAATGGGAAGCTGATCCGTTAACCCGCTCTCTTTTGAGGCAAAACCGCTCTGTCTATATCTACAATACCTTCATGAAAGAAGTCCTTGCCCGTTTTAAGTTCAGAGGTGATGCTGAACTGGTCTTCGCTTTTGCTCCTTCATTTATCAATGCTTTCCACCAATATTACCGCCACACTCCAGCTGTTTTAGTTCCGATACCACTCAGTGAAGAACGTAAAGCGGAGCGGGGATTCAATCAGGCGGAGAGGCTTGCTTCCTTATTAAAAAAACCCGTTATGCATCCTTTGATCAGAATCGAAAATGAAAAACAATCCAAAAAAAGCAGAAAAGAACGGATCAAGCCCAAAACGGTTTTTAGAACCGAAAAGGGATCGGTAAAGAATCTGGATATCATATTGATCGACGACTTGTATACGACAGGGGCGACCCTTCATCATGGCGCTGATTGTCTGATGACATCCGGTGAGGCAAAATCTGTATCATCATTTACATTAATTCGAAGCTAAATCATTTTTTTTCCCTGCCGATATAAAAGATAGAATTTAAGGATAGGGGTCAAAATTTATGAGTCAATTGGCGAATTGTCCAAGATGTAATGCATTGTTTATGAAAAGCAGTTTTCAAACCGTTTGCGTTTCATGCTTGAAAGAAGAAGAACGTGCGTTTGAAACCGTTTATAAATTTCTGAAAAAACAGGAAAACCGACAGTCTACAATGTTTCAGATCGTAGAAAAAACAGGTGTCGAAGAAGAGTTAATATTGAAGTTCATCAGACAGAAACGCATTCAAATCTCCAATTTTCCGAATCTCGGCTATCCGTGCGAAAGGTGCGGCACACTTATTCGGGAGGGGCGTTATTGCCTGTCATGCGATCAAGATTTAGCATCGCAAATGAGTCAATTAGACCAGCTGGAGCAGCTTGAAAAAGAGAAGAGAAATAGTTCTAAAGGCACGTACTATACCTTTAATCCTAAAAATGACTGATTCCCTAAACTAACTTGAAGCTCAGACGATAAAATGAGTATGATCATAGATAACTATGGCGGAAAGTGAGAGGAATCCCATGAAGATCAACCAATATGGAACACAACCTGTTAATCCTTATCATAAATCATTTGAAAAACAAACAGCTTCTTCCCAGGCTGCAGCACAGCCGGAAGATAAAGTTGAGATTTCTGCGAAAGCAAAGGAGCTGCAAAAAGGCCCTGATTTAATGAAGGAGCGTCAGGAGAAAATTGCCCAGCTGAAAGCAGCCGTGGAGAATGGAACATACAAAGTGGACGGCAAAGGCATAGCTGAAAAAATGGTTAATTTTTATAAACAGCAATAAAAGGAGGAAGTCAGTTCAGTGAAACGGGTGATTGAAGAGCTGGAGCGCTTATGCGTGCTGCATGAACATCTGCTGTCTCTGTCGGAACAAAAAACGGAGGCGCTGAAGACGAACGAAATAAAGGCACTTTCAGAAATCGTGACGAAAGAACAAAAGTATGTGCAAGCCATTGAACAAACGGAGCAGTCCCGCATTGAAGCAACTAAAAGCTGTATCGGCAGCTCGGACGCGACCATCAGCGCATGTATCAGCAGAGCTGCGGGCGGCGAGAAAAAGGTGCTGGAACAGCTGTATGCCAAGCTCTCACAGCTCGTCATCCGTTTAAAGGATGTGAACGATTTGAATAAGCAGCTGACTTTTCAGTCGCTTCAATTTATCTCGCTTACATTTGATATGCTCCTTCCGAAAGAAAGCGGTTCGAATTATGGAAAAGAGCAGCAGTCAAATCAGACAGGCGGGACAAAACGGCTTTCTTTATTCGACTCAAAAGCTTAGAACGGAGTGAAAAAGATGACAAACCCAACTTTTTTAGGGCTGGAAATCGCCAAAAGAGGCTTGTCCGCGCAGCAATCAGCTCTGAGCGTGACAGCGAACAATATATCCAATGCCAATACCGAAGGGTATTCAAGACAGCGTGTCACATTTAAAGCGTCAACCCCTTATCCGTCCGTATCAAGAAACTCTGTCGGGCTTGCCGGCCAGATGGGTACAGGCGTTGAGGTCGGTTCGGTTGAACGGGTAAGAGACAGCTTTCTGGACTATCAATACCGGACGCAGAATACAAAGGCAGGCTATTACAATGCAAAAGTGGACGCTTTTAACCAAATGGAAGGGATTATGAATGAACTGAATGACACCGGATTAAACAAGGTTCTGAATTCATTCTGGAATTCCATTCAAGAATTGACGAACAACGCTCACGAGCCGAGCGCTGCTTCTGTCGTCGGACAAAAAGGGCAGGCGGTCGCCGAGACATTTAACACTCTGTATAAATCGCTGACAACCGTTCAATCAAATTTAGGCGACCAGATTGATCAAGATGTGATGACGATCAACTCGCTTTTGTCACAGCTGAACAGCTTGAACGAGCAAATTGCCAAAGTCGAGCCGAACGGCTATCTCCCGAATGATTTGTACGATAAACGTGATCAGCTCCTTGATGAACTGTCTTCAATGGTTAATATCAAAGTCAGCTATACGAAGACTGGCGGCAACCCACTTGCAACCGCTGAAGGCATTGCATCAATCGAAATCCTGGACGAAAACGGCCAGTCTCTGGGCAAGGTTCTTGACGGACCAAACTTCACGACTGAAACTGTCAAAGTAAATTACGACAACGATACAGGCCTTGTGACAGGTGTTTCCCTCGGCGGGACGGACATCGGCATCGATTCGTTTACTAGCAAAGGATCGCTGCTCGGTTTAATCGAGTCTTACGGATATATGTCAAATGGTAAAGAAAAAGGTTTGTATCCTGAAATGCTCGCAGATCTGGATACGCTGGCGCTTGCTTTTGCGAAAGAGTTTAATGCAGTCCATCAAAGCGGGTTTACTTCATCGGGAGAACCGGGAGGCATCTTTTTTGAATTTACCGGAGGAGAGGCTGAGCCTGCAAAGGGAGCCGCCGGCAAAATCAAAGTAACCGATGAGATCATGAATTCAAAAGGCGATAAAATCGCTGCATCGCTGAATGGTGAAGCGAGCGACAACTCCAACGCGACAAATCTCGCTAATGTCTTCACCAAGAAAATTCAAATCGGCGACAAAACGACGACCGTTTTAGACTATTATGCAGGTATTATCGGTGAAATGGGTGTAAAAGCTCAGGAAACAAACAGACTGGCCAAAAATACAGAAACGCTTGTAAACACTGCTGAGTTGAATAGGCAGTCTGTAAGCGCCGTATCATTAGACGAAGAAATGTCGAACATGATCCAATTCCAGCATGCTTATAACGCAGCTGCGAGAATGATAACGCTGCAGGACGAAGTCCTCGATAAAATTATTAACGGCATGGGTGTCGTGGGAAGGTAGGTAAAGATTCATGCGGGTAACCCAAGGGATGATCGCAAAAAACTCTTTGCGCTACATCAATTCAAGCTATGGAAAGCTGGATAAGCTTCAATCCCAGATTTCGTCAGGAAAAAAGATTTCAAAGGCGTCCGATGATCCCGTCGTCGCAATGAAAAGCCTGAAGTACAATACGCAATTGTCCCAGGTTAAACAATATCAAAGCAATGCCTCCCAAGCTTTTACATGGCTTGAAAACACGGAAACGAACATTACAGAAGGCATTGATATCATGGGGAAAATCAGGGAGCTGACCGTTAAGGCTCAAAACAGTACAAACGGCGAAGAAGAACTAAATGCGATCGGAGTCGAAATCGGCCAGCTGAAAGACCAGCTGATTCAGATCGCCAATACGCAGGTCAACGGCCGCTACCTCTTTAACGGTACGAACTCTGACGTCGCTCCGATCACAAAAAACGCCGACGGTACTTACACATACAATTTTGAAAACTATACAAGCAGCTCTGACGTCAACATCAATGTTTCGCCAAACGCAACCTTAAATGTAAACTCAAATCCGATTTCGGCTTTCGGCGGGCAGTCAGGCAGCGGACAAAATGTGTTTGAAATGATTGAGTCTCTCGAGAACGCCTTAAAAGCGGGAACAATGGAAGGGATGGAAAACGCCCTCTCAGACATTGACCAGTTTTCCAATCAGATGAGCAATGAGCGGTCTGATATTGGAGCGCGCTACAATCGGCTCGAATTGATCAATTCACGGCTGAGCGAACAGGAAGAGACGGCGACAAAAGTTTTGTCAGACAACGAAGATGTTGAGCTTGAAGAAATCATTACTGAATTTATTACACAGCAATCGGTTCACAGAGCTGCACTTGCCGTAAACGCGAAAATCGTTCAGCCGACACTGGTTGACTTTTTAAGATAAAAGCGACTCTATCCGAGTTGCTTTTTTTCAGCAAAAGGAGGATATCATAATGGAGATGCCGAGGCTGATCATGCAAAATATCCCGGGCCGCATCGGTTTAACAACAACGCCGCCGGATTTGAAAATGGAACAGCCGCGCGCCGACTTGAAAATCGAGCAGCCGCCGGCTGAACTGGAGATTACAACTACCCCTTCGAAGCTCACGATTGACCAGACTAAAGCATGGGAAGACTTAGAAAGAAAGCATATCTTTAAAAGGATTGAAGAAGGGGCGCAGCAAGGCTATCAGGATTGGCTTGCCGGAATGGCTCGGACCGCTGAAGAAGGGGACGAGATGATGCGGATTGAAATCGAAGGCAATCCGCTTGCAGACCAGGCGAGACGAATCAGCGAGCCTGAACCGATTCAAATCGGCGTTCATTTTACGCCGTCATTTGACAGGGTGAAGATCGCATATGAACCGGCTAAAGTGAACATTGAAGCGACGCCGCGCAAGCCTATCATCGAAGCAACGCCGAATAAACCGGTTGTTAACTATACGCCAGGCAGTGTGAAGGTTGACATGCTCCAATATCCGGAGGTAAAAATAGATGTGGAATACCCAAAACAAAAGTAATTTAGCAAAGGATCGTGAATGATGATCATCAAAACGAAGTATCACGGAGAAACACAAATTCAAGAAGATCAGACGATCATGTTTAAAAACGGCCTGCCCGGATTTACAGGCGAAAAGAAATTTGTCATTCTGCCGCTGTCCGAGGATTCGCCGTTTGTCGTCCTTCAGTCGGTGCAGTCGGAAGAGCTTGCATTCATTGTCGCCAGTCCGTTCGTCTTTTTCAAAGATTATGGCTTTGATCTTGATGAAACGACGGTTGAACTTCTTCAAATCGAATCTGCCGAAGACGTTGAAGTGATGTCGATTTTAACGATCGAAGAGCCGTTCGAGAAATCAACGGCCAATTTGATGGCGCCGATTGTCGTAAACCGCAGAAAAATGCTTGCCAAACAAGTGATTTTGCATGACTCTTCTTATCAGACTAAGCAGCCGATAGGAGGGGAAGCATGCTAGTTTTATCCCGCAAGCTCAATGAAGCGATTCAAATCGGAGACGATATCGAAGTGAAGATCATATCCGTTGACGGAGATCAGGTGAAAATCGGCATTGACGCGCCGAAGCATATCGAAATTCACCGCAAGGAAATCTATTTGGCGATCCAGGAAGAAAACAGCCGGGCCGCTTCCATCTCAAACGATTTGCTTGCGAAATTGTCCTCACAAAAAAAGTGAGGATTTTTTTATTTTTGCTATAAACAAATCAAAGGGAGTTCCGATATATAGTATGTAGCAGGAAGGACAGCCTGAATGCTCCAAAATATGCACATGGACGTGCAATCAAACACATTTCAAGGAGGAAATACACAATGAGAATCAACCACAACATTGCAGCGCTTAACACGCTGAACCGTCTGTCTTCAAACAACAGCGCAAGCCAAAAGAACATGGAGAAGCTTTCTTCAGGTCTTCGCATCAACCGTGCCGGAGATGACGCAGCAGGTCTTGCAATCTCTGAAAAAATGAGAGGACAAATCCGCGGATTAGAAATGGCTTCTAAAAACGCTCAAGACGGTATCTCTCTTATCCAAACAGCTGAAGGTGCATTGACTGAAACTCATGCGATCCTTCAACGTATGCGTGAACTTACTGTTCAAGCAGGAAACACAGGTACTCAAGATAAAGCAACAGATTTGCAGGCTATTCAAGATGAAATTTCTGCTTTGACAGAAGAAATTGACGGCATTTCTAATCGTACGGAGTTCAACGGCAAGAAATTGCTGGACGGCACTTTCAAAGATACTGGTGATCCAGCAACTACAAAAAGCCTAATCTTCCAAATTGGTGCAAACGCAACTCAACAAATTGGAGTAACTATTGAGGATATGGGTGCAGATGCTCTGGGAGTTAAAGATGCTACTGGAGCTATTGTAACTGGTCAATCAGTGAAGGATATTGATGTAACTAAATTTGCTGACACTGCCGCTAGCGCAGCTGGTGGTTTTGATGAACAATTAAAAATCGTTAACGATGCAATCAACCAAGTATCTACTCAACGTGCAAAACTTGGTGCAGTTCAAAACCGTTTAGAGCACACAATCAACAACCTTGGTGCTTCTTCAGAGAACTTGACAGCTGCTGAGTCTCGTATCCGTGACGTAGACATGGCGAAAGAAATGAGCGAGTTCACGAAGAACAACATTCTTTCTCAAGCTTCTCAAGCGATGCTTGCTCAAGCGAACCAACAGCCGCAAAACGTTCTTCAGTTGCTTCGTTAATTGCTTAAAAAAGATCTTGGCTTTTGCCAAGGTCTTTTTTTTATTGCAACATCAACTAAGATCCTTTTTTGTAAGGTTAGAAAAGAGACACTCAATCATCTTTAGAGTGTCTCAATATAGAATGTCTATTAATTAGAGAATTCGCTAATAATAAGTGTTCTTGTACCACTTAGTGCAGAATTCTTACCTTTTATGTAGTAGAGGTTAACTGGATCGGTATAAACTGTTTGAATTTCTTGTTGTAGCGAGTAATCTACACTGGAAGAGGCAACTAATTTATTTCTTCCATCTGGAGTAATTTCGTAAAGTGAACAAGTACCACCGCCTAAACGTGTTGCATTATAAAATCTGCACCGGAAATTACCCTCCCCAACGCCATGAAAAATATCAGCGCTTTGGCGAACTTCACCAGGGTATACAGCTACTCGAGCCAAAACTGCTGCCTTCGAAGACGAGTAAAAACTAAATGACAATACAAAGGCTAGTGCCAGCGACACAAATATTTTTTTCATGAACAAATCCCCTTTCTTGTAGATATTGTCAGTTCAATTATAACATTATAATAAATAACAAATTTGAATATTTATTGAAAGATATTTTCGTATCCAAAAGGATTTTATAATGGCTATAATAAGGAAGTTCTATCATGGTCTTACTCTTAAAATATACTGTGAGTGGCTAGTTTCTATCTACCTTGATTAATTTTTTTCCATAAAGATGTTTAATCTCATTCTCCCTTAGCCGATATAAGTTTTAGATCATAGCATAGGGGATGGTAAAAATTGTCGATCAATAGATTGTCATCTTTAGAACCCATTATTGATGCTTACAAAACGCAGATGATGAATAAACAGTCTGAAGCTGTAGAACGCCCGCAGCAGACGGACGCTGCAGAATTTACATTTGCTCAGCTTGAGAAAACCGTACAAGGCGCAAACAACCTTTTAGAGCCGTCGCAAGTCCACCTTCAGTTTGTGCTTCATGAAAAACTGGGAGAGTATTATGTGAAAGTCGTGGACAATCGGACAGAGGAAGTCGTCCGTGAGATCCCGCCAAAAGAGTGGCTCGATTTTTATGCGGCGATGGCGGAGTTCATGGGATTAATTGTCGATAAAACTACATAGAACAGGAGTGTTAGATGATATGGCGATCAGAATATCAGGTTTAGCTTCAGGGATGGATGTAGACGATATTGTCAGCAAATTAATGAAAACGGAGCGCGTCCCGCTCGATAAGCTCACACAAAAGAAACAGACTTTGGAATGGCAGCGTGACAGTTATCGTGAAATCAATACGAAAATCAAAGGCTTGCAGGAATCAATCAACCTTATGCTCCGTCCCAGCACGTACGGCGCGAAAAAGGTGATAAGCTCTAACGAGTCGGCTGTTACGGCAACAGGTACCACGAATGCGGCATCAGGCACGATTCAAATCAACAAGCTGGCAACCGCCGCCACCTATAAGACTTCTAGCCTTTCAGGGTATACAGGGAGCGATCAAACGTTAACTTTCCAAGTGACAGCTCCTGGAGAAACGACTGCAAAAAAAGTTGAAATCAGCGTCAGCAGCACGGATACGCTGGATGACATCGTTTCCAAAGTCAATAAATCAAATTTGGGCGTAACCGCTATGAAAGAAAAGATTTATAACGGTTCTGAATACGTAGAAACGATCGCTTTCACATCAAAAGCAACCGGCGCAGGGGGCAGCATCCAGGCAGCTGATGATGCGACGGCGAGCTTTATGTCCAATCAGCTCGGTTTTGCGCTTGACGCAGACAACAAGCTGACAGCTAGTCAGGCAGGTCAAAATGCCGAAGTTGTCATCAACGGATTGCAGATTGAGAAGACAACGAACAACTTTACCGTTAATAATGTGACATATCAGCTAAAGAATACGACAAACAGCCCCGTTTCGATAGATGTATCTACTGATGTGGACGGTATATACGAAAAGATTAAAGATTTTGTTACACAGTACAATGAACTGATCGATATGGCCAACGGCAAGCTCACGGAAAAGAAATACCGCGACTATACACCGCTGACAGAAGAACAGAAAAAAGATATGACGGAAAAGCAAATTGAGCTGTGGGAAGAAAAAGCGAAAAGCGGACTGTTAAGGGGTGACACGATTTTAAGCGGTGCCACCAACCAAATGCGTACTGATTTTTATTCAAATGTTTCTGTAAACGGTGAATCGCTGCAGCTTACTCAGTTTGGAATTACGACATCGAGCGTTTACAGTCAGCGCGGTCATTTAGAGATAAATGAAAAAAAACTGAAAGAAAAGATCGCAGAAGATCCCGACAGTGTGGCTAATCTCTTTATGGCGGGAACGAGCAGCACTGAAAACTATAATGAAAAAGGCATCATGAGACGCCTTCAGACAGTTTTGACCGATACGAAAAAGCAGATTGAGGATAAAGCCGGAAATTCAGCAATGACAAACAATCAATTTACAATCGGGAAAAACTTGAATACAGTTGAATCTGACATTTCGTCAATGAACGCCCGCCTGAAACAAGTCGAAAATCGCTATTACACAAAATTCACGGCGATGGAAAAAGCGATTCAAAAAGCGAACGAACAATCGACATACTTATTACAAATGCTTGGACAATAATATTGTGGAGGATCAAGAATGGCTTTAAACAACCCGTATGCAGCTTATCAGCAAAATTCAATCAACACGGCGACCCCTGGAGAATTGACGCTTATGCTATTTGATGGCTGCCTTAAATTTATGAAGCTGGCGAAACAGGCGATTGAACAAGAGGATATGGAAACGAAAAATACGAACCTTGTTAAAGCTCAAAAGATTATTCAGGAGCTCAATATCACTCTTGACCGGAAAGTCGAATTGGCCGCATCAATGGGGGCAATGTACGAGTATATCCACCGTCGCCTGGTTGAAGCCAACATTCGCAATGACAAAGATATCGTGACGGAAGTCGAAGGGTATGTTAAAGATTTACGCGATGCCTGGAAGCAAGCGCTTCAAATCGAACGGCAGGGCCGGTTCGGATCGGGCGGGCTGGCATAATGGAAAAGATTGAGCTGCTGTACAGCGAAACAAAACTTATGCTCGCTCAAATAAAAGACGCCCCGGAAAGTGATGAGCTGGTTCAGGCAATTGAAGCTTTTCTTGAAAAACGCGATGGCTTGATCAAGGAGATCAAGCCGCCTCTTTCTGAGACAGAAAAGCAGCAGCTGCGGCAAGTGACGGATATGGAGCCATTGCTCATGGCCGAACTAAAAAGGCTGCAGCAGGCTGTCAAACATGAGCTGCTTCAGGCGAAGCAGAAGCGAGCCATGCATCATTCCTATATCAATCCGTACGCCAACATGACGATTGACGGCACATATTATGACAAGCGCAAATAGGTGATCGCTTTGACAAGCACCGACGATTACATGCTCTTAACGACTTATTATCAGCTTTTGTTTACGATTGAAGAGGGGTTTTGCTATTTAATAGAGGCGAATCAAGATTTGGCGAAGACAGAAGGAGAGCGGATTTTTAACGATCTAATCTATGCTTTTTTTCAGTTGGATTCGTCGCACGCTGTATTGCTGTCGATTTTGGAGACAAGCTGTGCCAAATCTTCGATTCGTTTTTTTGACAGAGTCTTCCGTGAGTTTGACAGTCTGATTTATTACAATTATCCGTCTGCTGAATTTCAGCATGACTTAACCCATCATTTTTTACCGCTTTATCGGGAATGGATGAAAACGATCCACCAATGCATGAGACCTTACGTTATCCATTGACGGCATACACCTGACAGGTGTATGCCATATTTTTTTAAAAGCAAAAATGGCGTTCTGATTTTATTCGCATGTGAATATATTTAAGATTTAATAAAGGGGTTCAAATGACAGGAGACAATCTTCGTCAAAATTCACGGATTTTTCACATAATTTTTACGTTTATGCAGGAATTCAGCAGGGAAAAGACGAAATGTATTTACATATCCTTAATATAAAGGAGGCGTTCTTTTGATGGAGTACAACGTCAGAGGAGAAAACATTGAGGTAACACCAGCGTTAAGAGAACACGTCGAGAAGAAAATTGGAAAGCTTGAGCGTTATTTTGAAAATAACGTTGATGCGATTGTTCACGTCAACTTGAAATTCTACAACGATCAGGAATCTAAGGTGGAAGTGACAATTCCAATGACAGACCTCTCTCTCCGTGCGGAAGTTCACCACGAAGATATGTACAATGCAATCGATCTCGCAACGAACAAACTGGAACGTCAAATTCGCAAGCACAAAACAAAAGTGAACCGGAAATTCCGCGAAAAAGGTTCTCCGAAGTATGTTTTTGCCGAAGAAAACGGCATCGGAACGGCCGTGCAGGATGACACTGAGGATGAACAGCCGCAGGTTGTCCGTCAAAAGCGCTTTAATTTAAAACCGATGGATAATGAAGAAGCGATTTTACAAATGAATATGCTTGGACACAGCTTCTTTGTATTCACGAACGCCGAAACCAATCTGACCAATGTGGTCTACCGAAGAAACGACGGAAAATACGGTTTGATCGAACCGAACGAATAAATATATCAAGTCCCCTCCCGGATCTTCCGCAGAGGGGATTTTTTCCGTTTCCCCGCGGTAAATTGTTTGGAAATGACAAAAGGTATGATATGATATTGCATATATAAAAATTACTGTTTACTCATACTTAAACAAGGAAAATAAAGAGGAGCGTTATTCTATGCTTGGAATTTTAAATAAAGTGTTTGATCCGACAAAACGCACGCTCAGCCGTTATGAAAAGAAAGCGAACGAGATTGATGCGCTCAAGGCAGATATAGAGAGGCTTTCAGACGAAGCTTTGAAACAAAAGACAATCGAGTTCAAAGAGCGCCTTGAAAAAGGCGAAACAGTTGACGACCTTTTGACTGAAGCGTTTGCCGTTGTCAGGGAAGCTTCCCGGCGCGTGACAGGCATGTTCCCGTTTAAGGTTCAGCTGATGGGAGGCGTTGCCCTTCATGAAGGGAATATCGCCGAAATGAAAACGGGGGAAGGTAAAACGCTGACGTCCACAATGCCCGTTTATTTGAACGCTTTGTCAGGGAAAGGCGTTCACATCGTGACGGTCAACGAATACCTGGCGAGCCGCGATGCTGAAGAGATGGGAAAAATCTATGAATTTCTCGGGCTGACAGTCGGCTTAAACCTGAACAGCCTTTCAAAAGACGAGAAGCGTGAAGCCTATGCAGCCGATATTACGTACTCTACGAATAATGAGCTTGGCTTTGACTACTTGCGCGACAACATGGTGCTTTATAAAGAGCAGATGGTTCAGCGTCCGCTTCATTTTGCAGTCATCGATGAAGTCGACTCGATTTTGATCGATGAAGCAAGAACGCCGCTCATCATTTCTGGACAAGCGGCCAAATCCACAAAGCTGTACGTTCAGGCCAATGCGTTTGTCCGCACGTTAAAAGTGGATCAGGACTACACATACGATGTGAAAACAAAAGGCGTTCAGCTGACTGAAGAAGGGATGACAAAAGCCGAAAAGGCATTTGGCATCGAAAACTTGTTTGATGTCCGCCATGTTGCCTTAAACCATCATATTGCCCAGGCGCTTAAAGCCCATGCGGCGATGCATAAAGACGTCGATTACGTCGTCGAAGACGGCCAGGTCGTTATCGTCGACTCTTTCACAGGCCGTCTGATGAAAGGCCGCCGCTACAGCGACGGGCTCCACCAGGCCATTGAAGCGAAGGAAGGACTTGAGATCCAAAATGAGAGCATGACGCTCGCGACGATCACCTTCCAGAACTATTTCCGCATGTATGAAAAATTGGCAGGGATGACGGGTACGGCAAAAACGGAAGAAGAAGAATTCCGCAACATCTACAACATGCAGGTTGTAACGATTCCGACCAACAAGCCGATCGCCCGTGATGACCGCCCGGATTTAATTTACCGGACCATGGAAGGAAAATTTAAAGCTGTTGCAGAGGATGTCGCCCAGCGCTATATGGTCGGTCAGCCGGTTCTTGTCGGTACGGTTGCGGTTGAAACATCTGAATTGATTTCAAAGCTGCTTAAAAATAAAGGCATTCCGCATCAGGTGTTAAACGCGAAAAACCACGAGCGGGAAGCCCAGATTATCGAAGATGCCGGGCAAAAAGGCGCGGTCACCATCGCGACCAACATGGCGGGACGTGGTACGGACATCAAGCTTGGCGAAGGCGTAAAAGAGCTTGGCGGACTGGCCGTTATCGGTACAGAGCGCCATGAATCACGGCGGATTGACAACCAGCTGCGCGGACGTTCAGGCCGTCAGGGGGACCCTGGTATCACCCAATTTTATCTTTCCATGGAAGATGAATTAATGAAACGCTTCGGTGCAGAACGGACGATGGCGATGCTTGACCGCTTCGGAATGGACGATTCGACGCCGATTCAGAGCAAGATGGTTTCAAGAGCGGTCGAATCTTCACAGAAGCGTGTGGAAGGCAACAACTTTGATGCCCGTAAGCAGCTTCTGCAATACGATGACGTGCTCCGCCAGCAGCGTGAGGTCATCTATAAACAGCGCTTTGAGGTCATCGATTCCGACAACCTCCGCTCCATCGTCGAAAATATGATTAAAGCTTCACTTGAGAGGGCTGTTGCTTCATACACGCCAAAGGAAGATCTGCCTGAAGAGTGGAATCTTGAAGGCCTTGTCGAGCTTGTAAATGCGAATTTCCTTGATGAGGGCGGAGTGGAGAAAAGCGACATTTTCGGAAAAGAGCCTGAGGAGATTACAGAGCTCATTTATGACAGGATCAAGACGAAATACGATGAGAAAGAAGAGCGGTACGGCTCTGAACAAATGCGCGAATTTGAGAAAGTCATCGTTCTCCGCGAAGTGGATACGAAATGGATGGATCACATCGATGCGATGGATCAGCTGCGTCAAGGAATTCATCTGCGCGCTTACGCTCAGACAAACCCGCTTCGCGAGTATCAAATGGAAGGCTTTGCAATGTTTGAAAACATGATCGCGGCCATCGAAGATGATGTAGCCAAATTCGTCATGAAGGCTGAAATTGAAAACAACCTTGAGCGCGAAGAGGTCATTCAAGGACAGACGACAGCCCATCAGCCGAAAGAAGGCGATGAGGAAAAACAAGCGAAGAAAAAACCGGTCCGCAAAGCGGTGGATATCGGACGCAATGATCCTTGCTACTGCGGGAGCGGAAAAAAATATAAAAACTGCTGCGGAAGAACAGAATAAAAAGAGGTGCACGCCTCTTTTTATTTTGAACAGGCTGAAATCTATGATGAGGTGAAAGAATAATGGAATTGGCAGAAATCAGACAGGAACTTGAAAATATGGCTACTCGATTAGCGGACTTCAGGGGGTCTCTTTGACCTCGAAACAAAGGAAGCAAGAATCAGCGAATTAGACGAGCAGATGGCTGACCCTGACTTTTGGGGAGATCAGCAGAAAGCGCAGACGATCATTAATGAAGCGAATGCGTTAAAAGATTATGTCAACACGTATAACAAGTTGAGCGAATCTCATGAAGAACTGCAAATGACACACGATCTTTTAAAAGAAGATCCTGACCAAGACCTGCAAAATGAACTGGTCAGCGAGCTGAAAAGCTTAACAAAGCAATTTAACGAATTTGAGCTGCAGCTATTGTTAAGCGAGCCGTATGATAAAAACAATGCGATTCTTGAGCTTCACCCGGGAGCCGGCGGCACCGAATCACAGGATTGGGGTTCAATGCTTCTCAGAATGTACACCAGGTGGGCAGAGCGCCGAGGATTTAAGGTGGAAACCCTTGATTACCTCCCAGGGGATGAAGCAGGAATCAAGTCTGTCACTCTCCTGATCAAAGGACACAATGCCTACGGCTATTTAAAAGCCGAGAAAGGCGTACACAGGCTCGTCAGAATTTCTCCGTTCGACTCATCAGGGCGCAGGCACACGTCGTTTGTGTCTTGTGATGTCATGCCTGAATTCAACGAAGAAATCGACATTGAGATCCGTACGGAAGATATTAAAGTCGATACGTACAGGGCAAGCGGCGCCGGCGGGCAGCACGTCAATACGACAGACTCCGCCGTCAGGATCACCCACCTGCCGACAGGCGTCATCGTCACTTGCCAAACGGAGCGCTCACAAATTAAAAACCGCGAACGTGCCATGAAAATGCTGAAGTCGAAGCTGTATCAGCGCAGAATCGAAGAGCAGCAGGCACAGCTTGACGAAATTCGCGGCGAACAAAAAGAAATCGGCTGGGGAAGCCAGATCCGCTCATACGTTTTCCATCCGTATTCCCTAGTGAAGGATCATAGAACGAACACGGAAATGGGGAACGTGCAGGCGGTTATGGACGGAGACATTGACTCTTTCATCGACGCATATTTGCGTTCAAAGCTTTCCTAAATTGGAGAAAGACACATCCATATTGTGAGATGTGTCTTTTTTTTGCGGGTAAATCCGCCTGGATATGTTCAGCCTAAGCCGTAAGAAGCTTTGTCCCTCTGCCGCTTTATCCGATTAATACGTTATTTGGCTGTTATTTACTTACAATAAGCTAAATGCTATACTCTCGATTGGTAACGAATCGTGCGGAGGATGACAGATATGAATATGGATAAAACGAGACATCAATTGTTTGCGGTGTTGCGTGACTACGGCTATATCCTGTTTGGATCAGCTGTCGTCGCTATGACATTTAATATGTTTCTGCTTCCCAACCGGATTGCAGCCGGCGGAGTCAGCGGTATCAGCACCATTTTGCAATCATTCGGCTTTGAAGCTGCCTATGTGCAATGGGCATTTAATATTCCTTTATTTATTGCCGGGATTCTCATACTCGGAGGAAAATTCGGCATTAAAACGCTTGTTGGGTCTGTTTTTCTCCCCTTTATCGTATATATGACACGGGACATTGCTCCGGCGACAGAGAATCCGCTCTTAGCCGCCATTTTCGGCGGTGTCGGCATCGGAGTTGGTATCGGGATGGTCTTTCTCGGAAGGGGTTCTACAGGCGGGACTGCGCTGGCTGCGCAAATCATTCATAAGTACACCGGGCTTTCGCAAGGCAAATGTTTGGCGCTGATCGACGGAACGATCGTCCTGTCGGCGATGTTTGTTTTTAACATCGAACAGGGACTGTATGCTATGCTTGGTGTTTATATATCAAGCAAAACCATCGATGTTATTCAGGTCGGGCTGAACCGTTCCAAAATGGCGATGATCATTACCAACCGGGAAGAGGAAGTTCGACATGCGGTACTGAATAAAATTGACAGAGGGATTACGAAAATATCAGCGGTCGGAGGCTATACAGATGATGAGCGGCCCATTTTGATGTGCGTGGTCGGCCAGACCGAGTTCACAAAGCTGAAACAACTTGTGAAACACATTGATGAGTCTGCATTTGTCATTGCGATGGATGCTTCAGAGGTGCTTGGCGAGGGTTTTAAACGCGCGTAATCGAGGTTATAATAAAGGTTGACTTGTTAAAGGAGCTGACTTAAAAAAATGAAAATGAAGCTGTTTACTCTGTTTATGGCTGTTTCTTTTGTGCTGGCTGCCTGCGGGGGCAATAACAATGAAAGCAAAGAGAAAAACACAGGCGGGCAAGCAACTGCAACGGACGGGGAAGAGATTTACCAGCAAAACTGCACAGGCTGCCATGGTAAGGATTTGTCCGGCGGTTCCGCCCCGAGCTTGAAAGAAGTTGGCGGCAAGTATAAGGAAAGCGAAATTAAAGACATTGTAGTCAACGGCCGCGGCGGAATGCCTGGCAATCTTGTAGACGAAAAAGAAGCTGAAGCGGTCGCGAAGTGGCTTTCAGAGAAAAAATAAGAATGCCTTGCCGGTCAGGAGGCGAAGAGAACCTTCTTCACATTCGGGTGAAAAAGGTTCTTTTTTTGTTGAAAAGGCCTTTATGCCTATTAAAGAACGAAGAAAAACAAGTTCTTTTATCTCAGAAAAGACCCAAAGTACAAATTTTTTGTCTGATTTTGCGTTTTTCCTATAACTTATGTCGGCATTGAAACAAAACTGTAATATCATTTTGTCTAATCTTGACGTATAATGGGTGTTGTTGAAAAAGGGCTTGGATCAATACCATTTACCGTGAATTTAGCAGGACACAAAACGACATGTCCTTTCGAAGAGTATGACCGTATAAACATAGAAGATTAGGTGATTACATGATCGAAATAAAAGATGTATATAAGACTTATTCCAACGGGGTCTCGGCGCTGAACGGAATAAGCATCTCTATATATCCCGGGGAATTTGTTTATGTTGTAGGACCGAGCGGAGCAGGAAAATCAACCTTCATTAAAATGATTTACCGCGAAGAAAAGCCTTCCAAAGGGAAGATTGTCATAAACAATAAAAATTTGGCGCAGCTCAAAGAAAAAGAGATTCCTTTTATCAGAAGGAAAATCGGCGTTGTATTCCAGGACTTTAAACTGCTGCCAAAGCTGACGGTGTTTGAAAATGTTGCATTTGCTTTAGAGGTCATCGGGGAGCGTCCAGAGGTGATCAGAAAAAAAGTGCTTGAAGTGCTTGATCTTGTCCAGCTGAAGCACAAAGCAAGGCAATTCCCTGATCAGCTGTCCGGGGGAGAACAGCAACGGGTTTCAATTGCACGGTCAATCGTCAACGACCCTGATGTCGTGATCGCTGACGAGCCGACGGGAAACCTTGACCCTGAGACGTCTTGGGAAATCATGAAGACGCTCGAGGAGATCAACAACCGCGGAACAACAGTCGTTATGGCGACTCATAACAAAGAAATCGTAAACACCATGAAGAAACGGGTCATCGCAATCGAAGACGGGGTCATTGTGCGTGATGAAGCTAGAGGGGAGTATGGTTCTTATGATTAGAACTCTCGGACGGCATTTGCGCGAGAGCTTAAAATCTCTCGGGAGAAACGCGTGGATGACTTTCGCATCCATCAGTGCTGTAACAGTTACACTTATCTTGGTCGGCGTGTTCATGGTCATCATGCTGAACGTATACAATATGACATTAAAAGCCGAACAGGAAGTCGAAGTCAAAGTGCTTGTTGACTTGACGGCCAACCAGGACCAAAAAAATACATTGGAAAAAGAAATAAAAAAAATACCGGAAATCAGCAGTGTCAAATATTCATCTAAAGATGAAGAGCTGAAAAACCTGAAAGACAGCTTTGGGGAAGACGGGAAATTCTTTGCAATGTTCGAGCAGGAAAACCCGCTGAACGATGCATTTGTCGTAAAAACAAAAGACCCTCAAGACACACCGAAAGCTGCCAAGAAGCTTGAGAAGCTGACCAACGTCTATAAGGTGACATACGGGCAGGAGCAGGTAGACCGCCTGTTTAAAATCAGCGGTGTCACCAAAGTAATCGGGATTGCATTGGTTGTCGGCCTGCTGTTTACGGCGATGTTTTTAATCTCTAATACGATCAAAATCACGATTTTTGCAAGACGCAAAGAAATCGAGATTATGAAACTTGTAGGCGCGACAAACTGGTTCATTCGCTGGCCGTTCTTCATTGAAGGTCTGCTCTTAGGTGTATGCGGTTCTATCATTCCGATCGCTATTTTGCTCGGAACGTATCATCATGCCGTTCAGTGGATCGCTCCGAAAGTTCAGGGCACATTCATACAGCTCTTGCCGTACAATCCGTTCGTCTTCCAAATTTCAGCGATCCTTGTGCTGATCGGAGCCGTTATCGGTGTATGGGGAAGCTTGATGTCGATTCGCAAATTCTTAAAAGTTTAAACCGGCCCTCTCGCCGGTTGTATCATGTTTAAAGCTGGGATGCCTGCAAAGCGCCGGGCTCCCTTGATTCTGAAGGCAAGGAGGAACCAAGGTTGAAAAGAAAGCTTATGACGCTGGGGCTGACCGCTGTGCTCGGATCGTCGGCAGTGCTGATCCCCCTAAAAAGCAACCATGCTTTAGCTTATGAAGACTTGGAGAAAAAAAAGAGCGACGTTCAAAGCAAAAAATCTGAAAACGAGTCAAAACTCGAAAAAAAGAAACAGGAGCTTTCAAAGCTTGAATCAAAAGAAGCAGGCCTGAAAAGCGAGATCGAGAAAATCGACCGTCAGATGACGAACACGAATGAAAAGCTGGAAAAGAAAAACGAAGAAATCGACCAAACAAAGAAAAGCATTGAAGAGCTGAAAAAGCAAATCAAAAAGCTTAAAGAAAAGATTGAGAAACGCAATAAAATATTGAAAGACCGGGTTCGCTCCATGCAGGAAAACGGCGGTTCCGTTCAATACATAGATGTGCTTCTCGGCTCGAAAAGCTTTGGGGATTTCATCAGCCGTGCGGGTGCGGTTTCGACAATTGTCGAAGCTGATAAAGACCTGATGGAAGAGCAAAAGCGCGATCTTCAGCTTGTTGAGGAAAAGGAGACAAAGCTGAGCAAGGATCTTGAAAGCCTTGAAAAAGCGCTCAAAGACCTGGAAGATTTAAAAAAGACGCTCGACAAGCAGCAAAAAGAGAAAGCAAACGTCATGAAAAAAGTGAAGCAAGATAAAGATCATGCGCATGAAGAACTTGGTTCACTCGAAAATGAAGCAGAAATTTTAAAGCGTCAGGATGAAGCGATCAAAGCTGAAGAGGCGCATCGGAAAAAGCAGGAAGCTGAAGCGAGCCGCCGGGCTTCAAGCGGCCAATCGGAAGCCTCTTCTTCTAAACCGTCGGCACCAAGCAGCTCGGGCTTTATCCGTCCTGCTTCCGGCACATTTACTTCCGGGTTCGGAAATCGTTCGCTCGGGAATCACTTCGGCGTAGATATCGCCAAGCGCGGTTCAGGTGTTCCGATTCATGCGGCAGCCGCCGGAACGGTCTATAACGCCCATTACTCGTCCAGCTACGGCAATGTTGTGTTTATTACCCATAATATCAACGGGCAAACATATCAGACGGTCTACGCTCACATGTCTTCGATTAAAGTGCAGACAGGCCAGCGTGTTGAACAGGGACAAGTGATCGGAACGATGGGAAATACAGGCCAATCCTACGGGCAGCATCTTCACTTTGAAATTCATAAAGGCCTTTGGAACAACGCGAAATCCAATGCTGTTGACCCGGCCAATTATATACCGCTTTAAAAATGAAAGCCGATTCGTCCGGAAATGGACCGAATCGGCTTTTTGTTATTCAAATTGAGATGCTTCAAAATTTGTTCTTGTCAGAAAATAACACAAGGTATAGAATGAAAGTGACATCTGTCGACAGTCGACTATTTGAATAGGGGATGATCTAATGAAAGTATTCAACATTGCCAGCATACCCGGTGACGGAGTAGGAAAAGAAGTCGTACCTGCTGCACAGCGAGTTTTGAAAGCGGTTTCTGATGTTCACGGAGGACTCTCATTTCGGTTTACGGAGTTTCCATACAGCTGCGAGTATTATTTGGAACACGGGGAAATGATGCCCGATGACGGTATGGAGCAGCTGAAAGAGTTCGACAGCATCTTCCTTGGAGCGGTAGGAAACAGCAAGCTTGTCCCCGACCATATTTCCCTATGGGGGCTGCTCATTAAAATCCGCCGCGAATTTGAACAGGTCATCAATGTTAGACCTGCGAAATATTTGCAAGGAATCAAGTCTCCGCTGGCCAATCCAAAAGATTTCGATCTTCTTGTCGTCAGGGAAAACAGTGAAGGGGAATACAGCTCGATCGGAGGCAGAATCTTCAGAGATGAAGATGAAATCGCCATCCAAAATGCCGTTTTTTCAAGAAAAGGGGCGGAGAGGGCGATGCGCTTTGCATTTGAGTTGGCGGCTAAACGGAAAAAGCATGTCACAAGCGCAACAAAATCGAACGGAATCGTATATTCAATGCCTTTTTGGGATGAAGTCTTTGCGAACACGGCAAAAGACTACCCTGGCATTACCGCTGATTCGCAGCACATTGACGCGCTGTCGGCCTTTTTTGTAACGAAGCCGGAGAAGCTTGACGTCATTGTTGCCAGCAACTTATTCGGTGATATTTTGACCGATATCGGGGCGGCGATTATGGGGAGTATAGGCGTGGCGCCGGCCGCCAATATCAATGTAAACGGCAAATATCCGTCCATGTTTGAGCCTGTGCACGGCTCTGCCCCGGATATTATCGGCAAAGGAATTGCAAACCCGATCGGCCAAATTTGGACGGCTAAAATGATGCTTGATCATTTTGGAGAAGAAGAACTCGGTGCCAGATTGCTTGACGTGATCGAAGGCGTTCTAAAAAGCGGTTACTTGACGCCTGATATCGGCGGTTCAAGTACGACGGATGAAGTGACAGAAGAAATCATCAAGCGTGTGAAGACTATATAAGCAAAAGCTGCCGGCAATCCGGCAGTTTTTTTGCTGTGAATGGAAAATCGATTACATGATACGGGCGGTTTTTGCGCATAATACTTCAAGCAACAAAACATAGTGCAGGCAGAAGAGGAGGTATAGGATGAATCAGAAGATTGCACGGCTCATCATTGCGCTCAGCCTGTTATGCGGCTTGGTAACAGGCGCCGGTCCGATTCCGTTTCATGATGCCATTCCAAAAGCATCAGCGGCTGCCGCCAGAAACGAATTGGAGAAAATTGAGAAAGCATATGACCTGATTTCAAATGAATATGTAGAGCAGGTCGACAGGGAAAAGCTGTTGGAAGGAGCCATACAGGGCATGCTTTCAACATTGAATGACCCATACTCGGTTTATATGGATAAACAGACGGCAAAGCGGTTTTCAGATTCCCTTGATTCCTCTTTTGAAGGAATCGGCGCAGAAATCGGAATGGAAGACAGGAAAATCATTATCGTTTCTCCTTTTAAACAGTCTCCGGCAGAGAAAGCCGGGTTAAAGCCGAACGATGAAATCATCAGTATCGACGGCGATTCCATGGCCGGAATGGATTTGAATGACGCCGTATTAAAGATCAGGGGCAAAAAGGGATCGACGGTTACGCTGAAAGTTCATCGGCCCGGCATGAAAGATCAGCTGACATTTACAATTAAGCGCGATGAAATTCCGCTGGAAACGGTATTTGCTTCCATTAAAAAAATACAGGACAAACCTGTCGGCTATATCGCAATATCTTCCTTTTCCGAACATACGGCAAAAGATTTTACTGCTGAACTGAAAAAGCTTGAGAAAAAGGGAATAAAAGGGCTCGTTTTGGATGTAAGAGGCAATCCGGGCGGATACTTGCAAAGCGTTGAAGACATTTTAAAACATTTTGTGACAAAAGATCATCCATATATACAAATCGCCGAAAGAAACGGAAATAAAAAACAATACTTCTCAAAATTAAAAGAGAAAAAACCATATCCTGTGAGCGTGATTACGGACAAGGGCAGCGCTTCAGCGTCGGAAATTCTTGCAGGTGCATTAAAAGAAGCCGAGGGTTACGACGTGGTGGGCGATCCTTCCTTTGGAAAGGGAACCGTCCAGCAAGCGGTTCCGATGGGAGATGGAAGCAATATTAAGCTGACGCTGTATAAATGGCTGACGCCTAAAGGGAATTGGATCCATAAGCAGGGAATTCAGCCGACCGTTCCAGTCGCCCAGCCTGCATATTTCTCGGTGGGGCCTGTACAGCTGAAGGAGCCTCTCAAGCCGGATATGAACAACAATGAAATTAAGCGGGCACAGCACCTGCTGAAAGGACTCGGGTTTGTCCCCGGCCGGGAAGACGGCTATTACAGTGAAGGCACAAAAAAAGCCGTCATGGCGTTTCAGGCTGAAAACAAGCTGAAACAAACGGGCATCATTGACCAAAAAACGGCAAATACAATGAACCTGCGGATTGAAGAGAAAAAGATGAAAGAAAAGAACGATCTTCAGCTGCAAACCGCATTAAAAGTGCTGTTTAACAAAAAGTGAGGACACAGGATGTCCTCACTTTTTTTATTCTCAGAAAATAAATTCTCAATCTTTTTACCTAAAATTTTTGTTTTTTCATAAAAAAAACATTCATAATGAATAGAATTGACCCGATAACATAAGTGTATGGGAGACTTTATAAGGATGTAAAGATGCAGTAAAAATGTAACTTTTGCAAGTTGTATAACTAAGGAAAACTTTTTAAAATAGAACCAAAGCTTTTTCAAGAATTATAATGTGTGCATTTTTTTTGCGGAGAATGTTAGCGCGGTTTGCGTTCTTCGTCTCTGTTGGTGGAGTCGTCTGACGCTTGCGCTTTTCTTATATATAAATAATAAATGGGGGTACACGATTGAAAAGGGCAAGTATTGTGAGAGAGAAAAAATACTATGAATTAGTGGAGCAGTTAAAAGTTCGATCACAAGACGTTACGTTTTCCGCTACAAAGGCAGTAGGGTTGCTTATGCTGTTCAGCAGATACCTCGTAAACTACACTTCGGTCGAAAGTGTGGAGGATATCAATGAGGATTGCGCGGAACTTTATTTCAACTACTTGATGGACAACCACAAGCGGCTCGGCATCAATCTGACCGATATCAAGCGGTCAATGCAGCTGATAGGAGATATTCTAGATGTCGAAGTCAATCATTACCTGAAAGACTTTTCTTTGTCGAATGTGACGCTTTGGATGAGCCAGGAGAAATAAACCTCACGTTTACCATACCCAAGCATTTTATTATTTGTTAGAATAATAATAAAATGCACCAGCTTGTCTAAAGGTGCCAGCATTTGTCGTCACGAATGCGCTTAAAAAGCACCGGCGTTAAAGCATCATGACGAAAGTTTCTGCGGCTGACGGCTCAGGCATCCCGCCTGAACGGCCGCACGTCATTTCCTCGTGCCGACGCTTTAGACAAGCTGGGTTTCCCTAAAATATCCAACGTTAAAAAGCTGCCGTATTTAAGGCGGCCTGAAATGCTTGGCTGAGGCGGTGAACGTTCCCTTGTCAGTTGAAGAAAGCTTAATTGAACTTTTAAAAGGAGCAGGATTGTTTTTTCTGCACCCGCTCTTCTATTTTATGATGATCATGAGTCTTGCTTACGGCTATGCCCGGATCAAACGTGAAAGAAAGACGTTTCATACGCGTATTGAAGATATTTATGACGAGTTTAAGTTTACATATTCCAAAGGACTCTTGGCAGGACTCGTGCTGTCCATTGTTTCGTTCGGCTTAGGGCTGTATCTGCCGATGGGTATGCTGGTTTTAATAGCGGCGGTCAGCGTTGCCGCAGCTTTAACTTTCAGACAGAGTCTGCTGTCAGCGGCATATACGCTTGGCGTGAGCATCGTCGCCGGTTTATGTATCGAATACACCGGTTTCGGAGCGCTTGACGCATTACTTCCGCAGCTGTCCCTCGCGAATTGGCCGGCTGCTGCCGTCTTGCTCGGACTTCTGTTGGTAGCGGAAGGAGTGCTCGTCTACAAAACGGCACATATCAAAACTTCCCCTGCGATCGTTATGAGCAAAAGGGGGCTCCCGATCGGCCAGCAGGTTGCGGGCAGAACCTGGCTTTTGCCGTTGTTCATTCTCATTCCGGGACATGCGATCGAATCATCGGTTCCGTGGTGGCCCGTTCTGTCATTTAACGGAGGCTTTGAGCTCCTCTGGATTCCTTATTTCATCGGCTTCGGCCAAAGAGTTCAAGGATCGCTTCCGATTGAAAGCATTAAAATTACAGCGAAGCGCATCAGCGTGCTTGGTATTATCATTCTGCTGCTCGCGGCCGGAAGCGTATGGTGGACGCCGCTTGCCGCTCTTGCCGCCGGAGCGGCGATCGCAGGAAGGGCCTTTTTATCATGGAAACAGCGGATGAACGATAATTCCGCCCCTTTCCATTTTTCAAAGAGAGACCAGGGGCTCGTGGTGCTCGGCATTATTCCGAACACGCCGGCAGCCGATCTTGGTCTCAAGATCGGCGAAATCATCACGAAGGTTAACGGGATTTCAGTGAAAAATGCGGCGGACTTCTACGAAGCGCTTCAAAAGAACCGTGCTTTCTTCAAACTTGAAGTCGTCGGTTTAAACAATGAAATTCGTTTTGAACAAAGAGCTTCATATGAAGGAGAGCATCATGAGCTTGGCATCATCTTTGTAAAAGAAGAGGATGCGGCGATGAAGCACGCTGAGGCAGCCGCCTCACAAGAAACAGAATAATTGATGTTAATAAAGCGCCGCTTTTTCGGGCGCTTTTGCTTTTCCTTTTGGGGAATCTTTTTGGTTGTCTTTTACAAAACGTTCCGCTAGGATGATGGATAGAACCGATTGAAGGAGAATGATTGATGAAAAAGGCTTTTCTCGCCGGTGTTTTTGTTTGTTTGATAGCTGTATTGATTTCGGCTGCGGCCGGGGATTGGACGTTGATTTTCAAAGTTTCGGGATCCGCCGGACTAGGCGCAATTCTGCTGTCTGCTTTATGTTCCGGCGTATTTGTCAGCGGTGACCGGTTCAAGGGAAATCACGATTCGGAAACGAAGGAGCACAGGGAGTGGAACGGCAAACTGGCAAACGCACTCGCCGTTTTCGCCATGCCGAACCTCCTGGCAGCCGGAATCTCGTTCTTTTTCGCCTTTTAACGTCTGATTCGAATAACGCGGCATGATAATGGACAAAATGAATGAGTGTCCATGTTTGTCCGTTTCTTTGTTCTTTAATATAATCGAATAAGATCAAGAAACGTGAGGAGGGTTTTTGTGTTTACAAAAGCCGTTTTTGCACTGATATTTCCTTTCTTGCTTGTCTTGTTTTTTACAAGGGTGACCTATAACCATTACGTCGGGATTGCGCTGACCGCAGCGCTGTTGTTCGCTTCATATTTAAAAGGTTATACGGAAACCTTTTTTATTGTAGGACTTGATATCGTCTCGCTCGTGGCCGGTTCACTCTATGCGGCGAAAAAGGCGGGTGAAAAGAAGGAAGACTCATAGAAATCGTAAGAATGATTGCCGTAAAGCCCTGCTTTTGATGACAAAAAGGAGGGGTTTTTTGATAGATCAGGAAGGGTCGGCTTTTGTGGGAAAACACAGAAACCGAACTTTAGTTCGTATTTTTACTTCGGGTGTGTTAAAATAATAAGCAGGAAGATTTCGTAAAGAAACGGAGGCTTTTTTGTGAAAGACCGCTTTGAATTAGTCTCGAATTATCAGCCCCAGGGGGATCAGCCGAGAGCGATTGATCAGCTTGTCAAAGGAATCAATGAAGGCAGAAAGCATCAGACGCTTTTGGGGGCGACTGGTACAGGAAAGACGTTTACGATGTCAAACGTGATTAAAGAAGTCAACAAACCGACTCTCGTCATCGCCCACAACAAAACGCTCGCCGGACAGCTGTACAGCGAGTTTAAGGAATTTTTCCCAAACAACGCAGTTGAATATTTTGTCAGCTATTATGACTATTACCAGCCTGAAGCTTACGTGCCTCAGACTGATACATTTATCGAAAAAGATGCCAGCATTAACGATGAGATTGATAAATTAAGGCACTCTGCCACGTCTGCTCTTTTTGAACGCAAAGATGTCATCATTGTGGCGAGTGTTTCTTGTATTTACGGCTTGGGTTCCCCGGAGGAATACAGGGAACTGGTGCTCTCGCTCAGAGCGGAAATGGAAATCGAGCGAAATGAGCTGCTCAGAAAGCTCGTTGACATCCAATATGCGCGGAATGATATCGACTTTCAGCGCGGAACATTCAGGGTGCGCGGCGATGTCGTCGAGATTTTCCCGGCTTCAAGGGATGAGCACTGCATCCGGGTTGAATTTTTCGGGGACGAAATCGAACGAATCAGGGAAGTGGATGCCCTGACAGGCGAAATTTTAGGGGAGAGGGAACACGTCGCGATCTTCCCGGCTTCCCACTTCGTCACGCGGGAAGAAAAGATGAAGAAAGCGATCATAAACATTGAAGAGGAGCTGGAAGAGCGCCTTAAAGCGCTTCGTGAAGAAGGCAAGCTCCTTGAAGCCCAGCGTCTGGAACAGCGGACGAGATACGATTTGGAAATGATGCGCGAAATGGGCTTTTGCTCGGGCATCGAAAACTATTCAAGGCATTTGACGCTTCGTCCGGCAGGTTCGACTCCATATACGCTGCTCGATTACTTTCCGGACGATTTCCTGATGGTCATAGACGAGTCGCATGTCACCATGCCGCAGATCAGAGGAATGTACAACGGAGACCAGGCGAGGAAACAGGTTCTCGTCGATCACGGATTCAGGCTCCCTTCCGCTTTGGATAACCGTCCGCTCAGGTTTGAAGAGTTTGAAAAGCACATTCACAACATCGTGTATGTGTCGGCTACGCCGGGCCCTTATGAACTTGAGCATACGCCTGAAATGGTAGAGCAGATCATCCGGCCGACGGGGCTGCTTGATCCGATCATTGAGGTAAGGCCGATTGAAGGGCAGATCGATGATCTGATCGGCGAAATCCAGCAGAGAATCGAGCGGAATGAACGCGTCCTCGTCACTACGCTGACGAAAAAAATGTCCGAGGATTTGACGGATTATCTGAAAGAAATCGGAATCAAGGTCACGTACCTGCATTCCGAGATTAAAACGCTGGAGCGGATCGAGATCATCCGCGACCTTCGCCTCGGCAAGCATGACGTTCTCATCGGCATCAACCTGCTGAGGGAAGGACTCGATATTCCGGAGGTTTCACTTGTCGCCATCCTTGATGCAGACAAAGAAGGCTTTTTGCGGTCTGAGCGTTCGCTCATCCAAACAATCGGCCGCGCCGCCAGAAATGCCGAAGGCCGCGTGATCATGTATGCCGACAAAATCACCAACTCAATGGAAATCGCAATCAATGAAACGAAGCGCCGCCGCGAACAGCAGGAGGCCTATAATGATAAACACGGCATTACGCCGAAAACGATCAACAAAAAGATCAGGGACGTCATCCGGGCAACTCATGCTGCTGAAGAGCAGGAAGAATATCAAGCAAAAGAGGAGCCGAAGCTTTCGAAGATGACGAAGAAAGAGCGGGAAAAAGTGATCGCTCAAATGGAAAACGACATGAAGGAAGCCGCAAAAGCGCTTGACTTTGAACGTGCCGCTGAGCTTCGCGACTTGCTCCTAGAGTTAAAATCGGAAGGATGAATGGAGAATGGCAACGAAACGAATTGAGGTGAAAGGTGCAAGGGCCCACAACCTGAAAAATATCGATGTCTCTATTCCGAGGGACCAGCTTGTCGTGCTGACAGGTCTTTCGGGATCAGGGAAATCATCCCTTGCGTTCGATACGATATATGCAGAGGGGCAACGGCGCTATGTCGAGTCTCTCTCCGCGTATGCCCGCCAGTTTTTAGGACAGATGGACAAACCCGACGTCGATGCGATCGAAGGCCTGTCGCCGGCGATCAGCATCGATCAGAAAACGACGAGCCGGAACCCCCGGTCGACAGTCGGAACGGTGACGGAAATCTATGATTATCTCCGGCTGCTGTTTGCCAGAATCGGAAAGCCGGTCTGTCCGGTTCACGGGATTGAAATTACCTCGCAAACGATCGAACAGATGACGGACAGAATTTTGGAATATCCCGAGCGCACGAAGATCCAGGTGCTCGCGCCGATCGTCTCGGGAAGAAAAGGTTCGCACGTGAAGGTGCTCGACCAAATCAGAAAACAAGGCTATGTGAGAGTCCGGATCGACGGCGAAATGAACGACCTCTCAGAAGACATCGAGCTCGAAAAGAATAAAAAGCATTCGATTGAAGTTGTCGTCGACCGTATCGTTATAAAAGAAGGGGTAGCAGCCCGTCTCACAGACTCGCTCGAAACGGCGCTCCGCCTCGGTGAAGGCCGCGTGATCATCGATGTGATCGGACAGGAAGAGCTACTTTTCAGCGAACATCATGCCTGCCCGCACTGCGGTTTTTCAATCGGTGAACTGGAGCCGAGAATGTTCTCTTTCAACAGCCCGTTCGGCGCGTGTCCGAGCTGCGACGGCCTCGGGTCCAAGCTGGAAGTCGATGTAGAGCTCGTCATTCCAAACGATGAGCTGTCGCTAAAGGAGAATGCGATTGCACCTTGGGAACCGCAAAGCTCCCAGTATTATCCGAAGCTGCTTGAAGCGGTATGCAGCCATTATGGAATCGATATGGATGTTCCGGTCAGGGAGCTGCCGAAGCACCAGCTTGAAAAAATCCTTTACGGCAGCGGAGACGAGCAGATTTATTTCAGATATGAAAACGACTTCGGACAGGTCCGGGAAAACTACATTGAGTTCGAAGGCGTCATCCGCAATATCGAAAGGCGCTATAAAGAAACGAGCTCTGATTACGTTCGGGAACTGATGGAAAAATACATGGCCAATCAGCCGTGCCCTTCATGCAAAGGCTACCGTCTGAAAAAGGAATCCCTCGCCGTGCTGATAAACGGCCTTCATATCGGCAAAATAACCGAAATGTCGGTTTCTAACGCCCTTCAATTTTTCCGTGAACTTGAACTTTCGGAAAAAGACATGAAGATCGCTAACCTCATTTTGCGGGAGATTAAAGAGCGCCTTGGATTTTTGAACAATGTCGGGCTTGACTATTTGACGCTCAGCCGTGCCGCCGGCACTCTGTCGGGAGGAGAAGCGCAGCGGATCAGGCTTGCAACGCAAATCGGCTCAAGGCTGACCGGTGTCCTCTACATTCTTGATGAGCCGTCAATCGGTCTTCATCAGCGCGATAATGACCGCCTGATTGATACGCTCAAAAACATGAGGGATATCGGAAACACCTTGATCGTCGTCGAGCATGACGAGGACACGATGCTTGCCGCCGACTATTTAATTGATATCGGACCCGGCGCGGGCGTACACGGGGGAGAAGTGATCTCTGCCGGAACACCGGAAGAAGTGATGAACGATGATCAGTCGCTGACAGGGCAGTACCTCTCAGGGAAAAAATTCATTCCTCTTCCTGCCGAGAGAAGGAAGCCTGACAACCGTTTTATCGAGGTAAAAGGCGCAAAGGAAAACAACTTGAAAAATGTTTCCGTGAAGTTTCCGCTCGGCGTGTTCACAGCTGTCACCGGGGTATCGGGATCAGGGAAAAGCACGCTCGTCAATGAAATTCTCCACAAAACGCTGGCTCAGAAGCTGCATCGGGCGAAGGCAAAACCGGGAGAATACAAAGAAATAAAAGGAATCGAGCACCTCGATAAAGTGATCGACATCGACCAGTCTCCGATCGGCCGGACGCCGAGGTCAAACCCGGCCACATATACCGGCGTGTTCGATGACATCCGTGACGTGTTTGCCCAGACGAATGAAGCGAAAGTCAGAGGATACAAAAAAGGGCGCTTCAGCTTTAACGTCAAAGGCGGGCGCTGTGAAGCCTGCAAAGGCGACGGAATTATCAAAATCGAGATGCACTTCCTGCCCGATGTATACGTTCCTTGTGAGGTTTGCCACGGAAAGAGATACAACCGTGAAACGCTTCAGGTCACATACAAAGGTAAAAACATTTCTGACGTGCTTGAGATGACGGTCGAAAATGCCGTTCAATTTTTTGAGAACATCCCGAAAATCAAGCGCAAGCTGCAGACCCTCTATGATGTCGGGCTTGGCTATATTACGCTCGGACAGCCGGCTACAACGCTGTCCGGGGGAGAAGCGCAGCGGGTCAAATTGGCATCTGAACTTCATCGCCGTTCAACGGGAAGATCACTCTATATCTTGGACGAGCCGACGACAGGACTGCATGTCGATGATATCGCAAGGCTTTTGGCCGTTCTGCAGCGCCTGGTCGATAATGGAGATACCGTGCTTGTAATCGAACACAATCTCGATATTATAAAAGCAGCTGATTATTTGATCGATTTGGGCCCTGAAGGAGGAGACGGCGGGGGGACGATCGTGGCCTCCGGACCGCCCGAAGAAGTCATGAAAGTTGAAGGGTCATATACCGGCCATTATTTAAAACCGATCATTGAACGCGACAAAAACAGAATGAAAAAGCGGCTTCAGGAAAAAGAAGCTGTCAGACCGTAAATAACATGCTGCCGATCTCACGTCGGCGGCTTTTTCAATGGCCGAATGATCAGCGGCAAGCTTTGTTCAAAAGATTTTCATTGCTCTTTTATTCAATAGCTGTTATAACGTAAAAAACAAACCATAAAGGGGGATGGGGTGATGAAGATCGATCGGATTGATCATCTGGTCCTGACGGTCAAAGACCTTGAAGCGACATGCGAATTTTACAGCCGTGTGTTGGGGATGGATGCGGTCACTTTTAGAGAAGGAAGAAAAGCGCTGACATTCGGCAGGCAAAAAATAAACCTCCACGAGGCCGGAAAAGAATTTGAGCCGAAGGCACAGCACCCGGTGCCCGGCTCCCTGGACCTGTGTTTCATCACAAATACAGGCATTGATGATGTGATCCGTCATCTGGAAGGGCTGTCCATTCAGATTGAAGAAGGCCCCGCAGAGCGGACGGGCGCTGAAGGACCGATCGTTTCGGTGTATATCAGAGATCCCGACGGAAATCTGGTTGAAATATCAAACGAACTTCGTGAGAACGTTTAACGCTCAGTTCGGCTGATGTGTTTGGCCGCTTCAATCATACTGTTTAAAATGTGGGTGCTGCTGCTGTTCAGCAGAACCTTTAAATAGCGGATTTCGCTGGAAAGCGGAGGAGCGGAGTTGATCGCTTCCAATCGGTTCACGATCTCCTGATTCATCCTTTTTTGTTCCTGAATCAGACTAAGAAGCTGGGAGGCGGATGAGGTGTGTACTTCCGATTTCTGTTTCATAACGCTCGCTCCTTTTCTTTGGCTTTGCCACATATTTTAAAGGGTTATAAAAAAAGAATCTATTCATAAAATCTAAAAAAATCAATTCGCGAAGTTTGACGCACGCCGATCGAATGAAAATGAAACCTAAAGGCCAAGATACACGTAAACTGAGTATAAGGTCACTGTACATTAGACTCACAAGAACGCTTTACATCGATAAGGAGTGTTTTGCATGACGAGAAACAACGCACTGATTTCTGCAATTTGTTATTTTAGCGTTTTTTTTGCCCCGCTTATTTTGCCAATCGCTGCGTATTTTATAACAGATGATCAAGAAACGAAAAAGCATGCGATGCGTTCGCTTATTTCGCATATTATTCCGTTTATAAGCGTAGTCATATTGGCAGCAGGCGCGATCAGCGGTTCGCTTATCTTTAATGACGGCGGTTATTTGGCGGTCATTTTCATGGTCGGAGGTTTTGTTTTTTTCGGGATCATCAGCTTGATTATTGTGGTCTGGAACGTTGTTCAAGGGATTAAAATGCTGACTCAGGCCTAAAAGAAGGAGAACGGGGGAGCTTTTCATGAAGCATGAGAAAGAGCGAATTTTAAAATTGGTCGAGGAAGGAAAACTGTCTGCGAAAGAGGCGCTGATCCTGATCGAAAAACTTGAAGAAGACTACAGAGAAACGGAGAGCAAGGTGACAGCTCTGTCTGAAAATGTCATTGATGCGGAAGACTTCTACAGCGAAAAGAAAAAAGAACCGAAGCCTTCAATCGGTTCCAAACTGTTCGAATGGATTGATACCGCTGTAAAAAAAGTGAAAGAAGCAGACCTGGATTTGAATTTCGGGCACTCGTTCGAGGTTCAGCATATATTCCAGTTCAAAGACTCCGATTTTTCGACTCTGGATATTCAGCTTGCCAACGGCAGCGTCAACCTTGTACCATGGAACGATTCCGACATCAGAGTCGAATGCCAGGCAAAAGTGTACCGCGCCGAAAATCAGGATGAAGCAAGGCAGGCTTTTCTCCAGCATATCGACTGCGGTGTGGAAGGCGATAAGTTCACGATCCGCACGGAGAAAAAAACAATGAAGACCAACCTTACCGTCTATATACCGGACAAAGAGTACGGCAAAATCCGCTTTAAGCTGTTTAACGGCCCGGTCAGAGGGGAACATTTAAACGTAAAAGAGCTGTCCGCCAAAACGACGAACGGCGTGCTGTCGTTCTCTGCTCTCACGGCAGGAAAAGCTTCATTGGAAACTGCAAATGGGCAAATCAAACTCGCCGACCATACTTGTGGAGAGATTGAAGCGGAAACCATCAATGGATTGATCGATCTTAAAGGTTCATGCGATGCACTTGACCTGCAGAGCTTTAACGGTAATATTGCTGCAACAGTCAAAAATCCGCACTGCCGGACGGCATACGTGAAAACAACGACTGGAAGCGTAGAGCTGAATGTTCCCCGGGACTGCGCTGTGACAGCGGAGCTGAAAAGCAATCTCGGTTCTCTGTCTCATGATCTGTCAGATGCGGAAATTTTAAAAGAAAAAAACGAGACAATCCAGAAAGAAATGTATCTAAAAGCAAATCAAAATCATGATCATAGCATGACTGTTTTTTTGGAATCGAAGACAGGATCGATCCATTTAAACCATACACAGGAGTGATACAATGAAAAGGCTATTTCGATCCGAAACAGACAGAAAGATTGCCGGGGTCGTCGGGGGTCTTGCTGAGTATTTAAATATGGATGCGTCATTGCTGAGAATCATTACGGTTCTATTATTTATATTTTCGACCGGAGTTCCCGTTCTGCTGATTTATATTGTCTGGGTATTCCTAGTGCCGAATGAAGGGGACGTCGACAGATGATGAAATGGATCATAAACGTTCTTGTCAATGCCTTATTATTAATCGTTATTGCTGGTTACTTTGATTCGGTTCACGTCAGAAGCATCGGGGCAGCCATCACGGCAAGTTTGATTTTATCGATCTTAAATATGTTTGTGAAGCCGGTGCTGGTGATTTTGACGCTGCCTGTCACGGTGATTACGTTAGGTTTATTTTTGTTTATCATCAATGCGATTACTCTTTATATGACCGCATCCATTATGGGGGACAGTTTTGACCTGGACGGCTTTGGGACAGCCATTTTTGCGTCGATCGTCCTGTCGGTTTTCCACTTGCTCATTCAAAAAGCAATTATCGAACCGATGTCCAAAAAATAAGTTGAAGTCTGATGATTCATCAGGCTTCTTTTTTTTGCACGGATGTCTCTTTCATAAAAATGATCTGTAAAGGCAAAATACGAAAGGGAGGTAGACGATGAAAAAGTACAGAAATCGCCAAACCCTTTTGTTTCTGGCCGCAGTTTTACTTTTTGCCTTACAGATGCCGATATCGTCCGCGGCGGAAAAAGAGCACATTCAGCTTAGTTCACCGGCCATCAGGCATACTTCTGTTGAACAAGTAAAAAAAGGAGACGACTTGTATTTTTCCGCGGAGGCGGCCGCTGACACGGTCATTCTGTATTACAAGCAGCATGCCGAATTGCCGTATCGGGGGATTCCGATGGAAGTAGAGCCGGGCAAACAGAACGGCTATATTGCCAAGTTGGAAAGCGAATCCATAGCATCCGACAAAGTCCAGTATTACATTGAGGCTCAGGCCGGTCGTTCCTCTGTGAAGACGGATGTGTATACTGTCGCCCTGAAAGGCGTACGTACGGATACACAAAAGCTTCCGGAGCTGTTGATCACGGAAATGGCTGTCGACACGTCAAACACCGGTGCAAAGGACGGCTATGAATTTATTGAAGTTTATAACAATACCAATAAAGCTGTTCACCTGAACAATTACAAAATGAAATACAGGCATCCTGAAAAGGGCAAGGAATCAGACACCGTCTGGCCTTTTGAACGCGATGATGTGGCGATTCCTTCCGGTCAAACACACGTGTTTTGGGTGAAAAACCGCTCAAACGGACATTTGACGGAAGATGACTTCAATCAGCATTACGGTGTTCACCTTCGTGAAGGCAAAACGCTTTCTGTTCTCAAAGGGAGCGGCCTGGCGAATACGGCGCCGAGAGAGGTGATTATCTGCACAAACAGCGGGGAAGAGGTCGCATCTGCCCGTTATCAAAGCAAGCCGGATAAAACTGATGTCACTAAAAATAAAGCGCTTCTTTATCGATATCCGCTGGATGGAACGAAGCATATGAAAATGATATCGGCCGGGGAAGAAACACCGTCTCCTGGTTCGCTCCTGAAGGCGCAGGTTCCTTCACAGACGGTGACGGTCATGCCTGACAGAGAAAAGCCGGCGATCCATGATATGACGGATCATCAAGCGGTCAAACCGGGTGAAACGATTCAGCTCTTAGCTGACATGAAAGACAATCGGCAAGTGAAACAGGCGCAGTTTTTCTACCGTATGAATGATGATGAGCCGTTTACTGAAGTCCGTGTTGAAAAAAGCCGCAATGACGGTTTGTACCGCCACAATATCTATTTTGCCGAGCTCATTGGCAAAGAAAAAGTGGAATACTATATGCGGGCCGGCGATGGATCAAATGTTACGGCGACTGAAAAGAAAACGATACCGCTTGAACAGCGGATTTTAAAGGGGCTCAGGCTGAATGTAAGCGAAGGCGGAACCGTTTCCGGAAAAATGCTGTTGAAAGCCACAGCAGAAAAGCCGCCTTTTAAAACGACAATTCGGATTGACGGAATTGAACAAAAAAAAGGTGAATCAGCGCTTGAAAAAAAAGCCTACTTTGCATTCGATGTCAATCAAACAAATCTGTATTTTAAAAATGCTGTAACGATCGGCAGAAGGGTTCAAAAAGTTTTTGACGATTCGCGCCGCCGGTATACGACCATTACGGTTCCGGTTTCTCCGGAGGAATTTAAAAAAGGAAAGCCGTTTGCGATTAAAGTTCGTTCAGGCACGAAGTCAACCCCATTTGAACAATCTGCAGAAGAAAACAGGGATGATTTTGTCCTCAAGAATCCCCGTCTTATCTTAGCGGATGGGACCATCATTCGCGATGAGCAGTACGACGATCCGAAAGCTGAGCTTCCGGCCGGCGACGGTCCAGGGGCGCGCGAATGGTATGAATTCCGTTTTTCGATTCCGGAAGCCAAGTTTACATCGCTTGCCAGTCAATGGCATACACAGGCCTGGGATGAAGGGCCGCACATCGTTGAAGCGGAGAATGGCGAAGAAAGGCTCATCCGCAGGGTGACGGTTGATAATACAGGCCCTGAGATCAAAACGTCATTAAAAGACGGCAGGACGTATAAAGGATCGTTTGAGATCAATGCGGTCGCACACGATAAATGGAGCGGTGTGAAAAGCATAAAAGCCGTTCTTGACGGCAAAAAAATAGCGCTTCCCTATTTTATATCTTCTGCCGGCCTGGATGCGGGAAAGCACGAACTGAAAATAAAAGCGGAGGACAGCGCCGGCAACCTGTCAATCGTGAAAAAGGCATTTTATATTAAAGAGGAAAAGCCGGACAAGCCAGCCCAGGTCAAAAATGCCCCCGGCAGCACACAAGCTAAGCTGGCCGTTCGCGTCAAGGACCCGACCAAAGATAAGATGAAAGTGTCATTCCATCAAGGGTTTCAGTACACTGTAAAAGACGAAGAGCACGTTGACGTGTCAGCGAACGAAAGCGGGACGGAACCTCCGCAAAGCTTTGCGGTCAGAGGGGAAAAGGCGATGACAAAAGAAGAGCGCAGCGGCATGTCCGCACCTGACGGAAAAGGTTTTGAAACGTCATCAACAACAAAGTTTCCGTACCATCGCTTTGATGTCAAAGTGGATGAAAATACGGGGCCGAACGACAAGGTGGAAGTGCGGTGGCGAGGCAGTTCGCTTCCCGGCAGAAAAGTCTCCATGTTCGCTTGGAATTGGACGAGCAAGAGGTGGGAGACGCTGACATTCCATGTTGCAAAGGATGAAAAACCTTTCACCCTCAAAGGAAGCATAAAAGCTGCCGATTATATCCGTCAATCCAAGGCGAGCATCATCATTCAGGATCAAATTCAGCTTTCGCAAAATGACTATACATTTGTGTGGATGTCTGATACGCAATATTATTCGGAAAGCTATCCGCACATTTTTGAACGTCAGGTCAAGTGGATCGCCGAACAAAAGGATAAGCTGAACATTCAGTACGTCTTTCATACGGGGGATCTTGTGGATGAAGCGGATCAGCCGCTGCAATGGAAGCGCGCCGACCAGTTCATGAAAGTTCTCGACGACCATCAAGTTCCATACGGCGTGCTGGCGGGCAATCACGATGTCAGCCATAAAGACCGGTCTTATTTGAAATTCGGCAGGTATTTCGGGGAAAGACGTTTTAAACAAAAACCGCATTACGGCGGGTCTTATCAGAATAACAAAGGGCATTACGATCTCATCTCCAGCGGGGGAAACGACTATATCATGGTATCGATGGGGTGGGGAATCGGAAAAAAAGAACTGCAGTGGATAGATGATGTTCTGAAACGCCATCCCGATCGAAAAGCGATTTTGTCATTTCACGAGTTTTTGCTTGTCAGCGGAAGCAGAAGTCCAATCGGGGAGAAAATATTTGAACAGATCATCAAGCGGAATCCGAATGTGATCGCCGTGTTGAGCGGCCACTATCACAGCTCCAACTTAAAAGTCGACAGGCTTGATGATAACGGGGACGGCAAGACGGATCGCAAGGTGTATCAAATGCTTGCCGACTATCAGGGCGGTCCTGAAGGAGGCCAAGGTTATTTAAGAATTCTTCATGTAGATCCGAAGCATGACACGATCCATGTCAAAACGTATTCGCCATATCTTGAGGACTATAATTTTTATGATCCGCACCAATTCGGCCCGAAAGACGAGTTCAACATCAAAACGGATCTGAAACCACGGAAGAAAAAGGTTAAAACCGATTATTTTGAGCTGAATGTCTTTTCGAACAAGGAAATTGGGAAAGCAAAAACGGTGAAAAGCGGAAAGACGGCTTCAGTGACATGGAAGGATTTACAGCCGAACACAACCTATTTCTGGTACGCCGCAGCTTCTGACCATTACGGCGGCAAAAGCAGATCTCAGATGTGGAAATTGACGACAAAAGATGACGGCATGAGATCCTTTTTGATAGATCAAACCGCCGGGGTGGGCTCAGCTCTGTGGCAATTGTCGGGGAGCCCCCCGCCGGCCGGCATGAAGTTAAAGCAAGCGAAACTTGAGCCGTCAGGTATGAAAAATCCCCCAATTGCTGTAATCGGCTTTTGGCTGACTGCGGTATTCATTTGTGAACGTAAAAAGCATTTGTTTTCCTAAGGGGAGCAAATGCTTTTTAGTTTGTCACATCTTTTTTCAGACGGGTTGCCGTGTCGGCTTGTTTTTTTCTGTAAAGCGATAAAATGCTGACAGAAGCGATGACGGCAAGGGAGAGGACGGCGGCTGTGAAGTAGAGGTTAAAAAACCCCGTTCCCACACTTTCATGGATCGCTTCGCTTATAATGTCCTTGACTTTTGGATCGGGAATCTGGCTGAGTGATTCGTTCAGACGCGATACGTCCGACTCACCGCCTGTAAATTCTTTTATCGGCATTCCTGCATCATTCAGTTTTTGTTTGATATGTGTGCCGATATTTTCGTAGCCGGCCGTTATATATCCTGCATACAAAGCGGGCGCCAAGGTCATTCCCATCTGCCTGACGAGTGATAATGTGCCGAGCGCTGTCCCGTAATCCTGTTTTGCTGCCTCTGATACAAGCATATTTAACGGCGCGCCTAACAGAAAACCAAAACCGACCCCTGCGATAATGCTTGCCAAAACAAATTCCCACTTCTCTGTCACCCAGACGGATAAGAGTAAAAACCCGGCGAACGAAATGATTCCCGAGAGCCATGCCGCTTTTACCGGTCCTTTCCGATCGGCGAGCATTCCGCCGAGCCCTGCTCCTATTCCCGAAGCCAGCGCCAGAGGCGTCATCCAATACCCCGCTTTTTCAGGAGCGACATGCAAATATTGTTCCGCATATGCAGGAATGAAAATAACGGCTGCCAAGAGTCCGCCGGATAAAAATCCGATAAAAAGCGTCCATTGAAACACCTTGTTTTTTAATAAGCTGTAGGCAAGTATCGGGTCGCCGCCTTTCAGTTCTATGCGTTTTTCATAAAAGATGAGTCCTGCAAACAGCGCGCAGCCGATCAGAAGAAAACAGTAAACCTTTGGGTCGGACAGGACGGCAGACATGTGCTGTCCGTTTATATTCGTTATTCCGTACATCACAGCTAAAATCCCAAGAGACAACAGCACAGTTCCGGCCAGATCGAGCGGCTTCTGTGTTCCGCCTTTTGTTTCTTTCATCAATGGAACGCTGAGAATGATCAGCACTGCGGCAATCGGAAGGTTGATCAAAAACAGCCAGTGCCAGCTTCCGGTCATATCCAAAATAAAGCTGCCGATATTCGGACCGAGCACTGCCGCGATGCCGTTCATCGCACCTAAAAGCCCCAGTGCGGTTCCCTGTTTTTCTTTAGGCAGCGCAGTGAGAATATGCGAGCTTCCGATAATAAAGATTCCGCCGCCGCCAAGCGACTGAATCAGCCTTGCCAATAAAAACATCGGGAAGTTTTGGCTCAATGCAACCAGCAGCGAACCGGCGCCAAACAGCAAGACTTCGATGATAAACAGCTTTTTGCGTCCATACCGGTCAGACAGCTTTCCGACGATCGGGACGCTGACTGCCAAACCGAGCGTATAAAGTGTGATGCCCCAAGCTCCCCATGAGGGGGATACTTGAAAAGAATCGTTGATTGTCGTCAGTGCGGCTGAAATGATGCCATTGTCTAAAGCAGCCATAAACACGCCGATCGTAAATAATAATACGGCCCACTTTTGGTTCACACCATATATCCTCCTTTTTTATTAATTTAAAATGAATAATTCACTTTGAGTGAACTATTTTAATCATCCTTAAAAAAACACGTTTTGTCAAAAGGTATTTTTCAACAAAAAAAGCTGCGCCGTTTTCCGGGCAGCTTGTCTATTCATCGTCCTTTTAACGCTTTTTCAAGAATGGTAAGGCCTTCATTCACTTTGGTTTTTTCCTGTTCGTTCAGTTTCTGGAGCGCCTTTTTGAGCTTTTCGTGGCCCTTTTTGTAAAGGCTTCGAAAAATCCCCTTTGCATCTTCGGTTAGTTCAACAACAATCGTTCTCCGGTCTTGCTCGGAATGTGTTCTTTTGATGAAGTTCGCTTGTTCAAGGCGGCTCAGCAGTCCGGTCATATTTGAAAGGGAAGCGCCCATTTTTTCAGCGATTTCAGAGACTTTCAGTGTGCCGTGGTTGTTCAGAAGCATTAAAACCTTCATTTGCGGCATGCTGAGATCGAGCTTCATCCATTCGGAGACATCCCCCAGGCCGGCAGCGGTCAGTACTTTCATATAAAGAACCCATGTCTCTTTTTCTTCCGGGGTCAAAATGTCTTCGTTCAGCACGGTGGTATCATGGATATTGTATTTCAACGGTTCTTCACTTCCTTTTCGCGTTCCTCTTTACATACTACTGATTTTTCGCTTTGAAAGAAAGCCCGGGAAAAGAAGACTTCACCGAAGTGTCAAGGGGGGCCATTTTCAAAAAATGTTTTAGGTTCATTTTGAAAGTGATAGAATAAAGCTGAATGTCTAGTTCTTCATCTGAGAAGAGGAGGGTGCATCAATCGTGCCGAAAGTTCGAACAAAAGATGTGATGGATAAATTTAAGCTTGAGCTCATCAGCGGAGAAGAAGGGATCAACCGCCCGATTACGATGAGCGATTTATCAAGACCGGGCCTTGAAATGGCTGGTTATTTTACATACTATCCAAAAGAGAGGGTTCAGCTGCTTGGGAAGACCGAGATTACCTTTTTTGAAAAGCTTCCAGAGGAAGAAAAAAAGCAGCGGATGCTGTCGTTATGCACGGAAATTACACCGGCGATCATCCTTTCCCGTGATTTGCCGATTCCGCCTGAACTCATCGAGGCTTCCGAAGAAAACGGCGTGCCTGTGCTTCGATCCCCGTTAAAGACGACGCGCCTGACAAGCCGTCTGACGAATTTTCTTGAAAGCCAGCTGGCTCCGACAACTGCGATTCACGGCGTCCTCGTCGATGTTTACGGCGTCGGGGTGCTCATTATCGGAAAGAGCGGCGTTGGAAAAAGCGAAACGGCTTTGGAGCTTGTCAAAAGAGGCCATCGCCTTGTGGCGGATGACTGTGTTGAGATCAGACAGGAAGACCAGGATACATTGATCGGAAGCGCGCCTGAATTAATTGAGCATCTCCTGGAAATCAGAGGCCTTGGCATTATCAATGTCATGACGTTATTTGGCGCGGGGGCGGTCAGAAGCTTTAAGCGGATTACTCTTGTCATGAGTCTGGAGCTTTGGGAGCAAGGAAAGCAGTATGACCGCTTAGGGCTTGAAGAAGATACAATGAAAATTATTGATACAGACGTTCCGAAGCTGACAATTCCGGTTCGTCCGGGAAGAAATCTTGCCGTCATCATCGAAGTGGCCGCAATGAACTTCAGACTAAAGAGAATGGGTCTGAATGCCGCTGAGCAATTTACCCATAAGCTTGCGGATGTGATTGAAGATGGTGAGCTTGAAGAATAGGAGCTGACAATATGAATGAAACGATTGAACCTTTAAATCCGATTGCTTTTCACCTGGGGCCGATTGCTGTCCATTGGTACGGCATTATCATCGGCCTTGGCGCTTTGCTGGGCTTGTGGCTGGCGGTCAGGGAAGGCGAACGGAGGGGGCTGCATAAGGACACCTTTGTCGATTTGGTGCTTTTTGCGATCCCGATTGCGATTTTATGTGCAAGGGCATACTATGTCATTTTTCAATGGGGCTATTACAGTGAACACCCGGACCAGATTATTCAAATATGGAACGGCGGCCTTGCGATCCACGGCGGACTGATCGGCGCCGTACTGACGGGAATCATTTATGCGAAGGTCAAAGGGCTTTCGTTTTGGAAGCTGGCTGATATTGCTGCTCCAAGCATCCTGCTCGGTCAGGCGATCGGCCGCTGGGGAAACTTTATGAACCAGGAAGCGCACGGTGAGGCGGTGTCAAGAGCATTTTTAGAAAACCTCCACCTGCCTGATTTTATCATCAATCAAATGTACATCGACGGGCAGTACTACCAGCCTACCTTTTTGTATGAATCGCTGTGGAGCTTCACGGGAGTCGTCGTTCTGCTTCTTTTAAGAAAAGCGAATTTAAAGCGAGGCGAGCTGTTCTTAATCTATGTCATTTGGTATTCGATGGGACGCTACTATATCGAAGGCCTGAGAACGGACAGTCTGATGCTGACGGCGAACCTTCGCATCGCCCAGGTGATTTCAATCGTCCTGATCCTCAGTGCGGCTGCGCTGATAGCCTACAGACGTTTCAAAGGGCGAGAGATTAAACGGTATCAGGAGATGTAGCGATTTTACAAAGGGGAGACAGCAATGAAGGGAACTTTAAAAGCCGGTGCTGTGGCGGGACTGAAAACGACGTGGACACTCGGAAAAGTGATTTTTCCTGTCACGCTGATTGTCAGCCTGCTTCAGCACACACCGGTGATGGCCTGGTTGATCAAACTGATCACGCCGGCGATGGGAATTTTCGGGTTGTCAGGGGAAGCGGCGATACCGCTTGTGCTCGGCAACATGCTGAACTTGTATGCCGGAATTGCGGGGATTTTAACGCTTGATTTGACGGTTAAAGAAGTGTTTATTTTAGCGGTGATGCTGTCGTTTTGCCACAATTTGATTATCGAATCGACCGTTGCATCAAGGGTCGGAATTAAAATATGGCTTATTTTGCTTGTGCGCATCGGCCTCGCCGTTTTTTCGGCCTTTATCATTAACCTTGTCTGGCACGGCGGTCAGGATGCGGCCCAATACGGCTTGATCTCTGCGAAAAGCGCCGCTCCTTCCGGCTGGCTTGAAACTGCGCTTGAAGCCGTCACCAAGGCGGGTCTTGGCGTCCTTCAGCTTGCAGCCATCGTGATACCGCTGATGATCATCATTCAATATATGAGAGACCTTGGCTGGCTGCATACTTTTTCAAAGTGGTTTGCACCGCTGACGAGAATGCTCGGCATGAAAGAGAACACCTCAATGACGATGGTTGCCGGGCTGACGATCGGCCTTGCATATGGGGCCGGCGTTATGATCAAAGCGGTCGAAGAAGACGGCGTCAGCAAAAGAGATGTAACGCTCGCGTTTATTTTTCTCGTTGCCTGTCACGCGGTTGTGGAAGACACATTGGTATTTATCCCGCTCGGCATTCCGGTCTGGCCTCTTTTGTTGATCAGGCTTGTAACCGCGATTCTGCTGACGATCGCGATTTCGCGCATCTGGAGAAAGCCGGGTTATTCCGTTCGCAGAAAGGAAGCTTTGTATGAAAGTTAATACGGTTTTATTTGATTTGGATGGAACGCTAATCAATACAAATGAGCTGATCATCGCCTCATTTTTGCACACGCTCGACCATTATGCACCGGGACGCTATAAACGGGAGGATGTCCTTGCTTTCATCGGACCTTCCCTTTATGAAACGTTCTCAAGCATTCAAAAGGATAAGGCTGAAGAAATGATCACCATGTACCGGACATTTAATCATCAGATGCATAATGAACTGGTAACAGAGTATGAGACGGTTTACGAGACGCTGGAACGCCTCGCGGAAGAAGGGTATAAGCTCGGGATTGTCACGACAAAGCTGCGGGACACCGTTATCATGGGGCTTAAACTGACGGGGCTTGATGCCTTTTTCGAGACGGTTGTGACGCTGGATGACGTCAAGCGGCCGAAGCCAGATCCCGAGCCTGTTTTGCTCGCCCTTTCCAAGCTTGGCAGCCGTCCGGAAGAAGCCATCATGATCGGTGATAATTACCACGATATATTAGCAGGGAAGAACGCCGGAACGAAAACAGCAGGCGTTGCGTGGACGATTAAAGGAGAAGAAAGCCTGGCTAAACACGAGCCTGATTTTATGCTCCAGCAAATGAGCGATCTCCTTCGCATTCTTGAGGTGGAGAAAGCTTGAGAAAAACGAAGCGCTATCCGGTGTCCGGCTCCAATTCCTTATGGCACATCTATCAGACGGTTCCATTTTTTAAAGTGGTCAAAAACTTTATCGTCATTCAGGCAGCGCGCTATACGCCGTTTCTTGGGATGAAAAATTGGATGTACCGGACGTTTTTGCGGATGAAAATCGGAGAGAAATGCTCATTTGCTTTAATGGTCATGCCGGATATCATGTTTCCTGAAAAGATCTCCGTCGGGCGTAACACCGTGATCGGCTACAATACGACCATTTTGGCGCACGAGTATTTAATAAAAGAATATCGGCTCGGCGAGGTTGTCATCGGCGATGAAGTCATGATCGGAGCCAATACGACGATCCTTCCAGGCGTCGAAATCGGAGACGGCGCCGTCATTTCCGCCGGTACGCTCGTTCATAAAGATGTGCCTCCGGGCGCTTTTGTCGGCGGCAATCCGATGCGGCTGATCTATACAAAAGAAGAAATGGAAAAAAGGTTGGAGACCCCCGCTGAATAAAGAACGGGGGCCTTTATTTGCAATCAAAGTTAAAATTCATGATTGTTCCTTTCCGTAATATGCTTCACACCGATCCACTTCTTTCCGACTTTTGAGTACCTTGTATTTGTCATCGTAACGGAACTTGTACTGCTGTCGGTTCTGAAGATGGCCTCTTTCATGTTTGTAATCGTGCAGTTATCAATATTGACCACTGCCTTAAATGTCGAGCCTCCGAGCTGGCGAATGAATTTGCCTCCTTGATCCGCAGTGAAATTTTTCACGGTAAATGTACTCGCTTTATTAATCTGAAAGATTTTGTCCGCGGCAAGCCGGGCTGATCCTCCGTTAATCGTGACATTTCCTTCGCTTTTGACAGTCAGGGCATCTTCGCCGACATCTTCCCAAACAACATTGCTTATAGAAGCGTTACCATAAGTGTGAACACCGTCAGCAGCAGGAGCGCCAAGCACGACATTTTTGAGCGTTGCACCATTCTCCACTTTGAAAATCGGTTTTTGATCTTCGCGCTGGCTTCCGTCCCCCAGCTCCGGACCTGCAATCAACCGCTCGCCTTTCCCGTCATACGTTTGTCCTTTTTCGACTACGATCGTTTTGTGAACGACCTCGGCGGCCGAGGCTTTTTCGGGCAGAGCCTGTCCAAACCCGCAGACGAGCAAACCTGACAAAATAACCGTACCTGCTAATCTCTTCATCATTTTCATCCTCCTCATGAAATATTGTTCAAAACAGATTTGTCTCCCTTAGATGAAAGCAATTTCTAGACCTTTTGCAATAAGATGAGACACCTATTTCGGTACTATCATATATGCGAGCTTGCTGAAAAGTAAACAAATAATTTGAATATTATGAAAAAACAGTAAATTGAACACGTGCAATGAGGTTTTTTTCTGTATTTTGGATGTGATGAAAGGGTAAAGAGGCTTATTTTAATAGGGGTTGAAAGAACTAAAAAAGGCAGGGGTTAATCTGCCTTTTTAAGCGGCGATCACGATCGCCTGACTGCCCATTTGTGTCCATGATTTCTCAAAATTTTCTCTGTCTGTTTTTCTGTTTTTATATCCGTACGGATCATTCAAATAAACGTAATCCTCATCATAGCCTGTCACGGCAACACTGTGAACGCTGTACGTCACATCGATTTTACCTGACGGCGTATTCCATGTTTCCATATCGTTGACTGGACTGAAATGAACAGTGGTGATAACCCAAACCGGTCTTCCTTGATTCAGCTGTTCATATATTTTCTCCGGCTCACTTCCCGTCAAATCGACAGCTTTAGTACCTGCGTATGAATAGGCCAAATCGTAAATCGGGCCATGGTAGACACTCAGTCCGGGTCCGTTTTCCATATCTCCCACAAAGCCGTCGTTAGGATTTCCCTTTAAGCCGCTTTCATAGTGCAGAGGCACTCTTTTCACCTCATTGGCAAGCTCATTTTTTGTGACATGATATCCGCTGTAGTTTAAGATCATCGCCAGGCTGGCGACTTCGCAGCCGTTATAAAGCTTCGGCGAGTCCATTTGGTTGATCAGCGGGACGTCAAGCGGCTGATGCACTTCTTTATTGTCAGCAGCATTCTTATGGCTGCTGTGCAGCATTTCGGCTAACGGGCTTAACGCATCTTTAGAAAACAGTATAAGAACGGCGGTTATAAGAGCTGCTACGAAAAAAATTAAAAAAAGAGTTTTGAAAAATTTCATTCTGAGTCTCCTGTCTTCCCTTTGCTGGTTTGGTTAAGGCAAAGATTTGCAATTGTTTATATTATAACATCAAGATGTTCATTACATAAAAGTTATCATTTCCCATACGGTCCGGAGTCTATTTTAAGAGCGGCTGTTGATTTTGATTCTTTTATCTGTTAGCATATTATCATATTAGCGAACTAAAGGATTCGGAATTTTCCTTCAAACAGTTATGGGGGTGCAAGTGTAGATGTTTATGTTTGAAAAACCGCATGGCATGCGGGATACGCTGCCTGTGCTTTACGAAACAAAGAAAAAGGTGCGCTCTTCATTAACAGAGGTGATGGCTTTGTGGGGGTATCAGTTCATGGAGACACCGGCCCTTGAATTTTATGATACGGTCGGTGTGCAGTCGGCCATATTGGATCAGCAGTTGTTTAAACTCCTTGATCAGGAGGGGCAGACGCTCGTGTTAAGACCTGATATGACGGCCCCGATCGCAAGGGTGGCGGCCTCAAAGCTTCATAAAGATGATCACCCGCTTAGAGTGGGCTATGCTGCAAATGTGTTCAGGGCACAGGAACGTGAAGGCGGACGTGCCGCCGAATTTGAGCAAGTCGGCGTCGAACTGATCGGCGATGGATCTACAAGCGCTGACGCAGAAGTGATTGCACTCGTCATTTTTTCGCTTAAAAATGCCGGCCTGACTTCATTTAAAATCTCGATCGGCCATGTCGGAATTTCAGATGCTTTGTTTGTGGAAGTTTTAGGAAATGAAGAAAGGGCTCATGTCCTGCGGCGCTATTTATACGAAAAGAACTATGTCGGCTACCGGGAGCATGTAAAATCCCTCAATTTATCCTCAATTGATAAAAGCAGGCTGCTCGAGCTTTTGGAGCTGAGAGGCGGTATTGAAACGTGCGGCAAGGCGGCATCGATCATCGATTCTGAAAAAGGAAAACGCGCGGTTTCAGAACTGAAGACGCTTTGGGAGACACTCGGCGACTATGGTTGCACGGACGACATTAAACTTGATTTAGGCATGGTCAGCCATATGAGCTACTATACGGGTGTTTTGTTTGAAATCTATGCTGAAAACGTCGGCTTTCCGATCGGAAACGGCGGCAGATACGACCAGCTTCTCGGCCGCTTCGACTCACCCGCTCCGGCAACCGGTTTCGGCATCAGGACTGACAGGCTGCTAGAAGCATTGAAGCCGACTGAAGAGCAAGAAAAAATCGATGTCGTCATCTTCAGCACGGAACAGAGAAAAGAGGCGATCAAATTTGCCGAAGAAGAGCGAAGAAAGGGCAAAAAAGTCGTTATACAGGACTTAGCGGGAATCGGAGATATTGACCAAATGACAAAGTCTTTTCAAAACGTGACCTATTTTATCGGGGCCAGAAAGGAAGAGAAGCATGGGTAAGGAATTGACGATTGCGATGCCGAAAGGGCGGATATTTGAAGAAGCTGCCGATATGCTTCGAAAAGCAGGCTATCAGCTCCCTGAAGAATTCGATGATTCGAGAAAACTGATCATTCAGGTGCCTGAAGAGAACCTTCGCTTTATCCTCGCCAAGCCGATGGATGTCACAACATATGTCGAGCACGGGGTGGCCGATGTCGGAATCGCCGGCAAAGATGTGCTGCTGGAAGAAGAACGCGATGTCTACGAGGTTCTTGATTTAAACATCAGCAAATGCCGTCTTGCCGTAGCCGGCCTGCCAGAGACGGCGGCCGACAACGTTGCGCCCCGGGTTGCGACCAAGTATCCAAATGTCGCGTCAAGCTACTTCAGGGAGCAGGGAGAACAAGTGGAAATCATCAAGCTCAACGGTTCGATTGAACTCGCTCCCTTGATCGGGCTTGCCGGCCGAATCGTTGATATCGTATCAACAGGACAGACTTTAAGGGAGAACGGGCTGGTTGAAACCGAAAAAATTTGCGACATCACGTCACGTTTCATCGTAAATCCTGTCAGCTACCGAATGAAAGACGCAGTCATCGATGAAATGGCTTCAAAACTTTCTCTTATTGTGGAAGGGGAAAAAGTAAAATGAAGATCAAAACCATCAGCGGAAATACGTCGGTTTCCCTAAAGCGCACCATTGACGCCGGAACGGAAGAGCAAAGAAAAGCGGTCCGCGGCATTATCGATGAAGTGAAAAAGTACGGGAATTCAGCAGTTTCCGCATTCACAAAACAATTTGACGGAGCGGATGTGGCCGACTTTCGCGTTTCTGAAGAGGAAATCAAGGAAGCATACATCACGCTCAATGAACGTGATCTCGAGATTATTCGGGCGGCGATTTTTAACATTAAAGAATATCATGAGCGGCAGCTCGCATCATCATGGTTTTACCACCGCAAGGACGGAACGATGCTCGGCCAGAAAATCACGCCCCTGGATTCAGCGGGAGTGTACGTGCCCGGCGGAACGGCTGCTTACCCATCATCCGTTCTGATGAATGTTATTCCGGCGCTTGTTGCCGGTGTCGATCGCATCGCCCTTGCCTCACCTCCGGGAAAAGACGGCAAATTGTCGGCGGGAGTACTGGCGGCTGCGGCTGAGCTTGGCGTCACAGAGATTTACAAAATGGGCGGCGCTCAGGCGATTGCCGCATTGGCTTACGGAACAGAAACCATTTCCCCCGTCGATAAAATCACAGGACCTGGAAATATTTATGTCGCCTTGGCTAAACGGGAAGTATTCGGCCAGGTTGATATTGATATGATCGCGGGCCCAAGTGAAATCGCCATTCTCGCTGACAGTACGGCAAATCACCGGGAAATCGCTGCTGATCTACTTTCACAGGCTGAGCATGATGCGATGGCAGCGAGCATTCTTGTCACCGACTCAAAGCCGCTTGCCGAATCTGTTTTAAAAGAGGTTTACGAACAGCTCGAACATCTTCCAAGAAAAGAGATTACCCGGCAGTCGATTGACAACCACGGTTTGATCTATGTTACAAAGACGATGCATGAAGCTGTTTCCGTCATCAATGAGCTCGCTCCTGAACATTTGGAAATTTTAACAGCTCAGCCTGACGCCCTGCTCGGACAGATCAAACACGCGGGAGCCATTTTCCTGGGCCGCTACAGTTCAGAGCCGGTGGGAGATTATTTTGCGGGCCCTAATCATGTTCTGCCGACTAACGGCACAGCCAGATTTTCAAGCCCGCTAAATGTGAGCGACTTCCAAAAGCGCTCCAGCATCATTTCCTACAGCAGGGATGCATTCCGCGAGAATGCCGAGAGCATTGCGGCCTTTGCAAGATTGGAAGGACTTGAAGCCCATGCAAGAGCAATTGAATCCAGAAACCGGGAGGAAGACTGATGAGAAAAGCCGAACGGGCAAGAAAAACCAATGAAACTGATATTAAATTATCCTTTCATATTGACGGAGAAGGGAAAGCGGATATTCAAACGGATGTCCCGTTTATGACGCATATGCTCGATTTATTTACAAAACACGGGCAGTTTGACCTTTCAGTTGAAGCGAAAGGCGATGTTGAAATCGACGACCACCATACGACGGAAGATATCGGAATTTGTCTCGGACAGGCGCTTTTGGAAGCGCTCGGAGATAAACAAGGAATCAAACGCTACGGTTCGAGCATAGTGCCGATGGATGAAGCGCTCGCCCAGGTTGCGATTGATCTGAGCAACAGGCCGCACCTCGAGTTCAGAGCCGAATTCCCGAGCCAGAAAGTCGGAACCTTTGATACAGAGCTTGTCCATGAATTTTTGTGGAAGTTTGCGCTGGAAGCGCGAATGAATCTTCATGTCATCGTTCATTACGGTACGAATACTCACCACATGATCGAGGCGATTTTTAAAGCGCTGGGACGTGCGCTTGATGAAGCGACATTGATCGATCCGCGGGTTAAAGGAATTCCGTCAACGAAAGGAATGCTGTAAATGATCGGTGTCATAGATTACGGAATGGGAAACCTGTACAGCGTCTCTAAAGCGCTTGAACGGATCGATGCCCCTTATTTCGTCTCCGAGCATCCGGATGAACTTAAGAAAGCGGACAGCTATATCCTTCCGGGAGTCGGCGCTTTTCGGGATGCGATGGAGACTTTAAGCCAGACCGGCCTGAAAACATTTATTCAAGATGCCGTAAGTGAAGGAAAACCTCTTCTCGGCATATGCCTCGGTATGCAGCTGTTATTTGAAGAAAGCGAAGAACGCGGGGCGTCAAAAGGACTCGGCCTTTTGAAAGGAAAAATCGTTAAACTGAAAGACCGTGACCAAGCGGGAGATCGCTTAAAAGTGCCTCACATGGGCTGGAATCTTCTCACGGTCCACCGCGACTCTCCGCTTTTACCAAAGACGAAAGAAGGGTATGCGTATTTCGTTCATTCGTATTATGTCTGCGGAATCGAAGAGGAAGCTTTGCTTGCCAGCGCCGAATACGGTGTGCGTGTGCCTGCTGTCGTCGGTTTTGGCAATGTATACGGCGCCCAGTTTCATCCGGAAAAAAGCAGTGCGGTCGGCATGTCGATCTTAAAGCGTTTCAAGCAGCTTACACAAGAACAGAAGGTGAAAAAATGAGCGAGTTTACTGTATACCCTGCCATTGACATGAGAAAAGGCAAATGCGTCAGGCTCATCCAGGGAGATTATGAAAAAGAAACGATTTACGGTCATTCCCCTCTGGATATGGCCTCCCGGTTTGCTGAAGCGGGGGCAGACTGGATTCATCTTGTCGATTTGGACGGGGCAAGAGAAGGCAAAAAAGTGAACGACAGACACGTCATAAGCATTGCTGATGAACTCAACGTTAAAGTGCAGGTCGGCGGCGGCATCAGAACCGAAAAAGACGTATATGACTACTTGTCGCAAGGTGTTGAAAGGGTGATCTTAGGCAGCTCGGCCGTATCAAATCCCGAGTTTGTCAAAAACATGCTGAAAGCTTACGGCCGGCATATCGCAATCGGTCTTGACGCAAGAGACGGATTTGTTTCGACTGAAGGATGGCTTGAGACCTCCTCCGTTAGAGCGGAAGAGCTTGGCCTCGAGCTTGCGAATGAAGGTGCGGAAGTTTTTATCTTTACCGACATTGCGACTGACGGAATGCTGTCAGGACCGAATATCAGCAGTACAGTGGAGCTTGCCAGGGCAACCGGCAAACAAGTCATTGCCTCCGGCGGTGTCAGCTCTCTCGCCGATCTTGAGGCGCTCGCTTCCCGGACTGTGGAAGGCGTCTCTGGCGCCATTGTCGGAAAAGCGCTGTATACCAATCAATTTACCGTGGCTGAAGCGCTTGAAAGGGTGGCGGCAAAGTGATCACAAAACGAATTATCCCGTGTTTGGACGTAAAAGACGGCCGCGTTGTCAAAGGTGTGCAGTTTGTTGACTTGAAAGATGCCGGCGATCCCGTTGAGCTGGCTGAAGTATATGATCGTGAAGGCGCCGATGAGCTTGTTTTTCTCGATATCTCGGCATCCCACGAGGGGAGAAAAACGATGGTTGACGTCGTTGAAAGAGTGGCGGCCAAGCTGGCGATCCCATTTACCGTCGGCGGCGGCATCAATCGTTTGGATGATATGAAAACGATCCTGCGGGCCGGCGCCGACAAAGTTTCCGTTAATACGGCTGCCGTTCTCCGTCCGGAGCTGATAACGGAAGGCGCTGACTTTTTCGGTTCTCAATGCATTGTCGTCGCGATTGATGCAAAATTCGATCCGGAAGCTGATCAGTATTATGTTTATACACACGGCGGACGTAAAAAGACGGACCTTGAGGCCGTCTCATGGGCGAAGGAAGCCGTTCAGCGGGGAGCCGGTGAAATCCTGCTGACAAGCATGGATGCAGACGGAGAAAAGAACGGATTTGACTGCAGGCTCACAAAGCTTGTGTCAGAAGCTGTTTCAGTCCCCGTCATTGCATCCGGAGGCGCAGGTCATGCGGGCCACATGTATGATACATTTGCAGAAGGACGGGCGGACGCGGCTCTTGCCGCATCTATCTTTCATTACAAAGAAACATCTGTAAAAGAAGTAAAAGCTTATTTAAAAGAGCGCGGGGTGAATGTAAGATGATCAAGGCAGACGAGTTGACATTTAATGAAGCCGGCTTGATCCCGGCGATTGTCCAGGATGCAGCGAGCAAGGAAGTGCTGACACTTGCTTATATGAACAAAGAATCGTTTGAAAAAACGCTGGAAACGAAGGAGACATGGTTTTTCAGCAGATCGCGAGGAGAGCTCTGGCATAAGGGAGCGACGTCAGGAAACATTCAGCGTGTGATAGACATCAGGCTTGACTGTGATCAGGATGCGCTCATCGTGCTGGTCGAACCGGCGGGACCGGCCTGTCATACAGGAAGCTACAGCTGTTTTTCGCCCGGCGAACATATCAGACAGACTGATGGCGGCCGCTTTGACATCATCAATGAACTTGAAACGGTGATTGCTAAACGGCAGGCTGAAATGCCTGAAGGCGCATATACGACATATTTGTTCCGTGAAGGCGTTGACAAGATTTTGAAGAAGGTTGGCGAAGAAGCGGCGGAAGTCATTATCGCTGCAAAAAACCGGGATTCTGAAGAGCTGAGATGGGAAGCGGCTGACCTTCTTTACCATCTGCTCGTTTTGTTGAGGGAGCAGTCCCTGCCGCTTGATGATGTGCTTGGCGTCCTGAAAGAGCGCCATGAAGGCTCTGAATCATAAGCGCATTGCTTACACCCAAAAAGCTAACTGCCTTTTGGGTGTTTTCCCGTGTTTAATTTCATTACGATTTGCTCTCCGATCGGCCCCATTTTTCTTTCCCCTGTGTCTGCAAATCCGGCTTTCACATACAGGTGCTGGGCCGCGGTGTTTTTCACGTTCACAACCAGCACGATTTCATGACAATGGGTGAACTCCTTGGCGACAAATGCAGGAAGCTTGAGCATTCCTTCTTTTGCAAAACCTTTTCCCTGGTGCTTTCTGTCGATGGATAGCGCCGTTAACAGCATGGCGTCCGGGTTGTCCGAATAGTCTTTTACCCTCTCGGTCGCATGCAGGATAAAAAATCCGACGGGTTCGCCTTCGCTTAAAATTACGATTGGAAACTGACCGTCCGTCTGTTTTAAAACCTCTTTCGGCAACGCGGTAAATCGATGCTGTTCTTCAGGAAGCTCGAATTCGAGAAGCGCAGCTGAATGTTCTTCCGAGAAATGCTTCAATTGTATTGATCCGCTTTTTTTCACATGATGAACCCCCTTTCTATGATCATACAATGGGAACGTATATTCGTCACTATCTAGTGCTAAAAAAAGATTTTGCCCTGGTTAAAATAAAAAGCGTACTTCCGATATAAAACCTACCTTGAACCTTCTGAAAGCCCTATGCGCTCCAGTGCTCCAAACGTCAGGAATAAAATGGTGAAAAAACCATATGTGGAAAATGAAGAGAATTTTCTCGAAACTTGTTTTTGGCCTATTAAGCCTGCTGGAAACTATGTTATACTACTCACGGTATATAGTTTGAAATGGAGGGTATCTGTGGGAAAGTACACTTCTGAACACCATAAAGATTCGAGAATTGTCCAACTGTTCCAAGATGGGCAATATTTTTATCATAAAGGGCTCAAAGCATATAGAGAACGCAATTTATCCCGCGCAAGCAAGCTCATTCAGAGAGCGATTTTTCTTGAACCGGAAAACACGGGAATGCTGTCCCAACTTGCTGTTATTTACACTGAAATGGGATTTTACCAGCAATCAAATGAACTTTTGGACTTTATCCTGACGAACATCAACGAAAAAATGACTGAATGTTATTATTTTAAAGCCAACAACTATGCGCACCTCGGCCTTTTTCACGAAGCCTATAAAGCAGCGGAGACTTATTTAAAAGAAGACCCGGACGGCGAGTTCAGCGAGGAAAATGCGGAGCTACTTGATTTATTGGATATGGGAGAGGAAGATGAGGGCTATTCGCAGTTTGATCAGGACGACTTGATTCTGAAACAGGATCGGGCGAAATCACTGCTGGAAAATGGACAGCTTCAGGAATCGATCGTGATGCTTGAAGAAATCACTTCCGATTACCCCGAGTTTTGGTCAGCTTACAACAACCTTGCACTGGCATATTTTTATGCCGGAGACATTCAGAAAGCCAAAACGACGATTTTTTCGGTCTTGGAAAAAAGCCATGGAAACCTGCATGCGCTTTGCAATCTTCTTATTTTTTATCACTATGAACGACGGGACGATAAGGTCGAGGCGCTTTCCGAACAGCTTTCCAATGTTTATCCGATGCTGTTTGAGCAAAGGTATAAGCTCGGCGCCACGCTGTCCCTCGTCGGCAGATACGATCTCGGCTATAAATGGCTGAAATCACTCTACCGCATGGGATTTGAAGGGGATGAGACCTTTTATTACTGGCTCGCCTGCTCAGCTTACTACACCGGCCGCACTCAATTTGCCCGGTCTGTATGGAAAAAGATGCAGGAAGAGTATCCGGATGACGCCCGCATGGAGCCGTGGAAAGAACGGAAGGAAAAGAAACCTGTCCAGCGGCCGCTTGAGGAGCGCCTTGCCGCGTACTATATCAGCGGAAGAAAAGGGGAAAAAGCCCAGCTGAAAGCGGTGCTTGATTCACAGATGGCAAAAACGCCGTTTGAAGATCAGTTTGTCAGGCTTGTGCTTTACGGGGAAAGCAGTGCAGCCGTTGATTCAAAAGACGCACTTCTTGCTTACAGAACTGCGAAAGCGATTGAACAAGCGGATCAGTCAGCGATGGAACAGGAGGCCATGTGCTTTTGGATTTTTCATGTCATTCAGCAGATCAGGGCTTACGGCCTTCAGCTGAAAAATGCCGGCGGGCTTGCCGCGGCGATCTATTACATTTGGAAGACCGAGCATCAGGAGCGGCTGACAAAAGCTGAAACCGCAAAAATCTTCCATATCTCGCCCGGAACGCTTTCAAAGTATGAACGTACATTAAAAGAACATCTATAGAAACAGGTGTGAACTTCACTGTTCAGCCTGTTTTATTATGTGAGCAAAAAAATAGCGATTATTCATGATATTTTATAGGATATGGGTAAGGAAGATATAAGAAGGGAATCTTATTTAACAGAAATGGACTGCTTGACAGCATAAGATTCATGAAGGAGTGAACATTGTGTCAGAAGAAAAGATGTATGACGTCATTATTATCGGAGCAGGTCCTGCGGGAATGACGGCAGCCGTTTATACGTCAAGGGCGAACCTGTCGACTTTGATGGTTGAAAGAGGCGTTCCGGGCGGACAGATGGCCAATACGGAGGATGTCGAAAACTATCCGGGATTTGAAAGCATTCTGGGACCAGAGCTTTCAAATAAAATGTTTGAACATGCGAAAAAGTTCGGCGCTGAGTATGCGTATGGCGATATTAAAGAAGTCGTCGATGAAGGAGACTACAAGATCGTCAAAGCGGGATCAAAAGAATTTAAAGCGCGTGCGGTCATCATCACAGCAGGCGCCGAATATAAGAAGCTCGGCGTACCTGGCGAAAAAGAGCTTGGCGGCCGCGGTGTATCTTATTGTGCGGTTTGTGACGGCGCATTCTTTAAAAACAAAGAGCTCGTCGTTGTCGGAGGAGGGGACTCCGCTGTTGAAGAAGGCGTGTACTTAACCCGTTTCGCTTCGAAAGTCACGATCGTCCACCGCCGCGATAAGCTGAGAGCGCAAAGCATCCTACAGGCGCGCGCGTTTGACAACGAAAAAGTCGACTTTCTCTGGAACAAGACGGTCAAGGAAATTCATGAAAAAGACGGAAAGGTCGGTAAAGTAACGCTGGTCGATACGGTCACAGGCGAAGAAGAAGAGTTCCGGACTGACGGCGTCTTTATCTACATCGGCATGCTGCCGCTTTCAGAGCCGTTCAAAAACCTCGGCATTACAAATGAAGAGGGCTACATCGTGACAAATGAACAGATGGAAACAAAAGTTGAAGGTATTTTTGCAGCGGGCGATATCCGCGAGAAAACCCTTCGCCAAATCGTAACGGCAACAGGCGACGGAAGCATTGCCGCACAAAGCGTTCAGCACTATATCGAAGAGCTGAAAGAGAAAGAAAAGGCTGTAAAATAACGTATTTTTATCGTCATCATGATTTAACCGCCCTGTAACACCAGTGAAACAATTATTCGTTATGATGGGTATAGTAATTGACCCCCTTTTATAATGAATTTTATTGGCACGGATGATCTTATCCGTGTCCTTTTTTTGTTTTATTTTTCCACAAAGAGAAATTTTTACAAATTTCACAAGTTGTTCAAATTTCAATATTGAAACGTCTATTTTTGCTGTAAAATAGAATGAAAGAACGGTTTTCGCAAGCGCTTCCATTCGCTGAAAAAGCCGTTTCTTTAAGTTTTACCCGGGAAAAGCCTTAAAGCAGTCCGGAAAAAAGCGATTTTCGCGGCGGAACTGCATGTTCATTGTGAGCGGGGACAGGAAGCGGTATAATAGAAAAAAGAATTGAAGGAATAAAAGGATGGGTGACAGACTTTGCAAAGAGTGACGAATTGTGTGCTGACTTCAGGTGATAAAGTCCTGTTGCTGCAAAAGCCCAGACGAGGCTGGTGGGTAGCCCCCGGCGGCAAAATGGAAAGCGGGGAAACCGTCAGGGACGCCGTCATCAGGGAATACCGCGAAGAGACGGGCTTGTATGTGCTGAACCCGCAGCTGAAAGGGATATTCACCTTTATCATAAAAGAAAATGATCAGGTCGTATCTGAATGGATGATGTTCACATTCGTCGCCGATCATTATACAGGCAAACATGTAGAAGAATCGGAAGAAGGCATCATCGAGTGGCATCAGGCGGCAGACGTCTGGAGCCTGCCGATGGCGCCGGGAGACGTCCATATTCTGGATTTTATGCTGAAAGGCAAAGGACTGCTTCACGGCACCTTTACGTATACGCCTGACTTTGAATTGCTGTCCTATCGCCTCGACCCGCAAGGCGAATAAACATAAGAGGGGGAGAGAAGCATGAATGCGAATGGAGGCCATGATATACAGCTTGTGATCATAACCGGAATGTCAGGGGCAGGAAAAACAGTGGCGATTCAAAGCTTTGAGGATCTCGGTTTTTTCTGTGTCGATAATCTGCCGCCATCTTTGCTGCCGAAATTTTTGGAGCTGATGAAGGAATCAAGTTCAAAAATGAGCAAAGTTGCCCTTGTTATGGATTTGCGCGGCCGCGAGTTTTTTGACAGCCTGATTGAAGCGCTTGACGAGATTGGGGAAACATCCTGGATTACCCCGCGAATTTTATTTTTAGATGCCAAGGATTTGGTTCTCGTTTCAAGATATAAAGAGACAAGAAGGTCCCACCCCCTTGCGACAACTGGCCTGCCGCTTGAGGGTATCCGAACGGAACGGGAGCTTCTCGAAGAGTTGAAAGGCCGCTCTCAAATCATTTATGATACATCCGATATGAAACCGAGGGACTTGCGCGAAAAAATTGTCCAGCATTTTGCGGCAGATCATGGACATACCTTTACAGTGAATGTAATGTCATTCGGGTTTAAATACGGATTACCGATCGATGCGGATCTAGTGTTCGACGTAAGGTTTCTTCCGAATCCGTACTATATCGACAGCATGAGGCCGTTGACGGGAAAAGATCAGGAAGTATCTTCGTATGTGATGAAATGGAACGAAACACAAAAGTTTCTTGAAAAACTGACCGAGCTGCTGAGCTTTATGCTTCCGTCATATAAGCGCGAAGGTAAAAGCCAGCTAGTCATCGCGATTGGCTGCACAGGCGGACAGCATCGCTCGGTGACGCTTGCTGAATACCTTGCCGATTATTATAAAAAGGACTACTATACTCATGTTACTCACCGGGACATCGAGAAGAAAAGCAGAAAATAGCATGGCAGATCAGAAAAAAATCGCAATTTTTGGCGGAGGAACAGGCCTTTCGGTATTGCTCAGAGGATTGAAGCAACATCCGGTTGACATTACGGCGATTGTGACGGTCGCAGATGACGGCGGAAGCTCGGGGAGGCTGCGCGATGAGCTTAAAATTCCCCCTCCGGGGGACATCAGAAATGTGCTCGCTGCACTGTCTGATGTTGAACCGCTTGTTGAAGATCTGTTCCAGCACCGCTTCTCTAAAGGCGGCGATTTAATCGGCCATTCATTGGGAAATTTGATTTTGGCGGCGATGACGAATATAACCGGTGATTTCTTTCACGCCGTTACTGAAATGAGCAAAGTTTTAAATGTGAGGGGAAGGGTTCTGCCCGCGGCCAATACCAGTGTTGTCCTTCATGCGGAAATGGATGACGGACAGATCATATCAGGGGAATCGACGATACCGTCTTACGGTAAGCGGATTAAACGGGTGTTTTTAACACCTGAAAAAATCGAACCCGTTCCGGAAACGATTGATGTAATCCGCGGCGCCGACCTGATTCTTCTCGGCCCGGGAAGCCTGTATACGAGCATCTTGCCGAATCTTCTCGTTCCGAAGATAAGGGAAGAAATATTAAACGCCCCGGCAAAAAAAGTTTATATTTGCAATGTGATGACCCAGCCGGGAGAAACGCTGTACTACAGTGCAGCTGATCATGTAAAAGCGCTTAACCAGCATATGGGCGGTCCGTTTATCGATACGATCCTCGTCAACAATGAGGAAATCCCGGACGATATCCGGGAACGCTATGCGAAGGAGCAGGCACAGCCCGTCCAGTTTAACATTGATGATCTGTCTGCGATGGGGCTTGAGGTCATCAAAGATCAGATTGTGACATACGAGAATGGCGTGATCCGTCATGATACACATAAAGTCGCTTCGCTACTTGTTGATTTGTTAAAAGAATAGCAGGCCTGGGAATGGGGGTGTCCATAATATGTCATTTGCATCGGAAACGAAAAAAGAACTTACAAACCTTGAAGTAAAAGATTGCTGCGCGAAAGCAGAGCTCTCTGCCCTCATTCGGATGAACGGTTCATTGTCTTTCTCAAACCGAAAAGTGGTTCTCGACGTCCAGACCGAGAACGCGGCCATCGCCAGAAGAATTTACACATTGCTGAAGAAACAATACGATGTTTCCGTTGAACTGCTCGTTCGAAAGAAAATGAGACTGAAAAAAAACAATGTCTACATCGTACGCCTGATCGAAAATGCCAAGCTGATTCTTGAGGACCTGAAAATACTCGGAGACAACTTTGTCATTGCCAGAAACATCTCGGAAGACTTGGTCAAAAAACGTTGCTGCAAACGTTCTTATATGAGAGGGGCTTTTTTAGCCGGGGGTTCTGTCAATAATCCCGAGACATCTTCTTACCACCTCGAAATTTTTTCGCTGTATAAAGAGCATAATGATTCATTGTGCAGGCTCATGAATCAGTTTCATTTAAACAGCAAAACGCTTGAGCGGAAAAAAGGATACATCACGTATCTGAAGGAAGCTGAAAAAATTACCGAGTTTTTGAATGTGATCGGCGCGCATAATTCGCTGCTCCGCTTTGAAGACGTCCGGATCGTGCGCGATATGAGAAACTCGGTTAACCGGCTCGTCAATTGCGAGACAGCCAATCTAAACAAAACGATCGGCGCTTCTCTGCGGCAGGTGGAAAACATTAAGCTGATCGACGAAAGAATCGGGCTTGATGCGCTACCGGAAAAGCTGAGGGAAATCGCCCAGCTCCGCATCGATTATCAGGAAGTAACCTTAAAGGAACTCGGGGAAATGGTGTCGAGCGGAAAAATCAGCAAATCGGGCATCAATCACAGGCTTAGGAAACTGGATGAAATAGCTGAGCAGCTGCGTTCAGGACAATCTGTCTCTTTAAAATAGGGAATGGGGGAGATCGTATGGTTCAACAAAAAGTGGAAATTCTTTTGAAAACGGGGCTTCAAGCGCGCCCGGCGGCATTGTTTGTTCAAGAAGCCAACCGTTTTCAATCAGATATTTTTCTGGAAAAGGGAGATAAAAAAGTGAATGCCAAAAGCATCATGGGGCTGATGAGCCTAGCTGTCAGCTCCGGATCGGAAGTCACGCTGATCGCCGACGGTTCCGATGAGCAAGATGCTCTTGCTGCATTGACTGCATATGTTCAAGAGAAAAAAGCTAAACCTTTATGAGGTTTGGCTTTTTCTCATCGATTCAAAGCGGAAGGAGAATAACCGATGACGACGATGCTTGATTCGCTGTTTAAAAGGATTGGATACAAGCCCGGTCAGCAGGTGACATTTGCTGACTTGCCCGAATTTTTATCGCTGCTGGCTTTACAGTTTCCTTTTGAAAATAGCGCGGTTTTAAGAAACGAACGGATTTCGATGACGAAAACAGGGCTGACGGAAGCCTTGCTGAACAATAAAAGAGGCGGTTTATGCTATGATTTGAACGCTTTTCTTTACCATGTGCTGACAGAGCTCGGCTTTTCCGTACACATGGTTCGCGGGACGGTTTTTAATCCAAAAGAACAGGCGTGGGCGCTGACGGGAACGCATGTCGCCGTTATTCTGCGGGAAAGCGATGAAACCTATTTGCTTGATACTGGATTCGGCATCAACCTGCCGCTTGCCCCCGTTCCGTTCTCAGGTGAACCCATCACCTCAAAAACAGGAGCTTACCGTATCAGGAAAACAAAGACAGATAAAGGAGATTACCTTCTTGAAATGGATAAGGGAGAGGGGTGGCAGACCGGCTACGCATTTTCGCTGACGCCAATCGATGAAGCGACGCTTGCGTGCGTGCGGGATGCGATTTTCGATGAGGAAGCGTCTCCCTTTAATAAAAACCCGCTCGCTTCCAAGCTGACAAAGGACGGAAAGTTAATTTTGTCGAAGGATCACTTCACAAAGCAAACCGGAAGCGGTTTGACGAAAGAAGATGTGAACGCCGGAGATTTCCAGACCATTTTCGTTCAAGCATTTTTTGACTGAAGCACCACTGTGCATCAATTAAAATAAGCGGACGCCTGTCTGCAGCGCCCGCTCGTTTTCTGTTTTATCCTTCTGTTTTCAGCTGAAAGCCGTCCAGTGTTTCTTCGGCTTCGCGAAAAAGCTGCAAATATGCTTCGGCTTGATCGCCCAAGTAAATCCGGCTTTTTTCGATATTCTTCCACTCGATCAGCAAAGGCATGCCGACCCAGCCGGTCAGACAATCCCACAGCGCGTCAAGGTTTTCGCCATAGTAGTCCGGAAGCTCCAGCTGTTCTTTTAATGTTTGGTGAAGGTCTGATACGCTCGTGATCTTGTCTCCGTTTAAAGTGACTTGTTTCATATGATCATCTCATTCTCGTAAACGTTTTATAGTGGTCAGTTGTTTTATAAACCAGTCTGTCGTTGGAATAGACGATCCGGTCTGACCCCCGGAATCCCGATGTATAGTTGATGTCGGCTTCTCTCCATACGCGTCCGGCCGCATCTGGAAGCAATTTTTCTCTGTTTTGAAAGATATCGCCGCCGATGCTTTTTCCAGGCGCTACTTCTGCGAGATTGCCTTTTTGCGGGTCCCACCCTAATTTTGCCGCTTCGGCTTTTGTGATGAAGTTGTCAGGCAGCCTGCCGTATTTCACGATATAGTCGGCAACACCTTCAAACGTATTAATGACCTCATTTGACTGAACGGTGCTGCCTTTTTCTGCATGCGGCCCTTCAGCTGAGCTTGTAAAAAGGTTCCCCGCCAGAAAGCCGAGCGCGAGAACAATCCCAAGCGCAAGTGTGGATAATATTTTTTTCACGGATAAAGTCCTCCCCATCTTTAGACTTTATAGCATAAACATGAAGAATGTGCCTTCATGGGATTGAACAGCCGCATTTCCTCATTTCCATTCCGTCTGTAATCATATTGAATTGTACCTCAAAACATGCTCAGAAATCATTATAGTATTGTAAATTTTCCATGAAACCCGAGGACGGGAACGGATCGCCGCGGTTTCCTATTTGACTCCCGGAATGTTAGTCAAGATATGAAGAAAAAAACAACTGCTTTTCATCAGTTCTTTTCAATGGAAATGTGAAATAGGCGGTAAAGTTCCTTTGCACCCGCGGGCGTGACTGCAACGGCCCGTGTGCGCGGGCGCCGCTCGATCCAGCCCATGCGGATAAAAGCGTTGAGCAGTGCGGAGCCCAGGGCACCGGCAATGTGATGCCGCCTTTCACTCCAATCCAGGCATTTATGGCAAAAAGAGCGCCGTTTCTTTTTGACTTCCCCAACATCGATGCCAAGTTCCTTCAAAAATAATTCTCCTGCTTCAGTCACGGTAAAAGCCGTCTCTTCTTCTTTCAACACGCCCATCTCCACGAGCCGCTCCGCAAGTGTGACGCCGAGCGATCCAGCCAAGTGATCATAGCATGTCCGCGCTTTTCTGACCGCCCGATCTTCGGCTGACTGCCGGAAAGAGCGAATTTCAGCAGGGGGGGCTATGTTGAGCAGAGTTTCCAGCGATTGTGCAACCTTGCCATCTTTGAGCCGGTAATAGCGGTGCCGTCCTTGCTTCCGGCATGTCAGCATTTCGGCGTCAAGCAGTTTGGAAAGGTGAAAGCTTGCTGTCTGCTGTTTGATTCCCGCATATCCGGCCAGCTCGGTAGCTGTATAAAACCGGTCATCAAGCAATGCGGTTAAAATCGCGGCCCGCGACGGATCGGTGACAAGCTTGGCGACCTCGGCGATATTCGGATTCACGGTCATGACACTTCCTCCTAAAATGTAATCGATACTTCGATGTTAATTGAAATATTGGAGAATTACAATAAAAGCATAAAAGGAGGAGACCGATATGCATCTAAACAGCAAAATTATTCAGCCAAGCATTTTATACTACGGAACACCCGTCATTTTGCTCAGCACGCTGAACGAAGACGGTTCCACGAATCTCAGCCCGCTTTCCTCTTCTTGGGCGCTTGGGGATTCGATCGTACTCGGCGTCGGCACCGGCGGCAAAGCATTGGAGAATTTAGAGAGACAAGCCGGATGTGTCATCAATGTGCCGGATTCATCTTTATGGAGCAATGTAGAACGGCTCGCTTCCTATACCGGCAAACGATGCGTTCCGGAAGAAAAAAAGCGGCTCGGCTTTACATACCTTAAAGAAAAGTTTGCAGCCGGCGGATTTACGGCAGCAGATTCCCTGGCGGTGAAGCCTGACAGAGTCGCCGATTGTCCGCTTCAAATTGAAGCGGAAGCCGTCAATATCCGCATTCCGGAACATTCACCGTATTTTGCCGTCATTGAAACAAAAGTGCTTCATGTGCACGCACATGAAGCGATTATAAAAGGGGAACACCACATCGATCCTCAAAAATGGGGGCCTTTAATTTATCTTTTTAGACACTATTTTGGTTTAGGACGCGAGCTCGGCAAAACATTCCGGGCCTGAATGTAAGAATGTGCGTCATCTCAGTTCTTTGACTATATCTTTTGGCTGTCTGCCCTGAAGACCGTCAATCAGGTTTTGGACGGCGCTTTTCAGCATGTTGACGTGTGTGACAAGAGTGGATGATCCAATGTGGGGAACGAGGGTCACATTGGAAAGGCTTAGGAGCGGATTGTCTTTTTCAATCGGCTCCTTTTCAAATACATCAAGTCCGGCTCCTTTAATCCATCCTTCTTTCAGCGCTTGAATCAACGCGTGTTCGTCAACGGTTTTGCCGCGGGAGATGTTGATGAAAATGGATGACGGTTTCATTTTTTTGAATTCAGCTTCGCCGATAAGGCGGAATGTCTCGTCTGTGAGCGGTGTGATCAGAACAACAAAGTCCGAGCGTTCCAACAGCTCATGAAAGCCCGTATAAACCGCGCCGGTTTTTTTCTCTGTGTCGGGTTTGCGGCTGCGGCTGTAATAGAGCACTTCCATATCAAAACCCAAGGCCGCCCGTTTGGCGACTTGTTCTCCGATTCGTCCCATTCCGATGATGCCGAGCGTCCGGTGATGGACATCGCATCCGAACAAGCTTTCATCATCCTCTGATTTGGTCCATTTTCCATCGCGGACATAGCGGTCGAGCTCGGCGATTCGCCGCGCTGAGGAAAGGATCAGACCGAAAGCGAGGTCTGCGACTGTGCCGTCAAGAATGTATGGTGTGTGAGTGCCGATAACCGATTTTTCTTTCATTGCTTCAATGTCAAAGTTGTCATAGCCGACGGAGTTGTTGCTGACGATTTTTAACTTCGGCGCATTGCATAATAATTCACGGTTGATTTTTGTCCCTGAGGTCAAAAGACCGTCTGCTTCCTTGATTTTTTCGAGCAGGGTCGATCTGGGAATGCGCTCGCGCGAAGTCCAAATTTCATATGTGCAGTGTTCGGCGAGCATCTCTTCGATTTCTTTTGGGACCGGTTTTGTGACATATACAAACGGTTTCATCTGCATTCTCCTTCCGCGTATCATCTGCTTCTATTATAGAGGAAAAACGGCTTCTATAAAAATCAAAGTCTGTTCCGAATAAACGTAGGACTATCAGCTCAATTATTGTTGTTTAGAAAATCATAGAAACTTATTTCAGTTTTTTAATTTATTTTAATGCATTTTTATAACTATAAATCCAAATATTAGATGTTCTATTTTGCTTCCAGTTCTATTTTTATAGGTGAAGAACAGTGTAGATTTTATTATTTTAGAAAGATATAAAATTAGACTTTTTAAAATATTCAGTACATTTATAGTGAATTTTTTGATTCGAATCCAAATCGAAAAACCATGTGCTATAATTCGGCTGTAACAATATCAAGGTCATATGACTATGAAAAGGAGTGAGAGAGAAATGGCGATTTTAACTTCCATTTTGAAGCGAAATCAGTCTTTTGTAGAGGAAAAGGGGTACGAGTTTTATGAAACGACAAAATTTCCGGAGAAGAAACTTGTGATTTTGACATGTATGGACACGCGTTTATTAGAACTGCTCCATCATGCAATGGGGTTAAGAAATGGAGACGCAAAAATCATTAAGAATGCGGGGGCCGTTGTTTCTCACCCTTTTGGAAGCGTCATGCGCAGCATTCTTGTGGCTGTCTATGAGCTGCAGGCTGAAGAAGTCTGCGTGATCGGCCACCATGAGTGTGGTATGGCAAGCCTGAACGCTTCATCTATCCTTCAAAAGGCCAAACAGCGGGGGATTGATGATGGCTGTCTCGAACTCCTGCAGCATTCAGGCATCGACTTGGACACATGGATGACGGGCTTTGACAGGGTTGAAGACAGCGTCAGCCACAGCGTGAACATGGTTCGGAATCATCCGCTGATGCCTTCAGACGTTCCGGTGCACGGATTGGTGATTGATCCAAAGACCGGCCGTTTGGATGTTGTGGAAGATGGTTATTCACGTGAAGACGTTTTGCTTTCGGAAATGGGGAGGATAGATTGAATGTTACGTTTTTCAGGCAGATTTGAAGGATACAGCCTTAAACGGTTTCAAAAAGATATTGTAGCAGGAATGGTCGTTGGAGTCGTCGCAATTCCGCTTGGCATGGCTTTTGCCATAGCCTCGGGGGTGAAACCGGAACACGGTCTTTACACAGTGATTGTCGCCGGTATTTTGATTTCGCTTCTCGGCGGGTCGAAATACCAGATTGGCGGACCGACAGGCGCCTTTGTTCCGATCCTGTTCGCTATTGTGCTCCAATACGGATTTGAGAATCTGCTGATTGCCGGTTTTATGGCCGGAGTGATTCTCGTCATTTTAGGGCTGCTAAAACTCGGCAAGATTATCAAGTTTATTCCGCGGCCGGTGATCATCGGATTTACGGCCGGCATCGCAGTGATTATTTTCACCGGAGAAATCGCCAAGTTTTTAGGTTTGAGGAATGTTGAGAAGCATGAGAGTTTTTATATGAATATGCGAGAGGTTGTCATCAACCTGAACACGCTCAGCTTCTACAGCATTTTGACGGCTGTCGTATCGCTCTTCTTTGTGCTGTTTACGCCAAAGATTCTGCCGAAAGTGCCGGGAGCGCTTGCAGGCTTGCTTGTATCGACGGTCATGGCCACGATGCTGTTTCCTGAACAGGTGGTAACGATCGGCTCAGCTTACGGCGAAATTCCGCGCAGCTTGCCGAGCTTTCAATTTCCTGAATTGTCATTGGAAAAAATCATTTACCTGCTGCCTCCCGCTCTTGCGATTGCGATGCTCGGCGGAATCGAATCGCTGCTTTCCGCGATGGTGGCAGACAATATGAAGGGAACAAGGCATGACAGCAATAAAGAGCTTGTCGGCCAGGGGATTGCGAACATTGCCGCACCGCTGTTCGGCGGAATTCCGGCGACAGGCGCGATTGCCCGTACGGCAACCAATATTAAAACGGGTGCTGCTTCTCCGATTTCAGGGATCGTGCACGGCGTGTTTGTTTTATTGGTCCTGCTTTTGTTTGCGCCATACGCTTCCCTTATCCCGCTTGCAAGCATGTCGCCGATTTTAATGGTGGTCGCTTGGAATATGAGTGAGCGGAAAGAGTTTGTAAACATTTTGAAAATTAAGAATTCCGACTCTGCCGTGCTTGTCGTCACATTTCTTTTAACGGTTTGGCAGGACCTTGTATTTGGGGTGGCGGCCGGGATCCTGCTGGCGATTATCACCTTTATCGTCAGAATGAGCAAATCGTTCCGCATTAAAAAGGATGTGTCTGAATCGATCGTCCAGTCGGCTGCTGCAGCGGAAGAAAAGAAATTCCACCGCTCTGTCAGCATCTATTCTGTTGAAGGCCCGCTGTTTTTCGGCTCATCGAATTCATTGGAGGATTCAATTTTGGACAAAGGCCACCCGCCAAAACTCCTCATCCTGCTTATGAACAAAGTAGACTATATGGATTCTTCCGCAGAAGGCAGCTTGATGACGATCGTCAACCGTGTCCACCAGCAAAACGGCAAAGTGATGATTGTCGGGTTGCAGCAGCAGCCGCGTGAGCTTCTTCATAAAACAGGGCTGTTTCATAAAATCGGCAAAAAGCATTTTGTCGACAGGCCTGAACAAATATTTGACGTGACATAACTGAAGAAAACCGCCTGTTCCGGGCTGACCGAAGCAGGCGGTTGCTTTTATTCGGCGGCTTTTACATATGTGCCTTTTTTCATTGCGGCTATTGCCGTTTCTTTCATCAAAAGGACGTCTTTTGAAAGTGTGGAGGCGGGGACTTTTCTTCCGTTAACGGCGACTTTTGGATCGATCCATCTTACCTTTAAAGTTTGATGAAAAGTAAAATCGTCTTCGTCTCCTTGCTTAACGCTCTGGCTCGCTGTACTGAGCCTTTCAAGCGTTTCCCGGAAGCACGCTTTTTGCTTTAGCATCGCAAGCAGTTCCGTGTCGGTTTTGAAAAAATCGCGTCCCGTGATGATACGCATGTCAAGCGCCTTTTTCAGCATTTGGCTGAGTGTACAGAGCGCATATACATTGAGGGGATTCATAAAGGAGTCAATCACCTCTTGATAGTAAAGGCGGGTGAACCATTCGGCGTGCTCTGTCGAAGTGCAGCAGATTTCGCCTTCGACAACGGTCAGTCCGGTTTCTAAAAATCGTCCAATCTCTTCTTGGTCGCCAAACCCGTAGGCTAAAGAGTCGCGAAGCGTGTAATCGATGCGATCCGCACATAATGAAGGAGCCGGCTGCTCCAGCAGCGTCCATTTTTTTTCATCGTATAAGATATCTTCATCTTTGAATCCGTATGTATCCAGAATCCAGGGGATATCAGATTGCTTGACCCATTGCCGAAACATCTGTTCATGGTAATCTTCGTTTTCCATGTTAAATACATCATCAGCCACATGGGAAAATGCCGTATGGGAAACATCGTGAAGCAAACCTGCAATTTGTTCTTCAAGGCTTCCGCCAAGCCTGCGGATCAAAAGCATAACCCCGATGCTGTGTTCGCAGCGGCTGATGTTCCATGCGGGATTGACGAGAAAGCATGCTCCGCCTTGGTGAATCCCATTTAGACGCTGAACGGCTTTTGAATGAATGAGGTCTGTCAGCACAGGCTCCAAATCTGCCTCGCCGTAAAGGCGGTCATTGATCTTCATGATGCTCTCCTGCAAATCTTTTCGTCAGTTTGCGGCGGTGGGCATCCATCATGTCTTCCAATGAAACATCGTATATGCCGGCAAGCATAATCAAATTCCCCATCACATCGCCCATTTCTTCGATCAGTTCCTTTTTCAGTTCAGCAGCCGGCCGTTTGGCTTCATCAGGACGGTCTCTTCCGATTTCGTATGCCCTGACCGCTCTCGCCAGTTCACCGGCCTCTTCCATTAAAAATCCCATCCGGATGAAAGGTCCGTATTCGCTCCATCCTCTTTTCCGATAAAATGTCTTTGTCCATTGCTCCGCGTCTGTGATTGTCATAAGTCTACACTCCCATTTAGAAATTCAATTATATTATCGCACACGGAACAAACAATATATAGTACAATGTTAATTGCTTTTATCAATATATGGAGTTGGAGTGAGCGAAAGTGAAAACGGTATGCGTATATTCAGGATCAAATATGGGGACGGACCCGGCGTACAAGAAGAAAGCTGCAGAGCTTGGTGTTTATATTGCCGAGAAGGGGCTTCGCCTTGTTTATGGAGGATCGAGAATGGGATTGATGGGCGTGATTGCGGATACCGTATTGAAAAACGGCGGGGAAGTTGTCGGCGTTATGCCGAAAGGACTTTTTACAGGGGAAATCGTTCATCAGCAGCTGACAGAGCTGATCGAAGTGAGCGGCATGCATGAGCGCAAAGCGAAAATGAGTGAATTAGCTGACGGCTTTATCGCGATGCCCGGAGGCTTCGGTACGTTTGAAGAGCTGTTTGAAGTGCTTTGCTGGGCCCAGATCGGCATTCATCAAAAGCCGATCGGACTTTACAATGTGAACGGCTATTTTGACCCACTTCTTAAAATGCTCGAATACAGCGTTCAAGAGGGCTTTTCGAATGAATCGCACCTTCAGCTGATTCATGCTTCGGCGAGCCCCGCGGAATTGATCGGGAACATGAATGATTATCGCTACCCTGTCCTCGAGAAAAAGTGGAAGGATTTATAGAAACTCTTACATAATGAGCGGAGGTACGGTAACATAAAAAAGCTGCCGATGACTTCGGCAGCTTTTTTTGCTGTTTACTTCTGTGCGTCGATATTGCGTGTGAGCACTTTATCAATCAGGCCGTATTCTTTTGCTTCTTCAGCCGTTTTGAAGTTGTCACGGTCTGTATCGCGCTCGATCACTTCAAGCGGTTGTCCAGTGCGCTCTGCAAGAATTTTGTTCAGTTTGTCACGCAATGAAAGAATGCGCTTCGCGGCAATTTCGATTTCTGTTGCCTGACCTTGCGCTCCGCCAAGCGGCTGGTGGATCATGACTTCACTGTTTGGAAGAGCGTAGCGCTTCCCTTTCTCGCCGGCTGCGAGAAGGAACGCACCCATAGATGCCGCCATTCCCGTACAAATCGTAGAGACTTGCGGTTTAATGAACTGCATGGTGTCATAAATCGCCATGCCGGCTGTGATAGAGCCGCCAGGGCTGTTAATATAGATGCTGATATCTTTTTCTGGATCTTCGGCTTCAAGGAATAGAAGCTGAGATACGATGGAGTTCGCAACATTGTCATCGATTGCTGATCCCAGCATAATGATACGGTCTTTCAACAAGCGTGAGTAAATGTCATACGCTCTTTCCCCGCGGTTCGTCTGTTCAATGACTGTAGGTATTAAATTCATAATGCTCCTCCTTCACCTTAAAAGGTAAGTATGTAGTTTAATCATACATTTTTGGTCAATAAAGGTCAAACAAAAAGCCGCCTTCATTAAAAAGACATACTGGGGTTTATTTTTCCCATTTTAAAGGACATTCAAACAAAAGATCAACTTTACAGAGGAAAGTATAGAAAAATGGGGTCTAAGTCCATTGATCTTCAATTTAATTTATAGGAAAAAAGGAAGCCGGTTATATATGTGAACGCAGACAAGAGCGCCCAGAGCTCCAAATAAGAAGAAACCAAAGCTGATCGGGTTTCTCGGCGTTGTTGCCGCTCATAGATTTTATCTCGACGAGAGAACAGGCAACGCTGCAGCCATGCTGCTTCTCAACTGGATTAGATTTGGTCTTTTATTGACGGTATGATCTGCCTTGTGAAAACAACGGACGAATTAAATAAAGATCGAGTATAATCTAAACCTGCATTGTTTCGAGCAAGAGATTGTGATTGACTTTTTAAAGAACAGCCCTTATAATATAAATTGCTGACGTTAAAAAATTATATTGTGCGCTCGTAGCTCAGCTGGATAGAGCGGTGGTTTCCGGTACCACGTCTGCCGGGGGTTCGAATCCCTCCGAGCGCGTTTTCAAGACAAGGGTTTGGCATTAGCCGCCCTTGTTTTTTTGTGCACTTTTAGTCGTATTTGACTCCCCGGAAGCATATATCAATTGGGGTCACTCGCGATGACTAGACGAAGGGGCGGGGTTAAATGGACAAAAAACACAATTATTTTATACCGTCAGGACTGTTGATTGGATTAGGCATCGGGATAGTATTCGACCATCCGGCACCGGGGCTTTTGATCGGCCTCGGGGCGGGGATTTTGTTGTCTGCTGTTGTGCCGAAACGAAACGGAAAGTGAGCTGGAAGGCTCGCTTTTTTGCGCTTTTACAACAACGGGCGGCCGCTTGGCCGCCCGTTGTTGTTTAATCGTGGATTGAACGCATATGTTTGATCTTTAGATTTTCAAAGACGGCCGTTCCATTTTCGGTAAAGAGCGTGATACCCGTATCATTCAGGTCTGGAAATGCAAGGTTTGAGTGCGTCGTTTCGCCGTCATCAATAAACGCTTCGACAGTGTTTTGATCTACGATGATTGTGAAATGCACCCGCTTTTTTTCCGGATCAAACGGTGCTTTGCTTTCCAAATAGGTGCGGGTGCTGTCAGGCTGTCCTGTAAATCCTCTGTTCACAAAAGAATAACCGCCTTCAGCCGAAATTCCTACATCGATATGGCGTTTTCGATCCGCGGATTCTCTTAGCCTGAATCCCGCGTTTTTAAGATCGGCCCACGAGATATCCGCCTCAAGCTGATAGGTATTTGCCTTAATCTGAAGCGTTTTTGATCCGTTTACTTCGGTGCGCTCAAACTCATCTGTCGATTCGGTTAATTCATCCAATTGATCGATTGGATGAGAGGCAAGGCTGTATTGATTTCCGCCTTTATGTTTAAGCTGAATTTGCCGGACGATCGAATCGGTTCCGTTAAAGCCGTCTTTCCATGTCGGCGTCCGGTTTGCATAATCCCAGTTATTCATCCACGCCAAAGCATAGCGTTTCTCGTACGAATCGTCTGTTTCGCCGTCCTCAAATGTCACGCCCGCATACCAGTCAAAGCCGTGATCAAGCCACTGAGGTTCCGCTTCGTCCGCGGTAAATTCGTTGCCGTTGAAGCTGCCTGTCCAGTATGCATAAGTATTCGGCTTGCCGGCACCTTTTCCATTTGCGCTTGCTCCGAGAACCCATTTATATGTTCCGTCATCCGCCCGCATTTTGAATAGATCCGGACATTCGATGATGCCGATATTTTCTGTTTGAAAACTACTTGTATAACGCCATTCCTTCAGATTTTGTGATTCGTAAAAGCCGATTTTCGTTCCTTCAGCCAGCGCCATCACCCATTTATCATCCTCTTCATCCCAGATCACTTTCGGATCTCTGAAATCGACGGTGTCCGGATTAGGCAATACCGGCTCTTCACCGTAAGGTTTAAATGTTTTTCCACCATTTTGGCTGTACCATAAAAATTGTTCTTCCTTCCCGTCATTGGCCGAAGGCTGCGTCATTATCGCCACGATCGCCCCTTTGCCGAAGCCGGCTGTGTTTTGTGAGTCGACAACGACAGAACCGGACCAAGGATCGCCGTTTTTATTCGTATATTTCGGAATGGCAACCCCTTGATCCTGCCAGTGGACGAGATCATCTGACACCGCGTGGCGCCACTCTGTCCCATTGCCGTCCGGATAGTCCCGGTTATAGAGATAGTAGTAATGATATTTTCCATTGAAATAGACGGGCTTTTGAGGGTCGTTTTTCCACTTGTCAGGGGTTGTCAAATGGAAAGCCGCGCGATATTCCGGTGTTTCCGGGGATTCTCCCTTTTTTTCTGTTTCCCGGTCTGAAACCAATATCATGATGAAGATTCCAAGACAAACAGTTAAAATGCTAATCCGCTTATATACTGTCTTCTTCAAGAAAATTCCCCGCTTTATTCTAAGATGACACACGAAAGAAAATGCCGATGTTCACCGGCATTTTCTTTCGTTCGTTTTATTAGTTTACCGTTAATTGTCCCTGTTCAAGAATGCTGTTTTTGACAACGGATGTTTTTGATCCTTTGACTTTCAGCAAAAAGCTTGGTGCAAATGTGGCGTGATGCTCGTTTGAAATTCCTCTGTTTGTGATGTAGCTCGTGATGACGACTTTGTCGCCTTTTTTCTGCGGTACGGCAAAGTGTGAATAAGTAAATGTGATGTCATTGTAATCAAGGTCCATGTGCAAAACAAGTCCGGATTTGTTTAAAGGCTTGAATGGCCCGGTTAGTGAATCTGATACATAGCCGAGCATATAAATGTCTTTTGCACCAATGCCGTCAATTGTCATTTTTGATCCTCTTGAATCTGTGAACAGATACCATTTTCCGTTCATTTTGAAGAGGTTGGCCCGTTCGATTTCATCAGTCACCGTATTGGAGGCGATCAAAGGCTTCATGACTTTTTTCAGCGTATAATCTTTATTTAATTCGATGATTCCGAGTGCGCCGTTAGCCAATGAAGCGTTCTTTTTGTTCGCTCCTTGAAGCAGCTTGCTGCTTTCTCCTCTAAAGAACTGCTTGCTGCCTCCGTAGTAAGCTCTGTTGAATAGAGAGTCTTCTCCCTGATAGCCGGTTTTTGTTCCCGTATTGGCTTCAAATACGAGATATTTGCGGCCGTGATCTTCCACATAATGCGGGTCTCTCAGCGTATGGTTGTCGCCGGAGCTGTAGTTTCCTTCGTCAATAAATTGCTGAACGTTTTGGTACACTGAGCCGTCGGCGCCGTCAAAGACCGATTTATGATCTTCTACACCGTCAATTTTCAGTGTGTCCGAATCCGGCTGCGTGAAGTTGACCTGAGCCGTTGTCAGCGTCTGTTTGCCGTATTGCGTGCCGGAGAAAGCTGTGTAAAACAGTCGGACTTTTCCGTCTTTTGTCAGCGTGGCGGAACCTGACCACTCTTGTGTTTGATACTTAAGGTACGGATCGTCAGGAGTGAATTTGTCGCTGTCTTTAAACACTCTGCCGGCGTTTTTCCAGCTGTCGATGGAAGTTTCGCCTTTCTTTTGATAGAACAAGTAGATGGATGTGTCATCGACGTCTTTCGGGTCGCCCGCCAATGCGAAAACAAGATTGTAGCCGTGGTATGTAGCGACTGTTCCGTCGGCATTTTGCAGCGGCCAGCTGTCCCATACGTCTAAATCGATCAGTTCTCCATTTTTGTTATAACCTTTTGCTGAAGGGATGTTTTTGATGGTTTTCGGATCGAATTGAGGAACTTTAAATTGTTCGCTCTTTTGCTGTTCGGGAATTTTCAGCATGTCATGTCTTGTGATATGAGAAAATCCGTAACTCTTCTTGTAATCTTGCGTTTCTTTTGCAAAGGTTTGCGGCGCGCCTCCCGCAAGCAGAGCTGCTGCGACGGTTAAGGCTGACGCTTTTTTAGCGATGTTTTTGATGTTCATCAATATTTCCTCCCTTTTTCAATATGTAACAGATTGCTCCTGACAACATGAACGTTTCCAATCATCCCTCCTAACTGCGGCATTGTCCTGAAGAACAGAAAAAAGACCTAAAATGTGCAAGGTCATATAGGCAAAAGATAGACTTCGCCCTTCACACATTTTAGGTCTTGCCTGCTTAGACAGTAACAATCCCGACAATATTGAATTACCATCATTCTAATATACTCATCTCCGGGACTCAACTGGTCTAAGTTCCTCTTTTCTCATACATTTTTTTGCAAATGACATCAATTTTAAGCTAAAAGGCACCTTTTTTAATGAATCTATAGTCCGTATAAGGAGGAATCGTCAATCGTTGAAATCAATATACATCGGTATACTTTCCCAAAAGGCATCTGGAATTGCGAGCTTTCGTTGATCATGTCTTGACAGGGTTGTTTGAATATCGTCCTCTTTTCCGGCTTGAACTTTTTGAAGCCATTCCGGATCCATCAGAAGTCCCCGACCGATTCCGACGAGATCGGCACCTGTTTTCAGCGCTTGAACGGCATCTTCCGGTGTGTGTACTTTCCCGGCTCCGATCAGAGGAAGACGGTCCCTGACCGCTTCTTTGATCAGTTCCATCCGCGTGCGGGATTTGTCTGCACCACGGCGCGGCAAGGACCGGAAATCAATGAGAGAAACGTGCAGGTAATCCAATGCTTGTTCCCGCAGTGCATTGACGAAAGGCAACGTTTCAGCCATTGTGATTCCGGGCGTTTCCGGCTCTTCGGGCGAAAACTTGTAGCCGATGATAAAGGACGGCTTATGACAGCTTTCCGCTACGCGTCTGATTTCTTCTATAATCTGAAGCGGAAATCTCATCCGTTTCTCTAAAGTGCCGCCCCAGCTGTCATTGCGCCGGTTGTAATAAGGAGAGAAGAACTGATGGATGAGAAACCCGTTTGCGCCGTGAATTTCGACTCCGTCAAACCCGGCCTCTATCGCTCTTCGCGCCGCCTGGCCGAAAGAATGGATAAGGTCTTGAATGTCTTGCTCAGACAGTGCCCTTGGCACCGGTGCATTCGGTTGATTCGGAGCGACGGCGCTGGCACTGACCGTCTGCTCTATACCTTTGGCTCCAGGATGGAAGAGCTGCAGGATTGCTTTTGCTCCATGTTTCTTTAAAGTAGCTGCAAGCCGGGTTAGTCCCGGGATTTGATCATCGTTCTCAGCTCCGGGAATGCCGGGAAATCCGGTTCCGGGCTGTACGGTTGTCGCAGATGTGATGACCATCCCGACATCTGTCGCCCGCGCGGCATAATAGACGAGTTCGTCGTCAGAAATGAATCCTCCCGGCATAGAGGATGAATGCCCCATTGGCGGCATGATGATTCTATTTTTCAATTGGATGCCGTTTTTAAAAGTAAAAGGTGTGAATAAAGAATCGTATTGTTTTTTCATGTTTTTCCTCCTTTTGATATAACCATAGCAACCACCGTGAGGCTCCACAAGAACGCAATTTTTTTATATATGCTTTATAAAAATAAACCGTAAGATCGTTCTCTTGAATGCTCTGGTGTCCATATGGTAGGATCAAGTCAAAATTGGCGAATGAGGCAATGGAGGAATTGCTATGAATTCAGCTGTCGATCATAAAGAATGCTCTTCTTTAATACAGGGTGTATTGAAAATTTTCTCCGGTAAATGGTCATTTTTGGTTCTCGCCGAGCTCATTCAGGGCAAGCGGCGATTCAACGAGCTCAGAAGGAACTTGGGAAACGTCAACACTAAAGGATTAACTGACACATTAAGACATCTTGAAGAAAGCGGTATGATTTCCCGGAAGGTGTTCCCGACGGTTCCTGTTACTGTAGAATATGAATTAACAGAAAAAGGTAAAGAGTTCCACGGCATTTTTAAAGAGATGGCCGCGTGGGGGGAAAAATGGCTTCCGTAATGGAGCCTTTTTATTTTGCCTTCGTTTTGCGGTTCCAAATGTTTCTGCCTTTTGGTATAGTGATAATGTGTTTAAATTTGCAACAAAAGGTGATCGAATATGAAAGTGATGGCAATTGCTCCATATGAAGGATTAAAAGAGCTGATGATTCAAGTGGCAGGCGGCGAGGATTTTGAATTCGAGGCGGCTTCCGGAGATTTAGAGAAGGGTGTGGAGCTGGCGAAGCAAGCGGAAGCAAACGGGACTGATTTGATTATCAGCAGAGGTGGAACCGCTGAGCTGATCCAGCAAGAAGTTTCCATTCCGGTTGTGGATATCGAAGTGTCGGGATACGATATGCTGCGTGTGCTTACGCTTGCCAAGGGCTATCCCGGCAAAGCGGCAATTGTCGGATTTCCGATGATTGCCGACGGCGCGTCAGCAGTGTGCGAAATTTTGGATATCCGGATCGACGCCTGCACCGTATCAGACGAACGCGATGTTGAACCGGTGCTTCTTCAGCTCAAAGAACAGGGCTATCAGATCATTATCGGCGATGTGATCACAATTGAGAAAGCAGAGCAGCTCGGTTTAAACGGACTGCTTTTGACATCCGGAAAAGAAAGCATTGCCAAAGCTTTTGCATACGCTAAAAAACTGTATTCCTTTTTAGAGAGCATCAAGCAGAAGTACGCTGTGCCGTATCACATTTTACAAAAGGCCGAGACCGGTTATGCAGTATACAACAAGACATTGCGGCCGGTTTTTCAAAACGGCGTATTTGCCGAACAAATCGGCTTAATGGATCATCTGGAAGAGCTGATCGGGGAAGCGGAAAAGAAGGGAGTCATCCATTTTAGATTCCGAAAGCATGGGCGGACATGGAATATCACGGGACGCAGGTTTTTCGCATCAGACGAGGCATTGACCGTATTTACCGCGGAAAATGCAAAAGATGTTCACGTTTCTTCTTTGCCCGGAGCAGCGATTCTTTCTCCTTTGCGGATGAGTTATATGGAAACATCGAGGAACGAAACGATGCAGCAGGTGCTGAAAAAAGCGGAGTTGTTCGCGGCAAGGCGGGAACCCATATGGATCAACGGAGCGCCCGGCTCAGGGAAAGAGAGCTTGGCCGGGCTGATCCATATGAAGGGGGAGGACAAGCATGAGCCGTTTCGAAAAATCGATGCCGGTTTGCTGTCTGAAGCAGAATGGGAACAGGCGTGTGAAAGCGAAGAATTCTTTTCAGGGAGAGGAACGCTATACATCAAACAAGTCGATCGCATGCCGCCGTCCTCGCAACGGCTTTTACTCAGGCGGATCAGCGAACCGTATGACGGGCCGAGGCTGATCGTTTCTTCTTCCCGCAGGCGCGCCGGGGAATTTTTAAGCGATTTATATGATGCGCTTTGTCATTTGGAACTGGACGTTCCCCCTCTTTCCGAAAGAAAAGAGGATATTTTGCATCTGGCTTATCTGTTTATTGCGGAAAGCAATGAGGCATTCGGCAAACAAATCGTCGGCTTTCGAAGCGAAGCTGGTGTTCTGCTTGAAGAAGCGAAATGGCCGGGCAACCTCAGCCAATTGAGAAAAACGGTCCAAAACTGTGTCCTTGAAGCGCAGGGCGTTTATATCGAGAAGGCTGACGCCGAACGGGCCCTGAGCCGCTTGAACGAGGAAGAAAGAGAAGACATCGATTTATCCGGAACGCTCGAAGAGATCGAAAAAAGAATCATTCAAAAAATCTATGCCGAAGAAGGGAACAATCAAACAAGAACAGCGGAAAGGCTCGGCATCAACAGAACGACGCTTTGGAGAAAATTGAAATCGTCACATTGATAAGACACCGGCTAAACCGGTGTTTTATTTTTTTGTTTTAATATGCAACAATAAATAAAAAATAATTAGATAAATAACGTTGATTATTGAAACATTTATGTATATAATCATTTTTGAAAACGCTTTACAGGAAGGGGAGGCAATCATGGGATTCGTACCAAAGGGGATTTATCCCGCTATGCTGACACCGCTCACAGAAGATCAAAGCATTGATGAATCGGCGTTGAAACAGCTGACAAACCATTTGATCGATGCTCATGTACACGGGCTTTTTGCGTTGGGTACCAACGGGGAATTTCATATGTTCAACACCGGAGACAAGCTGAAAGTTGCAGAAATCATCATTCAAGAGACGGCAGGACGCGTTCCCGTCATGGTAGGGAGCGGAGGAAACAGCACAGAAGAAGCGATCTGGCTTTCTAAGAAAATGGAGAGGCTTGGCGCAGATGCGCTGTCGGTCATCACGCCATTCTTTATTCCACCGACACAGGAAGAAGCGGCGGTGCATTATAAAACAATTGCGGCATCCGTTTCACTTCCGATCCTTTTGTACAATATCCCTTCAAAAACAGGTTTCCATTTAGAACCAGAAACAGTGGCAGAGCTTGCGAAAGTGGATAATATCGTTGGAATTAAGGACAGCAGCGGAAACTTTGAAAACATACAGCAGTATATCGAGCTGACGAAAAATGAGGACTTTTCCGTTTTTGCAGGCACCGATTCGCTCATATTGAAAACGCTTCAAGCGGGAGGAGCGGGAGCAGTCGCAGCAACAGCAAATATGCTCCCTGATATCGTAACGTCGATTTACCACCATTGGTCAGAGGGTGAGACTGAAAAGGCGGAGGCTGCCCAGATGGAGCTTCAGCCGCTTCGCGATACATTTCGTTTAGGTACGATCCCGGCGGCACTGAAAAAAGCGGTTGGGCTTTATTCAATCCCTGTAGGCCCGCCGAAAGCGCCCATCCAAGAGCTGGCCGGTTCGGCGCTCTTGGAGGTCGAAAAAATGGTCGCTTACTATCAATCAAAATAGGGAGGTTTCAAGAATGCCAGCGAATTATCAATTTCGGACAGCCGATCATATCGTTGCGGGCGAACATTCCATCCGCAGGCTCAAAGATCATGTACGAACGATTGTACCGAATTCGGACAGGGCGCTGATTATTACCCAGCCGTCGATTGTCAAACTTGGCGCGATCGGAGAAGTACAGGCTCAGCTTACAGAGATTGGCATTCAGTCAGATGTTTGCACAGCCATATTGCCGGAACCGACCGCACAAAATATTGAAGACGTATTTAGAGGAATCCGTGATAAACGATACGACATTCTCATCGGAATCGGCGGAGGCAGCGTGCTGGACGGAACGAAAATATTGTCCGTGCTGCAAACGAATTCAAAAAAGGTCGAGGAGCTGCTCGGGACAGATTTGGTCGAAAAGCCGGGAATCCCGACCGTGCTGATTCCGAGTACCTCGGGGACAGGCGCAGAGGTGACGCCGAACGCGATCGTTACGCTTCCCGAAGAGGAATTGAAAGTCGGCATCGTCAGTCCGCTTCTTTTGCCGAAACTTGTCATTCTTGACCCGATCATCACCCTTGGATTGCCAAAATCAATTACGGCGGCTACCGGAATGGATGCATTCACCCATTCGCTTGAATCGTTCATTTCGACGAAAGCAAACCCGATCAGCGATATGTTCGCTTTAGAATCCATCAGATTGATTTCGGCAAGTATTGTGGAAGCGTATGAAAACGGTTCATCGATACAAGCGAGAGAAAACATGCTGCTCGGTTCGACGTATGGCGGAATGGCGCTGACGGCTGCCGGTACTGCTGCCGTTCATGCCCTCGCCTATCCGCTTGGGGGGAAATACCGAATTCCCCACGGTGTCGCCAATTCGATGCTCCTTCCGCATGTGATGGAGTTTAATATGGATGCTATTACAAAACGGCTGTCTCTTGCGGCAGAAACGATGGGAATCGCTGCATCTGATTTGACCGCCGAACAAGCGGCTGAGGCTGTTGTGCAGAAAATAAGAGAGTGGACGAAGCGGCTGAATATTCCTCAGGATTTAAAAGCGTTCGGCGTAACCGCAAGCGACGTGGACGATTTAGCCGACTCAGCTTCAAAAGTGACGCGCCTGCTTCATAACAATCCGAAACCGCTCAGTCTGGAAAATATAAAAGACATCTATCGAAAACTAATCAACTAAAGGATGAAGACATTTGAAAATTGCAATCATCGCGGATGATTTGACGGGAGCGAACGACTGCGGCGGTCAGCTTGTTCATTACGGGATGGATGTTTCCGTCAAACTCGACGCCGAATTCACCAGACGGGAAACGGAAGGCGTCGTTATTTTCAATACGGACAGCAGATCGCTGTCAGCCGCAGAGGCGAAGGCGACTGTGAAAAACATCAGTGAACACATCTCCCGGCAATCGTTTGATATCGTCTACAAAAAAATCGACAGCACGATGAGGGGAAATATCGGAGCCGAGCTTCAAGCGATGCACGAAGTGTTTCAGCCGGATTTTGTGCTGATCGCTCCCGGCTACCCTCAAAACGGACGTCAGGTTATCGGCGGCGTCCATTATGTGAACGGCGTAAAGCTTGAAGAAACCGAAGCGGCAAACGATCCGAAAACGCCTGTAGCCGAGTCGAATATTCAAAGATTAATAGAAAAGCAGACTCGAAATAAGAGCGGGCATTTATCATATGAAGACATCCGCCGTGGACACGGGCATGTTCGCAACAAGCTGGAACGCTTTCGGGCGGAAGGGATTTCATATGTGACGGCCGATTCGGTTCACGAATCCGATCTGCAGGATCTGGCGCTTATTTTGGAGAGTTTGCCGTATTCTATCATTTTATCCGGTTCGGCAGGCTTGATGAGCTGCCTGCCCAAAGCGTTCAATCTGAAAGAAAGGGAGCTCGGTCAAACCGTTCCGTTTTCCGACCAGCCGATCATGTTTGTCGTCGGAAGCATGAGTCGGAAGGGGAGGGAACAGCTTCACGAACTATTCGCCGGACGTGCGGCTGAAAAAATTGAAATGAGATCAGAGCGCGTGCTGTGCGGCGGAGCTGAGAAAAGAAACGAGTTCGAACGGCTGAAGGAGAGGGCGGCGGACGTCCGCCGCCGTTCGAAACACATCGTCCTCTGCACCTCGGACAATGCGGCAGAGACACAGAAGATTGGTGAAAGCCACGGACTCACCCCGGTTCAAACGAGCAATGCGGTGTCCGGTGCACTAGGCGAATTGGCGGGCGAGCTGATTCAAGCCTTTCATGTGAGACGTCTGTTTTTAACCGGAGGTGACACGGCATACCAAGTGCTGCATCAGCTTCGGATTCATGAGATACGATTGCTGGACGAAGTAGAGCCCGGCATTCCGCTGGGAGCAGCCGGTGAAGAATTGTACATTGTGACAAAGGCCGGAAATTTTGGCTCGCGTTCGGTGATGGCAAGTGCGGCAATCAAGCTACAAGGAGGATAAACAATGAAGAAACCGGTTATCGGCATTACAATGGGCGACGCGGCAGGCGTCGGTCCGGAAATTATCGTAAAAGCCCTCAAGTCCCGCGAAGTGTATGACATGTGCAGGCCGCTCGTCATCGGCGATATGAAAATGCTGAAAAAAGCCGCCTTCCAAATCGGATCAGAGGTTGTCATTAACAAGGTCGGGCATCCGGACGAGGGCGGTTTTGTACATGGAAAGATCGATTGCCTCGATATCGATCTGCTGCCTGAAAACCTGCCTGTCGGAAAGGTATTGGCTGAAGCTGGAAACGCCGCTTTCCATTTCGTGAAAAAAGCGGTTGAGCTCGCTAAAAAAGGCTGTATTCAAGCGATTTGCACAGCGCCTTTAAATAAGGAGGCGCTGCATAAAGGCGGACACCGATACCCGGGGCATACGGAAATTCTCGCTCATTTAACGAATACGACAGACTACAGCATGATGCTGGCTTCGCCAAAGCTGAAGGTGATTCACCTGACAACGCATCAAGGGCTGATCGAGGCGATTCAGTCGATTACGCCGGAGCGGACCTATAAAGTCATCCGTCTCGCACATGATACATTGACAAGAGCCGGATTCGAACAGCCGAAAATTGCTGTTTGCGGAATCAACCCCCATGCAGGGGAAAACGGCCTGTTTGGAAGCGGCGAGGAAGAACGGCAATTGCTTCCGGGGATTGAGCAGGCGGCAGCTGAGGGAATTGATGCCGGCGGCCCATACCCCGCAGACACGCTGTTTTACAAAGCTGTCAGAGGAGATGTTGACCTGGTCGTAGCCTGCTACCACGACCAGGGGCATATACCGGTCAAAGTCCTCGGGTTGGAAGAGGGCGTCAACATTACGGTCGGATTAAACGGCGGGATCATACGCACCTCTGTCGACCACGGAACCGCATTTGACATTGCGGGGCAGAACAAAGCCGATGAAAGAAGCATGCTCGCTGCTTTGCGGTCAGCCGCTGAGCTGGCGCCCAAATCGTAGAAAAATGAAAGAAGGTTGGTGCATCTTATGAAAGTCGTATGTACATCACCGTCATTTGCGAAATACTCAGACAATCCCGTCTTGTTTTTGAAGAAAAAAGGCATATCGCTGGAACGCCTTCCTGCAGATATAACCGAGGAGCAGTTCATAGAAGCAGCAGGCGGAGCGGATGCCGCGATCGTGGCGTTTAACCAGATTACGCCGTATGTCCTGGATCGTCTCCCTTCTTTAAAAATTGTCTGCAAACATGGCGTCGGTGTCGACAATATTGATCTGCACGCTGCGAAAGAGCGCAATGTCTGGGTGACGAATGCTCCCAACGCCAACAAGCATGCAGTCGCCGATTTTGTATTCGGCCTCATGCTATCGGCTGCAAGACAGATTCCTGCAGCCGACAGGGAGACAAAGCTGGGAAAATGGCCGAGGATTTTTGGATCTGACGTTTACGGCAAAACACTCGGCATCGTCGGACTTGGCATGATCGGAAAAGAAGTCGCCAAACGGGCGCAAGGCTTCAATATGACTGTTTTAGCCTATGATGTGTTTCCCGATCGTGCATTCGCAGCCGATCATCACATCCAATTTACGGAGCTTGATCACCTCTTGAAAGAAAGCGACTTTATCACCCTTCATATGCCGCTCACAGCCGAAACGGAAAACATGATCGGTGAAAAAGAATTAGCCGCTATGAAAGAAACATCTTATCTGATCAATGCTTCAAGGGGAGGCATCGTGTCTGAGTGTGCGTTATATGATGCCTTGGCGAACGGGAGCATCGCAGGGGCTGCGCTTGACGTGTATCAAACCGAACCGCTGAAGCAGCACCCTCTCTTTGAGCTGGACCGTTTTATCGCCATGCCGCATATCGCGGGGTACACCCGAGATGCCGTACAGAACCTTGGGATGATATGCGTCAAAAACATCGCTAGTGTACTGATCGACAAACAAAAACCGGAGTTTGTCGTCAACGGGTTGTGAATGTGTTTTCATTCATGCCCTGCATCATGATTTGAAAGCGTTTTCTACAAATAGGATGAGGTGGATAACATGTTGAATCACCCGATTCAAAAAAAGTCAAATGTACGCTGGGTTGTCGCGTTTATGATGTGGGCTGCGATTGCCATCAATTATATTGACCGGACAGTGCTCTCGGCTGCCGCTCCTTATATTACCGAGGAATTCAACTTGACAGCCGGCCAAATGGGAATCATCATGTCCGGTTTCTTCTGGTCGTACGCTTTGCTGCAGCTGCCTTCAGGCTGGGCGGCCGACAAGTATGGCCAGAAAAAAACGCTCGGTTTTGCGGTCGTCTGGTGGTCTGTTGCTACGGCGCTGACGGGTCTTGCGACAGGCTTCAAATCCCTGCTCGGGCTGCGGGTCGCACTGGGAGTCGGAGAGGCTGCTGCATATCCGAGCAATGCGGGGATCGCCGCCAAATGGTTTCCGAAAAAAGAAAGGGCGACAGTAGCCGGAATTTTTGACAGCGGGTCAAAGTTTGGCGGAGCTGTTGCCATGCCTTTGATCGCCTGGATGATAGCAGTTTTTGACTGGAAACTGACGTTTCTTTTGATCGGACTTGTCGGTATCGTGTGGGGAATTGTCTGGATGATTTTCTTTAAGGAGAATCCCGCAGATCATAAGCGCGTTAATGAGGCGGAACTGGCTCATATTCGGGAAGGGCAGGCTCACATGGAAGAAACGGGCGGCGGCCAGCCGCTGAAGTGGTATCAGCTATTCAAATATCGAAACATATGGGCGATGTGCATCGGATTTTTCATGATCAATTATAATTCTTACTTCTTTATCACATGGCTGCCGACATACCTTGTCAAAGAAAGGGGCATGGATTTAATCGAGATGGGGATTATGGCGTCTCTGCCGCTTTTGACTGCAATGGTCGTTGAAGTCGGAGCCGGGTGGATGTCCGACCGGATATATGCAAAGGGAAAACTGTCGCTGACAGCCGTCCGGAAACTGTTTTTAATTATCGGGCTTGCCATGGCTTCGTGCATCGGTTTTGCCGCTTTTGCAGATTCTGCTATCCTGGCTGTCATCCTTCTTTGTGTAGCGAAATCGGGAACGACTGTCGCCGCGTCCCAAGTCTGGGCGCTTCCGGGGGATGTGGCTCCGAAAAATATGACGTCGATGGTTGCCGGTATTCAAAATACAGTCTCTAATATGGGCGGAGTGGTCGGGCCCATCATTACCGGCTTCATCGTTGGCGCAACGGGTTCTTTCGTGCCGGCGCTCCTTTTTTCAGCTGCCTTGATCGTCATTGCCATTTTAAATTATTTATTCCTATTGGGAAAAGTGAAACAGATTCAAGTATAAGGAACAAGCCCGGCTCATAAGCCGGGCCTTTCAGCGTGTCGACAAACCCTCGCATTCGTTGTCAGGCCTGCGCGTCGGTGCTCACGAATTCCAACATTCGCTCCGCTCCGATGCTCGGTCTTCCTAGACTGCAAGGGTTTTCAATCACGCTGAAAGGATGACAAAATCCCAAAACAAAAAGTCGTTTTGGGATTTTGTCAACAATCTGCAAGCCCGGCTCATAAGCCGGGCTTTTCTCATTTAAAATGACTTCAGCACATGCTCCCTGTATTGTGTCGCACCTTCAGCAAGCTCGCTTTTTCCGGCCGTGCCCGCTTGATAGAAGACGTACGGCGGAAGGTATGTAGTACCGATGAAGTTGCTTGTCGCCTGAAAAGGGCGTAACAGTTCGCTGATCGTATAGTGATTTGACCCGCCGGCCTGATAGGCTTCTTCGGGAGCGCCCGCCGATACAGCGACCATGAATTCTTTGCCGTGAAGCGCTGTGCCGTTTGTTCCGTATGCCCAGCCGTAGAGAAAAACGTGGTCCAGCCATTTTTTTAAAAGTGGCGGCGAGCTGTACCAATAAAGCGGAAACTGGAAGACGATCCGATCGTGTTCTTCACAAAGTTTTTGTTCTTTTTCCACATCAATGGCCTCGTCAGGATATTCCTGATAAAGGTCGCGGAATGTAATGCCGGGTGCATCTTTCAATGTGTCTGCAAATGCTCTGTTCACAACTGACTGCTCCATATTCGGATGAAATGCGAGTACCAATACTTTCATGATTCCATCTCCTTCTTCCATTTTATTCATCTTAACGAACAGCCAGCTTGGATTCAACAAAAACGCTTCATCCCTATTCAAGGAATCGGGCCGTGACAAAGGTCTTGATATAAGCCGCAAGACACAGAATTTGCATGCCTTGGAGGAAGATGCGAAAGGTCAAAATCCGAGTTTCTTCATTTATATATAAACATAAGTAAAAAGTCTCTTAAAGACTGCCATGAAAAAATAAGGCAAACAGGTGAAAACGGAGCTATAGACATGGATCTTCATGATCGGGCGATATCTATTAATGCGATTATTCCGAATTTTAGGCAAGTTGAAATGGAAATGTGGATTTATATCCGGATGAATGTTTCAAGTCAAAAGCTCCCGTTATCTTCTGAAAAATTAAATATGAATGCAGGATGAATTAATGGTTTTTTGTTCTCATCAAAAACGCTTCTACTTCTTTGACGGTTAATCCCATTTCTTTGGCCTCCAACATAAGGGCTCTCCATTCGTCGATATTGGCTTGGGTCAGCTCCCTGTTTCGATAAAGCGTCCGTTCTTTCTTTTTCTGTTTGAGACGGTGTGTGAATTGAAACAGTTCTTCCTGGTTCATCCCCGCCTGCACGGCCTGTACAAGGTGGGTTCTCCACTCGTCTTCATGCTCGGTCCGGCGATAAAGGATCACTTCGGTATCAAACAATTCCTTTAATTCCACTTTCAGCGCACGGGAGATTTTTTTTAGGAATTCGACTGACGGATTTCTGTGAACGCCGCGTTCGATTTTGCTTAAATATGATTTTGATACGCCTGCTATATCAGCAAGCTGGTTAATGGAGTAGCCTTTTCTTTTTCTGTACATTCGGATGACTCTTCCGATCATACTGATTCCTCCTCTTCCCCTTGCCATTCATATAAAAACGCTTTCCTGTTCATTATAAGAAATAATTTGTTCTTTATAAAATTCAAAAATTTAAGATATCGACAGAAAATAAAAGAAAACGAACGGATTTGTTCTCTAAAAAGAACTATATAGCTAAATTCAGCATTTTTCAATTCAAATTTTTTCTTTTATAATCCAATCATTAACAAACGGCATTCCAGAGGAGGCAGTCAAGCATGAAAGAAAATATTGATTTTAGAGAACTGATTGCAATCTTGCGAAAAAGAACGGTTCTTATTCTCGTTTTGACAATAGGTGTAACATTGACGAACGGAATCATTCAGTTCTATGTGCTGACACCTGTCTATCAGGCATCGACGCAGATTTTGGTGCATCAAGTAGGAGAGAAAAAAGGGAGCGCCACGTACAGCGATATTCAAATCAACCTGCAATACACGCGGACATTCCAAGCGCTTCTGAAGAACCCGGTGATTTTGGAGCAAGTCAAGAGAGAGCTTGATTTACCTTACTCTGCCGGCCGGTTGGGTGAAAAAATCGCAACGAGCAGTGAAAGCGAATCAGAGATTATTAACATTACAGTTCAAGACGAAAATCAGAAACGGGCAGCCGATATAGCGAACACGCTAACAGCGGTGCTTAAAAAAGAGATTAAGCAAATCATGAACACCGATCGGATAACCGTCCTTTCAAAAGCCGACATCGTCGATTCGCCGACTCCTGTCAGACCGAATTACAAAATGAATATTTTGCTGGCATTCGGCGCCGCAATAATGACCGGAATCGCTTTGGCGTTCTTTTTGGATTTTATCGATGATACGGTTGCAAGGCCGTCTCAAGTTGAAAAGGAAGCGGGATTTATTTATTTGGGAAGTATTGAGCAAATGAAGCATACAAAAAGTCTGTTTCGCGGAGACCCCGATATGAATATCCGTGTGAAAGCAGGAAGGAGTGAGCCGCTTGGCTATTAGAAAAAAACGCTCTCGCAAATATCAATCGGCGCTTGTCGCATTGCATCAGCCTAATGCGCCGATCGTCGAACAATATCGGACGATCAGGACCAACATTGAGTTCTCATCCTTTGAGAAGCCGTTTAAATCATTGCTCATCACATCGGGCCTCCCGGGAGAGGGCAAATCATTCTCGGCTTCAAACTTGGCGGTCGTATTTTCGCAACAGGAAAAAAAGGTCCTTCTGATCGACGCGGATTTAAGAAAGCCGACGATTCACAAAATTTTTGAGCTCGATAATCATTCTGGCGTCACAAATGTATTGATGAAAAAAACGACGCTGGAAAATGTCGTGCAGCAAAGCCCGGCGGAAAATCTCCATGTGCTGACAAGCGGTCCGATTCCTCCGAATCCGTCCGAGTTGTTGTCGTCGCAGGCGATGGAGGATCTGCTTGCTGAAGCGTACAACCAGTACGATTTAGTCATCCTTGATTCACCGCCGCTATTGCCGGTCGCAGACGCGCAAATATTGGCGAACCAAGTGGATGGAAGCATCCTTGTCATCCTCAGCGGAAAAACAAAGCTTGATAACGCGATCAAGTCGCGGGACGCGCTGAATTCTTCAAAAAGCGAACTGCTCGGCGCCGTGTTGAACGGGCGGAAAGTGAAGAAGGCGCGTCAGTATAATTACGCAACCATGTAATCTTTTGAAGCGGCTGCGCCGCTTTAGGTGATGTCTCCTTGCCTTTACCGATGGAGGCACTCGGCTCTACCGTGGGCAGACTACCCGTCTGCCTTAGACGCAAGTCGTCGATGGCGGAGCGTGAGGACGGGTTAAATGCCCATTTTTATTTAATTGACGTGCTCGGTTTAAATTTGAAAATCGCCCGTATCTTTTTAGCTCATGGGATTTTGCCCTAAAAGATCCTATCAGCTAGAAAGATACATTAGGAGGTAGGAAATTGACATATCGGAGAAGGCTTTCCATTATTACCGCACTCGATTCGTACTTGGTTTTGCTGTCCATCTTTATCGGATATCAGCTGATTTCGCCATCATATGATTTATACCCTTCGGAAATGCTGCTGATGACTTCACTGATACTGCTTGGCGCTCAGCATTTATTCGCCCATTGCTTCCACCTTTACAAAAAAGTGTGGGAGTACGCAAGCATCGGTGAATTATATGTGCTGCTTAAATCGATTACCTTGTCCCATCTTGTGACGGCGATCCTCGAACTGTTTTTCTTTCAAAACGTTCCGGTTCGCCTTTTATGTTTAAGCTGGCTGTTCCAGCTGATCTTGATCGGCGGGTCGCGGATGATGTGGCGCATCATCAGGGAACAGGTGAACAAAGAAAGCAAAGGATCTTTAAAAGCGCTGATTATCGGAGCCGGCTCTGCCGGCAGTTTGATCGCAAAACAGCTTGTGCAAAAGCCGGAATTGAACATTAAGCCTGTCGCATTTATCGATGATGACAAAACGAAATACCGGCTTGAAATCATGGGTTTGCCCGTTTTAGGCGGAAAAGAGCAGATCATGCAGGCGGTTCGGCAGTGGAATATTGACCGGATCATCATCGCCATTCCATCTTTAAGCGTCACTCAGATGCAGGACATGTACAAGGCGTGTGCGCAAACGGGGATCAAAACGCAAATCATGCCGAAAATAGACGAAATTTTGCTCGGCAGACATCCTGTCGGCCAGCTTCGCGATGTCAAAGTGGAAGATTTGCTCGGAAGGGAGCCTGTCCAGCTTGATACAAGCGAAATCTCCAATACGGTCAAGGACCGCGTCGTTCTTGTGACGGGAGCCGGAGGTTCAATCGGCTCGGAAATCTGCCGGCAAATCAGCAAATTTAAACCGAAATCGATTGTTTTAGTCGGGCACGGAGAAAACAGCATTCATTCGATTCTGCTGGAACTGCAGGAGAAGTTCGGAAAGCATGTCGCCTATTATCCGGAAATCGCCGACATACAGGACAGAGAGAAAATGTTTTTGCTGATGGAACACTACAAACCGAATGTCATTTATCATGCAGCTGCACACAAGCATGTGCCGCTGATGGAAAAATGCCCGAAAGAAGCTGTCAAAAACAATATCCTCGGTACGAAAAACGTCGCTGAAGCCGCCGACGAAACCGGAGTGGAAACTTTTGTCCTGATCTCGTCAGACAAAGCGGTCAACCCTGCCAATATCATGGGGGCGACGAAGCGGTTCGCAGAAATGCTGATCATGAATCTCGGCAAAACGAGCAAAACCAAATTTGTCGCCGTCCGCTTCGGAAATGTTCTCGGCAGCAGGGGAAGCGTCATTCCAATTTTCAAAAAACAAATCGCTAGAGGCGGTCCGGTCACTGTCACACACCAGGACATGACGAGGTACTTTATGACGATTCCGGAAGCTTCAAGGCTGGTTATTCAGGCGGGGGCGCTTGCCAAAGGAAGACAGATTTTCGTGCTCGATATGGGCGAACCGGTCAAAATCGTCGATCTCGCCAAAAATCTCATCCAGCTCTCCGGCTATACGACAGACCAGATCAAAATTGAATTTACAGGCATCCGCCCGGGAGAAAAAATGTACGAAGAGCTGCTGAATCAAAATGAAGTGCTGGCAGAGCAGGTTTTTCCGAAGATTCATATCGGCAAGGCGGTCGACGTCGAGCTAACGGTGCTGAAGACATTCATGGAGGAATTTATGTATTTGTCAGACCGCGAGCTGAGAGAACGCTTGTTCCAAGCGATCGGCCAGCATGAGAAAAAGCTGGTGACAGCGCACTAGGGGGAAGAACATGACAAGAACGGTTTTGTTTTGCGCTACTGTGGATTACCATTTCAAGGCCTTCCACCTCCCATATTTAAAATGGTTTAAAGAGCAGGGGTGGAACGTTCATATCGCCGCAAAAGGAGATATGGCACTGCCTTATACAGACAAAAAATTTGATATCGACATCAGGCGTTCTCCTCTGAATGCAAGCAATATCGCAGCCTATCGGGAGCTGGCGCGCATCATTGACGAAAACCGGTACAGCATCATTCATTGCCATACGCCGATGGGAGGCGTGCTGGCAAGGCTTGCGGCCCGGAAACAGAGAAAAGAGGGAACGAAAGTGATCTATACCGCTCACGGTTTTCACTTTTGCCAAGGTGCACCTTTAAAGAATTGGCTGCTATACTATCCGATTGAAAAAGGGCTGTCCGCTTTGACCGATTGCCTAATCACGATCAATGAAGAAGATTTCGTCCTTGCAAAAGGCTTGCGCAAGGCGTTGCGAACAGAAAAAATTCATGGCATCGGCGTCGATACCGAGCGCTTTCATCCTGTCAGCGAAACAGAGAAAATGCTGCTCAGGAAAACATACGGTTTCAAAGAAGACGACTTTATTCTCATATATCCCGCGGAACTGAACGCGAATAAAAACCAGGCGCTGCTCATCGAAACGGCGGCTGCTTTAAAAGATAGAGCCCCAAACTTAAAGCTCGTGTTTGCAGGAAAAGGGCAGATGGAAGAAAAATACCGAAGTCTCGCTGAACAAAAAGGCGTTTCTTCGACCGTCACGTTTGCAGGTTTTCAAAAAAACATCCACGAATGGATTCAGCTTGCCGATGTGTCTGTCGCTTCAAGCATCAGGGAAGGGCTCGGCATGAACCTCCTGGAAGGAATGGCGGCAGGAAAGCCCGCCGTTGCAGCGGACAACCGCGGACACCGGGAAGTTATTCAAGAGGGCGTGAACGGATTTTTGATACCGCAGGGAGACGCCGGAACGTTCAGCGACCGAATTTTGCAGCTGTACCGTCTGCCTTCTTTGCGAAAAAAGATGGGGGACGCGGGGAGACGAACGGCCGCCGCTTTTTCCCAGCAGCGCACCGTCAAAGAAATGGCGGGCATTTACTCTTCCTTTATGGATCATGAAACAGTTGAAAGGAGGCTGAAAGGATGACAGGGGGTCAAAAGCCGAAAGTTTCTGTCATTATGGGAGTCTACAATTGTGAGGACACGATCGCAGAGAGCATCGAGTCGATTTTAAATCAAACCTATAAAAATTGGGAACTGATTATATGCGACGATGCATCAACAGATGGGACATATGCTGTTGCCAGGCGGTATGCCGATCATTACGCAGATAGGATCAAGCTGATTAAAAACGAGAAGAATCAGCGGCTGGCTGCTTCGCTAAACCACTGTCTCCGGTACGCCGGCGGGAAATATATCGCGCGCCAGGACGGAGATGACATCTCTTTGCCAAGGCGTTTTGAAAAACAGGTCGCGTTTCTTGAATCACAATCTCATTATCATGTCGTCGGCAGCGGAATGATGGCCTTCGACGAAAACGGGATCAGAGGCGTCAGAATGCTTCCTCCCTCTCCCGGGCCGAGAATCATGGCGAAAGGAACGCCGTTTTGCCATGCGACGATCATGATGAGAGCGGAAGTGTACGAGGCGCTGGACGGCTATCGGGTCGGCCGGAGAACAAGAAGGATGGAAGATATTGATTTGTGGCTCCGTTTTTTTGAAGCGGGCTACACGGGCTATAACCTTCAGGAAGCTTTATACAAAGTAAGGGAAGACGAATCGGCGTTTAAAAGGAGAAAGTTCAGCTACTCGATTGACAATGCGTTTATCGTCTTTGCCGCCTGCAGACGGCTGAAGCTGCCGCTCTCAGACTACATTTATATGATGAAACCCATCATCAGGGGGCTCATGCCTCCTTTTATCATGAACAAATACCATAAAAGAAGATTGATGAATGAAGGCGGAGGGGTCGTAAAACATGAGTGACGGAAGCGTGAGACCAGAACGGGTGCTTCACATCGTAAGCGGAATGAACCGCGGCGGAGCGGAGACGATGATTATGAATATATACCGCCATACAGACAGGCGGCATATTCAATTTGATTTTATTTCCCACCGGGAAGAAACGTGCGATTATGATCCGGAGATCATCACGCGCGGCGGCCGGGTGTTTTATGTACCAAGCATCGGGCGGTCGGGGCCTCTCGCCTACATCAAAAACATCAGAAGGATTTTGGTTGAGAAAGGGCCGTATGCCGCCGTGCACGCCCATACGGATTTTCAGACGGGGTTTGCCGCATTGGCGGCCAAGCTCGCCGGCGTTCCGGTGAGGGTCTGTCATTCCCACAACACGGCCTGGAAGCCTAACCCCCGGTTTTGGGATACATGGCAGCTCCTCGCATTCCGCCGTTTGATTTTCTCCAGTGCTACGGCTCTGTGCGCTTGCGGCAAAGATGCCGGGCGTTTTTTATTCGGCGGAAAAAAGATGGGCGAAAACGCGGTCCATCTTTTGCAAAACGGGATTGAACTTGACCGCTTCAAAGAAGCGAATGGCGTTTCAAAGACGGATGCAAAAAAGAGCTTCGGCATCAAGGAAGACGCATTGGTTATCGGACATGTCGGCCGTTTTTTTGAACAGAAAAACCACGCGTTTCTGCTCGGGCTTGCCGCTCATTTCAAGAAATCGGGCACGCCTTTTCAAGCGGTGTTCGCAGGTGATGGTCCGCTGCGCAGACAGATGGAAGAAAAAGCCGCCGCTCTCGGTGTAAAAGACGACATTCTGTTTCTCGGCGTCGTCGAAGATATCCCGGCTCTCATGCAGACGTTTGATGTATTTGCCATGCCGTCTTTGTTTGAAGGGCTCCCTCTCGTACTCGTCGAAGCGCAGGCGTCAGGGCTTCCTTGTATTGTATCAGACCATATTACAGAGGAAACCGATTTGGGACTCGGCCTGCTGACCCGTCTCAGCTTAAATGCCGGCTTTGAACGGTGGGCTGAGGATATCAGCCGTGCCGCTCAGGCGAAAAAGCCTGCATGGCCGGAGATTGAGAGAAGCCTGGCAGAGAGAGGCTATAATGCAAAAGCAAATTTGGCGAGACTGATGGACATCTATTCAATCTCCGCGGCAGAAGGACAGTGAGTGTATGTCTGTTTACATGTTGAATATGGGGATTGTTTTCATCTGGTCATGGTTTGCGAAAATGTACGGCAGGGAAGATCACAGGCTGCCGACGGGCTACCGTCCGAATGCGATCCTCACCGTCGTTCCGCTCGCGTCTTTGATTATCGTTGCCGGCTTAAGATACAAGGTCGGAACGGATTACCACACCTATATGCTGCTTTACGAATTAGCCGGAAAATACAACAACATTTGGGAGATCTTCGGTTTCGGAACAGATAAGTCGTCGACAGATCCCGGATTTACCGCACTCTTATGGATATTAAACCAGATTTCAGCCGATCCGGCGCTCATGTTTGCCGTCGTTGCCGCGATTACCTATATCTATATCGTCAAGACGCTATATGTGTATGGAAGGCCGTTTGAGTTGAGCATGTTTCTCTTTATCGGCATGTTTCACTATTACGCTTCGTTTAACGGTATTCGCCAATACATGGCGGCGGCCATTCTGTTTTGGGCGGTCCGGTATCTGATCGATGGGAAGCTGGTGCGCTATATGATCGTCGTGCTGATCTGTTCGCTTTTTCATTCTTCGGCTTTGATCATGATTCCTGTCTATTTCATCGTCAGAAGAAAAGCGTGGTCGCCTGTCCTCTGGTGCCTCATGCTCTTATTTTTGGCGGGAACTTTTCTGTATCAAAAATTTTTGTCCGTATTCCTTGTCGTGCTTGAAAACAGTCAATACGGACATTACGAAGAATGGCTGATGAAAAATACGAACGGCATGAACGCCATTAAAATCATCGTTCTTCTTCTCCCGCTCGTACTTGCATTCTGCTTCAGGGAGCAGCTCAGAAAACGCTGGCCCGAAGTCGATTATATCGTCAACCTTTGTCTGATCGGTTTCCTGTTCGGAATTTTGGCGACAAAGGATGTCATTTTTGCGAGGTTCAACATTTATTTCGGGCTCTATCAGCTGATTCTCGTTCCTTATTTTGTACGTATTTTCGAACCGAAATCGAACGCGCTTCTGTATGTTTTGATTTTGATCTGTTACTTCTTATACAGCTTTATGCTCATGCCGTTCGACTCGTCGGTATTGCCTTACAGAACGATTTTTGAACGTTGAATAGCGGAATAGGCCGTTTAGGTCTTGTGAAAATTTCGACAAAGGAGTCATCACATTGGAAAATCCAGCAGTTAGTCTACTGGTCGCTGTTTATAATACAGAAGCTTTTTTGCCGAATTGTTTGCAATCGCTGATCAGCCAGACCTTAAAAAATATCGAAATCATTATCGTTAATGACGGTTCAACAGACGGAAGCCAGAAGATCATTGATCATTACGCCCGAAAGGACGGACGCATCAAAACGATTCGGCAGGAGAATCAGGGCCTCGGCGCTGTCCGCAATAAAGGGATCGAAGCGGCGTCAGGCGAGTTCTTGGCATTCATCGACTCCGACGACTGGATTGAGCCGGACTATTGCCAATCTATGTATGAAAAAGCAAAGGATGAGGATGCCGACCTTGTCATCTGTGATTATGCCGTCGAAATTCAGGATACCGGAAAAACGGTCTGCCCGGACATCGGGAAAAACTATGAAGGAAAGCCGAAAGAGGCATTCATAAAAGCTTTATTAAAGGGTCAAGTAAGCGGCTTTTCCTGGAACAAGCTCTACAGGCGGAGCCTGATTGAGCAGCATAAGCTCGTTTTCCCGCTGCGCGACGAGCTGGAAAACATCGAAGATCAATACTTCAGCTTCAGATGCCTTCTATATGCGAATACGGCGGCGTTCGTGACTAAGCCGCTTTATCATTACAGGGTCCACCTGTCGTCCATCGTCCAAAAGTATCAGGCGGGGCTGTTTGAAGACGGGCTCGCTCTTTATGAAGCGAACCTTGACTGCCTGACAAAGCACGGAGAGCTTCCGGCTTTAAAGGAGGCGCTGCACGTCTTTATCGTCAACCACGGCTGCATCAGTATTTTAAATGAATGCAAGAGCCGAAACCAAAATCCTTCAATAGAAAAATATAAAAATATCCGCAGCATATGCGCCTGTCCGGAATTCAGGGGGAAAATTCCCGCGGTGGACATGTCGGCATTCGATTCGAAGAAGAAGCTTCTCCTTATGCTGATTCGCTTGCGGTTTATGCCGGCAGTGTATGGATTTGCGGCCATTTACCAGAAAATGATCGAGCACAGAATGAAGAAATAGGCGGTGAGGAAATGACCTTTCAGGAACTGAAGATCAATCTTGCAGAATGGCTTTTGCTCAAGGTGAAATATCCTTCTGAATATGTGATGGGAACGCCGGGTTTGAAGCGTTTTGATCAATACAAAGGCAAGAAAAAAATCATTCTGACTTTAATTCCGTCCCATGATAATTTGGGAGATCACGCGATTGCCCTGGCAAGCCGGACATTCATAGAAAACGAGTTTCCCGATTTTGAATTAATTGAAATCGGCATCAACGATATTTACAAACATGCAAAAGCCCTCATGCGCATCCGCCACCCCGAGGATATGGTGTTCATTATCGGCGGAGGAAACATGGGGGATTTGTACCGCAATGAGGAATGGACGAGGCGCTTTATTATCAAAACATTCAAGCATTATAAAATTGTCCAGCTCCCAGCCACCGCGCACTTTTCCGAGACGCCCCGCGGCAAAAAGGAGCTGAAAAGAGCGAAAAAAGTCTACAACTCCCATCGCCGGCTGTTTATGATGGCGCGCGATGATACAACCTATCAATTTATGAAACAGCATTTTTCAAAGCAAACGATTGTGAAGCAGCCTGATATGGTGCTTTATTTAAAGAAAGAACAGCAGTCTGAAAGAGACGGTGTGCTGGTTTGTTTAAGAGAGGATAAAGAAAGCTTTCTCAGACCGGAAGAGCGTGAAAAGCTGATGAAGGCTGTCGGCGACGAATACGGCGGCGTGCAAACTTTTACAACGACGATCGGCAGGAGGGTCAGCCGCATGTCCCGCGAGAAGGAGCTGAATCGGCTTTGGGATCAGCTGAGAGGTGCGGAGGTCGTTGTGACAGACAGGCTGCACGGCATGATTTTTTGTGCGATTACAGGGACGCCGTGCGTTGTGATCCGCTCTTTTGATCATAAGGTGCTTGAAGGCTTTCGCTGGCTGAAAAGCGTTCCTTCGATGAAGCTTGTGGAAAATCCCGATGCGGCAGAGGTTCTCGGCGCAATTGAAGAGCTGATTAAGACCGGTGATTCGTATCGTGCGACTCCATCAAGGGAGCATTATTTCACAGATTTAAGACAGAAAATTATGGGTGATGTCCAATGAAGCCATTCGTCAGTATCATTGTTCCGATGTACAATGTCGAAGATTATATAGAAGAATGCGTCGATTCGCTGCGCAGGCAGACGCTGAAAAATATTGAAATCATCCTTGTCGATGACGGCTCTCCCGACAGATCCGGGGAGATAGCGAGAAAGTACTGCAGCCTGGATGCCAGAGTGAAAGTGATTCATAAAAAAAACGGCGGGCTGAGCTCGGCGAGAAATGCCGGTCTTCAAGCCGCGACAGGAGATTATGTGGGATTTGTCGACGGTGATGATTTTGTATTGTCTGCCATGTTTGAAAACATGTACGCCGCTGCCAAAAAAGACGACCTTGATATCGTCATGTGCGGGTATCATAAACATTCCGATGCGGAAGACACCTATTTCCCGCCGCCGCTGCCGACCGATCGTCTCTTGTTGAGCTGGGATATTAAACGCGAGCTCAAAAAGGCGCACGAAACCCGCTTCATCTGGTATGTGTGGCGGAATTTGTACAGGCGCGACCTGCTAAAGAAAAACCAGTTGTACTTTTTTGAGGACATTCGTTTTGCAGAGGATTCGCCGTTCAATTTGTACGCCTTTTATGCAGCGAAACGGGTGAGAGCGATCGATGACGGCTACTACATGTACAGGTGCAATCCGGATAGCCTGACGGAGGTGCCGTTTAAACCGTACATGGACGAAAGCCTGAAAAGGCAGTACCGGGCGAAAAGGAGATTCTATGAGACGTTTCAGCTTTTGGATGAATGTGCGGACGATCTGGAAACGTACACATGCAAACATCAAATTCCGATGCTTTTAGCCAATGCCTGTGCGGAACCGAAGCCTTCAAAGCAGGTGAGGCGGCACATTAAAGACATTTTGTCTTACCGGATGGTGCAGTCGTGCGTCAAATCAACGTCTCTCCGCAACCGCAATCTTTTAATCGGCCAACGGCTCGTTTTATTGCTATGCAAGCTGAATATTCCGATCCTGCTCGAATTGTTTTTTAAACGAAATCTGCCCAGTAAGGGATGAGCCTTTTGAATAAGACATTTATTTTGAATCTCGGCGCCAATGTGGCGTCTTTTTTATTATCGGTGCTGTTTTCGATGTGGCTGACGCCTTATGTTATCAAGAACCTCGGTGTTGAGGCGTTTGGGTTTGTCCATCTCACGCAGAATATGATCAATTACTTTTCGATTATTACGGTTGCCTTGAGCGCGGTCGTTGTCCGGTTTTTTTCTGTTTCCGCCCACAGGGGGGCGCTTGATGAAGCGAGGGGCTATATGAATACCTACATCGTTTCATCACTGGTGCTTTCGGTCATCTTGTTTTTTCCGCTTGGCGGCACGGTGTTTTTTATCGATCAGATCATTCGCGTTCCCGCCGGTCTTTTGGGGGATGTGCAGATCGCGCTTTTGATCGGGAGCCTGCTGTTTTTATTGACCTTTGTGATGTCGGGATTTGCCGCCGGTCCGTTTTTTGCCAATAAAATCTATATTACAAGCACGATCCAGGCCGTCCAAATGCTGATTCGCGTCTTGAGCGTATTGTTGATTTTCGCGTGGTTTGCACCGAAGATCTGGCACATTCAGCTCGCCGCTCTTATCGCAACCGCTTCGGCGTGCATCCTGTCGATCTTTTTCTTTAAGAAATTGATCCCATGGTTTACGTTTCGTGTGAGGGATATGTCGTTTGCAAAGTGCAAAAAACTGCTTCAGGCGGGAGGATGGAGCTCCGTCAGCCAAGTCGGCGTCCTGCTGTTTCTGCAAATCGATTTAATGGTGGCGAATGTGATGCTGGGGGTTTCCGAATCCGGCATGTACGCCGCGATCATTCAGTTTCCGCTGTTATTGCGGACGCTTTCGGGAACGCTTGCGGCCGTATTTTCACCTACGATTACACTCTATTATTCAAAAGGCGACAAAGAAGGGCTCGTCCGCTATGCCAACCAGGCCGTCAGAATTAACGGCATTCTGCTCGCTTTGCCGGCTGCGCTTCTGGGCGGGCTTGCCGGCCCGTTTCTGTCGCTGTGGCTTGGCCCTTCATTCGAACATTTGAAATGGCTTTTACTGATACATGCGGGTTATTTGGTTGTTTCATTAAGCCCGGCGCCGCTTTTTTATATTTTTACCGCCTATAACAAGCTGAGAACACCGGCGCTGACCACGGTTGCCTTCGGCGTTGTCAATTTGCTGCTTGCCATCGTGCTGAGCGGACCGGCGGGACTCGGCCTTTACGGAATTGCGCTGGCCGGTGCGGCAGCTTTAATGCTGAAAAATGTCGTCTTCACTCCGATTTATGCGTCAAAGATTACGGGTGAAAGAAAAAGGGTTTTTTATAAAGGTATATACAGGCCGGTTGCCGGTGCTTCATTTACCTTGGCTGTCTGTTACGCTCTTCAATACTTATTTGCAATCGACAGCCTGCTGTCCCTGTTTGTCACGGCGCTTGCTGCGACGGGGACATACGGCCTGTTTGCCTATTTCGTCATGTTGACGAAAGCGGAACGGCATATTGTCACAACAAGGCTCCAAGCATTTCGATGCTCTTTATCCTTCCCGTTTCAAAAGGGATTTTTTAAATAAAAGAAAGGGGTGCGTTTTTCGTGCTAGCGAAACGGTTTTTCGATCTTTCATTGTCGGTTATTTTGCTGATCGCGCTCAGTCCGGCCATGATCCTGACAGCTTGCCTCATCAGATGGAAAATCGGCTCGCCTGTTTTATTTCGCCAAACCCGTCCGGGGCTGAATGGCGAGCCTTTTACATTATATAAATTCAGAACAATGACTGATGAAAGAGATGAAGCAGGCAATCTGCTAAGCGATGAAAAACGGCTGACAAAGACGGGGCGGCTGATCAGAAAAACGAGCCTCGACGAATTGCCGCAGCTGATCAACGTCATCAAAGGAGATCTCAGCCTCGTCGGGCCGCGGCCGCTTTTGATGGAGTATATTCCCCTCTATACGAAGCGGCAATGGAGACGGCATGAAGTCAAGCCGGGCATCACGGGCTGGGCGCAGATCAACGGGAGAAATAAAGTGACATGGGAGGAAAAGTTTGAACTTGATGTCTGGTATGTGGATCATCGTTCTTTTTTGCTTGATCTCAAAATCCTTTTGTTGACTGTCGTAAAAGTCTTGAAGTCGGAAGGCGTCAGCCAGGACCGCCATGTGACAGCAGAAAAATTTACGGGGAGAAGGAATGCCTGATGCAAAATGTGGTGATCATCGGAGCCGGCGGCCATGGGAAAGTCGTTCTGGATCTTGTAAAAGCACGGCCTGATACGGCGCTTGCCGGTATTCTCGATGACCGGTATGCGGAGCTTCATGTCGAGAACGGTCTGTATCGCGGGCCTTCAAGCGCAGCAGAAGAACTTGCGCGATTGCATCCGGACGTGAAGTTCGTCTTAGCTGTCGGTCAAAACGGCATCAGAAAGAAGCTGTATGAACGTCTCGGCCTTCCGCTTGACCGGTATGCGGTTTTGATTCATCCGTCCGCCGTGATCAGCGGTTCGGCCCGGATTCAAAACGGCGCCGTTGTCATGGCGTCGAGCGTTATCCAAGCGGATGCCCACATCGGCATCCACACGATTGTCAACACAGGTGTGATCGTCGAACATGACAACCGGATCGGCGATTACGTTCATCTTTCGCCGGGAACGGTGCTAACCGGCGGTGTGACAGTTATGGAAGGCGCTCATCTCGGAGCGGGAACGGCGGTCATTCCCGGAAAGACAATCGGCCGCTGGAGCGTGACGGGAGCGGGATCATCCGTCATTCACGACATTCCTGATGATTGTACCGCTGTCGGAGTCCCTGCAAGAAAAATTAAATATCACAGCAGGAAAAAGGGTGAAAAACATGAGTCAGAATAAGCGAATTTATTTATCCCCGCCGCACATGAGCGGAGACGAAGAGCGCTATGTAGCTGAAGCGTTTCGGACAAACTGGATCGCGCCGCTCGGTCCCCTTGTCGATACATTCGAAGAAAAGCTTGCCGCCTATGCGGGGACGTCCGGTGCCGCGGCAGTTAGCTCAGGAACAGCCGCAATCCACCTGGCGTTGAAATTGCTCGGCGTCGGCAAAGGCGATACGGTCTTCTGTTCTTCCTTTACGTTTGTAGCGAGCGCCAATCCGATTATATATGAGCAGGCTGAGCCGGTTTTCATCGATTCTGAACGGGATACATGGAACATGTCGCCCGAGGCGCTTGAACGGGCGCTCGACGAAGCGGAGCGGGCCAGAAATCTTCCGAAAGCCGTCATCGTCGTCAACTTGTATGGCCAAAGCGCGAAAATAGACGAGATTATCGCGATTTGCGATCGATTTGCCGTCCCTGTTATTGAAGATGCGGCCGAATCGCTAGGTTCTGTTTATAAGGGCAGAAAAAGCGGAACCTTCGGACGCTTCGGCATTTATTCGTTCAACGGCAACAAAATCATCACCACATCAGGTGGAGGAATGCTTGTCAGCGATGATGAAGACGCTTTGAAGAAGGCGCGCTTTTTAGCCACTCAGGCGCGCGAGCCCGCCATTCATTATCAGCACGAAAAAGCGGGCTACAATTACCGGATGAGCAATGTCCTGGCCGGAATCGGCATCGCTCAGCTCGCCGTCCTGGATGACAGGGTACACGCCAGACGGGCGATCTTCGAGCGCTATCAGGAGGCGCTCGCCGGTATCGAAGGTATAGAATTCATGCCTGAAGCCGGCATGTCAAACCGCTGGCTCACGACATTAACGTTTGATACAGCAAAGATTCAAACAACACCGGCGGACATCATTGAACAGCTCGCAAATGAAAACATTGAAGCCCGGCCGTTATGGAAGCCATTGCACAGACAGCCCCTTTTTAAAGGAGCGGCCTTTTATCAGCACGATGACCAAGGCTCTGTCTGCTGCGACTTATTTCAGCGCGGGCTCTGCCTGCCGTCAGGATCAAGTATGACGCGAAAAGAGCAGGACCGGGTGATTCAAATCGTGGCCGACCGGATTAAATATAAATGAGGTGCTAAACATGGCGATTACATATTCCATGGACAGCTTAAAGCATAAGCTGGCAGAAATTTTGGATGTCATCCCAAGACTTTCATCAGTCGTTTACTTGGACTACCCGCTCTACGGAAACGTCGGGGACTTATTGATCATGAAAGGAACGGAAGCTTTTTTTGAAGCATACGGCATCAAGGTGCGCGAAAGATGGAATGCAGAGAATTTTATTCCGGGCCGCCGCATTCCAAAGGACGCCATCATCGTTTGTCAGGGGGGCGGCAATTTCGGCGATTTGTACCCTCACTTTCAGCAGTTCAGGGAACGGGTTGTCGAACATTACCCGGACCACCGGATCGTCATTCTGCCGCAGTCGATTTATTATGAACATGAAGAAAATGCAAAAAAAACGCGCGGCATTTTGGCGGCTCACCCGGATCTGCACTTATTCACGCGGGAAAAGGCATCCTTCGAATTTGCTCTCAAGCATTTCGAAGGGGTGAAAAACATCAGAATGATGCCCGATATGGCTCACCAGCTCTGGCCGATCGCGGCACCTGCCGAAAAGCCTTCTGAGTCCGTTCTGCGGTTGATCAGAACCGACAAAGAAGCAAACAGCAGCCTGCAAAAAGCAGAGGAGCCGGATACGTACGATTGGAACGTTATCTTGTCAGAAGGCGACAAACGCGGAATCAAACGCTTGCAGACGATCAATGTCCTCAACAAAAAAGCCGGCAATCCGCTGCCGATCGCTTCTTATTGGAAACGCTATTCGGACAGCCTCGTCGACAAATCAATCCGTTTTTTCAACCGCTATGAATCCGTCGTTACTTCAAGGCTGCACGGCCACATCTTATCGTGTCTGCTCGGAAAAGAAAATGTCGTGATTGACAACTCCTACGGAAAAAACGCAAATTACTACAACACATGGATGAAGGATATCCCGAGTACAAAACTGATTCAAAACAATCCGGAAGAAGCAGAAAAACCGCCTGTTCACGTATGACAGGCGGTTTTTTTTGCTATGCTTCTTCGCGCTTTACTTTGTTGTAGGCTTCATCCAAATGCTGAATCCGTTTTAAGACGACCGCGTTTTTTGTCAGCTGGTCTTGGACAAGCGTTGACACGACTGAACGGTAGTAGCTGTTCATTGCGTGAATTTTATCCTCATTTGGATGCATTTCAATATGGGTTTTAAAATTTTCTATGAAATAGGGCACAGAGAAAAGTTCTGTCAATGGTAACACTCCTTTTTTAAGTCTATACGGTACGGAACCGATCGTGTAAACTAATAGTGGGAGGGGAGATATGATGAACTTGCATGTACAGCAGCAGCAAACGGCAAAACTTCACTTGACGCAAGGGCTTGCCCAAGCCATTCATATGCTTCAGTATTCGTCGGCCGAGCTGAACAGCCGGATTGACGAACTCTCATTGGAAAACCCCCTGATCGAACGAAAAGACCCCGATATTCCCCGATCATTTTACCATAAAACGAATCGTCATTTGCAAAATGAAGGAATGAGCCGCTCTGAGACGGCGCATTCCCGTGAAGATATCAAAAGCGTCTTGAAACAGCAGGCGCTCGATCTCCGGCTGTCAAACCGGGAAAAGCGGATTTTCAGCTACCTGGTCGAATCCCTTGATCGAAACGGATATGTGACAGAAGACATCGCCTTTATCGCTTCCGAGCTGGCTGTCACCAGAGAAGAAGTGGAAGAAGTCTTGGGCAAGCTGCAGACTCTTGATCCGGCAGGCATCGGAGCGCGGTCGCTTCAGGAATGCATCCTGATCCAATTAAATCGTCTGCCAAAGGAGACGGCAAAAGCGGAAAAAGTTATTTCCCTATACTTTGACCTGTTTGCCAAAAAAGGATGGAAAGAGCTGTCTGAGAGAGCGGGCCTTTCGCTCTCAGAGCTTCAGGACATACAAGATCTTGTTGCAGAGCTGTCGCCGCGTCCCGGATTGATGTATGGCACGGATGAAGGCAGAGTCTATATCGAGCCTGATGTCATCATTTCAGCCGAGGATGGAAAATTGGTGCTTGAGCTCAGCAGCCGTTCTTTTCCCGATATCCAGCTTAACGCGTTTTACGAGCCGTTTTTGCAGCGCCAGTCAAAAGACGAGGCGACCGTTTATATCTCTGATAAGTTCAAGCAGTGGAAATGGCTCGACAATGCCCTCAGGCAAAGACGGGAAACGATGCGGAGGGTGATGGCGGAAATTATGGTGCGTCAAAAAGATTATTTTTTAAAAGGGAAAGACGAACTGAAGCCGCTCACATTAAAAGAAGTCGCCGATGCCCTCGGGGTTCACGAATCAACAGTAAGCCGTGCAGTCAAAGGGAAAATCGTGCAGACGCCTTTTGAGCTGTGCGAGCTTAAACGGTTTTTTTCGGCGAAGGTAAAGGATGCCGCTGACGGACATACGTCAAGTCACACAGTCAAAGCGCATCTTCGTCGGCTGATCGATGAAGAAAATAAAATGAAACCGCTTTCAGACCAGAAGCTGGCCGACCTTTTAAACGAAAAGCACGGCATCGTCATATCGAGGCGGACCGTCGCCAAATACCGCGATCAGCTTAATATACTGCCTTCGTCTGTCAGAAAGAGATATCAATAAAGAAGCCGTCCGGCACGAACGCCGGCGGCTTTTTTACGGGATCATCCACGCAAACAGGTGATGCTGCAGGAACGTGATCATGCAAACCAGGAACAGAAGAAACAGGCTGTGTTTCAGTGTAAAGCGCAGCAAATCGGATTCCTTTCCTGCCAGTCCGACGGCTGCGCAGGCGACAGCAATCGACTGCGGAGAGATCATCTTTCCGGTGACGCCGCCCGAAGAGTTGGCCGCCACAGACAGCACCGGCTCCATTCCGACCGACTGTGCCGTCACTTTTTGCAGACTGCCGAACAGCAAATTGGCCGACGTATCTGAACCGGTTATAAAGACGCCGAGCCAGCCGAGAACGGGAGAAAAGAATGCGAACATTGAACCCGTCATCGCAAGGGACATGCCAAGTGTTGTGCTCATGCCCGAAGAGTTGGTGACATAGGCAAAACCGACAACGGAAGCGATCGTTAATATCGGCTTGCCGAGTTCTTTCAGCGATTCTGTAAACACGGCGCCCCATTCTTTCCAAGGCATGCCTGTGACAAACTTTGTCAGTACGGCGGCAATCAGGATCGCCGTTCCCGCCGATCCGGCGAGATCAAGTTTATAAAGAGCTTCAAGCGGTTTTCCGGAGCCATCGAGAATTTGATTGTGCAAAAAAGGCACACCGGGCGCGAACGTCAGCCTGCCGCCGATATCACTAATGAACAGCAGCAATGGATTTGACCCTTCGTAATGGCCTGTCAGCGCCTGTTTGACAGCTGGAATTCCCCAGATGGAGACCATTGCCGTGAGCAGCAAAAACGGTGTCCACGCCTTGAAAATCTGCCCAGCCGAGTATGAGGCCTTTTGATGTTCAAGCTGCTGCGCCTCCGCGGCAGCGGCCATTTCCTTTTCATGTGAAAATCTGAATATCGTTTTCGGTTTCCAAAATTTTAAGAATACAGCGAGCGCGATAAGCGATACGATGGCTGACAAAATATCCGGGAGCTCAGGCCCCAGAAAGTTTGAGCTTACATACTGTGTAACGGCAAAAGAGACACCCGACACGAGAATCGCCGGCAGCACTTCCCAAGCCCTTTTCAAGCCGCTCATGATGATAATCAAATAAAACGGAATAAATACAGATAAAAACGGGAGCTGGCGTCCGACCATTTTTGAAATGTCCATCGCAGGAATCCCCGTCGGCCCTTCAACCGCGATAATCGGAATGCCGATCGCTCCGAAAGCGACAGGCGCCGTGTTAGCGATCAGGCATATGCCCGCCGCGTACAACGGATTGAAGCCGAGGCCGACAAGCAATGCGGCCGAGATTGCGACAGGGGCGCCGAAGCCTGCCGCTCCTTCTAAAAACGCCCCGAATGAAAACGCTATCAAAAGTGCTTGCAAACGGCGGTCATCTGTGATCGATAATACCGAGCTCCTGATGATTTCAAATTGGCCGGTTTTGACTGTAAGCTTGTACAAAAAAACGGAAGTCACAATGATCCAGCCGATCGGAAGCAGCCCGTAAACCGCCCCTTGTGAAGCCGACATCACAGCCTGATGAGCGGGCATGCCGTATACGAAAACGGCCAGCGCGAGCGCAATCAGCAAAGTCGACACACCCGCTGTATGCCCTTTCATTCTTTTGATTGCCAGAGCCCAGAAAAAATACAAAATCGGTATAAGCGCTGCAAGCGAAGAGAGCAGCAAACTGTTCCCCAGCGGAGTATAATCTTGCGTCCATCCCATCTCCAATTCCCCCTTTGTTCAAAGTCTCACTCAGTCATCTGATGACATGATGATAAGACTGATCATTTAGCATTATATTTCTCAATGTCATAAATTACAATCTTTTTTTGCATGGAGCCGAAGTCTATATGTTCCGGACGGAAAGAACGGTATAATAAAAAATAGCGCATCATGCCCAGTCTGGTTACGAGGTGAAAAAAGTTGAAATACAAACAAATCAAGACGAAAAAAATATACGAAGAAGTCGCAGAAGCGCTTCTTGAATCGATTAAAAGCGGAGAGCTTGAGCCAGGTGATAAGCTTGACTCCGTTCAGGCGCTCGCCGAAAGCTTTCAGGTCAGCCGTTCGGCCGTCAGGGAAGCGCTGTCTGCGTTAAAAGCGATGGGGATGGTCGAAATGAAGCAGGGGGAAGGAACGTATGTGAAAAGGTTTGAGCCTGAGCAAATTTCCATCCCCCTTTCGGCTGCGCTTTTGATGAAAAAGAAAGACGTCGCTGAACTGCTCGAAGTCCGTAAGATTCTTGAAATCGGAGCTGTTTCAAGTGCGGCTCAAAAACGCACAGAAGAAGATCTCGGGCGCATGCAGGCCGCACTTGAGGATATGAAGCAGGCGGATGGGAACGGCGAACTTGGCGAAAAAGCCGACCTCGCGTTTCATCTTGCGCTTGCCGGCGCCTCGCAAAACGATCTGCTGAAAGGCTTGATGAATCATGTGTCATCACTCTTAATTGAGACGATGAGGGAGACGCGCAAAATTTGGCTGTTCTCGAAGAACACAACCGTTAAGCGCCTTTATGAGGAACACGATGCCATCTATCAGGCTGTGATGGAAAAAGACGGCCAAAAAGCAGAACAGGCGATGCACAATCATCTGACGAATGTGGAAAATGTGCTGGCCTCATATTTTGAAGAAACGAAACAGGCCGACGAGCCGGCCATATAAGCAGCGGCCCGAGTGAAAACGAAAAAGAAACCCCTTTCAAAAAATTTTACCAAGGTGTAAGATGGAGAAAGAGGGTTTTCTAACCAAGTCATCAGATGACCTGATTTATCGGGTTGGAGAGGGGATCAAGATGAAAGTATCACTGTTTATCACGTGTTTGGTTGACATGTTTCAGTCAAATGTCGGAAAAGCGACGGTTGAACTGCTTGAGCGGCTCGGATGTGAAGTGGATTTTCCCGAAGGGCAGATCTGCTGCGGCCAGCCTGCGTACAACAGCGGCTATGTCAAAGATTCCAAAAAAGCGATGAGACGGATGATTGAGACATTTGAATCAGCCGAATACGTCGTCAGCCCTTCAGGATCGTGCGCTTTTATGTTCAAGGAGTATCCGCACCTTTTCCGGGATGAGCCGGCCTGGGCGGAAAAAGCGCAGCGGCTGGCTGACAAAACGTATGAGCTGACCGATTTTATCGTCAACGTTTTGAAGGTTGAAGACGTTGGGGCGACACTTGAGAAAAAGGCGACTTATCATACGTCATGCCATATGACAAGGCTTTTGGGCGTCACAGACGCGCCGATGAAGCTGCTTCGGCATGTGAAGGGACTGGAGTTCACGCCGCTGCCGCGCAAACACGACTGCTGCGGATTCGGGGGGACTTTTTCGGTGAAGATGTCGCAAATATCCGAACAGATGGTCGATGAGAAAGTGGCGTGTGTCGAAGAAACCGCCGCAGATGTGTTAATCGGGGCGGACTGCGGCTGCTTGATGAATATCGGCGGACGGATCGGGAGAAAGAACAAGCCGATTGAAGTCATGCACATCGCAGAAGTGCTGAACAGCAGATAAACAGACATCCGGTCATTTCACAGATAGAGGGGGACATTCGTTATGGCAATGAAGATCGGAACGCAGAAATTTAAAGAGCGCGTATCAGACGGGCTCGAAAACGAGTTTATGAGGGGGGCTGTTTCAAGTGCGCAGGAGCGCTTGAGAGCGCGCCGTCTTGAGGCGGCGGAAGAGCTCGGGAACTGGGAAGAATGGCGGTCTCAGGCCGAGGAAATCAGGCAGCACGTGCTCGAAAACCTGGACTACTACCTAGAACAGCTCGCCGAAAATGTCGCCAAAAAAGGCGGGCACGTATTCTTTGCACAGACGGCTGAAGAAGCGACAGGCTATATCCGCGATGTCGTGAAAAAGAAAAACGGCAAAAAAATCGTGAAATCAAAATCAATGGTGACCGAAGAAATCAACATGAACGAGGCGCTTGAACGCGACGGCTGCGAAGTGGTCGAAACCGATTTGGGCGAATACATCCTCCAAATCGATGATCATGATCCGCCGTCACATATCGTCGCACCTGCTTTGCATAAAAACAAAGAGCAAATCCGCGACGTCTTCAAAGAGCGGATCGGCTACCGCAACACCGAAAAGCCGGAAGAGCTTGTCATGCATGCGCGCGCCGTGCTCAGAAAGAAATTTCTCGAGGCTGACATCGGCATTACGGGCTGCAATTTTGCGATTGCCGATACGGGGTCTGTCAGCCTTGTCACAAACGAGGGAAACGGACGTCTCGTCACGACCGTTCCGAAGACGCAGATTACCGTGATGGGGATGGAGCGGATCGTCCCTTCATTCGACGAGTTTGAGGTTCTCGTCGGCATGCTCACAAGAAGCGCGGTTGGACAGCGGCTGACAAGCTATATCACGGCGCTGACAGGGCCGCGGCTGCCCGGTGAAGCGGACGGACCCGAAGAGTTTCACCTCGTCATCATTGACAACGGGCGTTCGAACATTCTCGGAACGGAGTTTCAATCCGTCCTCCAATGCATCCGCTGTGCGGCCTGCATCAATGTTTGTCCCGTATACCGCCATGTCGGCGGGCATTCTTACGGTTCGATCTATTCAGGCCCGATCGGAGCCGTATTGTCGCCGCTGCTCGGCGGATATGACGATTATAAAGAACTGCCGTACGCCTCTTCGTTATGTGCGGCATGCTCTGAAGCATGTCCGGTAAAAATCCCGCTTCACGAACTGCTTCTGAAGCACCGGCAGCGCATCGTTGAAAAAGAAGGGCGCGCACCGATATCCGAGAAGCTCGCGATGAAAGCGTTCGGCTTGGGAACTTCTGCGCCATCTCTATATAAAATGGGCTCCAAATTGGCGCCGGCAGCCATGAAGCCGTTTAACGAAGACGGCAAAATAACGAAGGGACCGGGTCCGTTAAAACAGTGGACCCAGATTCGCGACTTCCCCGCGCCGAACAAGTCAAGGTTCCGCGACTGGTTTGAGGACAGACGGAAAGAGAAAGGGGAAGACAGATGACAAACGGAACAATCCAAAATAAAGACGGCTTTTTAAACCGGATTGCGGAAAGGCTCGGCCGCAACAGGCGTTCGGCAGGCGTCACCGTTCCCGATTATACGTATCAGCCGCAGCACCGGGTATATCAAGGCTATACACAGGATGAGCTTGTCGGCGTCTTAAAGGACCACTGCCGGAAGATTCATACGGAGCTGATTGAAACGGATGTCATCGGCTTGCATGATGCCTTGTATGAACAAGCATCACGATTTGGAGGCGGGCCTGTCATCATTCCGAAAGATGACCGTTTTAAAGAGTACGGACTGTCAGGCCTGTTAACAGACAAGTGGCCGAATGAGGGGACAAAAGTGTGGGAATGGAATGCAGCGGCCGGAGATGAAAATATCCAGCGGGCCGAACAGGCTAACATCGGCGTGACATTCAGCGAGATCACGCTTGCTGAATCCGGAACGGTCGTCCTCTTCAGTTCAAAAGACAAAGGACGATCTGTCAGCTTGCTGCCGACGACATATATTGCGATCGTCCCGAAAAGCACCATCGTCCCGCGGATGACACAGGCAAGCGCAATGATCAAACAAAAGGTTGCAGACGGCGACGTCATCCCGTCCTGCATCAACTATGTCACTGGACCGAGCAATTCAGCCGACATCGAAATGGACCTTGTAGTCGGTGTCCACGGCCCGGTAAAAGCGGCATATATTGTCGTGACTGACCGGTAATTAGACGATAACAAAAAGATTAGCCTCATGCAGAGCTAATCTTTTTTTATTTAGCGATATGACAATTCCGGCATATCCCGATTTTTCGCATCATTCCACTTTTTTGGCCGGTTATAAAATAGCGGAACTTGTTATATTAAAATGGTATTTTTATCAGTTTTCCGGCTCTGTATCCCCATTTCTGCCGCTGGTTCAAGCCACTTGCATCTCATTTATGATTCTCGGAAACACCCCTGTAAGAAATAGCCTATTAAAATTTAAGGTAATGTTAAGGATAAGATTATTTCCCGATAATGTTCACTCACTATAATGGAGAATAGTGAAGGAGTGACTCGTATGCGGGCGGTATGTCTGAATGAATTTATCAGTCTTTTTAAAAGCATCAAGTCGATTATTGTCATTATTATTATGTTTTGGGTGAGCTATAAGACTGCAGGATTGATCGAACAGGCGCCTGCGGACTTCGTGCGCGAATTGGATTTAGGAAGCGATGCAAACGCAATCGGAACGGCGGTTATTGTTTTTGCTCTCGGTTTCCTGTTTATCGCTGGACTTTCCCATGACATGATCAACCGCGAAGTCCATGCCCGGACGGTCAGATTTCTTGTGACGAAAACCTCGCGGATCAAGATCATTCTGGGAAAGTTTTTTGGCGTCTGGCTGTTTTGGTTTTTCTGCATGCTCGTTTCGTACACCTTGGTGATGATCGCCTCAAAAGAGTTTTTATGGATGAGTTATGCAGACAGCATGGCGTTTCTTACAGCTGCAATCTCTTTGAACCTTTTATTTTCCATCGTGATTTCAAGGCCCGCCATGTCCATGTTTTTCGGAATCGTGTTTGCGCTCGTCTTTCCCGCGGTCAGCTTATGGACTGTTTATTCAGAGAACGGCATGATCACCTGGTTTAAATATTTAACACCGTACTATTACTCCGTACTGGGCGGTTCTTTTGTTTTCATCAACTTTGTCTACGCGGCCATCGTTCTTTGCGGTGCGATCGTTTTGTTTAAAAGGAGAGATTTATAATGGATGTGGTGATCGAGGCAAAAGGGCTGATGAAAAGCTACGGGGCTAAAACCGTCGTCAATCATGTCGACCTCCAAGTCGAAAAAGGAGAGATTTACGGTTTCCTCGGCCGTAACGGTGCGGGGAAATCTACGTTCATGAATATGATCACAGGCATTATCGAGCCGACAGCCGGCAGTTTTCTGCTGTTAAATGATGCTTCGATTGAAAACGTCAAGCATCGCATCGGCGTTTTACCCGATTATTTGACCCTCTATGATTCAATGACAGCAGTCGGGCATTTGAAGTATTTTGCAAAGCTGAACGGACAAGCCGTATCGACTGAGCGGTGCGAAGAAGTCTTAGAGAGAGTTGGGTTCACTGAGCATGCTGAAAAAAAATCGGGCGCCTATTCATTCGGTATGAAAAAAAAGCTCGGCATCGCCCAGGCGATCATCCACGACCCCGAGCTCATCTTTTTGGATGAACCGACATCAGGTGTCGATGCCGAATCGACCCTGCACATTCAAAAGCTGATTATGGATTTGCAAAAAGAAGGTAAGACGGTATTTATGACATCACACAACCTGCATGAGATAGAGAAAATCTGTACGCGAATCGCCATCATGAAAAACGGCCGCATTTTAATAGAAGGCACGCTCGATGAATTAAGGAGGCATTTCATGTCGAACATAAGCGTTCACATTCGCCATTCGACTATTCCCGATCAGCATTTCGGCCTGATCGACCGTTTTCTTGAGTCAGCTGGTGAAAACGTTCAATTCAATCACCATGAGATTTCGATCACCGTCAATTCAGAAGAAAAAATTCCCGCCATTGTCAGAGTATTAACGAACTGCAAAGTGGGAATCTACAGAATTCACGTCGATGAACCGTCGCTTGAAGACATCTTTTTGGACAGCTCTGAGGAACGCGTTGTTTCTTGACAGAAAGAATTTGATAGGAATGAACCCGGATCTGTTCGGGCATCATGCCTTTAGTCTTGCAGATGCGAATGGCGTCAATGGATAGATCTATTAAATGCCCGAACAAAAAAACGCCTTTGAATAAAGGCGTTTCAGCGTGTCGACAAACCCTCGCATTCGTTGTCAGGCCTGCGCGTCGGTGCTCACGAATTCCAACATTCGCTGCGCTCCGATGCTCGGCCTTCCTAGACTGCAAGGGTTTTCAATCACGCTGAAAGGATGACAAAATCCCAAAACAAAAAGCCGCTTTGGGATTTTGTCAACAATCTGAAAACGCCTTTGAATAAAGGCGTTTTCCATAAGGGGTGCTCGGTTTCTAGTATTTCCCCAAAATCGACATGTCGCCGGTCGTTTCTTCATCAATGACATTTCCGTCTTGGTCCATCTTGACGAAATACCTGCCTCCGTTTGTTACGTTTTTGTACTCGGTTTCCGATGTACCGTCATCGTTTTGTGTGAATTCAAATTGAACATCAGCGATAAGAGTGTTGCTGTTGAGGTCGACATAGTAGGAATGGAAGCTGACATGGCTCCAGTCGTCTTTTTCGGCGGGGATGTCTGATATGACGCCGACTTTTTCAGCGGGATCATTGACAATCACGCCGTAATCCTTCTGCAAATTGCCGGTTTCAATATCAGCGTCGTTTAAAATCTCTTTCATCTGGCTAAATTCAGCATCTGTAGGTGTTGTATATCTGTCTTCAGGAATGTTTTTCGCAAAGCTTACGGACGATGAACCAAAGACGAGCGTCAATACGGACAAGATCACCATAAACGAAAGTTTTTTCACGTTCTCTTCCTCCTTTAGCTGATGTGATGATTCGGTTCACACTCTATCATCGTTAAAATATTTTGTAAAGTTTGAATAATATTTCAATTTAACTATTTTTTTCGGGGGAAATTCGCCGATTTTTATATTTCCCTCTTCTGGGGAATGCTCCATCATCATGAAAGTTGTGCATATCTTCCCTTGTATTTTCCAATGGGAAAGGCGATTTTCCTTGAAAAAAGAGAAAAATTTTAATTTTTATTTTTTGGCAGTGGATTTGATGTTGACAAAGTCAAGATCGGCACGTATATTATATGAATATATTTCAGGCAGAAGAAAACACAATGAACGGGAGCAGTAAAAGATCGGCATTGGCAAAGAGAGCTGCGGGTAGGTGCGACGCAGACCAATGAACCTTTGAACTCGCCCGGGAGTGGACTGGCTAAAGGACGGACATCAATTCCTGAGGACATTACGATTAACCTTCGTTAACAGGTTTGCACAGTATGGCTGTGCATCGCAAAGCTGGATTCTTGGCATAGAATCAAAAAGAGTGGTACCGCGGTAAGCTTCAAAGCTCATCGTCTCTTTATCTTCAAATCGAAGAGGGAGACGGTGAGCTTTTTTCATTTTACTAGAGGAAGTGAACATAGATGGAGAAAGACATGCAGAAGCTCGAGCGCACAATGACATCGCGGCATATTATGATGATGGCATTGGGCGGAGCCATTGGAGCAGGATTATTTAAAGGAAGCAGCAAAGCGATCGATTTGGCGGGGCCTTCGGTCATGATCGCCTACTTGATCGGCGGCGTGATTTTGCTGTTTATCATGCAGGGGCTTGCCGAGATGGCTGTCCGAAACAGTGAAGCCAGAACATTCAGGGATCTCGTTCAATCAATATTAGGGCCGTATGCCGCTTATTTTTTAGACTGGATATACTGGAAAATGTGGGTTCTCAATATTGCGGCAGAGGCTGTTGTCGCCGCGATATTTTTGCAGTACTGGCTGCCGGGGCTGCCGATCTGGGTGCTGGCGCTGTTCGTTTCACTCGTCATTACGAGCGTGAATTTGCTTTCTGTCAAAAGCTTTGCCGAGACGGAATACTGGCTTGCCCTTATTAAAATCACAGTGATTGTCGTCTTTATTATATCCGGATTTATCTTGTTATTTTTCTCTTTTGGACAACACTCAGCTGTTGGTTTTACTCATTTGACAGACCATGGCGGCTTCTTCCCGAATGGCGCCGGAGGGCTGATTACAGCCATGCTAGTTGTGATCTATTCCTACGGCGGAACCGAAATTATCGGGGTGACACTGGCGGAAACCAAAAACCCTGAGAAGGTCGTGCCTAAAGCTGTGCGTGGAACGTTGACGCGCATTATTGCTTTTTATCTTCTGCCGTTTTTCGTGATCGTCAGCTTGATTCCATGGAATCAAGTCAACGGTGTGTCGGAGAGTCCTTTTGTTATGGTCTTTAAGATGATCGGCATTCCCGGAGCCGATCATTTGATGAATGCGGTCATTTTACTGGCGGTCATTTCTTCGATGAACTCAGGGCTTTACGGCGCCTCCCGAATATTGTATACACAGGCGTCAGACGGAAGAATGCCGAAAATCTTTTCGAGACTTTCCGTGAGAAAAGTGCCGGTTTATTCGATTCTATTGTGTACTTCTTTCTTATACTTGGGCGTATTGTTTTCACTGTTTGCCGGCAGCCAAACGTTTGAATATTTGATGGGGTCTCTCGGCTATACCGTCCTTGTGATCTGGATGCTGATTGCCGCTGCCCATTTAAAATCGAGGAAACGGAATCAAACAGCGGGGAACGGCTACTATGTCAAATGGTTCCCTTATACGACTTGGCTGGCAGTCATTTCACTGACAGCGATACTGATCGGTGTCATCCTGACCACATCGATTGTCATTACATTGGTGACGGCGGGAATCTATCTGCTCATTAGCGCTGCTTATTTCTTTAAAGGAAGGAACCAGACAGCCGGCCAAACGTCCGCTTCTTAAAAAAAGGCTTGCCTCCGCAGGGAGGCAAGCTTTTAACACATTAGTTCGATTTTTTTCGAACTAATTTCTTTTATTCACCTGAACGATTATGTTATCGTCTAATTACATGACCACTACACTTCAGGAAGAAGGAAAGACAATGTCAAAACAGCATTTCAAAAATACGAAGTATTCCGTATTAAATCTGTCTCCTATCGTACAAGGCGGAGATGCGGGACAATCTTTTAAACAATCTATGGATTTGGCGCAGCATGCCGAAAGATGGGGATACCACAGGTTCTGGCTGGCTGAACACCATAGTATCGAAGGCGTTGCGAGCTCGGCTACCTCTGTTTTGATCGGTTATATCGCCGGGGGCACCAAGAAGATGCGCATCGGTTCGGGAGGGATTATGCTGCCGAACCATTCCCCGCTCGTTATCGCCGAACAGTTCGGAACGCTTGAATCCCTTTATCCAGGCAGAATCGATTTAGGACTGGGGCGCGCTCCGGGTACGGATCAATTAACCGCCCGCGCATTAAGAAGAAATATAAGCAGCGGGGAGGATTTTCCCGAGCAGCTTGAAGAACTCCGCCAGTATTTTAAGCCGTCCGGCAATGTAAGAAATCACGTGCGCGCCATACCGGGCGAAGGGCTTGATGTGCCGATTTGGCTTCTCGGTTCAAGCGGATTCAGCGCCCGGCTTGCCGGGGAACTCGGTTTGCCGTTTGCATTTGCGGCTCATTTTTCGCCGGCCAATACGCTGCCTGCTTTGGAACTGTACCGCAGTTCGTTTAAGCCGGGCGTCTTGGAGGAGCCTTATGCGATGGTCGGGGTGACCGTGATCGCAGCCGATACGGACGCGCAAGCGCAGCGCCTTGCAACTTCGCACTATCAGAAGTTTTTGGATCTTGTCCGCGGCGCCCCGACTCAGCTTAAGCCGCCTGTAGATGATATGGATCAGATTTGGACGCCGCGTGAAAAAGCGATGGTGAATGAGCAGCTCAGCTCAACGATCATCGGCGGGCCGGACACTGTGAAAGAAAAGCTTGAAGAATTCATCCGTACGACTCAGGCGGACGAGATCATGATCAATTCAGAAACGTTTGACCATGCTGATAGACTTCGCTCGTTTGAAATCATTGCAGATGTCTGGAAAAATGGATAAACGGCAAAAAAGCAACGGAACGGAAAAACCGCCCGTTGCTTTTTTTTGAGTACGTACTTTAGCAATATATTTATTTTTGAAAATAGACGAAGATGAGGGACGGTACCATACCGTACGCGAGCATCGACCACCATCCGGTATTACACCCCATTCAAACGTCCCAGAACGTTGGACAGCCAGATTCATTTTGAATATTTCAGGTCCGTAATACGCAATGGCATTCATAGTTTTTTTTCATTGAGGCACGTTTTCATGAAATATGTATAGTATAGAAATCAACAGGGACAATAATTAATACAGATGTGTGAACATTCGCGCGAATGTTGTCGAAGAATTGATTCTTAACAGTTGAATAAACATTTTAACCCTGTTACAATAAGGAATGTAAGCAGGAGCAATTTTTTTTGGCTGAGGTGGGACGTTTTCAGTCACTACGGGACATTATTTGTCCAGGACGAGATGAAAGGAACGTTTTGGCATGAATCAACTAATACAGGCTCAAAAAAAATTATTGCCGGATCTTCTCGATGTCATGCAGAAAAGGTACAAAATTTTGCAGTACATAAGGCTGACTGAACCGATCGGCAGAAGAAGCCTTGCCGCCAGTCTCGGCATCAGCGAGCGGATTTTAAGGGCGGAGGTTCAGTTTTTAAAAGAACAAAATCTACTAGAGATTAAAACAACCGGCATGATATTGACACTTGAAGGATCCAACCTGCTGAAAGTTCTCGAAGATACGATGAAGGATGTTTTAGGTTTAACCCATTTGGAAAATACATTAAAAGAGAGGTTGAACCTCGACGAAGTCATCATTGTATCGGGAGACAGCGACCAGTCCCCATGGGTCAAAAAAGAGATGGGGAGAGCGGCCGTCGCATGCATGAAAAACAGGTTTACGGGGGAAAATATCGTCGCCGTAACCGGAGGTACGACGCTTGAGGCCGTGGCAGAAATGATGACGCCTGACTCGAAAAACCGCAAGCTGCTTTTTGTTCCGGCAAGAGGCGGGCTCGGCGAAAACGTCAGGAATCAGGCCAATACGATTTGCGCCCATATGGCTGAAAAAGCTTCCGGTACATACAGACTGTTATTTGTGCCGGGTGAGCTGAGCAAAGAAGCATATTCTTCTATCATTGAAGAGCCTTCTATTAAAGAAGTGCTTCAGACAATTCAATCGTCCAGTATGGTGATCCATGGAATCGGGGATGCTAAAACAATGGCAGAACGAAGAAATACACCGAAGGAAGATTTGAAGAAAATAGAAGAAAATGAGGCGGTTGCAGAAGCGTTCGGCTACTATTTCGACCGCCACGGAGAAGTCATTCACAAAGTGCACAGCGTTGGCATCCAGCTCGAAGATCTTGATTCAATCCCGAACATCATTGCGGTGGCGGGAGGCTCGTCAAAAGCGGACGCGATAGAGGCGTACTTCAAAAAGCCGCGCAACACGGTTTTGATCACTGATGAAGGAGCCGCGAAACAGTTATTAAGGGAAGCTTCTTCCCTCAATATAAATTAAATATCTCTTATTTACTTAAAGGAGGAAATCATCATGGCAGTAAAAGTCGGTATTAATGGTTTTGGTCGTATTGGACGCAATGTATTCCGCGCAGCATTAAATAATCCTGAAGTTGAGGTTGTAGCAGTTAACGATTTGACAGACGCTAACATGCTTGCTCACCTATTACAATATGATTCAGTACACGGAAAATTGGACGCAGAGGTTTCTGTTGACGGAAACAACCTAGTTGTTAACGGTCAAACAATCCAAGTTACAGCAGAGCGCGATCCTTCTAAACTTAGCTGGGGCAAACAAGGCGTTGAAATCGTAGTTGAATCTACTGGTTTCTTCACAAAACGCGCAGACGCGGCGAAACATTTGGAAGCCGGCGCGAAAAAAGTTATCATCTCAGCTCCTGCGAGTGAAGAAGATATTACAATCGTTATGGGTGTTAACGAAGATAAATACGATGCGGCTAACCACGATGTAATCTCTAACGCATCTTGCACAACAAACTGCCTTGCGCCGTTTGCAAAAGTTCTGAACGACAAATTCGGCATCAAACGCGGTATGATGACAACTGTTCACTCTTACACAAACGATCAGCAAATCCTGGATCTTCCGCACAAAGACTACCGTCGTGCGCGTGCGGCAGCTGAAAGCATCATTCCTACAACAACTGGTGCAGCGAAAGCCGTTTCTCTTGTACTTCCTGAATTGAAAGGAAAACTGAACGGCGGAGCAATGCGTGTTCCAACACCAAACGTATCACTTGTTGACCTGGTTGCTGAACTTGACAAAGAAGTAACAGCAGAAGAAGTAAACGCAGCGTTTAAAGAAGCAGCAGAAGGCGAACTTCAAGGCGTTCTTGGCTACAGCGAAGAGCCGCTTGTTTCTAAAGACTACAACGGCAATGCAAACTCTTCTACAATCGATGCTCTTTCTACAATGGTTATGGAAGGCAGCATGGTTAAAGTTATTTCTTGGTATGACAACGAAAGCGGATATTCTCACCGTGTAGTTGACCTTGCCGCTTACATCGCAAAACAAGGTCTTTAATCCGGAAACCAGAATCAGACTTGGTTCTTGATGAGAGAAGCGCTATAATGAAAGCGGACAAGGGAAGGGGACACACACTCCCTTTCCCTTTTTCCATATCGGCGCCAATTAAGCCGCCCGGGGATTTCCGTTTTCAGGCTTGTAAAACATTAAAAGGAGGATCTCCTAAAAGCCATGAACAAAAAATCAGTAAAAGACATTGATGTAAAAGGCCGTGTTGTTTTCTGCCGTGTTGACTTTAACGTTCCGATGAAGGACGGAAAAGTGACGGATGATACGAGAATCCGCGCCGCACTTCCGACGATTCAATACTTAACAGAGCAGGGAGCGAAAGTTCTTCTTGCAAGCCACTTGGGCCGTCCGAAAGGCCAGGTTTCAGAAGAGCTTCGCTTAACGCCGGTAGCCGCACGCCTCGGCGAACTGATCGGCAAAGAAGTGAAAAAAGCGGATGAAGCTTACGGCGACGCCGTAAAAGCGCAAATTTCCGAAATGAAAGACGGAGATATTCTCGTATTGGAAAATGTCCGCTTCTATCCGGGAGAAGAAAAGAATGATCCTGAGCTGTCTAAAGCGTTTGCCGACCTGGCTGACGTTTATGTCAATGACGCATTCGGAGCGGCTCACCGTGCCCATGCTTCAACAGCAGGTATCGCTGAACACCTTCCGGCTGTTGCAGGCTTCCTCATGGAAAAAGAGCTTGAAGTGCTGGGCAAAGCACTGTCTAACCCTGAACGTCCGTTTACAGCGATCATCGGCGGCGCAAAAGTAAAAGACAAAATCGGCGTGATCGAAAGTCTTCTTGAGAAAGTAGACAACCTGATCATCGGCGGCGGTCTTGCTTACACGTTCGTTAAAGCGCTGGGCCATGAAGTAGGAAAATCCCTGCTTGAAGAAGATAAAATTGAATTGGCTAAATCTTTCATGGACCGCGCCAAAGAAAAAGGCGTGAACTTCTACATGCCTACAGACGTGCTTGTTGCTGACGATTTCTCAAACGACGCCAACACGAAAGTCGTGCCGGTCAGCGAAATCCCTAGCGACTGGGAAGCCCTTGACATCGGGGAGGAAACAAGAAAAACATATGCTGACGTCATTAAAAACAGCAAGCTTGTTGTTTGGAACGGACCGATGGGTGTATTCGAACTCGATGCGTTCGCTAAAGGAACAAAAGCTGTCGCTGAAGCTTTAGCAGAGGCAAAAGATACATACTCTGTCATCGGCGGCGGAGACTCTGCAGCTGCTGTAGAAAAGTTCGGCCTTGCTGACAAAATGAGCCACATTTCAACAGGCGGCGGAGCTTCCCTTGAGTTTATGGAAGGAAAAGAACTTCCTGGCGTCAAAGCATTGAACGACAAGTAAGCAAAATATACAGCATAAGGAGTGGAGCACATGAGAAAACCAATAATAGCCGGTAACTGGAAGATGAATAAAGTGCTTTCAGAAGCTGTCAGCTTCGTTGAAGAAGTGAAATCTTCCATTCCCGCAGCAGATAAAGCAGAAGCTGTTGTCTGTGCGCCTGCACTGTTCCTTGAAAAGCTTGCATCAGCTGTTAAAGGTACAGATCTGAAAGTCGGCGCGCAAAACATGCACTTTGAAGAAAGCGGTGCTTTCACGGGTGAAATCAGCCCTGCGGCTTTGAAAGACCTCGGAGTTGAATACTGCGTCATCGGCCACTCCGAGCGCCGCGAAATGTTTGCTGAAACGGATGAAACGGTCAACAAAAAAGCGCATGCTGCATTCAAATATGGCATCGTGCCGATCATCTGCGTAGGTGAAACGCTTGAAGAGCGCGAAGCAAACAAAACAAACGAGCTTGTTGCAGACCAAGTGAAAAAAGCACTTGCAGGTTTAACAACTGAACAGGTAGCTGCTTCCGTGATCGCTTATGAGCCGATCTGGGCGATTGGAACCGGCAAATCTTCAACTGCACAAGATGCAAACGAAGTATGCGCGCACATCCGCAAAACCGTTGCATCAGAATTCGGACAAGCTGCAGCAGACAGCGTCCGCATTCAGTACGGCGGAAGCGTAAAACCTGCGAACATTAAAGAATATATGGCCGAATCCGATATCGACGGCGCTCTTGTCGGCGGAGCAAGCCTTGAGCCGCAGTCTTTCGTGCAATTACTGGAGGCAGGTCAATATGAGTAATAAATTGGCCGCACTCATCATTTTGGATGGGTTTGGACTAAGGGACGAAACAGTCGGAAACGCCGTAGCCCAAGCGAAGAAACCGAACTTTGACCGCTATTGGAACAAGTATCCGCATCAGACGCTGACAGCTTCAGGCGAAGCGGTCGGACTTCCCGAAGGACAAATGGGAAACTCTGAAGTCGGCCACTTGAACATTGGCGCCGGACGGATCGTCTATCAAAGCCTGACGCGCGTCAACGTCGCAATCCGTGAAGGCGAATTTGAGCGGAACGAAACGTTTTTAGACGCGATGAAACACGTCAAAGAAAAAGGCACAAACCTCCACTTGTTCGGACTGCTGTCTGACGGCGGAGTACACAGCCACATTCAACATTTGTACGCACTCTTGAAGCTTGCGAAAAAAGAAGGCGTTGAAAACGTCTATATTCACGGCTTCCTTGACGGCCGCGATGTAGGCCCGCAAACAGCTGAGAAGTACATCAAAGAGCTTCAGGAGCAAATCGAAGAAATCGGCGTTGGCGAGATCGCAACATTGTCAGGCCGCTATTATTCAATGGACCGAGACAAGCGCTGGGACCGCGTCGAAAAAGCGTACCGCGCCATGGCATACGGAGAAGGACCGAAATATGAAAATCCGCTCGATGTCGTGAAAGATTCTTATGAAAACGGAATTTACGATGAATTCGTCATTCCTTCCGTCATCACGAAAGAAAACGGCGAGCCTGTTGCGACAATCAAGGACAACGATGCGGTCATTTTCTACAACTTCAGACCTGACCGGGCGATCCAGATTTCCAACACGTTCACCAATGATGACTTCCGCGATTTCGACCGCGGAGACAAGCATCCGAAAAACCTTCATTTCGTCTGCTTGACACATTTCAGTGAAACGGTTGACGGATACGTGGCATTCAAACCGGTCAATCTCGACAACACAGTCGGCGAAGTTTTATCCCAAAACGGGTTGAAGCAGCTGCGCATCGCTGAAACTGAAAAATATCCGCACGTTACGTTCTTTATGAGCGGCGGACGCGAAGAGAAATTCCCGGGCGAAGAGCGAATCTTAATCGACTCGCCTAAAGTTGCAACATACGACTTGAAACCTGAAATGAGCGCATATGAAGTAAAGGATGCGCTTGTCAAAGAAATTGAGGCTGAAAACCATAACGCGATCATCCTCAACTTTGCCAACCCTGACATGGTCGGACATTCAGGAAAAGTCGAGCCGACGGTCAAAGCAATCGAAGCGGTTGACGAGTGCCTCGGCGAAGTCGTTGATGCGATTCTTGCAAAAGGCGGCCACGCGATTATTACGGCCGACCACGGTAACGCAGACGTGCTGATTACTGAAGAAGGCAAGCCGCACACCGCACATACGACAAATCCGGTTCCTGTCATCGTCACAAAAGAAGGCGTGACATTAAGAGAAGGCGGAATCCTCGGGGATCTGGCGCCAACTCTTTTAGACTTGCTGGGTGTTGAAAAACCGAAAGAAATGACAGGATCGTCATTAATTCAAAAATAAGCTTTAAAGGAGAGAAACAAACATGCCATACATTGTTGATGTTTATGCACGTGAAGTATTAGACTCCCGCGGTAACCCGACGGTTGAAGTTGAAGTATACACTGAATCAGGAGCTTTTGGACGCGCGCTTGTTCCAAGCGGAGCTTCCACTGGTGAATACGAAGCTGTTGAGCTTCGCGACGGCGACAAAGACCGCTACCTTGGAAAAGGCGTTTTAACAGCCGTTAACAACGTAAACGAAATCATCGCACCTGAGCTTATCGGCTTTGATGTGACAGAGCAAGTATCAATCGACAAATTGCTGATCGAACTTGACGGAACTGAAAATAAAGGCAAGCTCGGCGCCAACGCCATCCTTGGCGTATCAATGGCCGTTGCCCGCGCAGCTGCGGATTTCTTACAGATTCCTCTATACCAATACCTTGGAGGATTCAACTCTAAAACGCTCCCAGTACCGATGATGAACATCGTAAACGGCGGAGAGCATGCGGACAACAACGTTGACATTCAAGAATTCATGATCATGCCTGTCGGTGCGGAAAACTTCCGCGAAGCACTTCGCATGGGAGCACAAATTTTCCACAGCTTGAAATCAGTTCTTTCTGCTAAAGGAATGAACACTGCTGTAGGTGATGAAGGCGGATTCGCTCCAAACCTTGGTTCTAACGAAGAAGCGCTTCAAACAATCGTTGAAGCGATTGAAAAAGCCGGCTTCAAACCTGGCGAAGAAGTGAAATTGGCTATGGATGCTGCATCTTCTGAGTTCTACAACAAAGAAGACGGCAAATACCATCTGTCCGGCGAAGGCGTTGTGAAAACATCTGCTGAAATGGTTGACTGGTACGAAGAAATGGTTTCTAAATACCCAATCATCTCTATCGAAGACGGACTTGACGAAAACGACTGGGAAGGCCACAAACTTCTGACTGAGCGTCTTGGCTCAAAAGTTCAGCTTGTCGGTGATGACCTTTTCGTTACAAACACGAAAAAACTTGCTGAAGGCATCAAAAACGGCGTCGGCAACTCTATCCTGATCAAAGTAAACCAAATCGGTACATTGACTGAAACATTCGATGCGATCGAAATGGCGAAACGCGCAGGCTACACTGCTGTTATCTCTCACCGTTCTGGTGAAACTGAAGACAGCACAATCGCTGACATCGCTGTGGCAACAAACGCAGGACAAATCAAAACAGGTGCTCCGTCCCGTACGGACCGTGTTGCGAAATACAACCAGCTTCTTCGCATCGAAGATCAGTTGGCTGAAACTGCTCAATACCACGGTATTCAATCTTTCTACAACTTGAATAAGTAAGCATAAAAAAAAAGCTTGGCTGCTGATGCGGCCAAGCTCTTTTTTGTGTGAAAGCTAAATTTTTTCTTTACCCTGACAAGAGCTGTCAGGGTTTTTGACTATAATAGGCTGTATCAATTGAGATTGGAGTGTTATGGATGCAGTCGAAAACAGTTTATCTTTATGCATTTCCTACAATGTCGGATTGGGAATATGGATATTTAATGGCCGAACTGAACTCGGGAAGATATTTCAAAAAAGATGCAGCACCTTTAAAAGTCATGACAATAGGAGTGACTAAAGAAATGGTGACGACGATGGGAGGGCTGCGCATCAAACCGGATATCTCCCTTGATGAGTGGACGCTTGAGAATACGGATCTCATCATTTTACCCGGAGGGAATACTTGGGGAGAAAAGATTCATCAGCCGATCCTGAAAAAGGCCGGCGAAGCTTTAAAGCTTGGCGCGATGGTTGCCGCAATTTGCGGTGCAACTGCGGGACTGGCGAATAGCGGATATCTGAATTCAAGAAAGCATACAAGCAATGACTTGGCATATATGAAAATGGTCTGTCCTCATTATAAAGGAGAACCATTTTATGAGATGGGACCAGCGGTATCTGATGAGAATCTGGTTACTGCATCAGGAATGGCTCCTCTTGAATTCGCGAGGGAAGTGCTGAAAAAATTAGACGTGTTTGCACCGGATACATTGGATTCATGGTATCAGCTCAATAAGACCGGCCAACCTGAATATTTCTTCACGTTAATGAACTCGATCAATAAGTAGCTCAAAGACCATGAGGAGAACGATGCTTTAGACGCTGGAGGAGCATTTTTTTCGGTGGAAAAGCAAATTTCATGAGGGAAAAGGGTTTTTTATTTTATTTAACACTCTGTTTGGTATGGTATAATCTACCTCGTATAAAAAGCTTTGCTCACTCAAGGGAAGTCTTGCTCATCCCCTTCTGAAAGGGGGTGATAAAAGTGACAGCTTATGAAACAATCTCTTTAATGATTGCTTTTGGCATGCTGATTGCCATGTTGTCAAAGAACACAGAAAAATAGACCGCCCCTTGAGCCTGGAAAGTGATAGGGACTGGTCTATTTTAGATCAATCTGAGCAAGCCCCTTCGAAGGGCCGGCTTTTTGTACAAGCCGAAGTGTTGGAGCACTTCGCTTCTTAGTATATACAACATGCTTTTTGAGATTACATCTATATCATAAGGAATTTTCATTAATTTGTAAATGGTGATAGCAAATTGTTGTTTTTATGAATCGGAAAGGTATTTTCTGCCCCATTTTGTCTAGCACTGTTTACAACCTTGGGCTCCAACAACCCTTCAGCCTAAGAAAAAGCCCACCCGTTATCACAGACTTTTCACAGGTTTCAGAAGCCAGGCGGGAAGAAAACCGCTAATGCCAATGATCAAAAAACCAATGATCGACAGCAGTGCAATCGCAATGGAAGAGAGCGTTTGCTGAAGGCTGTAAGCCGCGCAGGAAAGCAGCACACCCAATCCTAAGGTGATGAGGAAGACCTTTTGATTCGTGAAAAACAACGTTTCAGATCTTTTGAATTTGATATAAATTAAAGGAAGACCCGTATAGCCTCCTATGATAAGTGTGAACAGCATCGCTAAAATAAACTGAGGTATAGCTGAAACATTGACTCCGAACATTTCTCCAAATGAAACCGACCAGCTGCTTAACATCACAAATCCTAAAAGATAGAGAATGGATAAAGCCAAATTTTTCATTTAAATCCCTCCACTTGAAAATATACACTATAAGTATTCAGAAGTAAAAGCGGAATAATTATCTTAGTGTTTGAACTAAAAAACTATTGTTTTATTAAGAAAAAATAGTTGAATGGAGTTTCATGGTATTAAAAGAATTTTTGGGAGAATATGCTATAATTAACTTATACATTTAAGGAGCTGTTTAATTTGAAACATTATAAAGGGGATGGCGCGGTATTTCTTGTAATCGGTTTTTGTTTAGGGCTTTTCCTTGGAGTCGTTTTTAATATTTTATCGTATGGTCTTTCTATAGGAATAATGCTTGGATCGTTAATAGATCTTTCTTTTTATATTCGATACAAAAAGATAAACAATAAATAGAGTGATCTTTTAATTAAACATCTATGCCACGTACAGGATTCTAACTATTTGGCTGTCAAGATGAGAGTACTGTTAAATGTTCTATTTGGTTATTTTTTTGACAAAGCATAAAAAATAAATCATACATACTACATTCAATGGACTTAAATGTGTTGGACATTATGTATCACTTTATGATTTTTTTACTTATCTTCAAAATAAAAATAACACCCTTGCGTCTTTTAAGCGAGGGTGTTATTTAATTGCTCTACATTTTAAACTGAGAAATCTTTTCTTGAAGGTCCTACGCTATAACCGCCAGGTCTTCTGATGCTTTGGCGATTTCTGCCGTAATCGATGACTGCTCCTCTGTTAAAGCGGATGAATTGTTTACGTTTTCGCTTGTGTTCACTGAATAATCGTGCACTTGTTTGACGATATCGCGCATTTGTTTTGTATGTTCTTCAACAGCTTGGATATCATCTTTGATAAGCTGAATATTTGCTGTCACATCATGGATAGATTGATGGATGCTTGTAAAGGACTGCCCCGTTTGTTTGACTTTTTCGATGCCTGTATGTGCAGCTTGCTGGCTGTCTTTCATCGATTCGACTGAATGGGTTATCCCGTCTTGTATTGAGTGGATGGTAGCTGAAATATCAGTCGAAGCATTTTTTGTTTCCTCGGCAAGCTTGCGGACTTCCTCAGCCACGACGGCGAACCCTTTTCCTGATTCACCAGCTCTCGCCGCTTCCACTGGATAATCCCACCTGTATAACAGCTTAAAAACGGTCTTCAGCATCATCCAAAGCAGATTTATAGGAATTTCATATTGACTTTGGGTTGTTTCATTATATAATCTAATTGATAATGAAAATCATTTGAGAAAAGGGGATACAGCATATCATGAAACGTTTTAAATGGTTTGCGCTGTTCGCTGCGCTTTTCCTTATATTAGCCGCCTGTGGAAATCAAGATAAAGAACAAGCTGCGGAGAAGAACGACAGCAAAGATTCCTATACTGTAAAGCACGCAATGGGAACAGCGACAATTGACGGCACTCCGAAAAAAGTCGTTGTGCTGACGAATGAAGCGACAGAAGCAGTGCTCGCCCTGGGTGTTAAACCTGTCGGCGCCGTTCAATCCTGGCTGGGAGATCCATGGTATGATCATATTAAAGATAAAATGAAAGGCGTAGAGAACGTCGGAACGGAAGCTGCGCCGAATATTGAAAAAATCGCGAGCCTGAACCCTGACCTCATCATCGGCAACAAAATCCGCCAAGAAGAAGTATACGACAAGCTGAAAGCCATCGCGCCGACCGTATTTGCCGAGACATTGTCAGGGGAATGGAAAGACAACTTTAAGCTGACAGCCGAGGCGCTCAATAAAAAAGCAGAAGGCGAAAAAGTCATCGCTGACTTTGACAAGCGTGTTGAAGACATTCATGAAAAGCTCGGCGATAAAGTGAAGCAAAAAGTCTCTCTCGTCCGCTTTACAGATGCCGATACCCGCATCTATCACAAGGGATCGTTTGCCGGAACGGTTTTGGATCAGCTCGGTTTTGCAAGGCCTAAAGGCCAGGAAGCCAACGATCTCGGACAAATGGAAGTGACAAAGGAGCAAATTCCTGATATGGATGGAGACGTGCTTTTTTATTACACGTATGAGACAGGCAATGACAAAGCAAGCGCCATTGAGAAAGACTATGTCAACGATCCGCTCTTTAAAAATTTAAGCGTCTCCAAAAAAGGAAACGTCCATAAAGTGAGCGATGCCGTCTGGAATACAGCCGGGGGCGTCCTTGCAGCGAATCTGATGCTTGATGATATCGAAAAATACTTTTTAAAATAATGAAAAAAAAGTCAAACGGATCAGCGCATTCGTTTGGCTTTTTTTGATGCTGCCTTAAGATTAACTCCCTTCTTACGATAAATATAGTATAAAATGACTAAAGAGGTTTAAGTTTGATAGGAGGAAAGTCATGAATTTTTGCAAGGAATGTGGAAGGGAACGAACAAAAAATGCGCTGTATTGCAAGCATTGCGGCGCGCGGGTGGACGAGGAACGAGCTTCCGATCCGGCGGCAGGGTATCAGCGTGCGATGACACGAAAAAGAATCATCATCATGGCAGCAATCGCGGCCTGCTTGATTTTATTGTTTGCCGGCTATAAAACCGGTGAAGCACTCACTTCAAAGGAAAAACTGATTTCCGATTTTGAAGCTGCCCTCGATCAGAAAGATGCCAAGAAAGCAGCAAAACTGCTTCAATCATCAGACGTGGATCTGGCTGTCACGGAGAAAAACGTCAAGCCGCTCCTCGATTATTTGAAAGAACATCCGGATGAAGAAAAAGAGCTGATCTCATCCTTAAAGAGCGGTGCCGGCCATCCATTGATGACGATCGAAAAAAAGGGCAGACGTTTTTGGATCTATGACCACTATGTCTTGAACACGGTGCCTGTCTATTTAACGGTTAAGACAAACTATAAAGATACCGGCCTGTTTGTTAACGGTGAGAAGGTCATCACAACAGAAAAAGAAAACTTCGAGAAAAAAATCGGCCCGTTTGTTCCCGGTATTTACGAGGTGAAGGCAAAGCTGAAAAGCGGAATCGCCGACCTTGAAAAAGCGGAAAAGGTCACTGCCCTCCAAGGTGATGTGAAGGTTAATGCGGACCTTGACGGGCACATGGCAAAGCTCGTCTTTGGAGAAGGCTATGAAAACTTGAAAGGAACGCTCTGGATCAATGATCAGGAGATGAAGATCAACCCGTTCAAAGGAACTGAATTCGGACCCGTGCTGACTGACGGTTCAATGACTGCTGCGGTTGAGGCGCAATTTCCGTGGGGGAAGCTGAAAAGCGAAAAAGCGCCGATTGAAAGCGGGGAAATCGAAGTCAATCTTGCTTCAGACAAGGAATTTATGGATGAGATGATGACCACGGTCGTCAGTCATACAAAAGAAGCAGCAAAGGCCTTTGCAAGCGGCGATGTCAGCGGCATGACACTGGCCGCGACGTCTTATCAAACTAGCCTGAAAGAGGTCACGGACGGGCTGAAAAGCAGCAGCACCTACTATAAAGGCACCTACTTATCTACCGTATTTGATCTTGATTCGTTTCGGCTGTACAAAGAAGACGGGCAATGGAAAACAGAGGTTAAAGGGATTGAAAAGCATAAATCGGCTTATTATGACGACTACAGTGCCCCTGAACTGGAAGAAAACGATAACGGCTATACGTACACACTGGTCTATTCAGAAAGCAAGAAAAAGTGGTTCGTCGAAAAAAGCGATCCTGAAGCCGTTATCAATATCGAACATCAAAAAGAAATCAAAAATGACAATCCGAAGGAATACACATCGGCATGGGCTTCGGCAAAAGGAGCTGTGAACAATGCATCAGCAGATGAAGAGCTCACTGATCAAAAGGTTGCTTCCGCCATTGAAACGTATTTATACGGTCTTCAAGGCGCCATCAACACAAACAATTTCGGCCTTGTCCGCGACAGCTTGAAAGAAGGAAGTCCGCTGTACAACGATCAAAAGAAACTTGTCACTAAACTGTACAACAGCGGGACGCAGGAAGAAGTTGCAGATTTCAGCGTAAACAGCTGGAAGCAAAACGGGCGGGAGGCAACGATTAAGACAACGGAGAAAATCAATATCATTAAAGGCGGAAAAAAACAGTTAAAAACGTACCATTGGACATATCATGCTTCCATCGAGAACGGACAATTGCTCTTGACGTCAATAGAATAAAAAAAAGCCTTTTTCCTTTGAGGAAAAAGGCTTTTTACTTCACTAAAACAGCCGCCCTAATATAGAGCCTCCGATCCTTCCGAAATATTCAAGAAACAAATCTCCCATGATCCGCACAGACATAAATGTCAGCAAATAGACGATCAGCGTCGCGTAAATCGTATCAACAGCGCCTGCCGCTTTTTCGTGGTAGCTCAAGATGACAGCCGGCGGAATTAAAAAGGCGATACCGCAAAGGGCAAAGAAAAGAATGTATACAAACAAACCCGTTTGCATGAATGATAAGAGCAATGCGGCGAGCAGAAGTGCGACGAAAGGAACAAGCACCGTTCCAAACCGTCCGAGCACTTCCTTAAATGTCGCTTGCACACCTCGAATGCGCACACCTGCGTATGTAAAAACAAATAATAAGAAAATATAAATAGCAAAGGTAAAAGCGGGCTTGACGACGATATCAAAAAATGTCGGCATTGCGTAGGATCGGCCGAATAATCCGGAATAGTCCCCCAGAGAGTCAAAAAAGCCTTTGAGGCCGAAGTAAAACATCAGCGGCACTGTAAGCGCAAAGATCACCATTGTGATGATGCTGTTGAGGACGTGCTGTTCCCCCGCGTTTTTCATTTCGGTATACGGTCGTTTCAATACCTTTAAACAAAAGGAAAAATACATGGAAGACGCTTGTTTCGCCGCCTCCGTGTACCTCGCTGCCTGCGGCGTTTCAGCGGGAGCCTTGCTGTCAGCACTGCCGCCTGCCAAGCTTGCCCCGCACTGCTCACAAAATTTTCCGCCATCTGTTTGATGGCCGCACTTTGAACATGTCATAAAAATAAAATCTCCTTTGAAATAGTTATTTTATCCTATAAAAAATTATTATAAAGGAAAGTGCCGCAAGATGACATTGTTTTTTGAAAGTTTAAGCGGCCAACGTCGGAGGTAAAAATCGATTACCCATATTTTTTTACGAAGAAAGGAGTGGTAAACCGTGTTTGCTTTTATCATCCATGTTTTTGTATCATTGTTCGCCGTCACAAATCCGATAGGCAATGTGCCGATCTTTTTGGCGCTCACAGAAGGCTATGAAGCAAAAGAACGCACCGCATTGGCGAGAAAGGCAGCAATTTTATCGTTTCTGATTCTGATCGCGTTTCTCATATTCGGAGAGTTCATCTTCAGGCTTTTTGACATCAACATCCATGCGTTGCGAGTTGCCGGCGGTATTTTTATTTTCGGAATTGCCTACAATCTGCTGAATGCGAAGCAGTCTCATGTTCAGTCGCTCCATCATGATGAGCACCGCGAGAGCAAGGAAAAAGAGGATATCTCGGTGACGCCGCTCAGCATTCCGATCATTTCGGGGCCCGGAACGATTGCAACGGTGATGAGCCTTTCGGCCGGCAGCCGCAGCCTGGTTCATTTTGGCGGTATGATCATCGGCATCGCCGCCGTCCTCCTGCTGACGTTTGCGGCTTTTCATTATTCGACGCTGATCAGCAACAAATTGGGGCAGACGGAAATGAATGTGATCACCCGGCTGATGGGTTTGATTTTGGCGGTCGTGGCGGTCGGCATGATCGGCACGGGCTTAAAAGGGATGTTTCCGGTTTTGTCGGGATGATTGGAGAAAAAGCAAAAAAAGCTGCTTTATTCTTTGCAGCTTTTTTTCAATTTATGAAGGTTTCGGCACATGCTTGAAGATTTCTTCGCTTTCTAAAAACGCGATCAGATTGTCAAGCCACTCGCAGTAATCGATCCATTGTTTTGTTTCTGCCAGCAGCTCGTTGATTTTAGCTTCGGTTTCGGGTGAAAGGCCTTCTTCCTCAAGGGCTTCCAACAGCTCTTTTCTGATTTTCTTCCCGATCATCCTGTTCTTTTTGACGACTTTGCTCCAGTTGGCCGTAAACAATGAAATAAACGTTTGGTAATAATCTTGTTCGACATCGTACAAATCTTTGCGGACGCCTTTTTCAAAAACTTTTTCGGCTATATTTAAATCGAGCATTTCGCGGACGACCTGGCTCATTCTCGTTTTGCTCATGCCCGTTTCTTCTGACAGTTCATTTAAAGTCATCGGCTTTCTGTTCATATAGATAATCCCGAGCACGCGGCCGACAGTTGATGATATACCGTACGTATTCATGTTTTCCGCGATTTTTTCTATGAAATGTTCTTCCGCTTGTTTAATCGCCTTTAAAGCGTTTTCCTCCAAAGCACATCATCCCTTCGGGCAGCCAATTTTATTGTCAATATATCATAATTTTGCTAGCGGTTGAAAACACTAAAACGGCAGGAAAATAAAGAAATCGGCCGTAATTTTAAGAATAACCAGCAGATTGATGCCGTTAACATATATTTTTATGTCTTATATATATAATTTAAACACTTTGTAAACTTTTTATTTTACAAAGTGTATTTTATAATAAATGAGATGTTGAAATTTTTAAAAAACAGATGGAGGTGTGCGTTTTGCTGAAGCTAGAAAATGTATCGAAGGTTTATAAAGGCGGAAAAAAAGCGGTCAAGAACATTGATCTTGATATAGCAAAAGGTGAATTTATCGTCTTTATCGGACCGAGCGGCTGCGGGAAGACAACGACGATGAAAATGATCAACCGTTTAATTGAACCGACTTCAGGAAGCATTTACATCGACGGAGAAAACATAATGGATCAGGACCCGGTGGAGCTGCGCCGGAAAATCGGCTATGTCATTCAGCAAATCGGACTCTTTCCCCATATGACGATTCAGCAGAATATCACGCTTGTTCCAAGGCTTTTGAAATGGCCGGAAGAAAAACGGAAGAAGCGGGCGGAGGAACTGCTTCAGCTCGTTGATATGGGGCCGGAATATTTGAACCGCTATCCTCATGAACTAAGCGGCGGACAGCAGCAGAGAATCGGCGTGCTGCGGGCGCTTGCGGCAGAGCCGCCCCTCATTTTAATGGATGAACCGTTCGGAGCGCTGGACCCGATCACCCGTGATTCGCTTCAGGAAGAGTTCAAAAAGCTGCAGAAATCGCTGGACAAAACGATTGTCTTTGTGACCCACGATATGGATGAAGCGATCAAGCTTGCCGACAGAATTGTGATTCTTCGTGCCGGCGAGATTGTTCAAGTCGGAACGCCTGACGACATTTTGCGGAATCCGGCGGATGAATTCGTTGAGGAGTTCATCGGAAAAGAACGGCTTCTTCAGTCCCGTCCTGACATCGAGCATGTCGAACAAGTGATGAATCCGAATCCGGTCACGATTACGAGTGAAAAAAACCTGACTGAAGCGATTCAAGTGATGAGGGAGCGCCGCGTCGATTCACTGCTTGTTGTGGACGAACGCAATGTCTTAAAAGGATATATCGATGTTGAAATCATCGATCAATACCGGAAAAAAGCCGTCACGGTCGGAGAGGTTGTCAATGAGAATGTCTACTCCGTTCAAAAAGGCACGCTCATCAGAGATACCGTCCGAAAAATTTTGAAAAGAGGATTCAAATATGTTCCCGTTCTTGATGAAGAAGGGCGCCTTGTCGGAATTGTCACAAGGGCAAACCTTGTCGACATCGTGTACGACTCGATTTGGGGAGATGAAGAAACCCTTGTCCAACGTTAAATGTAGGGAGGTGTATCAATCATGAATCAGATCGTCCAATTTCTCCAGAACAACGGCGGGGAAATGCTTTATAAAACATGGGAGCACTTATATATATCCATTTTTGCGGTGCTGCTCGGCATCATTATCGCGGTTCCGCTCGGTGTCGTTTTAACGAGAATGAAAAAAGGGGCCGGCATCGTGATTGGAATTGTTAATATCATTCAAACGCTGCCGAGTTTGGCGATTCTGGCGTTTTTTATTCCGCTCCTCGGAGTGGGAAAGATTCCGGCGATTGTCGCGCTGTTTTTCTATTCAGTCCTACCGATTCTGAGAAACACTTACACGGGCGTAAAAGGCGTCAATCAAAATTTGCTTGAATCAGGAAAGGGAATCGGTATGACTGCATGGGAACAAATCCGCCTGATCGAACTGCCGCTGTCGGTGCCGGTGATCATGGCAGGCATCCGGACTTCCACCGTTTACTTAATCGGCTGGGCGACGCTCGCGGCTTTTATCGGCGGCGGCGGACTCGGCGACTATATTTTTATCGGGCTCAACCTGTACCAGCCTGAGTACATTATCGCCGGAGCGGTGCCGGTTACGATACTGGCCATTGTGATCGACTATATGCTGTCGAAAACCGAAGACAAAGTCACGCCCCAAGGATTAAAAGGGATGAAGGAAGTATCATAAGGAGTTGGCTCTTATGCAAACAAAAAAATTGAGACGGCTCGGCGCCGTCATGCTGGTCTTCTCGCTTTTGATCAGCGGCTGTGCGCTGCCGGGTCTTGGCGGGGCTTCCGATAAAACGATCAAAATCGGGGCGCAAAACCTGACCGAATCCGAAATTCTTGCCAATATGATCTCGCTTTTGATCGAGCATGATACAGATCTCAATACGGTGCTTGTCAAAAACCTCGGCTCAAACTATGTGCAGCACCAGGCCATGCTCGGCGGAGACATCGACATTTCAGCGACGCGCTATTCGGGAACCGATCTGACAAGCACGCTTGGAAGGGAAGCGGAGAAAGACCCGGAAAAAGCGCTTCACATCGTACAGCAGGACTTTAAAAAGAAATTCAACTACAAATGGTTTGATTCTTACGGATTTGACAATACGTACGCTTTTACAGTCACGAAAGAACTCGCTGAAAAAGGGAACTATGAAACCATATCCGATCTGAAAAAAGACGCGGATAAACTGAAGCTTGGCGTTGACAATGCCTGGCTGAAACGAAAAGGCGACGGATATCCGGGATTTAAACAGGAATACGGATTTTCATTCGGCTCGACCTTTCCAATGCAGATCGGACTCGTTTATGACGCCGTCAAAAACGGCAAAATGGATATCGTTCTTGCCTATTCAACGGACGGCAGGATCAAAGCCTATGATTTAAAGCTGTTAAAAGACGATAAACGCTTTTTCCCGCCGTATGACTGTTCGCCGGTCGTGCCGGAAAAAGTGCTGAAGGAACATCCAGAGCTTAAAGAGACCATCAATAAACTGATCGGAAAAATCGATACCGAAACGATGCAGGAGCTCAATTACGAAGTTGATGGAAAACTGAAAGAGCCTTCTGTCGTCGCGGCCGAATTTTTAAAGAAGCACAATTATTTTGAGTAAAAGGAGGGGCTGACAAATGGAAGTGCTGCAGCAGCTTTGGACGTATTATGCGCAAAACGGGAGCTATGTGCTGGGGGAATTTTACCGACACTTTTTAATGTCGGCATACGGCGTATTATTCGCCGCCGTCGTCGGCATCCCTGTTGGTATTTTCATCGCCAGATACCGGAAGATCAGCAAATGGGTCTTTTCCATCACCAATGTCATTCAAACGATTCCGGCGCTTGCGATGCTCGCCGTCTTGATGCTAGTCATGGGACTCGGCGCCAACACGGTGATTCTATCATTGTTTTTGTATTCGCTTTTGCCGATTATTCGAAACACATATACGGGAATCGTCAGCATTGAGCACGCCTACCTTGAATCAGGGAAGGCGATGGGCATGACGAAATTTCAAGTGCTCCGGATGGTGGAGCTTCCGCTCGCTTTGTCGGTCATTATGGCAGGGCTCAGAACCGCGCTCGTCATCGCGATCGGCATCACGGCCATCGGCACGTTTGTCGGCGCTGGCGGCCTCGGGGACATCATTGTCAGGGGGTCAAACGCGACCAACGGAACAGCGATCATTCTGGCAGGCGCGATCCCGACGGCACTGATGGCGATCATCGCCGATCTGTTCATGGGATGGCTTGAACGTGCGCTGAGCCCCGTTAAGCATCATAAAGGCAAGACGCCGAATCCGGATGCCGCTTAAATGGCAGCCGAAAAAAGCCGAATTTCTGCTAAAGAGAAATTCGGCTTTTTATGATTGGCGTTTTTTTCGCTTCATTGACCAAAAAATGAAAGTACTGTTCGAGGTTAAGCAGGTCTTCGCGGGACAAGCAGTCCCATTTTCCGGGCTCAAACAGCCACAGATCTTCGACGCCATGCTTGGCCGCGATGTCCTGCATCGTGACATAGCCGCGCGGCTGTTCGCGAATCTCGTCAGCCCTCATATAACCGGCAATATCCATGAGCTGCTCGTACGGCATTTTCAGAGCATCGGCCAATTTTCTGATCGTCGCGGGCTTTGGAACGCCGCGGTGGCCGTTTTCGATTCTGGAAATGGCAGCGGCGCTCACACCGGCATACATAGCAAGCTGATTAACAGACAGGCTTCTTTGTTCCCTCAGCTCTTTGAGTCGTTCGCCGAACATTGTCATCGCCATCTCCCCCGCAAATTCATGATATAAACAGTTTAATACAAATGTTGACTAAAGGAAATACTTAAACAGGAAAAATATTGACAAAAGTTAACATAAGGGATAAAATAACAGCAGGGTCGAAAACAGACGAAAATGATAAAAAGGGGGGCGTGCGCTGCGGAGAAGGTATTCAGTTTTTGTTTCGGCTGCTTGCTTCCTGCACGAGAAAGTCGAAATATTTGTCCAGGTTTTCGATGTCTTTCTTTGAGAGCACCTTCCACTTTTCGCTGTCAAACAGAGAAAGATCCTCTAAATCGTACTGTGAAACGATGTCGTAAATGGAATCGTAGCTGCTTCTCGCTTCCTGGACTGTAGATGCGCTGATATAGCCTGCGGATGCCATCAGTTCCTCATACGGGACTTTCAAAGCGTCCGCCAGTTTTCTGATCGTCGCCGGCTTCGGCACGCCGCGCTTTCCGTTTTCAATTCGCGAAATGCCGGCCGAACTGACGCCGGAATACATTGCCAGCTGATTGACGGTCAGTTTTTTCCGTTCCCTTAATTGTCGTAAATGGTATCCAAAGTTCGTCATGGCCAAAACCTCGCAATCTCTTATTATAAAATATTTTAGTACGAATATTGCCTATAGGAAACATATGGATGATAAAAGTATTGACAAAAGTTAACAAATCGTTTATGTTCAATATAGACAAAAAGAAACATAAGAGATTAGAAAGGGGAGTAATCATGGTAAAAAAGATTCATATCAAAAGAGATTTTGTTCTCCAGTATATGATTGAACACAATCTCTCCTTAAATCAGCTTGCCATTGAAATCGGCGTATCCCCGGCGACTCTGAGCAGAGTTTTAAATGGCGAAAGGAGGCCCGGACAGCTTGTGATCGGAAAGATGATTCAGTATTTCAACAAAAAATTTGAAGATCTCTTTTATTATAAAGATGTTGACAAAAGTCAATAAACAAAGGAAAAAAGGAGGCTTTTCAAACGTGAAAAATACAGGAATTGTCCGGAGAATCGATGAGCTCGGCAGAGTCGTTCTCCCGGTCGAAATGCGCAGGGTGCTGAATATCAATGAAAAGGACCCGCTCGAAATATACACCGACGGAGAAAACATCATTTTGACAAAATACGCCGCCAACATGGCATGCTTGATGACCGGCGACATCACCACCAAAAATAAAACGTATGCGGGCGGCAAAATCGTACTCAGCCCAAGGGGAGCAGAAATGCTGCTGGAAGATATGATGGCGGCCTTGTCAGAAAAATGATTACATATTCCGCCTGATAGGGAGCATAGCCGCTCCTTTTTTGTATACCTTATTCAGGCGCTGGGAAAAAATAAAAAAAGCTGTTCGAAACGCTCGTGACATGCGCTTGCTTTTCATGTAAAATAAAACTATTGTCAGCCAGTTTGTCTGGAGGTGTAGGTTATGGCCGCATTTTTAACGGTCTTATTAGTGATTGTAAGTATCGTACTGATCGTTGTCGTTTTACTGCAATCCGGCAAAAGCGCCGGATTATCAGGCGCAATTTCCGGCGGAGCCGAGCAGCTTTTCGGAAAGCAGAAAGCAAGAGGACTTGATTTGATTCTCCACCGGATGACGGTCGTTTTAACCGTGCTTTTCTTTTTCTTAACGATTGCGCTTGCTTACTTTGTATAAGACAATGAAGCATGAGGTCTGATGTTCAAGTCAGGCCTTTTTCCTATTTGCAGGTCTTTGTATGAAGAGACCGGCCGATTGATAAAGTTTGTTTCAAGACTAAACGTGGAAGAATACATATGAAAAGGAGACAGTGAATCATGAAAATCGTCAAACCACAACCTTTCACATTTAAAGGCGGAAAAAAAGCAGTCCTGCTGCTGCACGGATTTACCGGCAACACGGCGGACGTGAGAATGCTCGGAAGATATTTGAATGAAAAAGGCTACACATGCCATGCGCCCCAATATAAAGGCCACGGCGTGCCTCCGGAAGAACTTCTTTCTACAGGGCCGGAAGACTGGTGGAAAGACGTCATGAACGGGTATGAATATTTGAAATCGGAAGGGTATGAACAAATCGCCGCTTGCGGTCTGTCTCTCGGAGGGGTTTTTTCATTGAAATTGGGTTACACTGTACCCATAAAGGGAATTGTTCCAATGTGCGCGCCGATGTATATCAAAAGCGAAGAGACGATGTACGAGGGTGTGCTTGAGTATGCGCGCAATTATAAGAAATTTGAAGGCAAGACAGCGGAACAGATTGACGCTGAGATGGAAGAATTCAAAAAAACGCCGATGAACACGTTGAAAGCACTGCAGGATTTGATTGCCGATGTCAGAGAGCATGTGGACATGATCTATTCGCCTACATTTGTCGTGCAGGCGCGCCACGATCATATGATTAATACGGACAGCGCGAACATCATCTACAATGAAGTTGAAACGGATGATAAGCAGCTGAAATGGTATGAAGAATCCGGTCATGCCATCACATTGGATAAAGAACGCGAAGCACTGCACAAGGATGTGTATCAATTTTTAGAAACGCTGGATTGGCAGACATAAGGAGGTCTGGTTAGTGGAAAAAGAAGAATTTATGGATAAGCTTCTCTCCTTTATGAAAGAAGAAGCGTATAAACCTCTTACAGTTCAGGAACTGGAAGAGATGCTGGAAATCACCGATTCGGACGAATACAAAGAGCTTGTCAAAGCTCTTGTAACCCTTGAAGAAAAAGGGCTGGTCGTCAGAACGAGAAGCAACCGCTACGGTTTGCCCGAAAAAATGAATTTGATCAAAGGGAAGGTGTCGGCGCACGCGAAAGGCTTCGCGTTTGTTCTCCCCGAAGATTCCTCGCTTGACGATGTCTTCATTCCGCCGTCTGAGCTGAATACGGCAATGAACGGAGATACCGTGCTTGTCCGCCTGAGTACGGAGTCCGGAGGTACAAAAAAAGAAGGAGCCATCATCCGCATCATTGAGCGCAACGTTCAGAAGATTGTCGGCACGTATACAGAGACGAAAAACTTCGGCTTCGTCATTCCCGACGATAAAAAAATCACGAATGACATCTTTATTCCGAAGCACGCCAAAAACGGCGCCGTCGAGGGGCACAAAGTCGTCGTCCGCCTGACAAGCTATCCTGAAGGCCGGATGAGTGCGGAAGGGGAAGTTATCGAGATTCTCGGCCACAAAAACGACCCCGGCATCGACATCCTTTCCATCATTCATAAACATGGCCTCCCGGGAGACTTTCCGGCTGAGGCGATGGAACAAGCCGGCAATACGCCTGATACAATCGATGAAAAAGATCTTGAAGGCAGACGGGATCTGCGCGATCAAACGATCGTCACGATCGACGGCGCAGATGCCAAAGACTTGGATGATGCCGTTACCGTCACAAAACTCAAAAACGGCCATTATAAACTCGGCGTCCACATTGCCGATGTCAGCCATTATGTCACAGAAGGGTCTCCGATTGACCAGGAAGCATATGAACGCGGCACGAGCGTCTATCTTGTCGACCGGGTGATTCCGATGATCCCGCACAGGCTGTCGAATGGAATCTGCTCTTTAAATCCGAAGGTTGACCGGCTGACTTTGTCGTGCGAAATGCTCATTAATCCTCAAGGGCAAGTCGTCGAACACGAAATTTTTCAAAGTGTCATTAAAACGACCGAGCGGATGACTTATTCTGACGTGAACAAGATTTTAGTCGATGACGATGAAGAGCTGAAGCAGAAATATGAGGCGCTTGTCCCGATGTTTAAAGACATGGAAGACTTGGCTGCGATTCTGCGCGGCAAGCGGATGGAACGCGGTGCCGTCGACTTTGACTTTAAGGAAGCGAAGGTACTCGTCGACGAAGAAGGAAAAGCGAAGGACGTCGTCTTGAGAGAACGGTCGACAGCAGAAAAGCTGATCGAAGAATTTATGCTTGTCGCCAATGAAACGGTCGCCGAGCACTTTCATTGGATGAATGTTCCGTTTATTTACCGGATTCACGAAGATCCGGATCAGGAAAAGCTCCAGAGATTTCTGGAGTTCGTTACGACATTCGGCTATGTCGTCAAAGGGACGGCCGGAAGCATCCATCCGAAAGCGCTGCAAAGCGTGCTTGAAGAAGTCAGGGATCGTCCTGAAGAAGCCGTAATTTCAACGGTTATGCTCAGATCGATGAAACAGGCAAAATACGATCCGCAAAGCCTCGGACACTTCGGCTTGTCGACTGAATTCTACACCCATTTCACGTCACCGATTCGCCGCTACCCTGACTTGATCGTCCACAGGCTGATCAGGACGTATTTGATTCAGGGCAAGACAGACGAAGCGACAAGGGAGAAATGGGCCGAAAAACTGCCTGAGATCGCCGAGCATACGTCAAATATGGAACGCAATGCCGTAGATGCCGAGCGGGAAACGGATGATCTGAAAAAAACCGAATTTATGCTGGATAAGATCGGTGAAGAATTTGACGGTGTGATCAGTTCCGTTACGAACTTCGGCATGTTTGTCGAGCTGCCGAACACGATCGAAGGACTTGTCCACGTCAGCTTTATGACGGACGATTTTTACCGTTATGATGAACAGCACTATGCCATGATCGGCGAGCGTACGGGCAACGTCTACCGGATCGGCGATGAGATTACGGTCCGCGTCGTTGACGTCAATAAAGACGAGCGGAACATCGATTTTGAAATCGTCGGCATGAAAGGCTCCCGCCGCCGGCAGAAACCGGAGCCAAAACAGAAAAAGGGTCCTAAAAAGGATGCTCCATCGGCTGACAAAGGGGAATGGTTCACCAAGCCGAAAAAGAAAAAAGTAAAGAAAAAACGCGGTTTTCAAAACGCGCCGAAACAAAAACGAAAGAAAAAGAAAAAATAGACAGCACACGTCAAAAAAAGGGCGGCGAAATTGTAAGGCGAACGTTCATTTGATAGAATAATACGTATTCGCCGCCCTTTTGAATGTGAGATTGAAGGCGGGAGGAGGTTGCCGTATGCCAAAGGGAGAAGGGAAGGTTGTTTCCCAAAATAAAAAAGCAAATCATGATTATTTTATAGAAGAAACATACGAAACAGGCATCGTGCTTCAAGGTACGGAAATCAAGTCCATTCGCGCCGGACGGGTGAATTTAAAGGACGCGTTCGCTAAAATTGAGCGCGGGGAAGTGTTCCTTCACAATATGCACATCAGCCCGTATGAGCAGGGGAACCGCTACAACCATGATCCGTTGCGGACGAGAAAGCTTTTGATGCACCGCAAGCAGATCAACAAATTGATCGGTTTGACGAAAGAGCAGGGGTACTCGCTCGTACCGCTCAAGATTTATTTGAAGAACGGTTTTGCGAAAGTGCTGCTCGGACTCGGAAAAGGGAAGAAGAAATTCGACAAACGCGAAGACTTAAAGCGCAAAGACGCCAAACGCGAAATCGAAAGAGCATTCCGCGACAGGCAAAAAGGCTTGATCTAAAGCCGGAACCCATGTTATCCTATATGAACGTGATCACAGACATTACCATTTGGAATTGACGCGTGATCTTGTTATAATAGTGATGCAGCCAGTTATCCGACTTCCTTTTCATCCAAGGGGACGTTACGGATTCGACAGGGACGGATCGAGCTTGAGTTGCGAGCCGAGAGGCGATCTCGTAAAAACGCACCTAAATATAACTGGCAAATCTAACCAGAACTTAGCACTAGCTGCCTAATTAGCGCAGCGAGCTCTTGCCCGCATCGCCTATGTGCCGGTTAAGAGCCCATAACGAAGTAGGCTACGCTTGCGCTCCCGTCTGAGAGCGCAGGAAGAGACTTATCAGACTAGCTCTCCGAGGGCCTGCCCGCAGGCACGAAGATGAGCGAAACTAAATATGCAGGGCTACGCTCGTAGACGCTGAAGCAATCGACGTTTCTGGACGTGGGTTCGACTCCCACCGTCTCCACCATACATATGATGGTGGTTTTTTTGTTTTTTTGGGATTTTTTGATGTTTGTATAAGAGCGGTGAACGGCTTAATGAATACGTCGGGCTCATGCCATGAGAAAATTCAAGGACGGCATTGATGGCTTTTACGTGCCGAAAACAACGAATGCGGTCAAACGGTTCCAACTGATGCACAGGTTTTCTTCTGACGGCATTTACGAGCCGCAGAAAAAGGTAAAACTTGAATCACTATTGCAAAAAGGCCCTCTTTCACGAGGGCTCAGTTTTTATAATTTGTCTATAGTTATTTATTACTGTCCAATTCCCATACTGTCTGACCACCCACTAAAATTTTATTCGGTGGATTATCATAAAGAGAGATCTCAACCAAGGAGCTTTCCTCCCCTTGACTTAACCAATCATATACACTGCCTTCGTTTTTAGTAAGGTGGGATATAATGTGATTCACTCTAAAGGCAACTGCATAATATTCTGTGTAATTGATATCTTTATCCTCTAATCCATTATCTGTTTCGTAAAGTGTGTCTGGATTACCGATTATTTTTAATCCATTTTCCCATTCTAATCGCAGTTCTCTACCACCATATTCATCTAATGTTTTTATTAAAGAGTTATATTCCATAAGTATCAATCCTTTTCTTATGGTTCTAATGGTTTTTATAGGAACTATATGAGCACCGTCTTTTGAATAATGTATTGTTCCTCTGGTAGTTACAATATATTTTCCGGTTTTCATGTCATATGCTTTACCTATTTTTTGGCCAAAGTCAACAACTTTCCTTTCTTGGGAAATCTCCCGTGTCAGCGTATTTATCAAGCAACTCTTGAGCTTTTTTTAACTTTAGCGAATTCGTCTGATTGTTGTTTTAATTGTTGCAGCGTTTGATCAATTGCATTGTGCAACGCCTGAACATCCAGAGTCTTCATGGCATTCTCCTTTAATACATTTTGTTACAATCACTGCTCATTTTTATGTAATGAACATGGAAATACAAAAAAGGAGAAATCCTTCTTCTTATGATTGCAATTTTAATTTTTTGGCCTGCCCATATGTAGTCACAAGCTCTCTGAAAGAATGAAGTTCATTTTCAAATGTGAAAAAGCGTTTCGGTATCAAAATCATCTGGCTGCTTGACGTTTTCATGAGGATGAGGCGTTTATATTCTGTTACTGCTGTCACTTCATACCATTGAAACAACGTATCGGAATTCTTAAATTGAATCTGGATTCCTTGTGGATTGATAGTGTAAGTTCTTTTACGTTTTAGCCGTTCATTTTTTCGATAGACAATTTGCATCCGGATATAAAAAAACCCAATTAAAAGTGAGGTTAATATTATTGAAAGTACAATAATGAGAAGGCCATTCAACAGCAATTCGAGTGTTTCACTATGATAAACGGTAATCGGCATCTTCCCATCGACGGAAAACACCCAGACAAACAATAGAAAAATAAGAATAAAATAAAGGAATGCGTATTTTTTAAGCCAATAAAAAAAGAAAGATTTCATATCCTGTAATGTATATTCTCCCTCAAGAAAGACACTGTGTTGGATCATAAGTTTACTGCACCTCAACGTTTTCCTTTAATTTTAGCATAAAGCCCCATTTATTCGCAGAAATTGGCTTTTCTTTCATTGGAGTCGGCATGGCAGAGGCACCGTGTAATCGCTAAAAAGGGATCAGAGGGCATGATGTCGAACTTTGGTTATATATACATTCGAAAGAACTGACCAAAAGGAGGTCTACTATGCTCATCATTGAATCACTAATAGGATACGTTTGCTTTTTTATTGTTAATTTCATTTATGATACATACATTAAAAAAGCCAAGACTCCGTTTGGACACTTGGCTTTGATTTCGCTTGTTCAGACTGCGATTGCTTTAAGTCTTTTCTTTATTTTCTCCTGATTATAAGAGGTTGCCGCTTTCCTCAGCGGCACTCAGCTTTTCGGTCATTCCTCCGGATTCAGCTCGCTTGTCAAGTCGCCGCCCGTTCCTTTAATAATTGCAATATCTGTGCTTAGTCGCCTGCAGATGTTCTTCTGCTCCTTTTTCTTTCCGCATTATGAATCACCTCTACGCCAACAGTTTACAAAACAAACCTTTGTCCTTTTTTCTTTTAATTGAAATGAAATTAGTTCATAAGAATTAATTTTTAGATGTGCAAAAAAGAAATGATAAAAGACACTTAATATGCTTAAAAAATTATGGTAAGTTTTTGAAGGTGCTAAATGTAAAAGTTTGTATGATCAACGCTTATGCAAAACGGTTATTAAATATGAACTACAGGAGGGGATGCGGAGAAAGAAGAGCAAAGCGCCGGCAGATAAATCACCGGTCAGGTTATTGCGGTTGGCCAAGATTCTGAACGCGTTCTTCCGGAAGAGGGCTAGGCCCGGCTTCGCGAAGGAATAGAGCTATGAAAGAAGCTGCTTCAAGATTAGAAATCGCCCCAAAGCCGGATCGCACTTTCCAAAGACAGGGGCTTCTGCCGGAAAAATCGGCAACTCGCCTGATTTTATAGATAAAAGGAGGATGTTGGTCATGAAAATGAAGTGCGGTGCATGTTTATTGGTTCTTGTGCTATTCATGAGCTGTATACCTGGGAAATCTGTACTTGCTGCCAGCACAACCATTGCAAAACATGTAGGGAATTCTAACCCGCTTATAGACCATCATTTAGGGGCGGATCCCTTTGCGCTGACCTATAACGGAAGAGTCTACATCTATATGTCCAGTGACGATTATGAATATAACAGCAACGGAACGATTAAGGATAATTCATTTGCCAATTTGAACAAAGTGTTCGTCATCTCTTCAGCGGATATGGTGAACTGGACAGATCACGGAGCCATTCCGGTGGCAGGTGCCAACGGGGCTAATGGCGGCCGGGGGATTGCGAAATGGGCAGGCGCGTCCTGGGCCCCGTCAGTCGCAGTTAAAAAGATAAATGGTAAGGATAAATTCTTCCTTTACTTTGCAAACGGCGGCGGAGGTATCGGGGTCCTCACCGCAGACAGCCCGACCGGGCCGTGGACAGATCCGATCGGAAAAGCGTTGGTTACAACAAGTACACCGGGAATGTCAGGCGTTGTTTGGCTATTTGATCCGGCAGTGTTCGTAGATGACGACGGCACCGGTTATCTGTATGCCGGCGGAGGCATCCCTGGCGGTTCAAATCCAACGCAGGAGCAATGGGCAAATCCTAAAACAGCACGAGTCATAAAATTGGGGACCGATATGACGAGCGTTGTTGGAAGCGCGTCTGTGATTGATGCGCCTTTCATGTTTGAAGACTCGGGAATTCATAAACATAACGGAAAATATTACTATTCCTATTGCATCAATTTCAGCGGTGCGCACCCGGCCAATATACCACCGGGTGAAATCGGCTACATGACCAGCTCAAGTCCCATGGGGCCCTTTACGTATAGAGGGCATTTCCTGAAAAATCCGGGTGCATTCTTCGGGGCTGGCGGAAACAACCATCATGCTGTTTTCAATTTTAAAAACGAGTGGTATGTGGTGTACCATGCTCAAACTGTCAGTTTCGCTTTGTTCGGAGCCGGCAAAGGATACCGTTCTCCCCATATCAATAAGCTGGTCCATCTTGCAGACGGGTCCATTCAAGAGGTGGCGGCAAATTATAGGGGAGTGTCTCAGCTTGCCAATTTGAATCCGTATAACCGGGTAGAAGCTGAAACGTTTGCCTGGAATGGACGCATTTTGACGGAGAAATCCTCAGCACGCGGCGGACCGGAAAATAATCAAAACGTCACAAGCATTCATAACGGAGACTGGATTGCTGTAGGAAATGCTGACTTCGGCACGCGCGGAGCGAGGACATTTAAAGCCAATGTCGCTTCCACTGCAGGCGGTAAAATTGAAGTCCGTCTCGACAGTGTAACAGGTAAGCTTGTGGGAACTCTGAATGTACCTTCCACAGGCGGAGCGCAGACTTGGAGAGAAATAGAAACCACTGTGAGCGGCGCAACCGGTGTTCACAACGTCTATTTTGTATTTACCGGAAACAGTTCAGGCAACTTGTTTAATTTTGATTACTGGCAGTTTACACAAAATGAGCACCGGTAACAGCAAAAAGGTGGTCTCAGAGGGGTTTTCATATACCACAACAATGAGAGGATGAAAGCATGTGAAAAAAATAATTTGTGTATTGTTGGCATATATAACGATGCTGTCGCTCATGTTAACCGGGCCTGCCGCTTCTGAAGTTTCAGCAGCCAGTGACGCAACAGTTCGTCTATCTGCAGAAAAACAAGTGATTCGCGGTTTTGGAGGGATGAATCACCCGGCTTGGATCGGGGATCTTACAGCAGCTCAAAGAGAAACCGCCTTTGGCAATGGACAGAATCAGTTAGGCTTTTCAATTTTAAGAATTCATGTTGATGAAAATAGAAACAATTGGTACAGAGAAGTGGAGACGGCAAAGAGTGCGATCAAACACGGAGCAATCGTTTTTGCTTCTCCCTGGAATCCGCCAAGCGATATGGTTGAGACTTTCAATCGGAATGGAGACACATCAGCTAAACGGCTGAGATACGATAAGTACGCCGCATACGCGAAGCATCTTAACGACTTTGTTACCTTCATGAAAAATAATGGCGTGAATCTGTATGCGATTTCCGTCCAAAACGAGCCTGATTACGCACACGACTGGACGTGGTGGACACCGCAAGAAATACTTCGCTTTATGAAAGAGAACGCCGGCTCGATTAATGCCCGTGTCATCGCGCCTGAGTCGTTTCAATACTTAAAAAATATATCGGATCCGATTTTGAATGATCCGAAGGCGCTTGCCAATATGGATATTCTTGGCGCTCATCTTTATGGTACACAGCTTAACAATTTCGCTTATCCACTGTTCAAACAAAAAGGAGCAGGAAAAGATCTTTGGATGACGGAAGTATATTATCCGAACAGTGACAATAATTCTGCGGACCGCTGGCCTGAGGCATTGGATGTTTCGCACCATATTCACAATTCGATGGTAGAGGGAGATTTTCAGGCTTATGTATGGTGGTACATCCGCAGATCATACGGTCCTATGAAAGAAGACGGTACGATCAGCAAGCGCGGTTACAATATGGCTCATTTCTCGAAGTTTGTCCGTCCCGGTTATGTCAGGGTTGATGCGACAAAGAGCCCCGCTTCAAACGTTTACGTATCTGCCTATAAAGGTGACAACAAAGTCGTTATTGTTGCCATTAATAAAAACAACTCAGGGGTTAACCAAAACTTCGTTCTGCAGAATGGATCTGTTTCTCAAGTATCCAGATGGATCACGAGCAGCAGCAGCAACCTTCAACCTGGAACGAATCTCAATGTAACAGACAATCATTTTTGGGCGCATCTTCCGGCTCAGAGTGTGACAACATTTGTCGCTAACCTCCGCTAATATTAACGACGCCGCGCATGAAGCGGAGTTACAAGCCGCACACTTCCGATATGCCGGGCTTAGCGGCCATTTAGTGAAAAGGCATACGAAAAATATTTAGTTCTCGCAATCCAGGGTGTATCTGTTAATGAGACAAAGAGGGTGCCGCCGCCGGCACCCTTTCTGTCGTTTTCGGTTTATTCCTTCGGAAACTTCACCTCCGGATATGACGGATTCGGCTTGCTGATCAAGCCGCCGCCGGTTTCTTTTAAATGCTTGTTGAAAAAATCCAAAACGTACCGGTTCACGATATCCGCGCTTCGTTCGCCGTCGATGTCGCCCGTCATGCCGAGCTGCTTCAAAAGTTTTGAATAAAGCTGCAAGTCGGTGAAGTTGTAATGCTCCGTTCCTTCAATATACACCATTGACGCTTGATCAATGATTTTGTATTCCTTTTTTCGTTCCTCAATCATCTTGTTGAATTCTTCTTTCGTTAAACCCGAATTTTTGATTTCTTTATCAGAAATTTTTCCGCTGAGCGCCTTGTCTTTAATGTTCATAAAGCTGCTCGATTCCATGAATAGAAACGGCTTTGAAATCGCCTGTTTGCCGTTGACATTGTACAGTGAACCGTCCATGTTGATTCCGGCTTTAATTTTTGGATTTGAATATGCGGCGTTAAACGCAGTGGCGCCGCCGAATGAGTGACCCATCATCCCGATGTTGTCCATATCGAGTTTTCCCTTAAAGGCATCGCGATTCAGCTGATCCAACTGGTTGATGACAAAGTCGGCGTCCTGCGTCCAAATGTCCCCGAGCTTGCTGCTGTTTTCGGAAACTCCATTCATATATCGCTCGGTTGTTAAGCCTGTCATCCGTCCGTCTGGAAAAGCCGTTGCCATCGTACTGTACGTATGATCGATCGCCACTGCGACAAATCCATGGCTTGCCAGATGTTCGGCTTGGGAAGCGTGCAGCAGCCGGCTTGTTCCGAAGCCGTGGCTGATTACGACGACTGGATATCGGGCTTCAGCTGATGAGATCGCAACGTTTTCGTATGAGTTTGTTTTGATGTAGCGCCAATAGTCCAAAGCAAACGGGGGAAGACCGAATCCATCTGCGAACTTCTCGATATATTCGTGAAATGTGCTTGCGTCTTCGGGAAAGAGAGGTGCCCGTTTCTGTCCATGCAAACCTTGGGCAGGGTACCATACTTGGATCATCAGTTCTCTTTTATCGTGCGGATTTTTTGTCAGCGTTTCTTCTCTGTCGCGGTCGGTCAAATGAAACGTCTTCGTCCCGACAGAATAAGCGCCGTCAGGCTTAGGCAAATCGAAGACGGGCAGGTATACAGACAGGAAGACGGAGATTGCCAGCATGGCGAATGTTAGAACATACAAGCCATATTTCAGCGGCTTCCACATCTTGATTTGAAGCCTTTTACCGAAGATCGCGATAAAGGCGAGGGCGGCGGAGATCAGATAGATCAAAACCATTTGCCATCTGTATCCCTCAAAAAAAAGCTGTCCCGCCAACACGCCAATACTCGCAAATCCGGCTGCCGCCGCAAGCTTTCTCGGCATTTTTTGCTGAAACAGCATGACAAAAGACAGGAGTGTTAATAATATTTCGAAAGTTCTCATGATTTTCTCCCTTATGTAAGATGTTGGTGGTCTTATACATAACGAATGTGTGGTTTGATTGGTTGCAAAAATATTCCTTGTGCTACATTAAAAAAACCGCCGGGTTACCCAGCGGTTGCAGCTTATGATGTTGTGGGTCGCTATCAGCTAGTTTTCCTTTATCTGTTTCACGTGAGCGACAATTCTGTCTCTCTCTGTTTCCTCCAATGTGTAAATCTTCGGAGAAAGAGGCACGTCAAACCCGGCGTGAGAGTGAAAAAAGTCAAAGAGCAGCGTCCCGGCAGGCTTTTCTTGCTGATCGGAGATGACAGCCCAAAACACCCGTGAGCGGCAGTCGTCAGCTCCCCATTTTTCCATGGACTGTCTAAAGTTTAAGCCTTTTCCGATGAAAAAATCGCCTTTTCCCGCATCTTGAATCGTTGTAAAGCCGGACTGTTCGAGACTTTCAAATACAGGAGGCAGCAGGTGGTCCAAGTAGACGCCGTAAGTCGCGTCTTCCAATTCGGGAAACACCTTTAAAAGCGCTTCGCGATGATCGTCAAGCGTTTGTTTCCAATTGGCGGCGACATAGCTTTGCACCTGTTCGCCGATTTCTTTGATCGACATGTCGGGTCTAAAACGTACCTTATACAAGAACGAAAACCTCCTTTTGATTACTTGAAATCCATTATATAACATTCTCCTGCACAGTGGATTCTCAATATAAGAGCGAACCGGACCTCTGCCGTGGATAAAGGATTTTATCAATAGTAAAAAACGAAACGGCAATCATGATTTCCGCCGAAGAGGTCAGCAGAACGTCGTCCAGCAATTCGTCCGCTGTAAAAATCGCGGCCCATAAACATCCGATCGTGAGCATTTCGGCTGCAAAAAACGTGATCCGCCGATTGATGCCCAGCAGCTTCATACTGTGGATGAGCAGCTTTTCAGCCGGTTCCAGGACAAAGGTCAGTGCGGTATAACAAAGCGTAAACAAAAGCAGGGACCCGACTGTTTGATAAAATGCGCCCGGCAGATGAAACAGGATCGAAATGCCGAGAAAGTGGGCGAAAAAAACGAACATTACCGATAAGCAGCAAATAACGAAATGTTTCATGATACAACTCCTTTGAAATATGTACACAGCAGCCGAAGGCCTGCAGGATATGTCTCCTGCAAGCCTGGCTGGTTATTTCTTATCAAATTTCACGACCGGATGCTTTTCTTTAGAGAGCATGTTTGTAAACTCGCTGCCGACGTCGAGGTGCTGGCGGACAAGCTCTTCCGGAACGAGCGCGAGCCATTGGTTTAACGAAACGTCAGCATAGTGGTCGTCTTTGAAGATTTCGAGGAAGCGAAGCGGTTCGTCTCCTGTATTTTGGACGTAGTGTCCCATTGCAAACGGCACATAGCCGACATCTCCGGCCTGGTAGTTAAATGTTCTGGCATGCCCGTCGGACGCGAAAACGGTCATTTTCGCTTGTCCGGAAATATAATACTGCCATTCGTCTGTATTCGGATGCCAGTGCAGCTCCCGGATGCCTCCAGGTTCGACTTCCACCAGCGCAGAAGCGATTGTTTTCGACGCTTTGAAATTCGTGGAATCGGCAATCCATACTTTACCGCCGCTAGATACGATCGGTTCCTGTTCAAGCAAATTGTAGCTGAAAGATTGAGGCACCGTTCCGTTCGGGCTTTCGACTTTGTCTTTCTCAAGACATCCAGGGATCACTTCTTGGAAAATATACTTTTCTTTATCTGGAAGAGATGCGACGACGTCTTTTGAAATGCCGAAGTTTGCGGCAATTACCTCATCAGGCGTATGGGCCAGCCAATCTGTCACCTGGAAGGTGCTGTTTTCAGAGAAAGAGCCGTCATCGAAGACGAGCAGGAATTCGCAGCCGTCTTCAAGCGCTTGGATTGAATGCGGCAGACCTGACGGGAAGTACCAGAGATCTCCTTCTTTCACATCTTCAATAAAGTTTCTGCCGTCTTGGTCAACAGACGTAATCCGTGCTTTTCCGTACAGCATATATGCCCATTCGGCTTCCTTATGCCAGTGAAGTTCCCTGATGGCTCCAGGTTTCAGCCTCATGTTGACAGAGGCAAGCTTGTCTGAAATCGGCAGCTCGCGAACGGTGACTTCCCGTGCATATCCGCCTTTTTCGAGTCGGTTATGGACATCGGAAAATGAAAATTTCATGTTTGACACCGTTCCGTGGTCGGTTTCCGGCGGCGCAAGCATGTCCGGATTTTGGCGATCGCGCTCAACGTTATGCGGAATTTTCGTTTCCGCTCCTTTTTCTCCTCTGATCGGCTGTGGAATTGATTTGTTTTTTTCCATGTGATATCCCCTCTTTCTCAAAATGTAAAGGAGAGCTGAAAGGCCTTTCGTTTTCCCCTTCTGTCATGTTAAGTGAAAAAAGTGAGGCCGATGTCAATCATCGGTGTCACTTTTTTCTTTGATCAATTCGATCAGTTCATCGATTTTCTTTTCAAAACGCGTCAGCAGGTAAATTGCCAATACAGCTGGAAAGCCGACATTGCCGATTTGTTTCGCTGCTTCCTCAATGAATGCACTGTCCATTCTTACCACCTCCTATGTTAAGAAGTGAAGAAAGTCTGAAAAATGTAAGCAAAGAACTATTTTCTCTGAATGGGAACTTATGTTTGCATGTTAATAAGAAGAGATGAGTTTACTTTTTTTACATTTCTTTCATCTAAATAAATAGGAGGCGGTTTTTATGATTGATCAAACGTTACTGCGTGCGAAAATCAAGGAAATCACAGGGCATCCGCTTGTGAAGCATTTTTTGAGCAACCCCCGGTATGAGCGGCTTTTCAACCACGTTTTGGAACATCCGGATTCTGAAGAGGCAGAGTGTCTCGATCGCGAATTTAAGCGGTTTTACAAAAACATCCGCATGATCAAATACATCAACTCGATGATCCGGATTTTCTCCGTCGACTTTGATAAAAGAGTCCGGAAAAATCGAGAGCGTTTTCCATTGATGATCGACGACAGTCCGACTTTGCCCGAGCCGCCCCGAGGGGACCTGTTAGACGATGTCTTGGAACAGGAAGAGGATTTTAGTGAACATCTGCAAGACCCGATGCTTTATGAAGCGTTTTTGCAATTGACGGACAAGCAGAAAAAAGTGCTTGCGCAAATTTACATTCACGGGGTATCCATGCAGGAAATGGCTGACTCTTTGGGAGAATCAAGGCAAAATATTTCAAGAATTCATAAAAGGGCACTCGAAAAGATAAGAGAGCTGCTGAATTCTAAAGCAAAGGGGAATGATAACAGTGAGTCTGCACGACGAAAAAGAGATTGAGAAATTGCTGGAAAATTTCACGCCGATGATCAAAAGCAAATTAAACAACACATCCTATCAAGAGAGGGAGGATCTTGAACAGGAGCTGAAGATGAAAATTTGCGAAAAAGCGGAGATGCTTTTATGTCAAGAAGTTCCTGGGTTTTGGGAGTTTATAACAGAATTGCTGAAAGTCCTTTAACCTGAGTTGTTTTGCTTGCGTAAAACGGCCGGAAGTGTTAAAATTTCTAGCATTTGATTAAGGGAATGTTCAAGCAGCTTCATTGAAATCATGGTGATGATTTGTTTTAATATGAACAAAGGTTTGATAAAATAAATGGATGGATATTCCATTTTTTCTCCTATAAAAACATGCATCAGATAGGTGGTAAGATATCATGAAAAATCAATACCGAGTATTGTTGTATTATAAATATGTTCATATCGACAACCCCGAGCAATTTGCCGAAGATCACCTCAAGTTCTGCAAAGATTTGGGCCTGAAAGGGCGCATCCTTGTGGCGGGTGAAGGAATAAACGGAACCGTGTCAGGAACCGTAGAGCAGACAGACCGCTATATGAGTGAAATGAAAAACGATCCCCGCTTTGAAGATATGGTGTTTAAAATCGATGAATCAGAAGGGCACGCTTTCAAAAAAATGCATGTCCGCCATCGCGATGAGCTTGTGACGCTCCGTCTGGAAGATGATATCGATCCGAATGAATTAACGGGAAAATACCTTGAGCCAAAAGAATTTTATGAGGCGATGCAGCGGGAAGATACGATTGTCGTCGACGCACGGAACGACTATGAGTACGATTTGGGACATTTCCGCGGCGCAGTCAGACCGGACATTAAGGCGTTCCGCGAATTGCCTGAATGGATCCGTGATAACAAAGAAAAGCTCGAAGGCAAGAAAATATTGACTTACTGCACGGGCGGTATCCGCTGCGAAAAATTTTCGGGATGGCTGAAAAAAGAAGGATTTGAAGACGTGTCCCAGCTTCACGGCGGGATTGTGACGTATGGAAAAGACCCTGAAGTTCAAGGTGAACTGTGGGACGGGCAGTGCTATGTTTTCGATGAAAGAATCAGCGTTCCGGTCAACCAGAAAGAGCATGTCATCGTCGGCAAGGATTATTTCACCGGCGAGCCTTGCGAGCGCTATGTCAACTGCGCCAACCCTGAATGCAACAAGCAGATCATCTGCTCTGAAGAAAATGAACACCGCTATTTGCGGGGCTGCACGCACGAGTGCCGGGTTCATCCGCGCAACCTGTATGTCAAAGAGCACGGCCTTTCAGAAGAAGAGGTGCAAGAGAGACTCGAAAAGCTGGAAGAAGAGGGGCATACAGCGCAGTCATAAAAGCTGTATATAAAAGTATCATCTAAAAAACGAAGATGCCGCAAGCATCCAAGAAATGGCATTGCTCCTGCAAGGGAGTCTGCTTTCGTTTTGAATGGAGGAACGCCTTGACCTGAAAAATCGAGGCGTTCCTTTTTTTATTCGTGAATTACAAGCAGAATGAAAGTATTTGCAGGCGATCAGACTGCTGAACGAAAGTATCAATTAACGCTTTTGATCCAGCCGTTAGTGCAAAAATGCGAAACAGGCGATCAGCAATATGTGCAAACTGCGTCGTAAAACTTCCGTATGGGAAGTTTGCATCCTGTCTGCGAGCTATTCCCGGCTATACGTTTTTGGACCGGCGGATGATTCCAGCATAAGCCGAGTTTTTCTGAATATTTGCCTGAAAACGTCCCATACTATCCAATAACAATACAAAAAGGCAGGTAGCAAAAGAGATGACAAAAACCCTTTACATTACCGCTCACCCGCATGACGAAAGGGCATCATACAGCATGGCGGCGGGAAAAGCTTTTATCGAATCTTACAAAGAAGCTCATCCGGATGATGAAGTCATACATCTTGATCTTTACAAGGAGAACATTCCGCAGATTGATGCGGATGTTTTCAGCGGCTGGGGAAAATTGCAGTCGGGATCGGGATTTGAACAGCTTTCTGAACACGAAAAGGCAAAAGTCGGCCGTTTGAATGAGCTGAGCGAGCAATTTATCGCGGGAGACAAATACGTGTTTGTCACGCCGCTTTGGAATTTCTCTTTTCCGCCGGTGATGAAAGCGTACTTTGATGCGGTCGCTGTAGCGGGAAAGACGTTTAAATATACCGAACAGGGACCGATCGGGCTGTTAACCGATAAAAAAGCCCTGCACATCCAGGCGAGAGGCGGCTACTATTCAGAAGGGCCGGCTGCGGAACTTGAGATGGGGCACCGCTATATCAGCATCATGATGCAGTTTTTCGGAGTGCCGGAATTTGAAGGTTTATTTATAGAAGGGCATAATGCAGAGCCGGATAAAGCCGAAGAAATTAAACGAAATGCAATTGCCCGCGCCAAAGAATTGGGCCGGACCTTTTGAAAAAACCGCGGACGTGATCCGCGGTTTTATTTTATTTGTGTAAGAACACCGTTTGATTCGTTTCGCTGCTTTTTTGCGCGGCTTCGATGATGCGGATGACGTCGCGTCCTTCTTCCGCCGTGACAGGCAGGCTGCCGCCTTCAAGAATACTTGAAGCAAGCTGCTTGTAATAGGTTAAGTATGAACCCGGGATGCTTTCCACTGTTTCCTTAATGACCTCGTCACCTTCGACTGTGGCCAGTTCCCCGTAATATTTGGGTTGATCGGCTCCCCACTCATCGCCTGCAGGTTTTTGACCCGCTCTGAGTGCATCCTCCTGGCCGTCGATACCATACTTAATAAAGCTTCCTTTTGAACCGTGGATTTGGTAGCGGGGACCGTTGGCCGGAACAATCGAACCCGAGTGGAGAATCACTTGGCGCTGATCATAGTGAAGGACGACATGGAAGTAATCGTCTGTTTCCGCATTGGCTCTTTGAGCGGTCACTTGAGCGGTGACGCTGTTTGGCATGCCGAATAAATGAAGCACCTGATCGATCAGGTGTGAACCCAAATCGTACAGTGCGCCTGAGCCCGGTCCTTTCTGCTCTCTCCAGCGCTGTCTGACATTCGGCCGGAACCGGTCGTAGGAGGCGTGGAATGTGTTAACCTCTCCGAGGCGCCCTTCTTTGATGAGCTGTTTGATCGTCAAAAAGTCGTTATCCCATCTTCGGTTGTGGTAGACGCTGAGAAGCACCCCTTTTTCTTTCGCGGCATTGATGAGCTTTTCAGCTTCTTCCGCTGTTGCCGTCATCGGTTTTTCCAGGACGACATGCTTTCCGGCGCGGATGCACTCTTTCGCCATTTCGTAATGAAGGCCGCTCGGCGTGGTCACGATGACGAGATCAATGTCAGGGTCATTTGTGATGTCTTCGATCGAGCTGACGGCTTCTGTTTCGGGGAGGTCTTGTTTGACTTGTTCTTTTCTTGAAGTCATCACCTTTCGAATCTCAAAATCTTCTAACACAGATAATAAAGGCGCATGAAACACCGAACCTGACAAACCGTATCCTAATATTCCTGTGCGAACCTTGTTCACCATTCATTCTCCTCTCCCATGTTCGTTTTTAATATGTAATTAACACCCTTTATTTTACCCTGTTTGCCTATAGGAACAAACCTAAAGACCTTTTTCAACCGGAGAACGGAAGATTTTGTCACAATTTTGTTCAATTTGAAGAGGTGTCCGGTTATCGTTAAAAACAAAAAGAGGGGATTTTGAAAATGGAGTATGATTGGGGCGCTTTTATGAACAAGGATTTGGCTGTCGAGCCGGCATCAGCTGAAGGAAGCTTGAAAAACCTTTCGTTTGCGGTAAAGGATGTGTTTGCGGTAGAAGGCCATACAAATGCGGCGGGAAATCCTGATTGGCTGAGGACGCACGAACCTGCCGAAAAAAACGCGGAAGCCGTTGACTTGCTGTTGCGTGAAGGGGCAAGGCTTAAAGGTGCTGCTCACACGGATGAGCTGATGTACAGCCTTGACGGAGAAAATGTCCATTATGGTACGCCAGTCAATCCTTGTGCCAAGGACAACATTCCTGGAGGATCTTCAAGTGGTTCGGCCGTGGCGGCAGCTTCCGGCATGGCCGATTTTGCCCTTGGAACAGACACCGGAGGGTCTGTCAGAATCCCTTCTTCCTACTGCGGAATTTTCGGATTTCGGCCGACGCACGGCGAGGTGCCGGTTAATGGAGTCATACCGCTGGCGAAAAGCTTTGACACTGTCGGATGGATGTCAAAAGATATCGGAATTCTTCATGCGGCAGGCCGCGTCCTGCTTAGCGGACAGGAGGAGGCAGGGGCCTGTTTCAAGCGGATTTATTTTGAAAAAGAGGCGTGGAGCCTGCTTGAAGAAAGCGACCGGACACAAGTATACGCTCATGCATTAGGCCTGATAGACGGCGAATTCGACTGGTGCATTGCCGCTGACGGAGGCCTCGCGGAATGGGCGGAGATGTTCAAGTTGCTGCAGGGTCTGGATATTTGGGAGGAGCATGGAGCTTGGATCGAGCGCACAAATCCAGTGTTCGGCTCTGGAATCGCAGAAAGATTTGAATGGACGTCAAGTCTTAGGAAAAGCGATCATGAGCATGTGTTGATGAAAAGAGAAGCGGTGAAAAGGAGACTGTCGGAATGGCTCGCGGAAGACGGCTTACTCGTCATTCCAACTGCTCCCGGCACGCCGCCGCTCCGCGGGCTGCCGGAAAACGAATTACATGAGAGAAGGGCGCGCACGATGAAACTGACGTGTATTGCCGGGCTTGGCGGGCTTCCGCAGATCACCGTTCCGTTACCGGCAAAAAACGGCGAGCCTTTGGGGCTTTCATTCATCGCCGGCCGCAAACAGGACCTGAAGCTTCTGGATTGGACTGAAAAGCACGTGTTATCTCTTCAAGTATGAGGGAAGCATATGCTGCGGATCTTTTCTGCATCATATGCTTTTTGCTTGCTTTAATTATTGTTAACTGGTAAACTATTAAATAGTTAACCGGTTAACGATGATGGAAAGGATATGATGATCGTGGAAAACAAGACGTATGAGCAAGCATTTCAAGCCGTTCAGGATTTTATTCTCAAAAGAGAAAAGCGGGCTCAGCATGAACAGCAGGCGCTCGCAAAGGAAGCTTTTCAAGAAGTCGACAGCATCCGGAAGCATTGGACACTGACCCAGCTTCACATTATCTCGCTTATCAGCGAAAACGAGGCAGACGTCAACAACGCTTTCCTGGCAGCAAAACTTCAAATATCAAAAGCGGCAGTGACAAAAGCGGTCAATGTGCTTACAAAGCACGGGATGATCGAATCGCACAAAAAACCGAACAACAACAAAGAATTGTATTACAGATTAACAGACGAGGGGAAGAAACTGGCCGACATTCATGACAGGATGCACGAAATTGCAAAGCAGCACTATATCGAGCTGTTTGAGCGGTTTTCCGAATCCGAGCTGGAAACCATCATCCGCTTTTTAAACGAATGGTCAAAACACATTTAATCAAGAGGAGAAGCGAATGAATAAAAGTGAAGCCCAACAGTTTTTAAGCAGCATGTATCAGGACATCTTGAGTGAAATGAATACTGAAAAAATTCCCGATTATTTCAGCGAGAATTATGTTCAAGTAACCGATGGCAGTCAAATTGACCTTGTGCAGTTTAAAGATCACATGAGGACGCTGAAAAAGGTTGCCCGCACCATAACGGTGTCGCCCTTTCATGAGTTTTTGTTTGACGAGCGATTGCAAAGCGCAGCGGTCAGGTATACGGTCAATGTTGTCAAAACAAACGGAGACCGGGGGAGAATTGAAATCATCGCGATGTTTAAAATGAATGGTTTTAAAATCGTTCAATGCCACGAACTTTCACATGCGATCGAAGGGAGGGAGGATTTTGAAGAGCTGGCGAAGATCAGTGAGGCGGCAATTGAAAAAGCCTCCTCTCGGGAGGAGAAGGCTTTTTCACAAGATTAATGTTTCGTATCAAATCTGATGTTGAGCGAGACGGGGCCGCGTGTGTAAAGGCCTGTCTCACGGTAAACGAAGTCTTTCTCCAGCTGGATATTCTTCAGCTGATCTAGGACGATATTTGCGACAAGCTCGATTTCCGTCTTCGCAAACCCCGCTCCTACACAGTTGTGGACGCCTGAACCGAATGCGAGATGCCTGGCTGCGCCGCTGAATGCGCTTTTGACTTCCAGGTCGGTGCGATGGATGTTGAACTCGTCGGGATTCTCAAACGCTTCAGGATCGCGATTTGCCGCGCCTATCATGCAAAATACAGTCGTCCCTTCTTTGAGCTCGACTCCGGCGATCACCGCGTCCTGTGAAAGCTGGCGCGGGATAAGCTGCACCGGCGGCTTGTAGCGCAACGTCTCTGCGATGGCCTGAGGCAGGAGCGTACGGTCTTCCAGCACGTCATTCATTTGATCGGGATGATGAAGCAAATGATAAATCATTAATGCGAGCGTCTTGTCCGCCGGTTCCGTGGCGGCAAGCAATATATTGAGAATCAGCGCGCGGATGTCGCGGTCAGACATCGCTACTCCCTCGTATTCGGAAGTGCAAAGGATGGATATTAAATCATGTCCGGGATTTTTGCGCCTTTCCTCGATAATCGGATTCAAATATTCAGCGAGCTGTTCACTGCATTTGAGGGAATGTTCCAGGTCTTCAGGTGCCTGATTCAAACTGGTAATGAAATCGGCGACGCCGCTGTGCCAGTTTCTCACCGTTTGGTGGTCGTTCTTGTCCAAACCTAAAATGTCCATCGTCACACAAACGGCGAACGTTTTGCCGAAATCATTGACAAGGTCGATCCGCCCTTTCTCCAGATGAGGGGCCAAAAGCCTTTGTGCATTTTCTTTGATGAGCGGTGTGAGGTGATCAAGGGATTCCCCGATAAAACGGCGCAGAACGATTCTCCTTTTCGCCGTGTGCTCTTTGCCTTTCATTTGGGCGAGCACAGGTCCGCGCATGACGGGCTCGGCTCGTTTGGCAAGCGATTTCGTTGTAAAGACATCCTGATTCTGGAGCACGCGGCGCACATCCTGGTAGCGGCTGATAAAATAGCTGTCTAGCGATTCTTCATAATGGACGGGATCAGATTCCCGAAGGTATGAGAAATATTGATAAGGATTCTCGTGATATTGTTCTGACAACACGCTGAATGTTTTTAGCGATTGATTCATACTCGTTCCTCCTGCATGCTTTTATATTCCACACTTTCGTCCGATTCGGAAACCATAAGATATCCTTGATTTGGGCGCATTTTGACGGCAAATTCATGACGGGAGATCTGTTCGCCGAGCTTCCATGGACGGTGATAAGCAAGAAGCGTCTCTTCGACGCCTAAAATATCAGGGGCGGCGATGAAAAACGGAAGTTCAGCGATGACGTATTCAACAGCCAGCTCCAGCATGGCGGCGCTGACCTCCTGGACATCCATCCGAATGCCCCGGGCCCGTCCGAGGATCGCCGCATGCGACATCTCCAGGCAGGCTTTGCGGAAATGCGGCTGGTCAAAAAAGGCGTCTTCGACTTCCATCCGCAAACGCTGGTATGCGGTCTGGTTCGCGAAATCGGAAAATGTATGAATGGCCTCGGGGTTGCCGCCATGCGCTTCCAACGCCTTTTCAGCGAATCTCCGGTTCCGTGAGACTTCTTTCCTGACTTTCCGTTCGGCCTTCCCATTCGGGGTGCCGAGCGCTTCGAGAAGGTTGGCTGCTTCCTTTCCGGCTAAAAGCACGGATACATGTTGAAATTCACGGACGGCCCAGCCGATAAGCCGATGAATGTAATCTTCGGAAAATCGGCTGTTAAACGGGCTGATGCCAATGAGAACATGGCGTCTGCGTTTTAGTATTTCATTGCAGTTTCGGGTAAGAGTTTCAGTTTTGAATGGCCGGTGTTTGCTCTCCATTGTAAGCTCTGTCATTGATTTCCTCCTTAACGGACATAGAATGACTTCTTTTGCAATCAATGATGGGATACGTGCGGTTTATCGAGCTGGGAATAGGCTGGTCTCACTTAGGTATGAATCGAGAAGAATAAGCGATGGTGCGGGTCATGATGAAGGGGTATCACATTTGTTCAATAGTTAAAGCAGGGCAAGAGTTTGAGCTCAAAATCAGGCAAGGTACAGCATAAAAGTTTACTAGTAAACAATAGTCATTTTATCCCTATCTTTTCCAGTTGTCAACACAAATCAAATTCAAAATATGAAAATATTCGTAACGTTTTTTTGAATCTGAGGAATTTTGATCAGAAGGAACCTTTTTTTAAGGCGTTTTTCGAGTGAAGAAACCCGATAAGTAAAAAGTTTGTAAAAACTTTAAAGCTGCAGTAAGAAATGTTCGTTGACATTGATAAAGGAGTCATCTACAATTAATATTGTTAACCGGTGAACGATATTGAAGGAATTGTTAACGAATAAACAAAAACAAGGCAGGCGGTTTGACATGAGACCAATGAAATTAAATGCTTCTTTCATTATGTATTTTGTGTGTATCAGCGCCTTTTTCGCATCGTTGAATCAAAATATCTATTCACCCATCATTCCGTTAATCAGAGATTCGTTTCACGTTTCCGTATCGATGGTCAACCTGTCCGTCTCGCTGTTCATCTTCATTACAGCTGTGATGCAGATCATTGTCGGCTCAATTGTCGACTTTAAAGGATCGAGGTTTGTGATGATGGCGAGCATGATCGTAACGGTCATTGCTACAATCGGCTGCGCCGTCGCAAGGGATTTTGGACTGTTTCTTTTTTTTAGGGTGCTGCAGGCTTTAGGGACGGCAGCGCTTCCATTAATTGCGGCAACCACAATCGGATCTCTGTTCCAGGGAACGAAGCGGGGCAGTGCGATGGGGACTTATCAAATGCTGCTTTCCCTTGCACCGGCAGCGGCGCCTATTCTCGGCGGTTTTATCGGGGAGCGCTATAATTATCCAGGAATTTTTTGGTTTTTGACAGTCTTGTCTGTTCTTTTGCTTTTCGGAAATGCGTTTTGCTTTCCGCAGAGCCATGCGGAGAAAAAGACCAATCTCAGCGCGGGCAGCCTGTTGTCGCATTATAAGGATATTTTCAAAAACAGGACGGGAAATGCCGTTTTGATATTAAGCTATCTTCTTTTCTTTATTTATTTTTCAGTGATCGTATATTTGCCGATTTTGCTGACTGATCATTATCACCTTGATCTGCAGATCGTCGGCTTGCTGTATTTGCCGATAGCGGTCAGTACGGTTGCCGGCAGCGTGCTGTTTAAGTGGATACAAAAGAGATTGTCGCTCGGACGCCTGTTTCTGATCGGCAATCTGACCGCCGCGGCCAGCGTCGTCTGTTTTGGCTTTACCCACTCGTTTTCACTTTTCGCGTTGTCGGCGGCCCTCGTTCTTTTCGGCGTCACGATGGGGCTGATCCCGCCGCTGTTCTCTACGATGATGGCAAATGAATTTGATGAGAACCGCGGCAGTGCGATGGGCATGTTTAATTTTATCAGGTATACGGGAATGGCCTGCGGTCCTGTTCTATCAGGCGTGTTATTAGGAATGTCATCTTCTGTTTTCGTTTTCGGCTGTTTCGGCATCGTCTATGCCGCGGCCGCCCTTTTGATGATCGCGATCATGCGGAAAGCAGCTCAGACAAAGACGCTGCAAGAACCAAACAAAAAAGCTGCCAGGTCTTAAAACCGGGCAGCTTTTTTAATTACAGATCCGTTCTCCACATTTCTTCTTTCACTTGTCTTTTCTCAGACACAAAGGCGAACATCGTCAGCGTCAGTCCGCACATGGTCATAAGCGCACCGCCTGTGGCAAGGTATGTGTAGGACTCTGATGCATGAAGAATGAGTCCGCCGATCCATGCGCCGAGCGCGTTGGCCAAGTTAAATGCAGCGATGCTGACAGAGGTGGCGATCGTTGTTCCGTGTTCAGACGCAGCCACGACCTTTGTTTGCAAAAGGGGCACCGTTCCGAAAGCGCCGGCTCCGAATAAAAACGTCACGATGATGGCGCCGGCAGGGTGTCCGCTGACAAAAGGGAAGGCCGCAAGGATCGCCATGAGCGCGATCATCACGCCGATCATGGAGCGGGTTAACAGGTGAAACGGCACCTTTCCGGCGTAGAAATTGCCGACGACTCCGCCAAATCCGTAGGCGAAAAGGGCGGCTGTAATGCCGAGGCTGCCAAAACCGGCAGAATGCCGCAGCATCGGTTCAATAAACGTGTAGGCGATGAATACACCTGAATAGCCGAAAATTGTGATAGCAAAAGAGAAAAGAACTTGTTTATTTTTAAACACATCCCATTCATGGATCAATTTAGGGACGACTTTCGGTTTTCTGTGCGGCACCGTCAGCCAAATGCCGGCGAGGCCGATCAATCCGAGGAATGCGATCATCAGAAAAACGATCCGCCAGCTGAAAAGGTCGCCTAAATAAGAACCGAACGGAACGCCGAGCATCAGGGCGATGGTCAAGCCGCCGTTCATTGAAGCGGCAGCGGCGGCCCGCTTTTCGGGCGGTACCATTTCGCTGACGAACACCATCGTCGTTGCAAAAAATGCGCCATGAATGGAAGCGGATAGGATTCTTGAGATCAACAAAACGGTGAAGTTCGGCGCCAGGAAACTGAGCGCATTCGACAGTACAAACACACTCATCAAGCCGATCAATACCGGTTTCCGCGGCATTTTGACCGACAATATGGTGACGATCGGCCCCGTCAGACAAACGCTTCCCGCATATGCCGTTACCAATAAGCCGGTAGATGAAATCGGAACAGAGAGATCCTTTGAAATGGAAGTCAATATACCCATAACGACGTACTCTGTAAAGCCGATAGAAAATGTGCAAATCATAAAAATTGCGATGATCAGTTTGACTGGTGCGTGCAGTGTTTTATTCATCCTGACCCCTCCTTTTAAAAACATGAGTTTATATATTAAAAGATTAAAAGCCGATTTTCAATCGTTTGTTGTGGATCAATATGTTCCCAAAACGGTTAGCCGGCGGGACAAAAAGCGTCATCATCATGATGCCAACGCTTTCTTAAAATCTGACATTTTATTTTCAAAGGTTAAAACATTCCACATTCCTGCCCCCTACGGCTGCCTGCTGTTGGGGGTTTTTTATTTATAGACCGATTGAAACAGCTCTATCATAAAATGGCTTCTGAAAAAAGCGCTTACAAAATAAAACAAAATATGTTACTCTTTAAACAAACATATTCAAAAATAAACAAACAAAAACGGAGTGATACGTATGGTGGAATATTTATGGTCAGAAACTGAGGCTGCATCGCTGCGTCCGGGTCTTGACGAACTCGTCTACCGTTCCAACCTGATCGGCTCTGACCGATCGGTCTGCAACTGGGGCGGGGGAAACACATCGATGAAAACGACGGAAAAGGATTTCAGGGGCAGGGACATCGAGGTGATGTGGGTGAAAGGCAGCGGCTCGGACTTGGCGACGATGTCAGCGGGCCAATTTACCGGGCTGAGGCTCGATGATATTCGTCCGCTGATGGAACGGAGCAGCATGACCGATGAAGAAATGACGGCATATTTGTCCCATTGCATGATGGACGGAAAGCACCCGCGGCCGTCGATCGAAACGCTTCTTCATGCTTTTTTGCCGTTTCCGCATGTCGATCACACCCATCCCGATGCGATCATCAGCATCTGCTGCGCTGATAATGGAAAAGAGATCGCAGAGGAGATATTCGGCAGCCGCTTTGTATGGGTGCCTTATGTCAGACCGGGCTTCGCTTTATCGAAGCTGATAGCAGAAGGTGTGAAAAACAACCCGAATGCAGAGCTTGTTTTAATGGAGAAGCATGGGCTCGTCACCTGGGGGGAAACGGCGAAAGAAAGCTATGATCAGACGATTGCTGTGATTCGCGAAGCGGAAGCATACATTAAAAGCCGTTCAGAAGATCATCAGCCGTTTGGCGGACAGATGGTCGAGCCGCTTGCACGGGAGGACCGGAAACGGATTTTAGCCGATATCTTGCCAATTATCCGCGGCGCTGTCAGCGGAGAGAAACGCATGCTGCTCACATGGTGCGATGCTGATGATGTACTCGAATTCACGAACAGCAGGCGCGCTCCATCGCTTTCACAGGTTGGCGCCGCATGTCCGGATCACCTTGTGCATACAAAGCGGACGCCTGCCTATATTCCGTGGAATCCCGCTGAACAGGACACAGAGAAGCTGGTCGAACGGATCAAAACCGAGATTGCTAGGTTTAAAGAATCGTATGCCGCCTATTTTCAAAGAAACCGGCATGAAGGAGACGAGATGTTTGAACCGGCGCCGCGCGTGATGCTAATCCCGGGAATCGGCATGGTGGCAGCAGGTAAAAGCCTGGCGATGGCAAAGGTCAGCCGAGATTTATATCGGCGGGCGATTGCTGTCATGAAGGGAACAGAAGTCCTTGGAAACTTTGTATCTCTAAATGAGGAAGAATCCTACAATGTCGAATATTGGCCGCTTGAGCTTTATAAATTAACGCTTGCTCCGCCGGAAGCCGAATTTTCCCGCAAGATCGCATTTGTGACGGGAGGAGCGGGCGGAATCGGCAGCGAGACCTGCCGCCGCCTTGCTTCAGAAGGTGCGCATGTTGCTGTTGCTGACATTAATATAGAAGGCGCAGAAAAAACAGCCGCAGAGATTAATGAACAATACGGTGCGGAACGAGCATCCGCCGTCCGCATGGATGTGACGAAAGAAGAGGACGTTCAGGCGGCATTCGAGGAAATCGTCCTTAATTACGGCGGGATCGACATTCTCGTCAACAACGCGGGGCTTGCGACATCCAGCCCGCTTGATGAAACGACTCTCGAAGAATGGAATTTGAATATGAATGTACTTGGAACAGGATATTTTCTCGTCGCCAGAGAAGCTTTTAAGCAAATGAAAAGACAGGGTTCAGGCGGCAGCATGGTGTTTATCGGCTCGAAAAATTCCGTTTATGCAGGCAAAAACGCTTCGGCATACAGCTCTGCAAAAGCGCTTGAGGTTCATTTGGCGAGATGCATCGCCGCTGAAGGCGGACCGTATGGAATCCGCGTGAATTCAGTGCTTCCGGATGCGGTGCTTCAAGGGTCGGCCATCTGGGACTCCAAGTGGCGCGAAGAAAGAGCCGCCGCCTACGGGATTGAACCCGATCGGCTTGAAGAGCATTACCGCAAACGTACGACTCTTTCCGTCAACATTTATCCCGCCGACATCGCCGAAGCGATCGCTTATTTCGCTTCAGAAAAAACGGCAAAAACGACGGGATGCATGCTGACGGTTGACGGGGGAGTGCCGGCCGCATTTTCAAGGTAATTGGAAAGGAACGGCTTCGGCCGTCCTTTCAGAAAACAAAGGGGGAAAAGGGAGATGAAGGGCGAGACCCACTGGATCATACCGGACGGTTTTATTCCTCCGGAAAGTTCCGGAAGCTTGACGAGCCATGAAGCCATTTGTGTTTTAAATTGCCATGAAGAAGACGCAAACCTTGCGATCACAGTATACTTTGAAGACCGTCCGCCGCTCGAAGGCATTCCCGAGACGGTTCAGGGCAAGAGAACGAAGCATATTCGCACAAGTTCTTTGCACCGAGCAGGAGAACGCATTCCTGAAAATGTTCCTTATGCGATCGAGATCGCAAGCGATGTACCTGTGATCGTCCAGTACAGCCGGCTGGACACAACCCAGCCGGAACTTGCGTTAATGTCAACCATGGCATATCCGTTAAAAACAGAGGGGAAGGGTGTACATGATGAATGACCGGGCTTACGCTTTATTTGAAGAACAGCAGAAAGACAGAGGCATCAGACTTTCTGAAGTAAAGGAAAAATTGAAAGCGCTTAAAATCGAGACGCCTTCATGGGGATACGGGGACTCGGGCACGCGCTTCAAAGTGTTTCAGCAAGAGGGCGTACCGAGGGATCCATTTGAAAAAATGGAAGATGCATCAGTCGTTCACAAATTAACCGGAACTTGTCCTTCCGTCGCCATCCATATTCCGTGGGATCAAGTTGATGATTACGGAAAGCTGAAAGCGCACGCCGAGCAGCTTGGCCTTGCCGTCGGCGCCGTGAATCCGAACTTGTTCCAGGACGATGACTACAAATTCGGAAGCGTCACAAACGTTAAAGCGGACCTTCGCCAAAAAGCGACTGAGCAATTGCTCGAATGCGTCGATATTGCAAAACAAACAGGATCCAAGGAAATCAGCCTCTGGCTTGCCGACGGAACCAACTATCCCGGTCAGGGCGACATCAGAAAACGGAAAAATTGGATGTATGAGTGTCTGGCTGAAGTATACGAAGCGCTTGACGATGATATGCGGCTCTTGATTGAATACAAGTTTTTTGAGCCGGCATTTTATCATACAGACCTGGCGGATTGGGGGATGGCTTACAATTTGGCGCAAAAGCTCGGGCCGAAGGCTGAGGTGCTCGTCGACACCGGCCACCATCCCCAAGGGACGAACATCGAGCACATTGTCGCTTATTTGCTTGACGAAAAACGTCTCGGAGGCTTTCATTTCAACAGCCGCAAATACGCTGATGACGATTTGATCGCAGGCGCGCACAACCCGTACGAACTGTTTCTCATTTTTTATCAAATTTTGGACGCCTGCCGCGATTCCGACCCGAGTGTCCGGAAGACGGCCGAACATATTTCGTATATGCTTGATCAATGCCATAATCTCGAACCTAAAATCCCGGCTGTACTGCGCTCGGTCATGAATGTGCAGACTCAATTTGCAAAAGCGCTTTTGATCAACTTCGATGAAGTGAAGAAAGCGCAGGAAAATCATGACGTTCTTGCCGCAGAGGCTGCGATCCGCGAAGCATTTGAAATTGACGTCAAACCGCTCCTTTACGCCGTGCGGGAGGAAATGAACGTCCCGCCTGATCCGCTCAAAGCTTATGCGGAAAGCGGGTATGCGGAGAAAATACTGGCACGCGGCAAAGGCGGTGCAAGCTGGTGACGATTCTCGCTTTTGATCTTGGTGCGTCGAGCGGCAGAGCTTATGCAGGTCATGTGGACGGCGGTCTGATCAAAGCGGAGGAAATTCACCGTTTTCCAAATCAGCCCGTTCAGGCGGGAAAACACCTTTATTGGGACATTCTCAGGCTTTATCATGAAATCAAAAAAGGCATTTTAAAGGCGAAAAACGGCTGCGGACGAATCAGCTGTATCGGAATCGATTCTTGGGCGGTTGATGTCGGCTTTCTCGATCGTAACGGAGAGCTGTTGGGGAACCCTTATCATTACCGAGACCCTTACACGGACGGAATGATGATGGAGGTGCTGAATGAAATCGGAAAAGAAGAGCTGTTTTCAAGAACCGGTATTCAACTTTTGCCGTTCAACACCATCTTTCAGCTCCGGGCGCTGAAAAAAGCGAATTCTCCGCTGTTGGAACACGCGGAAACGCTTTTAATGATTCCTGATTTGCTGCGCTATTTTTTAACGGGCGAGAAAAAAAGCGAGTTTACAAATGCGACGACAACTCAGCTGTTCAACCCGAAAACGTCAGATTGGGATTGGGAGCTCATCAGCCTTATGGGACTCCCGGCCAATATTTTTCCGAAGGATATAGCAAAACCAGGAAGCGAAGCGGGGAGGCTGTCACAATCAGTGTGCAGCGAATTGTCGGTGCCTGCCGTACCGGTCATTGCCGTCGGCGAACATGACACGGCTTCTGCAGTTGTCGGCGTTCCCGCTGAAACGGAAGACTTTGCATATTTGATTTGCGGCACCTGGTCGCTGATTGGAACTGAACTTGACACTCCGCTGATGTCAAAACAGGCGCTCGATTGGAATTTTACAAATGAGGGCGGTGCCGGCGGTACATTCCGCTTTTTAAAAAACATTATGGGATTGTGGCTGTTCCAGCGCTGTCAGGCGGATTGGGAAAAAGACGGGATCAGCTATTCGAGCGCCGAGCTTGTCAAACTTGCCGGACAGTCGGAAGCATTCAGGTCGGCGGTTGACCCGGATGACCCGATGTTTCTTAATCCCGTGCATATGCCTGAGGCGATCAGGGAGTATTGCCGTGCAACTGGGCAGCACGTGCCGGAAACGCCCGGACAGATGATCCGCTGCGTGCTGGAAAGCCTTGCGTTTAAATACCGGTTTACGCTTGAACGGATTGAAACATTGACAGGAAAAGAATATGACGGACTTCACATGGCGGGCGGAGGGATTCGAAATGAACTGCTGTGCCAATACACGGCGAATGTACTGGCCAGAAATGTATGGGCCGGACCGTCAGAGGCGAGCGCCATCGGCAACATTGCCGTACAGGCCATCGCACTCGACATGTTTTGGGATATTCAAAGCGCCCGAAAAGCGATCAGGACTTCCTTCCCTCAAAAAACGTATGTACCGGAAGATACAGAAGCGTGGGAGGCGGCATACCGCCGCTATACAAGTCAGATTCTAGGCGCCGCTTCCCGCTGAAAACATTTCCTGTATCGGCGCTGATGCGCTATCATGAAAGTAACAGTGACTTTTACCAAAAAAGGAAGGAAGTAAACGGATGCTTGTAGCTGAAAGACACCAAAAAATCGTCGAGCTTGTCAATCTGCGCTCGAGCGTACGCGTCACAGAACTGAGCGAGCTTTTTTCCGTCACGGAAGAAACGATTAGGCGCGATTTGGAAAAGCTTGAGAAGGAAAATAAGCTGAAAAGAAGTCATGGCGGCGCTGTCAGCGTACAGACCGAAGAAGCGGAGGTGCATTTTCGCGAGCGCGAAATTACAAACGTAAACGAAAAAAAGATGATTGCATTTGAAGCCGTTAAGCACGTGAAAAGCGGGGAACGAATAATTCTTGACGCCAGCACGACGGCATGGTACATGGCAAAAGCGCTTGAAAACATCCCGCTGACCGTCATCTCCAATTCAGTCAGAGTCGCGATTGAACTCAGCAAAAAAGAAAAGGTGACGGTCATTTCAACCGGCGGGATGCTGCTGCCGCAATCGATGTCATATGTCGGTCCTTTGGCTGAGCGCTCCCTTGATATGTATCACGTCAACAAAACATTTCTATCTTGCAAAGGCGTCGACCCTGCGAGCGGTTTGAGCGATTCAAACGAAATGCAGGCGCTGTTGAAAAAACGGATGATCGAGATTGCGGACGAAACGATCTTGATGGCGGACAGCAGCAAATTCGGGACCCGTGCTTTCTCGCAAATCGACCGCCTTCATAACGGATACAGGATCATCACAGATTCAGGAATTGACAAAGCAAACCTTGCCCTCTTGAAAGACATTACAGAGACCATCACGATCGTCGGTTGAAACCAAGCTTTTCAAGCACTTGATTTTAAAATCAGGCGCAAATGGGATAAAATAGAAGAGTAAAAAAGGAAAGGAGATGTTTTTGATGGCGAAAAAGATTTTGATCGTAACGGGCGACGCAGTTGAAGCGCTGGAAGTGTATTATCCTTATTACCGCTGTCTTGAAGAGGGCTATGAAACGACGATCGCCGCACCGAAAAAGAAAAAGATTCATACGGTTGTTCATGACTTTCTGGATTGGGATACATACACCGAAAAGCCGGGCTATTTAATTGACGCGCATGCTTCATTTGATGAGATTGATCCGTCCGAATACGACGGTATCATCATTCCGGGCGGACGCGCGCCGGAATTTATCCGGATGTACGATTCCCTGCTGAAAATTGTTGCTCATTTCTTTGAGGAAAATAAACCGGTCGGCGCGATTTGTCACGCGAGCCTGATTTTCACAAGCCTGAGAGAACATCTGAAAGGTCGGGAGCTGACGGCTTACATCGCCTGCAAACCGGAAGTCGAAGCAGCGGGCGCGACTTATGTAGAGGAGAAGCTTCATGTCGACGCCAATCTGGTCTCAGGCCATGACTGGTCCAATCTGCCGGAGTTTATGAGAGAATTTTTTAAAGTGTTAAACAAATAATATGCAGGGACGACCCCGCAGAAAATTGGGGTTGTCTCTTTTTTTTAGACATGTTTCGCTTCGCATTTTATAATGGTACAAACGGGTAACTTGGACAAAATATAATGGAAAGAGAGGTGCTCCGATGTCAGCAGATCATCATGAACACACATTAAATCCCAAAAGTTCTAAAGGAAAAGAACAAATCACAAACCGTTTAAAGCGGATTGAAGGGCAGGTCAGAGGCATTCAAAACATGATCGAAAATGACCGCTACTGCGTCGATATTCTTGTTCAAATCTCAGCTGTGCAAGCCGCGATGCAAAAGGTGGCTTTCAGCCTGCTTGAAGATCATACCCACCATTGTGTCGCAAACGCGATTAAAAGCGGTGAAGGCGAAGAGGCCATCGAGGAGCTGCTTGATGTGTTTAAGCGTTTTTCAAAGTCGTGAACGAAAAAAGGGAAAATCGTTTTCTTGAAATACCCTACAGGGGTATGGTAATATAAAACCGATCAATATCATCAAACCATAGGAGGTTTTCAATATGGAACAAAAAACACTGAAAGTCGAAGGCATGTCTTGCAACCACTGTGTTCAGGCAGTAGAAGGAAACGTCGGAAAGCTTGGCGGAGTAGAGTCCGTTAAAGTGAATTTAAGCGAGGGCAAGGTCGAAGTTTCGTTTGATTCAGGCAAAGTATCGCTGAAAGAAATCATCGATACGATCGAAGATCAGGGGTATGATGTCGCAGGCTAATGTATACCTATAAGGGGTATATAAGGAGTGAAGGATATGGACGGACAAAAAGAAGCCACCCTCCAAATCTCTGGCATGACCTGCGCCGCCTGTGCGGCGCGGATCGAGAAAGGGTTGAAAAGGCTTGACGGCGTTCAGGACGCAAATGTGAACTTGGCGCTGGAAAAATCAAAAATCGTTTATGATCCGGGGCAAATCGAAGTCGGACAGCTGGCTGAAAAAGTCGAATCGCTCGGCTATCAAGTTCCAGCGGAAAAAGCCGAATTCGCAATTTCCGACATGACGTGTGCGGCTTGCGCCAACCGGGTTGAAAAGCGCCTCAACAAGCTGCCGGGCGTCAAAAACGCCGCCGTCAACTTTGCCATAGAGACTGCGGCAGTCGACTATCATACCGGTGCGGTTTCGCCGGAGGAAATGATTGAAGCCGTTGAAAAGCTCGGCTACAAACTCGAGCTGAAAAAAGACCAAACTGCGGATGGAGCGGCGGAACAAAGAGAAAAAGGCATTCAGCGTCAAACCGGCAAGTTTATTTTTTCGGCCATTTTATCTTTTCCGCTGCTCTGGGCAATGGTCAGCCATTTCAAATTCACGTCATTTATATGGCTGCCGGGAATGTTCATGGATCCCTGGGTTCAGTTCGCGTTGGCGACACCGGTTCAGTTTATCGTCGGGAAACAGTTTTACACAGGGGCTTATAAAGCGCTTCGGAACAAAAGCGCGAACATGGATGTGCTCGTCGCTCTCGGCACGTCTGCCGCGTATTTCTACAGCTTGTATTTAAGCATTGAAAGCCTCGGCACGAACCGGCATCCGGACGGACTTTATTATGAAACAAGCGCCATCCTCTTAACCTTGATCATTTTAGGAAAGCTGTTTGAAGCGAAAGCGAAAGGGCGCTCATCCGAAGCGATCAAAAAGCTGATGGGGCTGCAGGCAAAGACGGCGACCGTCGTCAGAAACGGCGAAGAGATGACCGTGCCGATTGAAAACGTATTGGCAGGCGACATCATGTACGTGAAGCCCGGTGAAAAAGTACCGGCAGACGGAGAGATTGTCGAAGGACGTTCTGCGCTGGATGAATCAATGATCACCGGTGAAAGCATCCCTGTTGACAAGACGGTTGGAGATCCGGTTATCGGTGCTACAATCAATAAAAATGGATTTTTAAAAGTAAGAGCAGAAAAAGTAGGCAAAGATACTGCGCTGGCGCAGATTATAAAAGTCGTGGAAGAGGCGCAAGGTTCAAAAGCTCCGATTCAACGGCTCGCAGACCGGATTTCCGGGGTTTTTGTGCCGATTGTCGTGGCGATCGCAGTCATCACATTTTTCGTCTGGTATTTGGCGGTTAGCCCCGGTGAATTCGGCACGGCGCTGGAAAAGCTGATTGCGGTGCTTGTGATCGCATGTCCGTGTGCGCTCGGTTTGGCAACACCGACTTCGATCATGGCCGGATCGGGCCGTGCGGCTGAATTCGGAATTTTATTCAAAGGCGGCGAACATTTGGAGACGGCTCACCGCTTGGAGACGATCGTGCTTGACAAGACGGGGACGGTCACAAATGGAAAGCCTCAGCTCACAGATGTGCGCACTGAACCATGGATCGATGAAACATCGTTTCTCAAGCTTATCGGTGCTGCGGAAAAAAACTCTGAACATCCGCTTGCTGAAGCCATTGTCGAAGGCGTTAAAAAGAGAGAGATAGAACCGGCCTCCGCAGACAGCTTTGAAGCGATACCCGGTTATGGTATCGAAGCCGCAGTCAATGAAAAACGGATTTTGATCGGCACAAGACGGCTGATGGAAAGCCGTGATATTGACATTCAAGAGGCGCACAGCGAAATGGAGAAGTTTGAAACACAAGGAAAGACGGCGATGCTTGCCGCCATCGACGGTCGGTTTGCCGGGCTGATCGCCGTCGCCGATACGATAAAAGACACGTCGAAGAGAGCGGTGAAAAGGCTGCATGATATGGGGCTTGAAGTCGTCATGATCACCGGAGACAACCGGCGGACGGCAGAAGCGATTGCTGCTGAAGCCGGCATTCAGCATGTCATTGCAGAAGTCCTGCCTGAAGGAAAAGCAGATGAAGTGAAGAAAATCCAGGCAAAAGGCAAAAAAGTCGCGATGGTCGGCGACGGCATCAATGATGCGCCGGCACTGGCGGCAGCCGATACCGGAATGGCGATCGGAACGGGGACTGACGTCGCCATGGAAGCCGCCGATATCACCTTGATCCGCGGCGATTTAAACAGCATCGCCGATGCGATCCTCATGAGCAGGCTGACGATCAAAAACATTAAACAAAACCTTTTCTGGGCGTTTGCCTACAACAGCATCGGCATTCCGTTCGCGGCCGTCGGGCTTTTGGCCCCGTGGATCGCAGGTGCCGCGATGGCGTTCAGTTCGGTCTCGGTCGTTCTGAATGCACTCAGGCTGCAAAAGGTGAAGCTTGATTGGAGGAATCCGTCTTGAAGGATAAAACAGTGCTCGTTTGGACGGTTTCGGCGGTTGTTTATGTAGGAATTGTCATGCTCGTATACAGCATATTAGCCGCTCAGGAACCGATACCCGATGAAAAGCCTCATGACGGTCATGCTTTAGAAGAGCATGCCAAATGATTTGAAAAAGCCGGATGTTAAAGAACATCCGGCTTTTTGCATTAGTATCTGTTATTGCTCATACACATCAAAATCTTTTCCTGAACGATTTCTTTCATGGCTTCTTTGGCGGGGGTCATATATTTTCTTGGATCGCTTGCATCAGTGTGTTCATGCAGATAACGGCGCAGTTTATCTGAAAAAGGAATTTTTAATTCAGTCGCGATATTTACTTTTGCACAGCCGAGCTTGATGCACTTTCTTACATCTTCTTGCGGAATTCCTGAGGCGCCGTGCAGGACAAGCGGAACTGAAACCCGTTTTTGAATCGCGGCCAGCCGGTCAAAATCGATATTGGGTTCTTTTGAGTAAAGCCCGTGGGCTGTACCGATTGCCACCGCAAGCGAATCGATTCCGGTTTTCTCGACGAACTCTTTTGCTGCATCCGGATCGGTGTAATAAGCGTCGGCTTCATCCACGATTAAATCATCTTCCTGTCCGCCGAGCCTTCCGAGCTCGGCTTCTACAGTGGCATCTTTTTGCCGGGCATATTGTACGACGCTCGCTACAATTGCGGTATTTTCGGCAAATGGATGGTGCGAAGCATCAATCATCACCGATTTTGTCCCTAATGATAAAGACTCGCGAATATCATCAATCTCTTCATGATGATCGAGATGGAGGGCGACCGGGATTGAACAGCGCGCTGCGGCCGTTTCTGCAATCGCTTGAATATAGTCGCGGCCTGCATAGCTGAAGGTTCCGGGAGTAGCCGCAAGAATCACGGGGGACCTTAGGGCTTCAGCCGCTTCTGTCACGGCTTGCACGGTTTCCAGGTTGTGAATGTTAAAGGCCGGTACCGCATAGCCGTTTGTCTGTGCGTCCAACAGCATTTTCTTCGTATTTGTCAGCATATCGATTCCTTCTTTCTGATCAAAATTAGGATATATAGCTCGAAAAGGTGTTCAGAATGTCGTCAGGACTCGAGGCTTTAAGCAGCTGCTGCCTCGCATCTTCGTGAACAAGCATGCGAGACACCGATGATAATAGATTGAGATGTGTGCTGCCTGCCTCGGCATCTGGTATCAATAAAGCAATGATAAATGTGACAGGGTTTTGATCAAGCGCGTTCCATTCGATGCCCATCTGGTTTTGAATGATGATGACAGATGCTTCTGTGATGTCCTTCAGTTTTGCATGGGGAATGGCAAAGCCTTCAATGAAGCCGGTCGTACTTTCAGCCTCTCTTTGTGCCAATCCGTGTATGACCGCTTGTTTTGTTTGGGCGGCTCCCGATTCATATGCGACCTGAGCCACCCGGTCAAATGCTTCCGCTTGGGAAGATAACGTTTCTTGAAGATAGATGTGCTCTTTTTTGATTAAAGCTGTTGTGCCCATGTTTGATCAGCCTTTCTGTTTTTCATATGTCCGTTTTTGATAAAAACCGTATAAGAAGGCGCCGATAAGCGATCCGATGATAATCGACAACACCCATTGAAAGGCTCCTGTGACAACGGGAAGTACAAGGAATCCGCCGTGCGGGGCAGGTACTTGAACTGCGAATGAGTATGTTAATATCGCCGATATCGAAGAGCCGATCATCAAAATCGGAATGACAGGGATCGGTTTTTTTGCGGCGAACGGGATAGCACCTTCGGTAATATGAGTGGCGCCGAGAATAAAATTGACAAGCCCTGCATTTCGGTCCTGCTGGCTGAAATATTTGCGGAAAAGCAAAGTGGCAAACGCAATGACGAGCGGCGGTGTGATGCACGCGGCGGAAACGCCTGCCATGAAATATTGGTTCCCTTCAGCGAGAAGAGCAGTGCCGGTGACATAAGCGGCTTTATTGACCGGACCGCCCATGTCAAATGCGCTCATACAGCCGATAATCAAGCCGAGAATGACGGGATTCGCTCCTTGAAAATCGGCTAAAAAGTCCTTCATCCCTTCATTGATGGCCGTCATCGGCTCCACGAGGAAAAACATGACCGCACCGATCAGAAAAATGCCGATAACCGGATAAAGAAAAATTGCTTTTAGCCCTTCAAGGGATTGAGGCATTTTTTTAAGTGCATACGAGAGACCGTAAATGATCAGTCCCGCCAAAAAACCGGATACGATGCCGCCCAGAAAACCCGCTCCCCCCGTGCTGGCGATCATGCCGCCGATAAACCCGACAATCAGGCCGGGACGTTTGGCCATTGAAGCGGCGATATAAGCGGATAAAATCGGAACCATCAGCTGGAAGCCGAATGCGCCCGTTTTATTCAGCAATTCGGCAAAAGCGTTGTAGCTAGGATGTTCAGGATCTGCTGAATGGATGCCGAATAAAAAGGAAAGTGCAATTAAAACCCCTCCGCCGACGACAAATGGGAGCATGTGGGAAACCCCGTTCATCAAATGTTTATATATTTTACGGCCGATGGAAGCGGCTTCGCCTGTTTGGAGTTCATCCTCTGTTTTTGCCGCTGTTTGTTCGCGGTAAATCGGCGCTTCGCCGTTCAGCAGCGCCCGAATTAAAGATTCCGCATCTCGGATGCCCCGCGCAACCGGGACGTCAAGGACGCGTTTGCCTGCAAAACGCTCGGCGCCTACATCTTTGTCAGCCGCGACAATGACTCCGTCGGCTTGTTTAATGTCCTCTGGCGATAGTTCGTTTTGAACTCCGATTTGTCCGTGTGTTTCGACTTTGATTTCTACACCCAGTTTGGCGGCGGCCTGTTTTAAGGCCTCTTCAGCCATAAATGTATGGGCAATGCCTGTTGGACAGCCGGTTGCCGCGATGATTTTGAACTTTTTCATAAGAAAACCCCCTTTATAAATGAGTGATTTGAATTTGTGAAGCTGTTTGATCGAGTTTGGACACATCTCCGAGGCCTTTCGAGAAAGCCGTCAAGGATCCGGCGGCAGAGGCGTGTCTGAGTGCTTCAGGAACAGAACAGCCCAGCTCCTGTTTTCCGACGAACACGGCAAGCATGGCATCGCCGGCACACGCGGTATTGACAACTTTGCCTTTGGCGGCTGTCGCTTTTAAGGTTCTTTGGCGGTCCAAATAAAGGGCGCCGTCTTTGCCGCGTGAGATGAGAACCCTTTGAGCGCCGCGATTGAGGAGCTCCTTTCCGTAGTGGATGATTTCTTCTTCAGACAGCGCTTTCTTCCGGCTGAAAAAAGCGGCAAGCTCCTGTTCATTCGGTTTAATCAGGTAAGGATGGTATGAAAGACAATCTAACAGGACGGGAGAACTGATATCCAAGATCAATTTCAGTTTGTTTTCGGCGGCAATCTCGGAAAGCGAAAGGTACATGTCATCTGGGACTCCTCTCGGAAGACTGCCTGAAACAAATAAAAAGCGGCCGGACGGAATTTGACGGATTTTGTTGATCAGCTCCTGTTTTCGGCCTTCAGATATGAGCGGACCTTTGTTTACGATTTTGAATTCCCGGGTGGCATTAATAAAAATATTAATCCGTGAGATGCCTTCGACTTCGACAAAGTCTGTGACGATTTTTTCATTCAGCAGTTCATTTTCAATAAAACGCCCGGTAAATCCGCCTGTAAATCCAAGCGCGGTATTGTTAAGGCCGAGGCGCTTGAGCATAAAAGAAATATTGACACCTTTTCCGTTTGGCTGATAATCTTCATCTTTAGTGCGGTTGACGACATCGGGAAGCAGCTCGTCGGTTTCAACGAATAAGTCGACCGCGGTATTCATCGTGCATGTATAGATCATGCTGTATCCCCCCTTTATCTGTGGCTTCACAGACATTATGTCACAGATAAAAGGGGGGATGTTTACAGGTTGTGTAAAGGTTTTCAGCTATGAGCGGTGCGGATGACGTATGAGTCCAGCATGATGCGGGAGAGGACTTGCAGAGGGAGGCGCGAGCGGACTTCATAATCGGGAAAAAATGATTGTTCACCTTTAAACCCGACTAGTACGATCTCTGATAATTTCGCAAGACGCGAATCGATCCTTGTTGTTAATGTAATGGTGGAAATGGCTTGCAATTTGAAATTTTGCGCGGCTTCAACAAGCTCCTCTGTCTCGCCGTTCAGGGAAACAAAAAGGCCGAGGTCTTTTTTTGCCAGTGTTTTTGACTTGCCTCTGATAATATTCGGGTCGCTGTGCATCTCGCAGTTTTTGCCGAGTAGCTGAAGCTTGATCGTCATCTCAGTCCCAATCATTTCAGACAATCCCCTTGCGAAAATGTAAACTTTTTCGGCATTGCTGATTTTTTGAATGGCATCTTCGATCAACCCGATATCAAGCATTTTAATCGTATCCAGAACTTCTCTTTCATTCTTGAGCACGGCCTGTTTAATTTGGCTGTCGATATCATCCATCAGCGGAGCGTGGCCGAGGTGGTGTTTTTCTTTTAATGCGTACTTAAAAGAAGTGTAGCCGTCATAACCGAGCTTTTTCATTAACCTGACAATCGTGGCTGTTGAAACATTTGCATCCTCGCTTAATTTTACAATCGATAAAGTGGCGATGACATCTAAGTGCTGATAAATGTACTCGAGCAAATGCCGTTCTGAATCGCTGAGCGACTGATATGTGTCAGAAGTCATTTGAAACACGCTGTCTTTCATATTAAAACCCCCTTTTATAGTCATATTGTATCAGTTTAGCAAGGGGGGAGGAGAAAAAATAAACGTTTCCGACATAAAAATATCCGGCCCGAGAGCCGGATATTTCAAGTTAAGAAGCGATTTTTCTGCATGCTTCCGCACATGCAAAGCAGCTTTCAGCGCAAAGCTGGCAGTGGTCATGCTTGTGCAGGCTGCATTCATTGCCGCAAGCTTCGCAAACCTTTGCGCAAAGCTGGCAAATGTCTTCGGCATACGGGCTGTTGCGCGTCATGGCTTGAAGTGCGAATCCGCACATCTCCGCGCATTCCCGGTCAAGTCGGATGCATTCGGCCATCATCCCCGCGTCTTCTTCCATCAGACATTTGTCAAAGCAGTGATTGCATGCTTCAAGGCATTCCCGGCAGGCTTTGATGCATTCCTCGTATACAGATTTCACGAAATACACTCCTTTTTTCTGCGTTTTCCCTTCGTTGTACCCTGCTTTAAAATCGGGAAAACATGCGAAAAAAACTGCTGTACATCCTGTACAGCAGTTTTTGGTTATTCGGCGAGACCTTGATGGATCCGGTCAAGGTTTTCTTTCATCATCTTATAATAGGAATCTCCCGCTTCACCAGGCTTTCCGATCGAATCGGTGAAGACTTTTGCTTTAATCGGCACGCCTGTTTCCGCTGACAGGCTTTCCATGCTCCGCGGGTCAACGCTTGTCTCCACGAATAAGGCCGGAACTTCCTTTTTCTTCACCGTGTCGACGATTTTTTTCATCTGACCGGGAGTTCCTTCATTTTCGGTATTGATTTCCCAAATATACTGCGCGTCGACGCCGTAGGCCGAAGCGAAATATTTAAAAGCTCCTTCGCTCGTCACAAGGACGCGGCGCTCTTTCGGTATATCTTTAAAGCGGTTCACCGCTTCATTATGAAGCTTTTGCAGCTTGCCGATATAGGCTTCAGCGTTTTTCTCGTAATCTTCTTTATGGTCGGGATCGTTTTTGATCAGCGCATCTCTCGCGTTTTTGGCATATTGAATCCCGTTTTCTATATCGAGCCATGCATGGGGATCTTCTTCCGTTTCTTTACCTTTGGCAGTGAGATGCTTTGGCTTGACCCCTTTGCTCAGCTTGTAGACAGGGGCGTCATCGCCGTCTTTTTCAGCTGTTTCCAGCAGCTTGTTAAACCAGCCGTTTCCTGTCTCCAAATTCAGGCCGTTGTAAAAGATGACATCGGCGTCCGTCGTTTTTTGCACGTCTTTTGGCAGCGGGTCGTATTCGTGCGGGTCTGTTCCAACAGGTACAATGCTGTATAAATCGATGTGATCTCCTCCGACTTGTTTGACGATGTCATAGAGAATGGAGTAGGTGGTGACGACCTTCAGCTTTCCGTTTTCTTCACTGCTGCTTTTCGATGAGCAGCCGGCGGCGAGAACAAGAATCAATGCCGCCGCAATGGCTAATGTTTGCTTCCATTTCATGTTTTGTGTTCCCCCTTTATATTGTGGATTATTGAAGTGCTGCCCGCTTTCTTCTTGATTTCAAAGCTCTCCAAAGCACGCCTTGTTTCGGTGAAAATGTAAAGGAAAGTCCGAACAAAATCGTAGCCACGAGCACGATCGCCGCTCCTGAGGAGAGGTTGTACGTATAGCTTAATCCAAGACCGACGACCGCTGACAAAGCGCCGAGGAAAGCGGACAAATAGATCATCACCCACAGCCGGTCCGTTAATAAATAAGCGGTTGCGGCAGGCGTGATCAGCATCGCGACGACGAGGATAATGCCGACGGTCTGAAGCGATGCGACCGTGACCATCGTTAAAAGCGTCATTAAAAAGTAGTGAATCAGCCGGTTCGGCAAGCCGTAGACGGCCGCCATCGTCGGGTCGAAAGAGGTGATGAGCAGCTCTTTGTAAAACAAAAAGACGGCGGTAAGAATCATGACTCCGATGACGAGCGTGATCCACATGTCGGATGAACGAACGGCCAGCACATTTCCGAATAAGATGTGGTACAGATCGCTTGAGCTTTTGACAAGCGTGATCAAAATGATCCCGACGGCGAAAAAGGCTGTGAAGACGATACCGATGGCCGAATCGTTTTTAATTCGGCTGTTTTGGCTGACATAGCCGATTCCGAGAGCCGTCAGGATACCCGTAAAGACGGCGCCGAAGAAAAAATTGACGCCGAGCATATAAGAGATGGCGACGCCGGGAAGGACCGCGTGTGAAATCGCATCTCCCATCAGCGCCATTCCCCTGAGAATGATAAAGCAGCCGATGACGCCGCAAATGATGCCCACCATAATCGATGTGAACAGCGATTTTTGCAGAAACGAATATTCCATCAAACCATGGATAAATTCCATCACATCGCACCCCTTTTCGATTGCAGGAACGGAAGCTGAGATTCGTAGGCTTTCATCATCACGTCGGGATTGAGGATGTCGGAGACCGGGCCTTTTTGAATCAGCTCTTTGTTCAGCAAAATTAATTCATTGAAATAGCTGTCCGCTTTGCTCAAGTCGTGATGGACGACAAGAACGGTTTTTCCTTCATCACGAAGTTCCTTTAAGATGCTGACGATCATTTCTTCACTCGTCACATCAATTCCGACGAACGGTTCGTCAAGACAGAACAGCTCTGCTTTTTGGGCGAGCGCCCGGGCGAGAAAAACGCGCTGCTGCTGCCCGCCTGACAGTTCACCGATCTGGCGCTTGGCGTATGCTTCCATCCCGACTTTTTCAAGACAGTGATATGCCCATTCTTTATCGCGTTTTTTCGGACGTCTGAAAAGGCCGAGTTCAGGATACGTGCCGAGGATGACGGTGTCGAGCACATTGATCGGGAACGTCCAATCCATATCATTCCGCTGCGGAACATAGGCGATTTGCTTGCGTACATGTTTGAGCGGTTTTCCGAGCAGACGGACGTCGCCTTTATCTTTTGGAATCAATTGGAGCATGGCTTTTAACAGTGTTGATTTTCCTGCGCCGTTCGGTCCGATAACGCCCGCCATCATTCCTTGATCAAGCGAGAAATTGATATTGCGAAGCGCTTCTGCGCCGTGATAAGAAACATATAAATCTTTTACAGTAATCGCGGGTTTCATAGGTTCATTAACCCCTTTCTATGTCTATATGAAAGTTAACCTGAATACAATATTTTTGTTTCGGTAATATTTTATTGCCTTATGACATTTTTTTTACCTAATGCAACTTTTGATTGAATTCTAATATATCATTCCTAAGTTGTAAAGCACTAAAATTGCTGAAAAACGGTAAAAGCCATGCAGATCAAGCTGCATGGCTTTAAAAAAATTTCTTCTGTGCCGGTTTATCGTTCAAATTGAAACGTATCGATTGCGACTTTCCCTTTGAAGACAAAGTAGATGCGATGGGTGCCTGCCGATTTTCGGACGGAAGCTTTTATCGTTTTCCAGTTATGCAATCCGGATGTGTCAGGCACTTTTAACGAGCCGATTTGCTTTCCTTTTTGAGGATGATCGAGGAAGATGCCGATTTCGCCGCCGCCTCTGCTTGCAACCTTTGCTTTTATCCTTTTTTCGCCTTTGAAGCGGACATCATGGAAGGCGATCCACGCGTTTGCTGTACTGCTTTTTACCGCATCGCCGTCGTATTTGGATTCTTCGGTGATGAGCACGCCTTTGTAGTCGTCGTAGTTTTCAGCGTTTGTCTGCCGCCGCAAGTTCCGTTCTCGAATCGTTTCACCTTGGACGAAAATCCGCTTTGTATTGCGGATGTCCGCCGCCGAGCTCCCGACCGATATTTTGTATGCGCCTCTTTCAACGGCAAACGTTTCGCTCGTTACATCCCAGAAGGCAAGGTCTGCCTGTTTCAGCTTGAATGTCACGGTTTTCGTTTCTTTCGGTGCCAGCTCAACGCGCTGAAAGTTTTTCAAGTCCAGATTGGGCTGTTTAACCCGCGTGTTAAACAGAGGAGAAGTATAGAGCTGAACGACCTCATCTCCTTTTCTTCCGCCTGTGTTGGTGACGTTGACGCGGATCGTGACGGAGCCGTCTTTTTTGATGCTGTCAGAGGAAACGCTTAAACCGCTGTAGTGGAACGCTGTATAGGATAACCCGTGGCCGAACGGATACAGCGGCTTGCCTTCGAAATATTTATAGGTTCTTTTCCCTTTGATGATATCGTAATTCATCATATCCGGCAGTTCTTTGACTGACGTGTGCCAAGTTTGCGTCAGCCGTCCGCCCGGATTTTCATCTCCAAAGAGAATGTCCGCCAATGCGCTTCCCGCCTCCTGGCCTCCGTGTGCGGAGTATATGATCGCAGGAATGTGCGCTTTAGCCCAGTTGAGAGCGAACGGATAGCTGCTCGTTACGACAAGCACCGTATTGGGATTGGCTTTAGAAACAGCTTTCAGCAGATTTTCCTGGACCGGAGGTAGTGTAATGTCTTTCCGGTCTTCGGTTTCCCGGCCGTTGATGTAAGGATTATTGCCGACAAACACGACGGCTTTGTCCGCGGTTTTTGCCAGTCGAACCGCTTCCTCCGTACTGCTCTTGATGATCGCCTTTGAAAACTTTTCCGCTGCTGTCGCCGGCTTTTCGGCAGCGGCTGTTAATGTCCCGTCTTTTCCGGCGGTGAGATATTTGCCGTTTGCCGTATTTTTGATGGCGAATGTCCCGTCAGGCTGCTGTTCAAACTGGAAAGTTTCTTTGACGGTCCAGCCGTTCGGCTGTTTCTGATCAGCGATCAGTTTGCCGTCATCCTGAAGCGAGACATAGAGACCGTTCGCTTGGGCGCGGAGGGTGAAAATGCTTTCTCCCCAATCCGCCGCATCGAATGCCGCGCTTTTCTCAAGCTTGTCAGCCGATGCTGTGAGCGGTTGTTTGCCGTCCCGGCCTGCGGTTACAAACTTTCCTGTCAGGGCGGATTTGAACCCGCTTTGTTCCAGCCCTTCGGCAAAGGAGACGCGGTCTTTGCCGATTTTGTCCGCGATTCCGTCAAGTGGGGTTTTCCGATACGGCATCGTTCCGCTGTACCAATCTTCGTAAAGCGCATTTCCGAACGGTCCGATAACTGCGATGTTTTCATTTTTCCGGGTATTGAAGGGCAGCAGATTCCGGTCATTTCTCAGTAAAACAATGGCTTTTTCAGCCGCTTTTTTCGCAAGCTGCCGGTGCTTTGGACTGTTGATGACGCCATCTGTCAGGCGGCTGTACGGATTGAGTTCGTCCGGATCGAACTCGCCTGTTCGAAAACGGATGCTGAATGTGTTGGCCAAGGCTTGATCGAGGTCTTTCTCAGACATAAGGCCATTCTTTAAGGCGCCGGTTAAGGCGGTTTTCGTCAGCCCGGGATTTTCTCCCTGATCTGTAAAGTTGTCAATGCCGGCTTTTACGGCGTGGGCATGCGCTTTTTCGTGGCTGTCATAATACTTGTGGTCAGTGACGATTCCTGAAGGATCAAAGGCGTCGCTGACGATGAAGAAATCGTCTCCGGCCCATTTTCCTTTGACTGTGCTGTTGAGCAGCGGGCTCAAAATGGCCGGTTTATCGTTGACAGAATTGTAGGCTGGCATCAGGCTGTACGCGGCTTTTGCGGAAATTGCCGTTTTGAAGGGCTTCAAATAATACTCGTTCATGTTCCTGGGATCAATGCTTGAGGAGCTGAATCCCCGGTCTGTTTCGTTGTTATAGGCAAGAAAATGTTTTAAGGTAGGAACTGTTTTCAAATAGAAGGGGTGCTCGCCCCTTAAACCGGAGGCATAGGCGGTTGCTATTTCCCCTGTTAAAAAAGGGTCTTCGGAATAGCCTTCTTCATTTCTACCCCACCTTGGATCCCGCAGCAGATCAACGACCGGCGCCCAGACATTGACTCCGTTTGCCGCGGGATCAAGGTGGTGGAAGCCGCGGACTTCATCGCCGACCGCTGAGCCGATTTGTTTGATTAAAGAGCGGTCCCATGTGTGTGCGAGCCCGACAGCCTGCGGGAAAACGGTCGCTTCCCCGAGCCAGGCAACGCCGTGAAGCGCTTCTGTGCCTGTTTTAAAAGCGGGAATGCCCAGCCGGGGAATGGCAGGCTGATATTGATGCATCAGCGACACTTTTTCCTCAAGGGTCAGTCGAGAAAGCAAGTCGCTGACCCTTTTTTGAACAGGGAGACTTGGATCTTGAAAGGGATATTCATATTCATCAGCCTGGGTTTTAGCGGCCGCGGGCGGCGGATTGACAGCGGCGGCGGAAAGGATCGTGCACATTGCCGCCAACATGATGGTGCGGACCGTTTTCAGCATCCTGATCACTCCTTTTAGAAAAAAATGAAGACATCCCGGTCCTTTTCTTTTGGCTGAATTGCTGTTCCCTCCTGAAGCGCTTCCGCTGCGCCGTTTATGACAGAAGTGACAGACAGATCGCGGATGAGCAGCTTCCATTTCTTTTGGACGCCTGTTGTTTTCACGGTAATCGTATTTTCATGCCGTGAAGCTCTGACTGTCATTGCTTCGCACTTTTCATTGTAAATCGTCTGTTCGGCTGTGCAGCCGTCTTTTAATTGGTAAAGGCAGAACGTCACACCGTCGAGATAATCATAATCAGGTCGCCCGGATTCCTGCCCGAGCGGCAGCAGCGTATTTTCCCTGACGAACAGGGGAAGCCCCATATACCCGTACTGTTCTTCTTTCCATTCTCCGCCTTCCGTCTCTTTTCCCGTCAAAAGGTGTGTCCAGGTGCCTTTTGGCAAATAATAACGGACAACACCGTCTTCCTGAAAAACGGGAGCGACGAGGAGTCTTCCGCCGAGCATGTACTGTCTGTCAAGCCAGTGGCAAGTGTTGTCCCCGGGAAATTCGAGGAGCATCGCCCGCATCATCGGAATGCCTTCAGCGTGCGCTTCATGCGCGGCGGCGTACAAATAAGGCATCAGCCTGTGCTTCAGTTTGACAAAATACCGCATCACATCGGCCGCTTCTTCGTCAAACAGCCACGGAACGCGATATGATTCGCTCCCGTGCAGGCGGCTGTGCGTCGACAAGAGGCCGAATGCGGTCCAGCGCTTATACAAATCGGCTGTTGCCGTGCTTTCAAATCCGCCGATATCGTGGCTCCAGAAGCCGAAGCCTGAAAGGGAAAGCGACAGGCCGCCGCGAAGGCTTTCAGCCATTGAATCATAGCTGGCAAAACAATCCCCGCCCCAGTGTACGGGAAATTGCTGGCCTCCGGCCGTCGCCGACCTTGCAAACACGACCGCTTCCCGTTCGCCGCGCTTTTGCTTCAACAGGTCAAATACGGTTTTGTTGTATAAAAAAGAATAATAATTGTGCATTCTGTCGGGGTCTGATCCGTCAAAGTAAACCGCGTCTCTCGGAATCCGTTCTCCGAAATCGGTCTTGAAACAGTCGACGCCCATGTCGAGCAGGCTTTCAAGTTTTGAACAATACCAGTCACGCGCTTTTCGATTGGTGAAGTCGACGATTGCCATGCCGGCCTGCCACCGGTCCCACTGCCACACATCCCCCCGGCTGTTTTTTAAAAAGTAGCCGTTTTCTTTTCCTTCCTGAAAAAGCTTCGATTTTTGGGCGATGTAAGGGTTGATCCAGACGCATATTTTCAACCCCTTATCTTTCAGGCGGCTGAGCATAGCTTCAGGCTGCTTAAAATATCGTTCATCCCATTCGAAATTGCACCATTCAAATTCTTTCATCCAGAAGCAGTCAAAATGAAACACGCTGAGCGGGATGCCGCGTTCGGTCATCCCGTCGATGAAACGGGTCACGGTTTCCTCAGAATAGTCGGTTGTAAACGATGTGGACAGCCAGAGGCCGAAAGACCAGGCCGGGGGAAGCGCCGGTTTTCCCGTTAACGACGCATAGCGTTTCAAAACATCCTTCGGTTCAGCACCGCTGATGATAAAATAGTCAAGCGTTTCCCCTTCGACCGAAAACTGCGCTTTGGATACGACTTCAGAACCGATTTCATACGAAACGAGCTCGGGATGATTGACAAAAACACCGTACCCTTTGTTTGACAAATAGAACGGCACATTTTTATACGCCTGCTCCGTGCTTGTGCCGCCGTCCTGATTCCAGATGTCTACGGTTTGGCCGTTTTTCACGAATGCCGTAAAACGCTCGCCGAGACCGTAGATCAATTCGCCGACGCCGATGTTGAGCTGTTCCCTCATAAAGGTGCGCCCGTCATTGCTCGTGATATAGGCGAGGCTATTCGATTCGCTTGCGGTCAGGCTCTGTCCATCACGTGAAAATTGGTAGCGCCAACCGCTTTTGCTCACCTCAACGCACAGGCTGCCGCTTTGGAAGGTCAGCGCATCATCTTGTTCGGAGATAACCGGCTCAACGTCTGTCATATCCAGCTGAAACTCGGGCTTGCGAGGCGTTTCCCCTTGAAAATGGGACACTTGCACACGGATCACGTCTTCAAGAGGACTCGAAAATCTGACGGTGAGCATGCGGGTGTTCAGCGTGTCCCCGCGCTTTTGAACCGCTTTGACAGGCCCGTATACAGTCAATGATTGCTGATCAATCATTCGGTCGTAGGCTTCTTTTGGCGTGTTGATGTGATATCCTTCGCGCGTCAGCCAGTAGCCGTCTGAAAATTTCATGATCGAAAACACCCTTTCTTTTTACTTGATGGAACCGCTGATCAGACCTTTAACAAGCTGCTTTTGAAGCAGTATAAAAATGATGATGACAGGCAAAACCGATAAAACGGCAAATGCCATCAGATCATTCCACTGGATTCCGTATTGGCTGATCACATTGTAAATGCCGGCCGTCAGCGGCCACAGCTCCTGATTTCGGTTGAATGTCATGCTGTAAATCAAATCTCCCCATGCGAAAAAGAAGGAAACCGCTCCGCTGACGGCAATCCCGGGTACGCTGATAGGCAAAATAATGCGGATGAATGCGGTAAAACGGCTGCAGCCGTCGATTTTGGCCGCATCCTCAAGGTCCTTGGGAATCCCGAGAAAAAAAGTTCTGAGCATTAATACCGAAAAAGGAACGCCGAGCGTTGCTCCCGTCAAAATCGGTCCGATATACGTGTTTAATATGTTCAGCTGATTAAAGGCGATAAACAGCGGAGTCAAAACAACGGTGGCAGGCAGCATTTGCGTGATGAGAAACAGTAAAATGAACATTTTTTTGCCCTTGATCCGAAAGCGCGCCAAGCCGTAGGCGGAAGGAACGGCCAATATGAGAACGATGGCGGCAGCCGCCCCGGAAATCAGCAGGCTGTTCAAAAAGTATCCGGCGATGCCTGAAGTGAACACAGCTTCGAAGCCGGCCGTCCGGAATGTCTCGGGCCACAATAAAGGTGGTGTTTTAAACAATTCTGCCTCGCTTTTGAAAGCTGTGGCGATCATCCAATAAACGGGGAATAAAAAGCCGGCCGTAACGAGGACGCCAATAATGTTAAAGAGCCATTCCTTTTGCTTCGTTTTCATGACATCACCTCATCTTTTTTGATCAGCCGCAAATAGACAAGACTGACCAAAAGAAGAATGAAAAACAGGACATTGGCGCTTGCTGCGCCCATGCTGAATTGAAATTCGTCAAAGGAGTAGCGGTAGCTGACGGTTGACAGGACTTCAGTGGCGTGCACGGGGCCGCCTCCAGTCATCACAAACACAAGGTCGAACACTTTGAACGTATAAATGAAGCCGAGCATCATGACGACGGTGATCACCGGCCGCAATAAGGGTAGGGTCAGATGAATGAATTTCTGAAAAGCATTGGCGCCGTCAAGGCTTGCGCTTTCATAGACGTCTTCCGGAAGGGAGCTGAGACCGGCGGATATGAGCAGCATATTAAAGGGAATGCCGACCCAGATGTTGGCGATAATAACGGACCAGATGGCAATCTTCGGATCTGACAGCCAGGGGATTGGATTGTCGATCATTCCCCATGATAGGAGCAGCTGATTGAACACGCCTTCATTTGAAGCCATCATAAACTTGAATAAAAGCGCCGTAACCGTCAGCGGAATGAGCCAGCTCACCATCATCAATCCCCTGAGAAACGGGGCAAGCCGAAATTTCATGCTGAAAAACAAAGCGAGCAAAAAGCCGATTGCAAACTGAAAAACGACGCTTCCAGCCGTGTAGAGCAGCGTGTTTTTTAAAGATGCCCAAAATACTTTATCCTGCGCAAGCCGCTGATAATTGTCGATTCCTATAAAGCTGATATCCTTTGATGCTATATTTGCAAGCGACACGTTTTGAAAGCTGAGAATTATGTTGTAGATGAGAGGATAACCGATAAGGGTAAGCATAAAAAGAACGGCCGGGAACAAATAGAAGCACCCTTCCCATTTACGAATGATGGCTTTGATCATGTCAAAACTCCTTCGTGCGCTTAAAGCTAGTTTAAGGCGTTGATTTTTTGTGCGGCCTCATCCAGCGCTTCTTTCGGCGTTTTGCTTTCGCTCAATGCTTCCTGCAGGGCCGTCTGTAAAGCTTCCGAAATTTTCGGCCAGTTTTTCGAAGGGCCGCGGGCTGATGCAATCTCCATGATTGGAATGAAGGCTTTTAAATTGTCATCTGTTTTCCAATGACTTGATGATTCGAGCAAATCCTTACGCGGCGGGAATACACCTGTTTCCGCTGTCAGCGTTTCGAGCCGCTCCGGATCGATCAGCCAAGTGATGAAATCCCAGGCGCCGTCGGTGTTTTTTCCTTTAACGACTGCCATATTTTCCCCGCCAAGGGCGGAAGCGAATGTTTGATCCTTCGGGATGAAGGTAATCCCGTAATGTAAGTGACCGGCTTCTCTCAGCCGTTCAATATTCCAGGAGCCGTTGATCATCATAGCGAGCTGACCTGCTGCAAACTGTCTGGCCAGATCATCCTGGGTGGCGTTTAACACTTCCTTGCTCATTGCGCCTTCTTTGACCAGATCCGTTAAAAACTGCAGGGAAGAGGCTGCTTCTTTTGAATGCAGCTGTTTTAAATCTGCTCCGGAAGACAAAAGGAACGGATAAAATTGAAAAGCACTTTCCTCTGATTTGACGGCTGACAGGGCAAATCCTTTCGTTTGGCCTTTGCTCGTTTTTTTTGCTGCTTTTTTCAGCTCGCTCCACGTTTCAGGCGGCTTGGAAATCCCTGCATCCTTCAAGAGGTCTTTGTTGTAAAACAAAGCAAGCGCATTGCTTGCGAAAGGGATGCCGTAGTACTTCTCTTCATATACGGCTGATGAGAGCGGCCCCTCATAATACCGGTCAGCCTGCCCCCATTGCTCGACTTTCTCTGTCAAATCTTCGAGCACGCCCATGGCGGCGAATGAGGCATTGTCGACATTGTCAAGGAAAACGGCGTCAGGCATGGCATTGCCGGCTGCTCCGACAGACAGCTGCTTTTTCACTTCATTAAAAGGAATGTACTCTGTTACGACTTTGTACCGATCCTGAGACCGATTGTACTGGTCGACAAGTTCATGATAAAGTTCCTGCTGTCTGCCGGTGAAATAATCCCAGACTTTGATTTCTTCCGCATGCTTTGCGCCGGCGTTGGTGCCACTTTTGCAGCCTGCGGAAAAAACGAGAAGAAGGGCGAGGCAGATGATCATCAGACACGATTTTTTCAAAAACGCTCACTCCTTATGAAAAAAAGCTTGTTAGTTTAATAGCTAAACTAAGTATATTTGGGCATCGCTTCTAATATGCCAGCAGAGTTTCGCAGGCGCGAAAGCAGGGTAAAACGCGGAAACAGTCCGGTGCGTATGATAACAAAGATCGATTGACACATTTTTCGGATGAAGCATATAATAAGGGTAAATAATATATGCGTATATGCTCATATATAAAATAAAGCCCGGCGCTGAAAAAGAAAGGTGAGAGAGATGGAAAAGGTGAAGCAGGAATACATGTTAAACGGTCTCGACTGCGGCAATTGCGCACAAAAAATTGAGCATGAGATAGCCGGTATGAAAGGGATTGAAGCGTGTTCAGTCAATTTTGCAACAAGCACGCTGACTGTCAAAGTCGACCAAAACAGCGGCGAAGACATTTCTTCAAAAATAAAGAAAAAAGTAACCGAGATCGAACCGCACGTCAACGTGATGTTGAAGGAAGGGACAAAACAGGCTCCATCCGAAGGTGATGGCCGGTTTAAAAAAACGATCGCAAGACTGGCTGCAGGCACCGTTCTCGGCGCGGCAGGCTTTCTGCTTCCCGGCGGTACCGCAGCTGAGTGGATTCTCTTTTTCCTTGCTTACCTCATCATCGGCGGTGATGTCGTATTAAGAGCCGTCAAAAACATCTTTCGCGGCCGGGTTTTTGATGAGCACTTTTTAATGACGATCGCCACTCTGGGTGCATTTATCATTCAGCAGTATCCCGAGGGCGTGGCGGTAATGCTGTTCTATCAAGTAGGCGAGCTGTTCCAGGGAGCCGCGGTCAGCCGCTCCAGGAAATCGATCAGCGATTTGATGGACATCCGTCCCGATTATGCCAATCTTCAAACGGAAGGCGGTACGGTCAAAGTATCTCCCGATGAGGTTAAAGCGGGTGATATCATCATCGTCAAGCCAGGAGAGAAAGTCCCGCTTGACGGCAAAGTGCGAGCGGGCAAATCGCTTGTCGATACGTCCGCATTAACCGGGGAATCCGTTCCACGAGAAGCCGCACCCGGCGAAGAGGTGCTGAGCGGATTTGTCAACAAAAACGGAGTGCTTGAAGTGAAAGTGGACAAAGAATACAGTGAATCAACCGTTTCAAAGATTCTTGACCTCGTCCAGAATGCCAGCAGCAGAAAAGCGAAAACAGAAAACTTTATCACCAAATTCGCCAAGTACTACACGCCTTTTGTTGTCATAGTCGCGCTTCTTCTCGCTTTTGTCCCGCCGCTGATCATTTCCGGAGCCGCGCTGTCGGATTGGGTGTACCGGGCCCTCGTCTTTTTGGTCATTTCTTGTCCGTGCGCACTTGTCGTTTCCATTCCGCTCGGCTTTTTCGGCGGTATTGGGGCGGCGTCAAAAGCAGGTATACTCGTAAAAGGCGGCAATTATTTAGAAGCGCTCAATGATGTCAAATACGCCGTTTTTGACAAAACAGGCACATTAACAAAAGGCGAATTTGCCGTTGTTAAGCTGTCGCCGGCAGGCCGTGTCAAAGAAGAGGAACTGCTTGAATATGCGGCGCTTGCCGAACATTTCTCAGGCCACCCGATCGCCGAGTCGATCCGTGAAGCATACGGGAAGGAAGTCCAAGCGGATCGCATCAAAGATTACAGCGAGACGGCCGGCTTCGGCGTCAGAGCGGTTGTAGACGGAGCCGTCATTTTGGCTGGCAATGCCAAGCTCATGAAGAAATTCGGCATACAGTATCAAGAGGAAAGCGAAATCGGTACCGTTGTTTATGTAGCCGCCGGCGATATGTTTATCGGCTCGATTGTTATCGCAGACGAAATCAAAGAGGATGCCAAGCGTGCGATCTCTGCTTTGAAAAAAGCGGGGATTAAAAAAACGGTGATGCTGACGGGTGACGCGAAAGAAACCGGTGAGGCGGTCGGCGCGGAACTGTCCATTGATGAAGTGCATGCGGAGCTTCTTCCACAGCACAAGGTGGACCGCATTGAAGCATTTGACAAGCAAAAGCTTCCAAAAGAAAAGCTGCTTTTCGCAGGAGACGGCATCAACGATACGCCGGTCTTGGCGAGAGCGGATATCGGGGTTGCCATGGGAGGCCTTGGCTCTGATGCGGCAGTCGAAGCGGCTGATATTGTGATCATGACGGACCAGCCTTCAAAAATTGCGGAAGCCATCAGCATTGCCAAGCGGACGAGGGCGATTGTCTGGCAGAATATTATCTTTGCGCTCGGCGTTAAAAGTGTTTTTCTCATCTTGGGTGCTTTCGGCATCGCAACGATGTGGGAAGCCGTCTTTTCAGACGTCGGTGTTACCCTTTTAGCCGTTTTAAATGCGATGAGGGTTTTAAAAGTGAAAGAAATGTAACTTTTTTACCACCTAATGAACTGGAAATTCCTTTTTTAGCATCTTCACGAATGCGGCTTGTCTTGTTAAAATGAAAGAGGTTATCAAACTGGCATACTAAAAAATAAGAATAATGAGGTGTCTAAGTGAAGAAGAAACAGCAGTCACCGATGAAATTTGCAGTGATTATGACAGTCGTGGTCGTTTTTCTGATCGGCGGACTTGTCGTACTCAACAATCAAACCCAAAATGCTTCGCAAACCTTTGATGACAAGCCTTCAACTGAAGGACAGCCGCTTCTTGGCAACAAAGATGCGACTGTAACGATCACAGAATTCGGAGATTACAAATGCCCAAGCTGCAAACAGTGGACTGAGACCGTCTTTCCGGATTTGAAAAAGGATTACATCGATAAAGATCAAGTTAATTTTTCATATATTAACTTCGTCAATGAACAGCACGGCAGAGGCTCTGAATTGAGCGCCCTCGCTTCCGAGCAAGTATGGAAGGAAGATCCGGCTTCATTCTGGAAATTCCATGAAGCACTGTACAAAGCGCAGCCTGACAATGACACGATGGAAAACGAGTGGGCGACGCCGGCAAAATTGGCGGACATCACGAAAGCGAATACGAAAATCAAACGTGATAAGCTCATCAGCAGCTTAAATGACAAAACGTTCTCTGAGCAATTAAAAACGGACAATTCGCTCATCAGCAAATACAGTGTAGACTCGACGCCGACGATCTTTGTCAACGACGTAAAAATCGACAAACCGTTTGATTATGACAAAATCAAAGAAACGATCGCCAAAGAGCTGAAAGGCCAGTCTGATGAAAAATAAACTGCTTTTTCTGTACGGCGCCTGGATCGTCTCATTAACGGCGACACTAGGCAGCCTGTACTTCAGCGAAATCCGTAAATTCATTCCTTGCGAACTGTGCTGGTATCAGCGGATTATGATGTATCCGCTCGTGCTGATCCTTGGAATTGCGACATTTCAGGGCGATGCCCGCGTGAAAAAATACGTGCTGCCGATGGCGGTGATCGGCGCAGGCATTTCCCTGATGCATTACATGGAACAAAAAATTCCCGGATTCAACGGTATTAAACCGTGTGTCACAGGAGTGCCTTGCTCAGGGCAGTATATCAATTGGTTCGGTTTCATCACGATTCCGTTTCTCGCCCTTATCGCATTTATTTTGATTATCATTTTTATGTGCTTTCTCAAGGGGAAAGACGAGTAAAAAGAGCATTGTCTGACAATGCTCTTTTTTTTTACATGTTCAACAAAATGAATGCTATAATATTTGGAAATTATTAAATGGATAAGGATGATGAGGATGGAATTTAAGATTCGTAAAATGAAAAAGAAAGACATCCGACAAGTGCAGCAGATTGCCAAAACAAGCTGGAATCACACTTATGAAGGGATAATCCCTTTCGATATTCAAGAGAAATTCTTAGAGAAAGCGTACAATGATGAGATAATGCAGCAGCGTTTGGAACACTCGTTAATGCTCGTTTCAGAAGCGGACGGAAAAATCGTCGGCTTTGTTAACTACTCATTTGTAAGAGAAGGAGGAGAGGCCTATCTCGCTGCCATTTATTTAGCCCCGGAATACCAAGGAAAAGGCATCGGAACCGCATTATTGGAAGAGGGGCTAAAACATTTGGAGGGAGTAAAAAAGATCTTTGTAGAGGTTGAAACAGAAAACCGCACCGGAAAATACTTTTACAAGGCGAAGGGTTTTGAGGATGTCTCCGAATATGATGAAGACTTTGAAGGGCATATCCTTAAAACGGTTAAATTGGTGTTACATGTATAAGGCGGTTTTTTGAACAGATGAGAGGTTAAGATTTGTTGGCGGAAGGTTCCTTGCCAACAAAACTCACCTGCTCTTTCTTCGCCTTTTCACATTAAAATGAATACTCTCTATACATGTGCAGCATTGTGCATAACTTATCGGGTATATAAATGTTCAAGCTCTTCAAATTTTTGAATCAGGGCATACTCTATATTGTCATCTAAAGGCAGCGATTCAGAAGCATATGTACCAAGCCGGGAATGCTGCCCGACCATAATCGAATACAGCGCATGTTTGAACATGGGTATATCGTTTGCATCATTTCCGAATGCTATAAATTCGTCTTTTTTTATGCCTAACTTCTGAAGTCCGTGCCATTTATCGACTCCTTTTGGACTGATATCTAAGATTTCCTCATTTCCGTGGACGTGAACCACAACATCGATTTTGGCAAGCCGTTCTTCCGCTTCTTTCATATTCGTAGAAGTAAGCAGCAGGATTTTCACTATATTGCGAAGCTCAGCTATCTCAATGTTTTTGGCAAGTTTGTGCGGATCTAAATTGTTTAAAATCGGATGTGTGGCCGGTCCGGTATATGCATAATCCCAATCACTATCTATTAAATATGTCATCCGGTAATCCTCCAGCAATCGAACAATATCGGAGAAGGTTTGTTCATCAAAGCTCGCTGTGGAAATGATTTTACCATCTGCTGCAACCATAGAGCCATTGCCGCCAATCATTGAATAGTGGTGGAATCTCTCGTGTAAAACAGGGAGTAAGTCGCGGATTGGCCTTGCGGAGGCAAAGATGACTTTATGCCCTTGAGAAGCCAGCTGTTCTAACGGCTTAAGCAGCTTTTCAGAAACTGGACGCCCTTTAAAACAAATTGTTCCATCCAGATCAAATACAAAATTCATTTTATTTCCTCCTATATCCCTTAACGTTTTGTTACTCTTATCCTATCAGTTGATCTTATAATGGAAAGGACATATGTCCAAAAAGGGAGCTTTCATAATGAAAATTGTTCAAGATTCGAAGCTGCTTGAAGCAAAATTACACCACTATCATCTTGAAAAAATGTTTGGTCAACCAAATAAGATTCCATTTATATTGCAGCAATATGAGCCAGGCGAGATTATTCTATACGAAGGAATGGAAATCGATTCCCTCTTGTTTTTAGTTGAAGGAAAAGTGAAGGTATCATCAAGCGTTGAAACCGGAAAATCCCTCTTGTTAAGGTTCAGCTATCCTTTTTCAATTATCGGGGATATTGAGTTGATTCGCAGGGTTCCCGTTCAGTCGCAAATTGAAGCAGTCGGCCAATGTTTGCTGATTGGGCTGTCATTTGACTATTTAAGACGGTATGAAATGAATAATCCAAAGCTGTTGCATATGCTTTTAGATCATGTAAGCTATAAACTTCAAACTTGCACAACTGCTTCCCGGGTCAATCTATTAGCATCAGTAGAAAACCGGTTTGCAAGTTATCTCATGTCCACACTGTCACCTGAACATGAAAATAACTTCGGAATGGAGCTGAAAACGGCAAATTTTGAAGAAATCGCAAACCTGCTTGGCACGACACACCGCCATTTAAATCGCGTTATTCATTCCCTTTCTCAAAAAAAGGTGATCGAAAAAAAGGGGAATTCCATCCGGATACTAAACCGGAGTGTATTGCAAAAGATATCAAATGGCATTCGTTTTGAGTAAAAAGCCCCGTTATCTCAGGCAATCCGAGGAGGGATAACAAAGCGGAAGATTACATGGACAATGCGAACCGATCCTGGGAGATCTTTTAGTTGACTTGTTCATTTCGTGAATTGGACATAATAATACAATAAAACAGCCATAATGAATGCGATAGCGATGGTGATCAGTTTATGCCTTGTTTTTCGTAACATCTCATGTGCTCCTTTCGTCTATTCTTGTTCTTTTGCTTTCTCAATCACGGCTGTGATGAACGATTCTTTTCCTTTTGTGTACGAGGTGCGGTCATATGGAAAGCGCCGCGCCAAGGTTTTTTTCAATGTTTCATATTCTTGCCGCTCGGCGGAGTGCTTTCTTAAATAATTTCGGAATCTCAGCTGGTTTTTCCATTCTTCGCTTTGAAAAACATATACGTGCAGATGGTGTGTGCCCGCCCTCCACATTCCCTTTCGAAAAAAGCGCCTGGCAGGGAAGGCTTCGTGAAATACGTGCTCATAACCGAGCTGCTCAAGCGGTTCGATCCAGGCTGAAGCTTCGCTGAGACTGTTGACGCCGGTCATCAGATCGAGCACCGGTTTTGCCGCAAGACCGGGAACAGAGGTGCTGCCGATATGTTCGATAGCGAGAACTTTTTTTCCGAGGACATCCGTGAGCCGCTGTTTTTCAGCTGCAAATTCCTGAGCCCACCCGGCTTTCGCTTTTTCGATGATGATCTCCTGTTCCATGTTTCCACCCCTTTAAAAACGTCTTTTTATATTATAAGATATTTTGATTCAGAGAGGGTTGATTTAAAGGTTGGAGAAGTTATAAAATCAAAAAGATTGAAGTTTAGTATGGAGGACACCTTAGATGGCTTGGGAAGTGTTGAGCATCATCGGTACCGTCGCTTTTGCGATCAGCGGAGCGATCGTTGCAATGGAAGAAGAGTATGATATTTTAGGAGTTTATATATTGGGGATTGTGACGGCGTTCGGCGGAGGGGCGATCAGAAACCTGCTCATCGGAGTTCCGGTGTCCGCCTTGTGGGAGCAGGGGAGCCTGTTTCTAATCGCTCTTGTTTCGATCACGATCGTTTTTTTGTTTCCGAAGCTCCTGTTAAAGCACTGGAGCATCTGGGGGAGCTTTTCAGACGCGATCGGTCTTGCCGCATTTGCGATACAAGGAGCGCTTTATGCCGTTCACATGAACCATCCGGTCAGCGCGGTGATCGTTGCGGCGGTCTTAACAGGAAGCGGCGGCGGAATGATCCGGGATCTTTTGGCCGGAAGAAAGCCGCTCGTGCTGAAAACCGAGATCTACGCCGTTTGGGCCGCTTTGGGCGGATTCATTATCGGCATGGGCTGGGCGGAGAAGCCGCTCACGCTGTATATCCTGTTTGCTTTGCTGGTCGCATGCCGCGTATGTTCGTACATGTTTAACTGGAAGCTGCCGAATCGTTCGCTGCGGTCCCACAGCTGAATAGAAAAAAGCCGATTTTTCGTTGATTGAAAAATCGGCTTTTTATATTGATTTGACCAAAGGTTATATGATAAGATGAAGTGTATTTTAACATAAAATTTCAAATATTATAGTATTACCCATTTTTATTTTATCATGAATCTTTTTTGATGTCAAATCTTTTTAGGGAGTGGTCAGCGTGCAGGAAAACGGTCAGGAATGGCTGGAAGAGGAAAAACGAATCCGGCTTGTTTTAAAGGAATTGGATCAGAAGCTTCATTCTCTAAAGGGAAAGACCGGCGGATTGAAGGAGGATATCATCGATTTACGGAAACATTTCTGGAGCGATGTCACCGTAAACTTGGCCGATGAAAACGAAGCGGTTGAAACATTTTTTAGCATTAAACAGCAGGCTGAGTTTTTGGCTGAAAGGGAAAGGAGTCATAAGCAGTTTTACAACGAGTTGAAAAACTTGTTAAAAGTGAAAGAATCGCCTTATTTCGGCCGTGTAGATTTTTTGGAGGACGGCGAAGAAAACGCTGAATCCGTCTACATCGGACTCGCCTCTTTAATGGACGAAAAAGAAGAGCGGTTTTTGATTTATGATTGGAGAGCGCCGATTTCCAGTCTGTTTTACAACTATGGTCCCGGTACGGCTCAATACGAAGTTCCGGACGAGACGGTCAGGGGAACGATTGAGCTGAAAAGGCAATTTCTCTTCAAAAACGGCCGGCTGAAAGCGATGTTTAATACGGATATGGCGATTGGAGATGAAGTTCTTCAGGAAGTCCTGGGGCAGCAGGCAGATATTCAGATGAAAAGCATCGTCGCCACAATTCAAAAAGAGCAGAATCAGATTATTCGGAACGAAAGAAGCCGTTTTTTAATTGTTCGGGGAGCGGCTGGCAGCGGAAAAACGTCGGCGGCATTGCAGCGGGCTGCGTATTTGCTGTACCGCGGCCGCGGGCAGATCGAGTCGAGCCAGATGGTGCTATTCTCTCCAAACCTGCTTTTTAACAGCTATGTCGGCAATGTTCTGCCTGAGCTCGGAGAGGAAAACATCCAGCAGACGACATTCCAGGAATTTGTGGCGCGCCGCCTTGGAAAGCAGGTTTCGTGCGAGACTCCGTTCGATCAGCTCGAATATTGTTTAACGGCTTCAGACGATGAGGAGCAGCGCATCCGGATGAAATCAATCGAATTGAAATCAGGTCTGGCCTTCAAAGGCATTATCGATGATTATGTCAAATGTTTGGCAAAAGGGCGTCTGGATCTGGTGTTTAAACATATCGCCTTTCGCGGAAAAAGGATCATTACAAGCGATCAGGTGCGGGAATTTTTCGCGGCCCTTGATCATGCAGATACGCTGTCCAACCGGATTGAAAAAACGGGGAAATGGCTGTTACATCTGCTGAACAAATACGAACGCCAAGAAAGAAAAAAAGACTGGGTCATCGAGGAAAGCGAGCTGCTGGATAAAGAGGAATATTTAAAGGCCTATAAACGTCTTCAGGAAGAACAGCGATTTACGGAGAATACGTTTGACGATTATGAAAGGGAACAAAACCTCCTTGCCGCTATCATTGCCGAAAGGGAGTTCAAACCGCTCAAGCAAGCGGTAAAAGCGTTCGGCTTTATTGATTTTAAAGGAACGTACCTTCAGCTTTTTTCCGGGCGCTATACCCCGCAAACCCGTCCTGATGACTGGCAAAGCACTTGCACATTCACCCGGAAAAGCTTTCGTTTTGAGAAGCTGCCTTATGAAGATGCCGTCCCTTTTTTATATATGAAAAACCAGCTAACAGGCGGGAGAAAAAACACGGCAATCCGCCATTTATTCATTGATGAAGCCCAGGATTACACGCCTTTTCAGCTTGCTTTTTTGAAGAGCCTGTTTCCCGCGTGCAGCATCACAATGCTGGGAGACTTAAACCAGGCGATTCTTGCCCATGCCTATCACGATAAGACGCTCCTGTCGGGAGGCGTGTTTGAAGGCGAAAAAACGGAGATCATCACCTTGAAGCGCAGCTACAGGTCGACGAAAGAAATTGTTGAATTGACAAAGCGCATTATCGAGGGAGGCGAAGAGATCGAAGCCTTTAACAGGAACGGCAAAAAACCGACCTTGACAATATCGGCCGACCTTCATGCACACCATAAACAGATGGCTTCCCTTATAACCGCCCTTCAAAAAGAAGGACTTGAGACGATTGCAGTCATCTGTAAAACAGTCCGGGAATGCAGGGATGCGTTCCGGCATCTTCAGCAGCATACAGAGCTTAAACTGATCGATAAAGAAACGAGAACGTTTCAAAAAGGGGTGATCGTCATTCCCGTCTATTTGGCGAAAGGGATCGAATTTGATGCCGTCGTCATTTATGACGCTTCTGAAAAACAATACAAAAAAGAGAGAGAGCGGACTCTGTTTTATACGGCGTGCACGAGGGCGATGCATGAGCTCCATCTCTTTTCCCTTGGAGAGGAAACGCATTTTTTAAACGGTGTTTCAAATGATATGTACACGAAAAGAGAGTGACGGTGTCACTCTCTTTTTTGGAGAAACCATTGTTTCTATAAGTTTTTTTATTTACAAACTTTTCTACACTAGGCTGAGTCTGTGGCAATCTTCTTCATATTCTGGCAGGTTAAAGAGTTTGTCATCTTAAACAAAAATGAAATGATTTCCAGCATATATAGAGGAAAGTGGTCTGGCTAAATAATATAAAAGCTTTTATTCATCAAATCGCTTCTCTTTTTCTTGAGGATATATAACATATTTTCTATTTTCATTTTACATGCAGGAGATTACGAAATCGAAATCGTTAATTAAAATCTGTTATATTAAATTTTATAGTTCTGTATCATAATATAAATCTTTTTAAAATTGGGATTTGATGATTAATTTATTCTGTAATATATTATATATAGAGTCTGTTATATATAATGACAAACTCCCCTGCACGAAACGGCATATTCATTTGAAGAGGATTTATTGGGAGGGAAATATTTCATGTCAAACCATTCACCGATTACCCCTGATTTAAGTGACAGCGGCATTCGCTATTTTCGGGCTTATAAGGAAAGCCTTGGTCTTTGGCCAGTTCATTACAAAACTTTCTACGTATCTACCCGTTTCGGCCAAACGCATATTATTGCAAGCGGACCTGAAGATGCCCCGCCGCTTGTATTGCTTCACGGCGCATTATTCAGTTCCACTATGTGGTACCCCAATATCGAGGATTGGAGCAGCAAATACCGAACATACGCAATTGATATCATAGGTGATAAGAACAAAAGCATCCCTGCAGATTTATGCGGTACGAGGGCGGGTTACGCTGATTGGCTTCTCGAAGTGTTCGACGCTTTGGGGATAGAGAAGTCGCACATGGTTGGTCTTTCGCTTGGCGGGCTTCATACGATGAATTTCGCTTTACGTGCGCCAGAGAGAGTAGAGAGCGCAGCGATCCTTAGTCCCGCGGAAACATTTTTGCCGTTTCATCACGATTTTTATCAATACGCTCTTAGCCTCACAGAGCCTGATGGAGTAGAGAATTTCTTAAATTGGATGATGACAGATCGTAATGTGTTACACCCGGTTTTTGCAGAGCAGTTTCATGCAGGCGTAATGTGGCAGGATGGATTAAGACAGCCAAGGCCTAACGCCGACGGATTTCCGTATGTTTTCACTGACGACGAATTAAAATCAGTAAAAGTCCCTATTCTATTATTGCTGGGTGAGCATGAAGTCATCTATGACCCGCAATCAGCCTTACATCGCGCCTCAACATTAGTTCCAGGTATTGAAGCGGAAATCATAAAACAGGCAGGTCACGTTTTATCAATGGAACAGCCTCAATACGTAAATGAACGTATATTACGTTTTTTCAGTAAATAAACCACAGTTTTGTTGTCCATTTCATGGAGATGCAGCGGCTTATACGAGCGGTCATACAAACTTTTTTCAAAGGCTGAGAGTGACGCTGTCACTCTCTTCTTCCATCATATATATCAGTTCTGACATCCAGCACGTTGTTGTTGATGGACACATGGTATTTGTCCTGCCATTCGATTTTGACATGTTCTTCTTCGTATCCCCAATAGATGTTTTTTCGTTCACCGGTGGCAACCGTTGTCAATTCCCCTCTGACGGAAGGGGAGTTCGTTCCCCCGCCTTTATTCACGCTATACAAATTCAGGTTGTATGCTTGATTCGGCGAAGCGGAAGACTGAATCCAATTTCCTTTCGGCAGATGATTCATCGAGTAAAAATGCGTATACACGATATATCCGATGGTAATGCCTGACGCAAGCAAAACAGCCAAAATGGCAAACAAGACGCTTCGGCACGGTAACTTCCTCTGCTTTTCTATTTCTCCGTCAATATAAAGCTCCAATTTGTCTCATTCCTTGATGAAAATTGTTTTTTATAGTTTAAGGAAAAAATCGTATTCTGTCTATTTTGAAGCAGGGTTAACCAAAGAGCGCCGCCATCTCATCCATCACAAACCCGATTTCCTCCTTTGTATTGTAAAAATGCGGGGCTATTCTGATGACGTTGTTTCGCGCTGAGACGATGATATGCTTTTCACGCAAGAGAGCTTCCATACGGCCAGCCTCTTCGGCATACACCGAGATCAGGCTTGTTCTGTTATGTACGGTCTCGGGGCCTATGATCTTCAGGCCTTTTTCCGCCCCGCATTGCAAAGAGAATGCCGCGAGCTCCCGCAGGTAGGGCTCGATCCTGTCGGGCTCTGCTTCAAGCAGCAGCTTCAGTGCCGCGTCTGCCGCGTAAATGCTGATAAATGACGGTGTCCCCGACTCGAAGCGTTTCGCACCTTCCGCAAAGCATGAATCTAAGGCAAATGGTTTGTTCCTGCCGAACCAGCCGGCCGTCTTCGGCTCAAATTGTCCGCAAAGTTCGCGTTTCATATACAAAAAAGCCGTTCCGGGAATGCCGAGCATGTACTTGCGCGTCCCCGCCGCAAGGATGTCGATATCCATGTCTTTGACATGAATCGGAATGTGTCCGGCGGTTTGATAGGCGTCGACAAATAAAAGCGATCCTTTTTGATGAACAATCTCGGCAATCTGTTTTACATCTTGTTTAAACCCGTTCCGATAGCCGGCATGGGGTACACAAGTCAAGAGCGTCTGATCGGTAACGTCTTTTTCGTATTGTTCCAAGTCAATCATCCCGTCTTCGCTCTGAATGATGATGAGGTGATCTTTGAAGCGGTCTTGCGCAAGCCAAATTTGGCCGACGGCAGGAAAATCGATATCCGTGAAGGCGATCTGCCTTCGGTGTGGTGGCTGCGGCAATGAAGAAGCGACAGCCGCCACTGCGTCAGATACTGACGGCAAAACGGCTATCTCTTCTTTTTCGGCACCGATCAGCCGGGCAAATTTTTCCTTGGCTTCATCCATCTTGTCGAGATGCGCTTTCCAGTCTGCACCGGCTGTTAAAAGGCCGTTCTGATACTCATCAACCGCTTTGGCAACAGGCAGAGCCAACGCGCTGCCGGAGCATGCGGCAAGGTGAACATGACCAGACAATATCGGAAATAAAGAACGGTAAGTGTGGAATGGATGCTTCATGATATCCCTCCTCATTAAAGCTTCGAGCGGGCCTGAAAAAATCCTCTTTTTCACAGTTGAAATTAAGCGGGCAGAAGCCTCTTTAAGCGAAAGAACAACCGCTGCAGCTGTTTGAAAACTGTCACATTTTCGGGAAGCTTTCTTCCGTCAGCATCAAAAGCTCCCATGCTCTGGTGAATCATTGTTCAGTGCGATTGCTTTCTTTCATCGTCTGATTTATGATTCAATTAAAGCAATTCAAACAGATGAAAAGGAGCCGAGAGGATGAAACATTACGGTGCAATAGAAGCAGGAGGCACAAAGTTTGTTTGTGCAGTTGGAACAGAAAAAGGAGAAATCATTGACAGGCTGACGATCCCGACGGAGACTCCTGAAGAGACTATTGGAAAACTGACTGATTTCTTCAGCAGGTATCAGCTCACATCAATAGGAGTGGGCTCTTTTGGACCTATATCCGTTGCAAAAGATAAAGAGGATTACGGATACATAACCAATACGCCGAAATTAGCCTGGAAGGGGTACCCGTTTATTCCCGAGTTGAAAAAAAGGCTCGGCATACCGGTTTCGTTTACGACTGATGTAAACGCTGCCGCGCTTGGCGAACTGACAAAAGGAGCGGCGCAAGGCTTGGAAAGCTGCTTGTATATTACAGTCGGTACAGGAATCGGAGCAGGAGCGATTGTCGGCGGCCGGCTCGTGCAGAGCACGCTCCATCCTGAAATGGGTCACCTTCTCATTAGACGGCATCCGCACGATACGTTTGAAGGAATCTGTCCGTATCACAAGGACTGCCTTGAAGGAATGGCATCGGGTCCGGCGCTTGAAAAGCGCTGGGGGAAAAAGGGCAATGATTTGGCTGAAAACGAGGAAGTTTGGGAGATTGAAGCCGACTACTTAGCGCAGGCTCTCATGCAATATATCTTGATCCTGTGCCCTGAAAAAATCATCATGGGCGGCGGTGTCATGAAGCAGCAGCAGCTGTTCCCGCTGATTCGCAAAAAGCTTGCCGAATATATGAACGGATATGTTGACCTGCCTGATCTTGAAGGATACATCGTGCCGCCGGGTCTCGGCGACGATCAGGGAATCACCGGTGCGCTCGCTTTGGCTTATGAAGCCGGTTGAGCAAGTTGTTTTGTAAAATCCACCCAGTGTGAGATAATAACAGCGGTGCGTTTAAAAGCATGAAAAAAAGAAAGGTGGTCGTTCAAAATGGTAAGCAGTTTAAAGGATACTGTGACATTACATAACGGTGTGAAAATGCCATGGTTCGGACTTGGAGTTTTCAAAGTGGAAGAAGGCAGCCAAGTTGTAGAATCTGTGAAAGCAGCCATTAAAAACGGATACCGGAGCATTGACACAGCCGCTATCTATCAAAACGAAGAAGGCGTCGGCAAAGGGATTAAAGAAGCAGGCGTTCCCCGCGAAGAGCTTTTCATCACGTCAAAGGTTTGGAACAGCGATCAGGGATATGAAAAAACATTGGCGGCTTTTGATGAAACCCTTCGAAAACTCGGCCTTGACTACCTTGATTTATATTTGATTCATTGGCCTGGAAAAGACAAATATAAAGATACGTGGCGCGCGCTTGAAAAGCTGTACAAAGACGGCAGAGTAAAAGCGATCGGCGTCAGCAACTTCAATGTGCACCATTTGGAAAGCTTATTGGAAGATGCGGAAATTAAACCGATGGTCAATCAGGTTGAGTTCCATCCGCGGCTGACTCAGGCTGAGCTCAGGGACTACTGCAAAAAGCAGGGCATTCAGGTGGAAGCATGGTCTCCGCTCATGCAGGGAAAACTCCTCGATGATCAAGTGCTGACTGACATCGCTAAAAAATACAACAAATCCGTCGCTCAAGTCATCCTGCGCTGGGATTTGCAAAATGAAGTCATTACCATTCCGAAGTCAATCAAAGAACACCGCATTATTGAAAATGCCGACATATTTGACTTTGAATTAACAGCGGAAGATATCGAAAAAATCAACGCTCTTAACAAAGATGAGCGCGTCGGTCCCGATCCTGACACAATGGTTCACGGATTCGAATAAGCATAAGAAAATCCCGGGTTCATAAAAACCCGGGATTTATTATTTTTCATGAATGGCCAAGCGGCCTTTCGCTTGTTTCCTTCTGCTGCCGTCGAGCCGTCCGCGGCGGTGCTGCTTAATAAAGAATGAGAGAACCAATCCGATTCCCGACAATGCGGCCGCGGTCATAAACGCCAGATTGACGCCGTGAATCATCGCTGTATCCGAAGACGGACCGGCAGGATCGGCCAGCGCACGCTGTGTCATGATGGTGATGAGAACAGCCGTCCCGATCGATCCGGACATCTGTCTCATCGTATTGTTCATGGCCGTTCCGTGAGGAATCAAATGGCGCGGGAGCTGGTTCAAGCCGGCTGTTGTAACAGGCATGAGCACCATCCCCATGCCGACCATCCGAATCGCATAGACGACAGACAAATACGCAAAAGGCGTCGTCTTTGTCAGATGGGTCAAGAGCAATGTGGTCACGAAGATCGCCGTCAAACCGGTGATGCTCAAGATCCGCGCACCGATTTTGTCAAAAATTCTTCCGGTAATCGGAGACATCAGCCCCATCACGACAGCTCCCGGAAACAGCATCATTCCCGATTCCATCGCCGTGAAATGGCGCATATCCTGCATATACATCGGCACGATCGTCGCCGCTCCGATCATCGACATAAAGACTACCATCCCGATAATCGTCGCAAGTGTAAACATCGGATATTTAAATACCCTGAATTCCAAAATCGGTTCTTCCAAATGGAGCTGCCTCCAAATGAACCAAAACAGCGTAACGCTGCCGACCGCGAAGCCAGCCAGCACGTCCGCACCCGTCCAGCCCGCAACACCGGCGCTGCTGAAGGCGTACAAAATGCCGCCGAAGCCAAGTGAAGACAAGATGATGGAAGTAACATCCATCTTAGGTGACGTCTGTTCGGTGACATTTTTTAAAATAAAGTGTGCGGCAATCATGTCGATAACGGCAAACGGAAGCAACAGATAAAACAATACTTCCCAAGGGTAGCGGTCGACGATCCAGCCTGACAGGGTCGGTCCGACAGCGGGAGCGAAGGCAATCACAAGCCCGACCATTCCCATCGCTGATCCACGCTTTTCTTTTGGGAAAATCAATAAAAGCACCGTCTGCATCAATGGCATCATAATGCCCGCGCCGGCCGCCTGGACGACGCGTCCTGCAATCAGCGCCGGAAAGCTGAATGACAAGGCGCAGATCAGAGTCCCAGCCGTAAATAAAGACATTGCCGCCATGAACAGCTTTCTCGTCGTGAATTTTTCAATTAAAAAAGCCGTAACTGGAATCATGATCCCATTCACGAGCATAAAAACGGTCGTCAGCCATTGGGCAAGCCCCGGCGTAATGTTTAAGTCCCTCATGATCGGAGGCAAAGCGGTCGTCAATAGCGTCTGATTCAAAATGGCGATAAAAGTCCCCATAATCAAGACGGCAACAATCGGCAATTGATTTGTCTTATGCTGTGTTTCACTCATATTAAAACCTTCTTATTTATCATTTTTTATAACACTTTATGAAATAATCGGTACTCGAAATAACTTCTCTTTTTATTTAGGGTAACGAAGGAACTGCAAAACCGCAAGTTCATTTTTAACATTCGGTATATAATACCCAGCTGTCCCTCAATTTAAACAGCCCCTTTAAGCCGGGGGAATCCGGCTTAAAGGGGACGGATTATTTTTTATAAAATCTCAGCAAATCACCGTTAATAATCTTATCGGAAAGGGAAAGCTCTTGATTCGCCTTCTCTATGAGCGGACCGCATTTGTCCTCACTGTCGTTGATCATGTCCCCGGTTTTTTTGCTGTAGCACGTATTTTTCGTGTAGATATAATCATCTGTTATAAAGCTGCCGTTTCTTAACACAGCGAAAGGCATTCTTTCGTTCGAAAACAGGTCATTACCGAATTGAATCATGCCTTTTGTATCAATTCCGAGCAAATGGAGCAGTGTCGGTTTGACATCAATTTGGCCGCCTGTTTCAGATATCGTTTTCGGGTCTTGATCCGTTACCCCCGGAATGTGGATAATCAGCGGCACACGCTGCAGCTGAACGGTATCGTAAGGGGTGATTTCGTCTTTGCCCAAAAATTGAGCCAGCGCATCGTTGTGCGCTTCTGATATGCCGTAGTGATCTCCCATGAAGACGATCACGGAATTGTCGTAAAGGCCGTTTTTCTTCAATTTTGCAATGAAATGCTTCAATGATTCGTCTTCATAGCGTACCGTCGTGACATACCGGTTTAAAATCTCACTGTCCGAGTCGTATTCATCGATCAGCTTATCCTTATCATCAATTTGGAACGGAAAGTGGTTCGTCAATGTGATCAGGTTGCTGTAAAAGGGCTGCGTCAAGTCTTTCATCAAGTCGGCCGATTGCGTTAAAAACTCCTTATCCTTCAGCCCCCAGCCCGTTGAATTTTCAGGTGTCACATGAAAATGGGAGACGTCATAAAAGCTGTCGATGCCAAGGGCTTTGTACATGACGTCCCTGTTCCAGAATTTTTTATGGTTGGCGTGGAAAACCGATGTTCTGTAATCGTGGTTCGCCAGTGTTTTATACATCGAATTGTACGCATTTTCGCTCTTCGTAAAAAACACCGAACCGCTCAGAGACGGATAGAGCGAATTGGCGACAATGAATTCCGAATCGGACGTTTTTCCCTGTTCGGTCTGCTGATAAAAATGGTCGAAATAATAGCTTTTTTGAATGAATTTGTTTAAGAACGGCGTGATTTCCTGGCCGTTCACCTTTTCATTAATGACAAATGTCTGAGTGGATTCAAGCGTTACAAAGATGACGTTTCGTCCTTCGGCAATCCCGAACATATCTTGGTTCGGTTTGCTGTAGTCAGCGTTTGTGTAGTTCTCGATCGTTGCCAGGCTGTTTTCATCAGCGACCGCTTTTTGTGTCAAATTAAAAGTCTGTGAAATGCCGTCCAACAGATGAAACTGATATAAGCCGATGTTTTTTACAAGCACTTCCCTGTCGTAGGAGTAGCTTAAAAACTTCGGCTGATCCAGCTCCGACAGGGCGAGATTAAACAGTACCGTGCCGGCAGCTGCCGCGTAGTAGATCTTAACGGATTTAGCGGAAAGCTTTTTGCCGGTTCTTGTGCGCGTTTTTGCCAGCCAGACCAAAAGAGCCAAATCCAGAAAAAGCGCGATGAAAACCGGATTGAACAGCTCCTGAAAACTGCTCCCAAGCCCCCCGAGGTTTTTTGCCTGGAACAGGACGGGAACAGTGATGAAATCGATGTAGAAACCATAGAAAATACTGTTTGCAATCAAGATGCCCGTCAGGACGACATTAGCCCCGATTAAATAGAGGCGCTGCGTTTTTTCGCGAAAAAAGAGGCTGATGCCGAGTACAGGGATGAGAAAGCTAAGCGGGTTGATAAACAGGATCAATTCCTGAAGTGCGTTGTCAATTTGTAAATTAAAGCCCAGCTTGTAGATGAAGTACGTTTTCATCCACATAAAAAATATGGATAGGCATAAAAACCACTGCTTTTTAAAAAATTGTTCTTTCATATAAATAGCTCCTCACATATAATCCCCGCAGGTAAAGAACACCAAGATAAAACGACTGAACAAAGCATAATACAGCAATCGGTCAAACCGTCCCTTTCGTCAGGCGATCAAGTTCGCAATAAAATAGCACGAAACAACGGTGAGCACAGCCAGAACGCCTTGTTCCGCCTTCCCGCCGGTTTTAATATAAAGGGGCAGCCGAACCTTAATGGCGGACGGAAAGAAAAGTTTGATGCCATTTACAGTCCCGGCATCAAGGAGCAGATGGCTCGCCATTCCGGCCATCAATCCGACAAAAATGCTCTGATCTATAAAATATAAATGTGCCGCAAATGCCGTGATGAGCAAAAAGAGCAGGCTGTGTGTAAACGTCCTGTGCCCGAAGACAGAACTGACCACTGCTGATAAAATCGGTAGCCTTCTGCCGATCTTGCTCTTTGTATGGCAAATATCCGGAATCAATGCTCCGATAACGCCCGAAGCTGTCATGAACACTGGATCATATCCGTAAAAATAAGCAGCAGCCGTGCAAGAAGCGACCCCTCCCATGATGTGTGTTTTTCCTGTCATATCGCTTCTCCTTTAAGACCTATAACAATTTCCTAATGAAAACTATATCAAGAGTTCTGGCGGCCTTCAAGACAGATGGTGGCAACTTGTCAGGCAAAAAACGCATTTTCCTGAGGCAATCAGCATGTTTACATCTAGAATATGGTGTTTTCAGTTAAAAAACACATTCAAGGTTCTGCATAATTTTAAAGTGATAAGCCAAATTAAAATTGTACCACATTTTTAAAGAGGTGATTCATTTGGGTATTTTCTTCAATAAAGATAGAGGAAATAAGGAAAAGGACCAAAACGCCGTTCGGGGGGCGCTTGAAGATGCAGGACAAGCGCTGAAAGGAGACCCTTTGCAAGAGGCGGTCAACAAAAAGAAAAACAACCGATAAATGACAGATGGAAGCGCCGTCTTCCATTCTGCAGAAGGCTGCCGAAACAGGCGGCCTTTTGGCGCGGCTGTCCGTTTTTCCATCACTTCCCTTTGACAGATTAAAATTTCTCTGGTAACCTCTTTTCAGAATATGTGATAAATCCTCACTCTTAACTCTTAGTGAGGTAGAGGTTGCGCGGATGATGAGTCGCATGTGTGAGGCTGATGGGGCCGATGATCATATGCAAAAGGCATCAGCGCCGAAGCATAAGGAAGCCATTCATTCTTTATGCTGGGTCTGCATTGAATAAGTGCAGGACTGCCGCGGGTTTTCCCGCGGAGGGCTATCCGGAGATCAAGAGTGTATGTTTAACCAAAGCATGGACTTTTGTTCATGCTTTTTTTATTTTGAATGATCTCACGGTCTGGTCCGGCATATTTTTTATAAAATGCTCGGAGGTTATATCTTATGGAACAGACAAAAAAATGGGGCTTCTGGCTTCTTACCGCTTTTGTTGTCGGCAATATGGTCGGCTCAGGGATTTTTATGCTCCCCAGCACACTCGCCCAGACGGCAAGCCCGTTCGGCGTAACGGCGGCATGGCTGGTGACGGGTGCGGGGGTGCTGATGATCGCCCTTGTATTCGGTCATTTATCCATTCGCCGCCCGGATCTTAAAGCAGGTCCGCAAAGCTATGCAAGAGCTTTATTCTCAGACCCTAAAAAAGGGAATGCGGCAGGTTTCACAATGGTATGGGGGTATTGGGTGGCAAGCTGGATCAGCAACGTGGCCATCATTACAAGCCTTGCAGGCTATTTGACGACTTTCCTGCCGATCTTAACTGACGGACGCGAGCTGATTGAACTCGGCGGCCACCCTGTTACACTCGGCCAGCTCTTGACATTTATCGTATGTACAATCTTGTTATGGGGGACGCATTTCATCTTAGTCTCCAGCATAAATGGAGCGGGCAAACTGAACTTTATAGCAACTTTTTCAAAAGTGCTTGGGTTTGTCCTGTTTATTGTTGCAGGTTTGTTCGTTTTTCAGACGGCTTTATTCGAATCATTTTATTTTCCAATCGAATCAGAAGGCAAAAGTATTGGGCTGGGCGGACAGGTTCACAATGCGGCGATTTCAACGCTGTGGGCGTTTGTCGGCATCGAGTCTGCGGTAATCTTATCAGGGCGCGCATCATCCCAGCGCGATGTCAAACGCGCGACGATTACCGGACTGTTAATTGCGCTCGGCATTTATATGGTCATCACTTTAATAACGATGGGCGTCATCCCGCACGATCAGCTCCAGGCATCGGATAAACCGTTCGTTGATGTGCTGCACGTGATCATCGGCAGCTTTGGCAGTGTAATTATGGCGGTCTTGGCAATCGTTTCTTTGTTTGGATCGATGCTCGGCTGGATTTTAATCGGCGCAGAGGTTCCGTATCAGGCGGCAAAGGCCGGTGATTTTCCTGCTTTCTTTGCGAAAACGAACAAAAAGGGAAGCCCGGTTAATTCATTGATCGTCACAAACGTGATGTCGCAGATCTTTATTTTCTCAACGGTTTCGGGAACGATCAGCGAGGCCTTTACGTTTTTAACAACGTCGGCGACGCTCGCTTACCTTGTGCCTTATCTTGTAGCGGCTGTTTTCAGCTTGAAGCTCATCCTCAAAGGGGAGACATACGGCGAACTGAAAGGTTCAAGAACAGGGGACGGCATCATCGCTTTGGCTGCTCTGGTGTATTCTTTATGGGTCATCGTTTCAGGTACGTCTGACTTAACCACCTTTATCTTGGGAATCGGGCTGTTTTTCGTCGGTCTTGCGATCTACCCGTTCGTCTACAAAAAGTTCAAAAATAATCAAGTGTGATAAAGTTCTTTGCCAGCCGGGTCTTTTAGCAGAAGATCGGCTGGCTTTTTGATTCCCGCCGAAATTTTTGATTAAAATTTCCGCTTAGGCCTGTTATACTATAAAATGAAAATGATAATCGTTATCGGTTAAAAAGATGAAAGGAATGGCATCGAGTGAGCTCTTACAAAAACATACATCGTATCAACAGCGCGGATGGCCCTGATGAAGAACAGAAACCGATCATCCGTCCGCTCGGAGCTGTTTTTGTCCTGGCCGGCGGAATCATGCTGCTGCTGTTTGGCGCCGCATTATCGATTGCGCTCGGTGCGGCTGATATAAAGCTTGGAACGGTTTGGGACGCCATTTTTCATTTTGATGCGAAAAATACGGCCCATCAAATTATTCAGGAACTCAGACTGCCAAGGACGGTAAGTGCGGCTCTTGTGGGCGCCTGTTTGGCGGTTTCCGGAGCCGTGATGCAGGGGATGACGAGAAACCCTCTCGCATCGCCGGAAATTATGAGCGTCACGCACGGGTCAGCTTTCGCAATTGCTGTCGCGTTTGCTTTTTTTCCGGGAACCTCATCGGTCGGGCTGATGATCTGGTCGTTTGCCGGCGCGGGTCTCGGAGCGGGACTCGTTTTTGCGATCGGAATGTTTTCAAAAGGCGGTCTTACGCCTGTAAAGCTGGCTTTGGCCGGTACGGCTGTCGGCACGTTTCTGAGCGCTCTTTCTACGAGCATTGCGATCCATTTTGATGTGGCGCGCGACGTCAGTTTTTGGTATGCCGGAGGTGTCGCTGGCACGAAATGGCTCAGCATTCAGTTGTTGGTTCCGGCGGCAGCGCTCGGTTTGGCCGTCGTTTTTGTCATCGCCCGTTCCATTACGGTTCTAAGCTTGGGAGAGGAGCTGGCGAAAGGGCTCGGGCAATATACGAAGACGGTGAAAGCGATCGGAATCGTGTCGGTTGTTCTGCTGACGGGTGCCGCTGTGTCCGTTGCCGGGGCAATCGGTTTTATCGGATTGATCATTCCGCATATTACCCGCTTTCTGGTCGGGGTTGATTACCGCTGGATCATTCCATGCTCAGCGGTGCTTGGCGCCGTCCTGCTGATCTATGCGGATATTGCGGCAAGGCTGGTCAATCCGCCGTTCGAAACACCTGTCGGAGCAGTCACGGCGCTTGTCGGCGTACCATTCTTTCTCTATCTGGCCCGCAGGGAAAGGAGTGGACTGTAATGCTCAAGAAAAACAGCAGACGGGCGGCTGCGGTGATGCTCGTCATGGCCGTGCTGACGGTCGCCGTGTTTTTACTAAGCATGAACATGGGAGAAATCCGCATCGCCCCGCTTGATACATTGAAAACACTGTTCGGTTTCGGAACGCCGCAGGATGAACTTGTATTATTTGAATTCCGTTTGCCGCGCATGGTCCTCGCCATGCTGATCGGTGCGGGAGTTGCTGTCGCCGGAGCCGTCTGGCAGGGGATATCGCGGAATGACCTAGCCGATCCGGGGATATTGGGCATCAATACGGGAGCAGGTTTTGCCGTTGTGCTGTTCATCTTTTATTTTCAGGGGGATGTTGGAAATCTGCAAAAAGGATTCGTTTTTTCCCTGCCGATTTTTGCATTTTTGGGAGCCTGCTTTGCAGTCGTTTCCATCTATTTGCTGGCGTGGAAAAAAGGCTTGAATCCCATTCGCCTCGTTCTGGTCGGCATCGGAGTGAATGCGGCGTTTTCGGCGGCCATCTTAATGCTGCAGCTGAAAATGGACCCGAATGACTTTATGCAGGCGGCTGTTTGGCTGTCAGGAAATATATGGAGTTCAAACTGGAGCTTTGTCTCGGCCGTGCTGCCCTGGATTGTCGTGCTGCTTCCTTTTATTCTCTACAAAGCGCGCTATTTAAACGTGCTGAATCTCGGTGATCAGCTCGCAACAGGGCTTGGAACGGCAGTTGAAAAGGAGCGGCGCATACTGCTTCTGTCGGCAGCCGCGCTGAGCGGCGCGTGTGTAGCGGCTGGAGGGAATATTACGTTTCTCGGTCTTGTGGCTCCGCATATTGCCAGAAGGCTTGTCGGGCCGAAGCATCAGCTTTTAATACCGGCTTCCGCGTTGACCGGAGCATTGCTCTTTTTGCTGGCGGATTTAATCGGAAGGATGATACTGGCGCCTTCGGAAATTCCCGTAGGGTTAGTCATTGCCGCTTTAGGCGCGCCGTACTTTATCTATTTGCTCATGAAAACAAATTAAAGAAGGGAAGGGTGCAAGGTGTCTCTTTCAACAAACAACCTGGGGATCGGCTACGGAGAACAGATGATAGTCGAAAGCTTAAACCTCCACATACCAAAAGGAAAAGTAACGACCATGATCGGTCCGAACGGGTGCGGCAAGTCAACCATATTAAAAACGATGGCACGCATACAGCGTTCTAGAACGGGCGCCGTTTATTTAAACGGCAAAGCGATCCACCAAATGTCGACGAAAGATATAGCCAAACAGATGGCGATTCTTCCGCAGACCCCTGAGGCGCCAGGCGGTCTGACCGTATATGAGCTCGTTTCTTACGGCCGTTTTCCTCATCAAAAGGGAATGGGCAGGCTATCGGCCGATGACCGCCGCATGGTTGAATGGTCTCTCGAAGTGACAGGAATGCTGCCTTTTTATGACCGGCCGATCGAAGCCCTTTCCGGGGGACAGCGCCAGCGCGTCTGGATTGCGATGGCTCTTGCCCAGGAAACGGAGCTCTTGCTGCTCGACGAACCGACAACCTATTTGGACTTGGCGCACCAGCTTGAAATTCTGCAACTGCTGGAAAAGCTCAACAAAGAAGAAGGCCGAACGATTTTGATGGTCATTCACGACCTCAACCATGCCGCCCGCTTTGCCCATCACATGGTGGCGCTGAACTCCGGTGCAATTGTCAAAGAGGGCGCTCCACATGAAGTCATGACATCAGAGGTATTGAAAAAAGTGTTTCAGATTGATGCGGAAATTATTTTAGACCCGCGCACAGGAAAACCGGTGTGCCTGACTTATGATCTATTGAAAAAAGAAGAGGATCAGAGGCTGGCAACCGGCTGACAGACATCAGACGATGTCTGTTTTTTTATTCCATGATTTCGTAAAGTAAAAAATCATTTCTAAAAAAGTTTATTTTTACTTTAAAATCAGAAAACGGGTGCCGATAAAGATATAATAGATGGTAAGATGAGGATATCAAAACATGATATAGACAGAAAGGAAAGAAGGATTTTGGAAAATGCGACAATTTTGATTGTGGATGACGAAGACGCCATTGTTCAAATGGTCAAGCGCGTCCTCACGAAGGAAGGATTTTCAGAAGTGCTGACCGCGAGCAGCGCAGAAGAAGCGCTCGACATCGTGAAAAAGGATACCGTGCACTTAATACTTCTCGATGTCATGATGCCGGGACAGACAGGATTTGATGTATCCCCTGAAATCAGACGGCACACCAACGCCCCGATCTTCTTTTTAACGGCGAAGACATCGGACCTCGATAAACTGTCAGGTTTTGCCTACGGAGCCGATGATTATATTACAAAACCTTTTAATCCTCTGGAGTTAATTGCCAGGATTAAAGCGCATTTAAAAAGAACGTATATACATAAAGAAGTCGCAGCTGCTTCGGTATCTTCAGCCTACGAATATGAACGGTTTACATTTCATCCCGATTTTGCGGAGCTGATCGTGGACGGAGAAACGGTCAGCTGCTCCGCACAGCTTCTCCAGCTTCTGCAATATTTTTGCGATCATCCGAACAGAGTGCTTTCCAAGGACCAAATTTATGAAAAAGTGTGGGGCGTTCCATCTTACGGAGACAGCAACACCGTTATGGTACATATCAGAAAACTGAGGGAGAAAATCGAAAAAGACCCGAGCAGCCCCGAATATATCGTCACGATTCGCGGTCTTGGCTATAAGTTCGTTCCCAATCCTGCAAGAAAAGAGAGCGAAGGATGAAGCTGAGAGGAAAGCTCGTTCTCCATTTTGTCAGCCAGATTTTCCTGATTCTCGGTCTTGTCCTCGCCACTCTGCTGTTATCCTTCATCTTTTTCGCTCTCCGGTTAAGCGAGAGCGAAGCGGATACAGGCTTGGCAAAAGCCACATCAGACACGTTTGAAAGCTGGGTCAGTGTGGATGACAATAATAATTGGCAGATTGAAGATATCTTGAAATCGGCTATCGACAAACAGGGAGGCTGGCTTCAAATATTAGACGGTAAGGAGAAAACCGTTTATTCCTACCGCCTTCCTTCGGAAATTCAGAGGGAGTACCACAGGGAAGACCTCGTATCAGTCTTTGACAAAAAAAGAATCAAAAAATATCAAGTCAACTTCTGGTCTGCCAATTTCAATGGTGAAGACTACGTGATTCTATTCGGATGGGAGTCGAAAAGCGATACGATCCTGTCCTATTTGGAAAAGGAAGAGAAGGATATGGCGGACCTTTCTTCCTATAAAAAAAGCACGCTTGATTTCATTAAGAAAAACAAAGGATCGGTTTATCTGTTCAGCGAAAAAGGGAAAATGTTGAACTCGCTCTATCAGGACATAGATTACAGCCAGGGCATCACTGAGCTGGAACTTTTAAAATACGGATCAAAGCCATGGAACTACGAGCACGAGTTTTCATACAGGCGTTTAAGCGCGACAGAATGGCTGATCGCCGCTACCCCGAACCCGATTTATAATCCGGATCATGAGTTCAACAGGACGATGATCGGGCTCGCTTTAAAAATCGTTCTGCTCGTGATCGGCGTTCTGATCGTATTGATGTCTTCCATGACGATTTGGTATTCTTTTAGATTCGGCATGCCGATCATCCATACGATTAAATGGATCGTCAACCTTTCAAAAGGGCGATTTGAAGAGCCGAGAAATCGGAAAGGCCGCCCGCAAAGCCGGAACAAAAAAGGGAAGCGAAAACAGCCGTACCGGTTGTTCACAGAAGTGTTTGAATCGATGGAGCAGCTGACGGAAACGCTGAAAAAAGACGAACAAAGCCGCAAGAAAATCCAAACGACTCGGGAGGAATGGATCGCGGGGCTCTCCCATGATTTAAAAACGCCGCTCAGCACGATTTACGGCTACAGCATGATGCTGGAGTCTCCAAACTATGAGTGGTCAAAAGAAGAAATCCGTGAAATCGGCCAGGCAATGAAAGAAAAATCGGACTACATGTCACAGCTCATCGAAGACCTGAACTTGACGTACAGGCTGAAAAACGACGCCTTGCCGATTAAACGCCAGACAGTGAGGCTTGTGCCGTTTTTGAAAAGCTTCGTTGAAGAGTTTAAGCGCCATTCGTTTTCGGAGGGGTACAACGTTTCTTTTGAATATACGCAAGAAGATACCGAGTTTGCGATAGACAGAGGCTGGTTCAGAAGAGTCTTGGAAAACCTTCTCGCCAACGCTGTCAAGCATAACAAAAAAGGCACTGACATCAAGGTGACCCTTGAAGAAACCAAGCAATATATTATTCTTAAAATTCAAGACAACGGAAGAGGCATGGACTCGGAAACCGTCTCAAATTTATTTAACCGCTACTATAGAGGAACGCATACAAAAGATGCGACAGAAGGAAGCGGTCTCGGCCTTGCGATTTCTTTGGAACTTGTCCACCTTCACGACGGCTGCATCGCCGTTGACAGCCGGACAGGCCGCGGGACGGAAATTACGATGGAATTTAAGAAAAACCCTAAAGCCGCCAAATAAGCGGTATGAAAAAGAAGAAGCCAAAGGTTATTGCCTTTAGGCTTCTTTTATGTTGAGAAAATAATGGAAAAGAAGGCGAGGTTCGTATAAAATAAGATTAAATGTTAACGTTCACATTGTATTGCGAAAAGAAATGTTCACGTTAACATTTAAATAAAGAAAGGTGGGGATTTTATGAAGCCGTTTTTGAATGACGATTTTCTTTTAACGAATGAAACGTCGAAAGTGTTGTACCACCAGTATGCTAAAGGGATGCCGATCATCGACTACCACTGCCACTTGAACCCAAAGGAAATTTACGAAAACAAAACGTTTAAAAACCTGACCGAAGTATGGCTGTACGGGGATCATTACAAGTGGAGAGCAATGCGGGCCAATGGAATATCCGAGGAGTTTATTACAGGAGATGCGTCAGACGAAGAGAAATTCAGCGCCTGGGCAAGAACGGTTCCGATGACGATCGGAAACCCGCTTTATCATTGGACCCATTTGGAACTGAGAAGGTTTTTCGGCATCGATGAACGGCTTGATGAAAAGAGCGCGCCGCATATTTGGGAGCGGGTGAACAAACAGCTGACCGGAGAAGGGTTCGGCGCCAGAGACTTGATTGAAAAATCAAACGTTGAAACGGTTGTCACGACAGATGATCCGGCAGACAGTCTTGAATATCATATGAAGCTGAAAGATGAAGACTTTAATGTAAGCGTTTTACCCGGATTTAGGCCAGACAAGGCGCTGGAAATCAATCAAGAAGGCTTTGCCGCCTGGGTGAGCAAGCTTGAAGCAGCAAGCGCTATGAAGATAGGAAATTATGACGATTTTTTGAAAGCGCTTAAAAACAGAATTGACTTTTTCCATGAACTAGGCGGACGGATATCGGATCATGCCATCAATCAAATGATGTACACGGAAACAGATGAAAGCGAAGTGCGTCCGATTTTTGCAAAGGTGATGAACGGAGAAGCCGCCTCGCCTGAGGAAGAGTGCAAATTTAAATCCTTTACCCTGCACTATTTGGGAACATGCTATGCGGAGAAGGGCTGGGCGATGCAGCTTCATATTAACGCCCTCCGAAACAACAGCAGCAAAATGTACCGGAAGCTCGGGCCTGATACGGGATATGATGCGATTAATGATCAGGACATCGCAAAGCCTTTGTGCAGCTTTCTCGATTCTCTTGACCGAAAAGACGCGCTGCCAAAAACGATCTTGTATTCTTTAAATCCGCGAGACAACGTCGTGATTTCAAGCCTTTGCGGAAGCTTCCAGGACGGCCGGATACCGGGGAAAATCCAGCATGGCACCGCCTGGTGGTTCAACGATACGAAAGACGGCATGCTCGAACAAATGAAATCGCTCGCCAACATCGGACTATTGAGCCGTTTTATCGGTATGCTGACTGATTCGCGCAGCTTTCTTTCCTACACAAGACATGAATATTTCAGGCGCCTGCTCTGCGATGTCATCGGCACATGGGTTGAAAAAGGAGAAGCGCCGGATGATATCGAGCTTCTGGGACGGATCGTCAAAGGGATCTGCTACGAAAATGCAAAACACTATTTCCAGTTTGAAGTGAAAGATCGTTTGAAAGCTTAGAATCACAAAATGGCTAGCAGAGGAGCTGCTTTTTCATGGAAATATCGACGAACAAACAAACCGAAACAGTCGCCGCTACTCAAGAGAAATTAAGTTTAAAAGAAAAGGTTTCTTACGGTTTTGGAGATTTTGGGAACGGATTTATGTTTGACCTTGGACAGCTCTATCTTTTGAAGTTTTTTACGGATGTTGCCGGTATTCCGGCGGCAGCGGCCGGAGGCATTTTTCTTGTGAGCAAACTTTTTGCCGCTTTTGTCGATCCGATTGTGGGAACATCGATCGACTACAGGAAGAATATCGGGCCGAAAGGCAAATTCAGGCCGTATTTGCTATACGGAAGCTTTGTGCTCGCGATTTTGACGATATTGACCTTCATCTCGCCGAATCTGTCACCGACGGGCAAACTCATATACGCTTATGCGTCATACATGCTTTGGGGCCTCGGCTATTCCTTTGTCAACATCCCTTACGGCTCGCTCGGGGCGGCCATGACGCAAAATTCGGTGGAGCGGACTTCGCTTGCTTCCTTTCGACAGGCCGGCTCGCTGGGCGCCCTGTTTGTGACGAGCATTGTTGTCATTCCGATGATCGTCAGGTTTGACAACCCTGCGGTTGCCTATCCGGTCGTCATGGGGCTGATGTCTTTTCTCGGTGTGTTGTTTTTCTACATTTGCTATAGAAACTGCCAGGAACGGATTGTCGTAAAAGATGAGAAGTACAAACAGGAAAAAGTGACATTCAAAGCAATATCAAAGACGTTTTTTACGAATAAACCGCTCCTTACGCTTATATTCATGACCATTTTTACGATTTCAGCCTATAACCTTAAATCTGCGATGCTGATTTATTTCGCACAGTATAACCTCGGCAACGCCGAACTGATGGCCTACATGAACTTTATCATCATCGGCTCATCCTTTATCGGCGTCATCATGCTGCCGAAGCTCGTGAAGCTGTTCGGGAAAAAGCATACCGCTATTTTGGGGCTCGCGGTTTCCGTCTGTGCGGATCTGATCAATTTTTTCGTACCGGGCAATGTCTTTGTTTTTACGATTCTCGCCAGCATCGCCTTTATCGGCATCAGCATTCCGAACGGTATCACCTGGGCATTTGTATCAGACGCGATCGATTATGGCGAGTGGAGAACAGGGGAACGGAAAGAAGGAACGGTATACTCGCTGTTTAACTTTTCGAGAAAGCTGGCTCAGTCGCTCTCCGGCTTCCTGTCGGGGATCGGTCTCAGCATTATCGGCTATGTGCCGAATGCGACCCAAAAAGCGGGGACGCTGCTCGGCATTAAAGCGATACTCCTTTTGTATCCTGCAGCGGCGCTGACGGCGGCCATTCTCGTTCTCGGCTACCTGTACCGTCTGACAGATCAGAAGCATGCCGAAATGATCGCGGAAATCGAAGCGAGACCATAGCGGAATTTCATTTTCTAAAAAGCGCTTTTGATATGGTAAACTGATGGTAACAACAGCAAGAAAAGGCGGGTAAAAAAACAATGTCAGTAACGATTAAAGATATCGCCAGGCTGGCGAATGTATCGCACACCACAGTATCCAGAGCGCTGAACAATAGTCCGCTGATAAAAGAGAACACGAAAAAGAAAATACTCGACATCGCAGCCGAAATGAATTATAAACCGAATTTTAATGCGAAAAGCCTTGTTACGCAAAAGTCTTTTACGATCGGTCTGTTTTTAACAAGCCTGACAGACGGGACGTCTTCAAGTTTCTTTGCAGACATCCTGCGCGGCGTCAACAAGGTGATCGATGAAAACTATAATATGGTTGTCAGGGGGATTGACGATTATCATGATTTGTCATCCATTCACCGCAACCGCTATGACGGCATGATTTTAATCAGCCAAAGCGAACAGGATCAGGCTTTTATTGAGCATGTCCTCAAACAGAATATTCCGGTCGTCGTGCTGAACAGAAAAATCGAAGGGCACTCCGTCGTCAATATTTTGGCGAATGAACACGAGGGCGCTTTCCTCGCTGCTTCATACTTGATCAAAAACGGCCACAGACGGATCGCCATGGTGCAGGGGAAAGAAAGTTTTAAATCGTCTCAAGAAAGAAAAGGAGGCTTTCTTCGAGCGCTTCGCGACTCAAATCTTGACATGCCCGGCGAATACCTCGTTCAAGGTGATTATACGATGCAAAGCGGCTTTCGTGCGGCTGAAACGCTGCTGAAGCTGAAGAACCCTCCGACTGCCCTGTTTTGCGCCAATGATGATATGGCGATCGGCGCGATGAACGCCCTTTATGCAAACGGGAAACGCTGTCCTGACGATATGTCGATCATCGGCTTTGACGATAGCGGATTTTCGGCGTATACGACACCGTCATTGACGACGGTAAAAAAACCGACGGAAAAAATCAGCATGCTTGGTGCGGAAAGCCTGTTGTCACTGATCGAAAATCCGCAGGCAGAAGGCAGGCAGACGCTCATCGGCACGGAGCTGATCATTCGCAATTCAGTTAAGCATCTATAGCATCATTTTTGATGCGCTGTAAAATGTGAACGTGTGCAAAAATGAGGAGGGAATTGAAATGGAGAGGCTGTCCAAACGGATAAGGTCTAAGCCGAGCCGTCCCGAACGGATTTTGCAAATCGGGGAAGGTAACTTTATGAGGGGGTTTATTGACTGGCAGATTCATAGATTGAATGAAGAAACCGATTTTAACGGCAGCGCCGTCGTTGTGCCTCCGCGCCGCGGCTCAGTAACGGCCTTTCAAGAACAGGATGGGCTTTACACGCTTTATCTTGAAGGCTTCCGGGAAGGACGGGAGGTTCGCGATTCTGCTGTCATTACAACAATCAGCAGAGTCGTCAGCAGCTATGAACACTATGATGAATTTATGAAGCTGGCCGATCTGCCGGATTTGCGCTTTGTCTTTTCAAATACGACAGAGGCCGGCATCATTTATATCGAGGAAGACCGGCTGTCCGACCGTCCGCAGAAGAGCTATCCGGGGAAGCTGACTGCGCTGTTATACAGACGCTACCTGACTTTTCAGGGAAGCAGGGAAAAAGGCCTGGTGATCCTCCCGTGTGAGCTGCTTGAAGATAACGGGAAAAAACTGAAAGACATTGTGCTGCGCTATACGAACGAATGGGCGCTTGAACAGGGGTTCATCGATTGGCTTGAGGAGTCAAATGTGTTTTGCAATACGCTTGTAGACAGGATCGTACCTGGATTCCCGCAAGAAAATGCACACCGGCTTGAAGACGCGGCCGGCTATCGCGATTCTCTGATGGTGACGGCGGAGCCGTATCATTTGTTCGTGATTGAAGGGCCGAAATGGCTTCCAGACGAGCTTCCGCTTCATGAGGCCGGTCTGAATGTCGAGTTTGTCAAAGATGTGACGCCGTACCGGGTGAGAAAAGTGAGAATCTTAAACGGCGCCCATACCGTGATGACGCCGATCGCTTATTTGGCAGGCCTTGAGACGGTTCGTGAAGCGGCTGAAGACGAACTTATCGGATCATTTGTGAAAGAGCTGATTCAGCGTGAAGTGCTCGAGACGATCGATATGCCCGGCAGTGAGCTTGACGCCTATGTGGAAGAGATTCTCGACCGCTTTAAAAACCCGTTTATCCGTCACAAGCTAATCGATATTTCCTTAAATTCCTTTGCAAAATTCAAAGTCAGAAATTTGCCCGTCTTAATGGAATATGCGGAACGAACTGGCAAACTTCCGGCTCGAACCGTATTTGCTTTAAGCGCTTTAATTTATTTTTACCAAGGAAAACGGGAAGATGAGGCCATTCCGCTGTCTGACGACGATGAGGTGCTGGCTTTTCTCAAACGGCTCTGGACAGAAGAGACAGACGTTTCAAACATCGCGTTCCATGTTCTCGGGTTTGAAAAAGTATGGGGGCAAAACCTGAACGACGTTTCCGGGTTGACGGACAAGACGGCTGAATATTTAAGGGACATGAAACAAACGGGAATGAGGAAGGCGCTGAAAAAAATGATGAACAGCCAAATGGCTGAGCTGGGGGACATGTGATGAAAGACTGCTTGATGATCAATCCTCAAGATAATGTCGGCATTGCGTTAAGAGAATTGCAAACCGGTGAAACGGTCACTGCAGGAGAACGGACCATCGTGATCAAGGAAACGATTTTGAAAGGCCATAAGTTTGCTTTAAAAGACATCGCTGAAAATGAAGACGTCATCAAATACGGCTTTCCGATCGGGCACGCCACTGACATGATTCAGACGGGGGAGTGGGTGCATACAAAAAATGTGAAAACGAATTTGGGCGGTGTCGAAGAATACAGCTACAAGCCGAAATTTACGGAAAACCGCTATCAAAAAGAACCGCTCACATTTAAAGGCTTTAAACGAAAAGACGGAAAAACGGGAATCAGAAACGAGCTATGGATCGTACCGACTGTCGGCTGTGTAAATGGCATTGCAGAGCTGATCATCAAAGAATTTAAAGCTGAGGTCGGCTCTATCGTCCCTTTTGAAAGCGTTCACGTATTAAAGCATCAGTACGGCTGTTCACAGCTTGGCGATGATCATATCAACACGAGAACGATTTTGGCGAATGCCGTCAAACACCCGAATGCAGGCGGTGTCCTTGTACTGGGACTTGGCTGTGAAAACAACAGCATCCATGAATTCCGCGAAGCGCTCGGCGATTATGATCACAGCCGGGTCAAGTTCCTGCTTTCTCAAGAAGTATCAGACGAAGTCACGGAAGGCGTCAAACTGTTAAAAGAAATTTATGAGCATGCAAAAGGTGACCGGCGTGAAGATGTCCCGCTTTCTGAACTGAAGATCGGTTTGAAGTGCGGCGGATCTGATGGATTTTCCGGCATTACCGCAAATCCGCTGCTCGGCCGGCTCTCCGATTTTCTGATCGCCCAAGGGGGAACGGCGGTTTTGACAGAAGTGCCTGAAATGTTTGGAGCGGAAACGCTTTTGATGGAGCGGGCTGAAAATGAGGAAGTGTTTCATAAAATCGTCCGCTTAATCAACGATTTTAAACAGTACTTTATCGATCACAGGCAGCCCGTCTATGAAAACCCGTCTCCGGGCAACAAAGCAGGCGGCATTACGACATTGGAGGATAAATCGCTCGGCTGTACGCAAAAAGCCGGCACTTCAAAGGTGACGGATGTTCTGGAATACGGGGACGTTTTGAAAAAGAACGGGTTGAACCTGCTGAGCGCTCCGGGAAATGACCTTGTTGCTTCATCCGCACTGGCCGCTGCAGGGTGTCAAATCGTTTTATTTACGACAGGGCGGGGCACGCCTTTTGGCACCTTTGTGCCGACGATGAAAATTTCGACAAATACAGCGATTTATGAGGCGAAGCGCCACTGGATCGATTTTAATGCGGGAAGGGTGCTCGAAAACCGGTCAGAAGATGACGTTTTGAAAGAGTTGACAGCATATTTGATCGAAGTCGCGGGCGGCAGGCAGCTGAACAATGAGATAAACGATTTCAGGGAGCTTGCGATATTTAAAACAGGCGTTACATTGTAAAGGGGGCGGTAACGTGAGTCTGCAGAAAATAAAAGACGAGATTCTAAAGACGCTGAAGGTTCCGGTATTTCCTGATCGATCATTTGATGTTACAGCGTTTGGGGCTGACGGAAGCGGAAAAAAGGATGCGACGGGAGCGATACAGAAGGCGATTGATCAAGCCCACAAAGCAGGCGGTGGAAGAGTAGCAGTTCCTGAAGGCGTGTTTCTTTCCGGTGCACTCAGACTGAAAAGCAATGTGGAGCTTCATCTTGCACAAGGAGCGGTGATCAAATTCAGTCAGAACCCGGAAGATTATCTCCCCGTTGTGCTGACGAGGTTCGAAGGCGTCGAGCTCTATAATTATTCACCGCTCATCTATGCTTACGAAGCCGAAAATATTGCAATAACCGGAAAGGGCACGCTTGACGGCCAAGGTGATGACGAACATTGGTGGCCGTGGAAAAGGGGAACGAACGGCCAGTCTTCACAGGAAAAAGACCGAAATGCTTTGTTTGAAATGGCTGAGCGCGGTGTCCCGGTCACTGAGCGGCAGTTTGGAAAAGGGCATTATTTGCGGCCGAACTTCATTCAGCCGTATCGCTGCAAAGATATTTTGATTCAAGGTGTCACCGTTTTGAATTCGCCGATGTGGCAAGTTCATCCCGTGCTTTGCGAGAATGTGACAGTGGACGGAATCAAGGTCATCGGACACGGTCCGAATACCGACGGAGTCAACCCGGAATCGTGCAAAAACGTGGTGATCAAGGGCTGCCATTTTGATAATGGAGATGATTGCATCGCCGTCAAATCGGGAAGAAACGCCGACGGCCGAAGGATCAACATGCCATCGGAGAACATTGTCATTGAACATAACGAAATGAAAGACGGGCATGGAGGGGTCACGATCGGAAGCGAAATTTCCGGCGGCGTGAAGAATGTCATCGCCGAGGGAAACCTCATGGACAGCCCGAACTTGGACAGAGCCCTCCGCATTAAAACGAATTCGGTGCGCGGCGGTGTTCTTGAAAACATCTACTTTCACAAAAATACGGTCAAAAGCTTGAAGCGCGAAGTGATCGCCATCGATATGGAATATGAAGAAGGGGACGCCGGAGATTTCAAGCCCGTCGTCCGCAACATTGATGTTGAGCAGCTGAAAAGCATGGGCGGACAATACGGGATCAGGGTGCTGGCGTACGATCATTCTCCAGTCACCGGTCTGAAAGTGACTGATTCCGAGATCGACGGCGTCGATATTCCGATGGAACTGAAACATGTGAAAGACCCTGTTTTTTCGAATCTGTATATTAACGGAAAACGCTATGATTCACACGAAGTCTAAACAGAGATCCTCTGCAGACATGCAGAGGATCTTTCTTTTAACGCGGCGGCGCATCAGCGGTTTCGTTTTTGACCGAGGAAATCAGCAGTTCAATAAACACCCGGCTTGCAGCGCACATATGCTTGTTTTTACGGTAAACGATGCTGATTTCCGTCGTCAAATCCGGCATTTGAATCGGAATCGTCTGAATGGATTTATTTCCAATATCATCGAGATAGCCTTTCGGCAAAATGGTGGCGCCAATGCCTTTACCAACCATGTTCATGATCGATTCCATCGTTGTCATTTCCATGACTGGCCGAGGTTCGAATCCAAACGTGCGGCACTTTTCGTTGATCAGCTGCCGCAAAAAATACGTCTCAGGCAGCAAAATGGATGGAATCTCCCTTAACACGTCAAGCGTGACAAACTGCCGTTTTGCAACCGGATTGTCAATAGGCACTGCGAGGGCGAGCTGCTGGGTAAGGAATGGAACGGTTTCCAGATCACTGTGTTCCACCCGCTGGGCTACAATGCCCAAGTCGAGCTCATTTTGCAGCAGCCGGTCGTAAATATCTCCGGTTCTCAGCCCTAAAACAGACAATTCAATATTGGGGTAGCTGCGGTGAAAGTCGATCACGGTCCGGGGAAGCAAATAATTAACCACGGTCAACAGCGCCCCGATTTTTAGCGTTCCCCTCTTTAAACCTTGGAGCTCGCTGATTGCGTCTTGCGCCTGTGACAGTTCATGAAAGATATTGTAACAGTGCTGAAGCAGAATCTTTCCCGCTTCCGTCATTACGGTGCGTTTGCCTGAACGGTTAAACAAAGGCGTTCCGATTTCATGTTCAAGCAAACGGATTTGCTGGCTCAGCGAGGGCTGAGCGATATTCAGTTTTTCGGCGGCACGGGTAAAATGAAGCTCCCGGCACAATGCCATGAAATATTCCAATTGCTTTAGCTCCAATGCTTTTTCCCCCTCTCCATTATAAAAAACAGACGAAACTCAACGATAGGTTTAACCTATTGTTTTTATAATAACGATTGAATGGTTTTATGATAAGAGGTCGATTATACTTAAATCTCAAAAGAGATGTGCAGCGTTGCTGTTCGGCCGCTGCCGTCTGCAGGACATTTGAATGTAAGAGGTGATATGAATGGAATATGCCGATATCCTTTCGATCAATGTAGGGAAGCCAGAGGCAATTCAGTTTCAAAATAAAGCTGTGTCTACCGGAATATACAAGAAGCCGGCAAGCGGCCCTATCTTCCTGTCATCTACTAATTTTGCGGGGGACGGGCAGGGGGATCTCGTTCATCATGGTGGCGCGGAAAAAGCAGTGTGTGTCTATCCGTATGAACATTATCTCTTTTGGGAAAAGGAACTGCAAAGAAAGCTGGAATACGGAGCATTTGGCGAAAATTTAACGATCAAGGGTCTGCTGGAGGATGACGTTCATATCGGCGATATCTTTCAGCTGGGTGAAGCTGTTGTACAGGTGAGCCAGCCAAGGCAGCCTTGCTATAAACTAACCGTAAGGTACGGTATGCCCGATATGATACTGAAGGTACAGAACACCGGATTTACGGGTTTTTACTTTCGCGTGCTGAAAGAAGGGTTCGTCTGTAAGGATCGTGGTCTGAAACGAATCTCACGCCACCCTAAAGGCATCACGATTTCTTACGCAAATCGCATCAAGCATCATGAAAAGAACAATATTGAGGGCATCAAAAAACTTCTCGAGGTGGAGGAACTGTCGGCAAATTGGCGGGCATCATGTTTAAAGCGGCTTAACGGTTTTGAGCCGGATGACCGCGAAAGGCTGACGGGAGGTCTGGAGAAGAGATCTTAACCCAAAAGGAAAAAATCCTCTGCCGATCGGCAGAGGATTTCTGTTAAATGGAGCGGATAATTCCGCCTTCCACTCTTTGAGCGGAACCGTTGATGGCCGCAGCTTTTTCGGAAGCGAGATAGACGATCGTACTCGCCACTTCTTCCGGTTTTGCATAGCGCTGAATCAAAGAAGTCGGCTCATTCACTTTGAAATAGTCTTTGACAAAAGTGTCTAAATCGGTTTTCTCCTGAGCTGCGGCACCCTCCATATAATTGGCGACGCCTTCCGTCCAGGTAGGTCCCGGAAGGACGGAGTTGACCGTCACATTTGTCCCTTTCGTCATTTCGGCCAAACCTCTTGATAAACTGATCAGAGCGGTTTTCGTCATTGAATAAGGGATCATCTGCGGAAGCGGTTTGATGCCGGCTTCGCTTGCCAAATTGAGAATCCTTCCCTTATTACGCTTCAGCATGGCCGGCAGAAACGCGCGGCAAAGCCTGACTGCGCTTAAAACGTTTACTTCAAAATATTTGAGCCACTCTTCGTCTGTCACCTCTGTGAAATCCTTCACTTCAAAGAAGCCCATATTATTGACGAGGACATCAAGCTCCCCGATTTTAGCGGTTTTTTCGACCAATGCCATGCTTTCTTCAGGAGCGGATAAATCAGCGGCAATGCCGTGAACGTTTCCGTGCCGGGAAAGTTCCTCAACGACTGACTGGACTTTTTCTTCTGTCCGTCCGTTCACGATGACTTCGGCCCCTTCCGCCAAAAAGGCTTCCGCCGTTGCTTTTCCAATACCTGCAGTAGAACCTGTCACGAGGACGAGTTTGTCTTTTAGCTGTAAATCCATATGCCATCAATCCTTGTTTTAAGAGTTAAGATGAAAAAACATCTAATGAACAGTATATCGCAGCTGGACACCTCGGTCGAAAATCGTGCTTGACGTTTTATTGTTCCTTGTTTTTTAAAATCTTATGAATATCTTCCATCGGACGGAGCCAATTCTTTTTCATCACTTCAGCCGCCAATTTCGGATCGTTTTTTTCAAAAGCGGCGATGATTTCCCAATGCTCGGCGGCGGACTGCAGTTTCGGAGCAGACGGCCGATTGAAAAACACATACTTCATCCGTCTGACATGAAGCTGCAGAACGGCGGAAAACTGAAGAACATACGGGTTTTTAGCCGCTTCTGTAATCAAATGGTGGAACTGTTCGTCCAGTTCAGCTGCATCGTGGTTCCGCTCCTCTTTAAAAGCGGCTTCGTATTGAGCCGCGAGTTTTTTGAGCTCGGCGATCTCTTCTTCAGTCAAAAGCGGCGTTGCCAGTTCTGCCGCCAGAGCCTGAAGATGTGCGAGCGGGGGATAGACGGCCAGCGCATCATCGGGATGAATAAGCGTGATCTTTGTTTCTTTTCCCGGCTTCATTTCCACAAAACCTTGAGATTCGAGGAGCTGAAGCGCTTCTCTGACCGGTGTGCGGCTGACGCCGAGCGCTTCGGCCAGATCGACGTCCGTGACTTTTTCGCCGGGTTCAAGGGTTCCGTCGACAATCCAGCGCTGCAATTGATGAAACGCTTTTTCCTTTGCTGAAAGTCTGACCTGCGGCGTATAGTTTTTCGGTATCGGCATAAAACCACCCTTTCTCTATATGCAATATATCGTAAATACTTTAGCAAAAACAACGTTTTTCAGTTGAAAATCTCCTTTTCAGAATCTCATATACAGACCTGTGTCGATTATAGTATAATAATTCCGAAATTAGGACACGAATGAGTCAGAAAGGCGCTGCCCAGAAGCGGCTAATAGGGGAGCCGGCGAGAGAGCCCCCCGCGAGCAGTTCGGCGGGCCGGGAGCGATCAACCGCAAGCCGGAATAACCGCCTGGATGATGACCGCGTTATCTGCGAAGACAGATGCGGTATAAGCGATGTGCTCTTTTTTTGTACGTTCCTGGTTTACTGCATCTTTACTGAGTAGAGATGTTTTTATTTTATCCCGAGGAGGAAGCAGAATGAAGAAGTTAGGGCTTTTATTGCTGTCACTGCTGTTGGCCGCCGGCGTTCTTAGCGGCTGCGGTCAAGCGCAAAAACCGGCAGAACAGCAAAAACAGGAGAAGGCGGCTGAAGCGTTTCCGGTCACCATAAAAGATGCTTCAGGACAAGAGGTCAAAATTGAAAAAGAACCGAAGAAAATCGTCTCTCTGATGCCGAGCAATACCGAAATTACATACGCCCTTGGCCTGGGGAAGAAAGTCGTCGGCGTGACGGATTTTGATACATATCCAAAAGAAGTGAAAAACGTTGAAAAAATCGGGGGCATGGAATTCAACACAGAAAAAATCATTTCGTTAAATCCCGACTTGGTCTTGGCCCACGCATCGAGCATGCAGAGTGCCAAAGAAGGACTAAAGCAGCTGGAGGATGCAGGAATTACGGTGGTGACCGTGAATGATGCGGCCTCTTTTAAAGAGGCGTACCAGTCCATCGAAATGATCGGAAAAGCTGCCGGTGCAGAGGATCAAGCGGCAAGCCTGATCAAGGGCATGAAATCTGACCTGGCTGACATAAAAGAAAAAGCTGCCGGCATATCTAAAGACGATCAAAAGAAAGTATTTGTCGAAGTGTCTCCGGCTCCGGACATTTATACGACCGGAAAAGGCACCTTTATGGATGAAATGCTTGAAGCGATCCATGCGGAAAATGCTGCTTCCGCGCAGAAAGGCTGGACCAAAATAACGGAAGAAGCGATCGTCAAGCTGAATCCCGATGCGATCGTGACGACAAACGGTAAATCCGCAGTCAGCGAAATTAAAAAACGAAGCGGCTGGAACGGTGTAAAAGCGGTCAAAAATAACGAAGTATACGACGTGGACCCTGACCTCGTGACCCGTCCGGGGCCGCGATTGATCAAAGGGGTCGAAGAGCTTGCTGAACATATTTACCCTGACGTTTTTAAAAAATAACCGCTTCGCGGCATATGCCTTCAGCCTGATGTTTCTGTCGGCATCTGTTCTTATGGGAATCTCTATCGGATCTTTGGAGATTCCCATTCCTTCTATTATCAAGGTTTTTTTGAACGAATGGTTTGGTATTCAAGGGTTAAATCCCGATCCGACAGAGGCGAACATCATCATGAAAATCAGACTGCCGAGGGTGGTGCTGGCCGCTCTTGTCGGCGCGGGGCTTGCTGCTGCGGGAGCCGGGTTTCAGGGGCTCTTGAAAAACCCGCTCGCAGATCCGTATACGCTCGGCATTTCGTCAGGCGCGGCCGTCGGTGCAGTGGTCACGCTGTTTTTTGGGATTCAGCTGCCGGTGATCGGAAGTTTTACACTGCCGTTTTTAAGCGTTGCCGCGGCCGTTGTCGTGATTTTTTTGGTTTTGTTCTTTGCGCGGCTCGTACACCCTTCATTGACCCTGTCTGCTTTGATTTTGACAGGAATCATCTTCAGTTCTTTTTTGGGTGCGCTTATTTCTCTCATGATCGCATTGACCGGCGATGATTTAAAACCGATCGTCCACTGGCTGCTCGGCAGTGTATCGATGAGAGGCTGGGGTTATATCGCGCTGTTTCTGCCCTTTTTTGCGGTTGGTGCTGCCGCGCTTTTGATCAGCGGGAGAGAACTGAATGTGATGACTTATGGCGAGGAAAAAGCGAGGCTCCTCGGTGTGAATGTGAAGCGAAGTAAGTATGTCGTTCTGTTGGCGGGAGCTATTTTAACTGGCAGTGCGGTTGCTGTGTCTGGAACCATTGGCTTTGTCGGTCTCGTCATTCCGCATTTTATCCGGCTTTTCTCTATTACGGATCACCGTCATCTTCTGCCGCTCTCGATGCTGAACGGTGCTTCGTTCCTTGTGCTGTCAGATCTTTTGTCGAGAACCATCATTGAGCCGTCCGAGCTGCCGATCGGTATTATTACCGCACTGATAGGAGCGCCTGTTTTCGGGTTTATTTTGATTCGGCGCTACCGGGGAGGGCGAATTCATGATTGATGTCATCCGTGTGTCCGGCGGCTACGGAAAAACGGATGTCTTACAGGACATCAGCTTTGCTGTAAAGCCGGGTGAATTTTTAGGAATTCTTGGTCCGAACGGCAGCGGAAAAACTACTTTGCTGAAAATGTTGTCGGGAACAATCGCGCCTCGAAGCGGCGAGGTGCTGCTTGAATGCCGTTCAGTCGGGGCGTACCAAACGAAAGAGCTCGCTCGCAAAATGGCGGTCCTTCCTCAAAAAACGGAGCAGGCCTTTTCCTTTACGGTGGAGGAAACGGTACAGTTTGGCCGCTACGCGTATCAATCAGGCCTTTTTCGGCAGCTGACAGCGGAAGACCATGATATCGTGAAGAGGGTGATGAAGCAGACAGACACGCTTCGTTTCGCTCAAAAATCCATTCATGAGCTGAGCGGCGGAGAGCAGCAGCGGGTGTATTTAGCACAGGCACTTGCCCAGGAACCCGAATATTTGCTGCTTGATGAACCGACGAGTTTTCTCGATTTGTCATTTCAAAAGAGTCTGCTTGATTTAATGAAACAAGAAACGGCTGCATCCAAACTCGCAGTGGTCGGGGTGTTTCATGATGTGAATATTGCGAGTTTATACTGTGACCGCCTGCTGTTGTTGAAAGATGGAAAGGCGGAAGTTCTTGACCGCCCGGAAGCCGCCCTTTCTGCCGAGGGTATCGGAAGAGTGTATGATACGGGCATCACAGCGCTGGACCATCCTCAGCGTGCAAATCCGCAGTTTACGATCAAGGCGAAAACCATCCCGGAGAAAACCGAGCCCCTCTTTTTAAAAGAGCGGATTGAACAATATTTGCCGCATGGCATCGCATTTTCGGCAGACCGCCCGCTGCGTCTTCTGTCCTCTGAAACAGGCTTTGCATGGAGACGAAAGCTTGTCTTCGCAAGCGGAAACAACTCTGGATTGCCGCATGACCTGTCAGCCTATGAACAGGAAACGCTGTTTATCCAACATGATGCTGAATTGGCTGACTGTCATATTGTGTCGGAAAAGGGTGATCTTTGCATCGTCGGTATGAAAGATACGGCGGGGCGTTTGATCATATGGGTGTTAGTTGACGGCTGTTTGCAAGATGGTCAATTTGTAACGGCGATAAGTGCTGCAGCAAATGCCGCAGCCGAGCACCATATTCCGTGCAGCGATGTGCTTGTAGCGGCCACTCAATCCGGCCGGTCAGCGTATCAAACTGCCTTTTTTACAGAAATTCAAAATAAAACAGCGGCTTGTGTGAAAGTTTTAAAAGGTTAAATTTGGGCCTGTCTTTGGACAGGTTTTTTTATTGTTTTAAAACGCATCAGCTGAAGGTGAGGTTTCATTCTTTTGTCCCGAATTCGAAAAAATGTGTTGTTAAATGAATCATAACACCTTTATAATAAAATTTGTGAAAGCGTTTTACTAATTAAATGTTTAAAAATGCAACAAAGGAGGCGAGATCACTTGAAAGTAGAGGGGATTATCCCTGCCATACTGACACCGCTTACAAAAGAACAGGCTTTTCATGCGGGCGCAGCCGAAAAGCTGGTGAATGATCTTATTGATTCAGGCGTCCATGGCATTTTTGCTTTAGGGACAAATGGCGAATTTCATTTATTCTCGCAAGAGGAAAAGCTTCAAATTGCTGAAACAGTTGTAAAAGCGGTTAATAAACGAGTGCCTGTTTTCATCGGGGCAGGAGAAAACAGTACTGAGGCGACCATTTCCTTATCCAATCAAATGGCGGATATCGGAGCGGATGTTCTTTCGATTATTACGCCATACTTTGTCGCACCTTCGCAGGAGGAATTGTATCAGCACTTCCGCACGGTTTCTGAAAATGTCACGCTTCCCGTCCTGCTCTACAACATTCCGTCGAGAACAGGCGTATCACTGGAGCCCGAAACGGTTGAAAGGCTGGCGGCATTGCCGAACATTATCGGCATTAAGGACAGCAGCGGCAGCTTCGCCAATATTAAGGCGTATCTTGAGCGTACAAAAGAACAGTCCTTTTCCGTCCTGGCAGGAACTGATTCATTGATTTTAGACACATTGAAGGCGGGTGGAACAGGTGCTGTAGCTGCCACAGCCAATGTGCTTCCCAAAACCGTTGTTTCAATCTATGAATCTTTTAAACAAGGAAACATTGAAGAGAGCGAGCGCTATCAACATCAGCTGCAACCGCTTCGTGATACGTTTTCACTCGGTTCACTGCCGGCACCGCTAAAAAAAGCAGCAGAGCTTGCCGGCATTGCCGTCGGGCCGCCTAAAAGTCCGATTGCAGAGCTGTCGGGAGAGCCGCTGCTAAAAGTGAAAAAGATGCTCGAAGGCTACGGAATTGAAGTAAAAATGGCAAAGGAGCAGTGAGGTTATGAAGACGCTTTATCATTTTCAAACGGCCGCCCGAATTGAGGCTGGTGCACATTCACTCAATTTGCTTGGCGATCACTTAGATCAGACCGGCTTGAATCAGATTCGTTCGGTGTTTATTTTAACTCAGCCGTCGATCGTTTCTCTCGGCTATGCAGACCAAATGAAAGAGGTGCTGGCCGAAAAAGGCATCTCAAGTGAAATTAACACCGATATACAGCCGGAGCCGACGGAACAAAATATCGAAGAGGTTTTTCAGCTTTTTTCTGAAGGAGGCCATGACGCGATTCTAGGAATTGGCGGAGGCAGTGTGCTAGATGCGGCTAAAATCCTCTCTGTTCTGAAAACAAATGAAAAACCGATTTCTGCTTTGATTGGCACGAATCTTGTTGAAAAGCCCGGCGTTCCGCTTGTGCTGATTCCGACAACATCCGGAACAGGGTCAGAGGTGACGCCGAATGCGATTGTGACGTTCCCGGAGAAAGAATTAAAGATTGGTATGGTCAGTCCCTATCTGCTGCCGTCGGTTGTGATTTTAGATCCGGTTTTGACGACCGGTCTTCCAAAAGCGATCACAGCTGCAACCGGAATGGATGCATTTACACACGCGCTCGAATCCTATATTTCCAACAAAGCAAACCCATTCAGCGACATGTTTGCGCTTGAATCTATGAGACTGATTTCCTCCAGTATTCAGGAGGCCTACCATCATGGAGATAATCTGGAAGCGAGAGAAAAAATGCTCATTGGCGCCATGTATGGCGGAATGGCCTTGACAAGCGCAGGAACAGCGGCGGTTCATGCGATGGCTTACCCGCTCGGGGGAAAATACAAAATTTCGCACGGGGTGGCCAATTCAATGCTGCTTCCGCATGTAACGGCATTCAATGCGGATCATGTGATTGACCGTCTTTCGGATGTGGCTGGCGTGATTGGAATTGAACCAAAGGGTTCGAAGGCAAGTCAAGCAGAGCGGGTCATACGGAAAATTGAAGAGTGGACCGCTGATTTGAACATTCCGCAAAATTTAAAGACATTCGGGGTATCAAAAGAGGATGTTCCATCGCTTGCAGAGGCGGCAGCCGACGTCAAACGGCTCATGGATAACAATCCAAAGCCGATGTCCATTGCGGAGATTGAAGCCGTCTATTTGAAATTGCTGGATATGTAGGTACCGGGATCTGTACATGGTTTTCACCATGAGCCTGTAAATGGCTCACAAACAAAGGGGGAGTTTGGGTGGATGTCTTAAGCGGTTCGATCATAACGTTTATTTTGGCAGTGATTGTGGTTTACATTCTTTTTACGACGTGGCTGACGATGCGGTTTCGCAGTAAATCAAGTTCGGAATTCAACAATGCTGCCAAAACGCTGCCGGCGATTGTTGTCGGCATTCTGCTGATGAGTGAATTCATCGGCACCAAATCGACAATTGGGACCGCTGAATCAGCTTATACACATGGTTTAGCGGCTTCATGGTCGATTGTAACGGTCTCGATTGCATTTTTTATTTTTTCCTACTTCTTAGCCGGGAAATTTTATAAAACAGGCCAATATACGATCTCCGGCATTATTAGTGAAAAGTTTGGCCGTTCGACCAAGCTAGTCGTTTCTATCATTATGATTGTAGCCCTTTTACTTGTGAATCTTGGAAACTATTTAAGCGGATCGGCGGCAATTTCGTCTATTTTAGGTTTGCCGCTGATGACGTGTGCGATCATTACAGCGATTGTCAGCACCTTTTATTTTACGTTTGGCGGAATGAAGGGCGTTGCCTGGGTGACGATTTTGCATTCTCTTGTTAAATATGCTGGGGTTCTGATCACTTTAGGGGTTGCCCTCTATTTGACAAAAGGCTGGGAGCCGATGACGCAGCAGTTGCCGGAGCATTTCTTCACTTGGGACGGCAGCATCGGATGGGGGACAATCGGCGCCTGGTTTATCGGCAACATGGGGGCGATTTTCGCGACTCAGTTTATTATACAGGCTATTACATCATCGAAAAGTGAGAAAGATGCAAAGAAGTCGACGCTGTATGCAGCGCTGCTTTGTCTGCCGCTTGCGATTGCCATTGGAGTCATCGGCGTTGCTGCACGGTATTTGTACCCGGATATTGATCCAATTTACGCATTCCCGGTGTTTATGCAGCACATGAATCCTGTGCTGAGCGCGGTTGTGGCGACATCCCTTGTGGCGTCTATTTTCGTCGGCGTTTCGACGGTTGCGCTGGCGACAACGACGCTGATCATTGATGATTTTTATGTGCCGAAAGCAAACCCGACACCGGAACAGCGCATGAAAATCACGAGATATGTTTCGATTATCATCGGTTTTATTCCGCTACTCGGCGTTGCGCTGGCGCCTGAATTGTTAACGCTTTCTTTCTTTACGAGGGCGCTTCGGACATCAATTGCCGTTGTGGCGGCGATGGGCTTTTATTTGCCATATTTCAATTCAAACCGCGGAGCAACAATTGGTCTGACGCTTTCAGGTATTACGACGACGGTATGGTATTTACTGGACAATCCGTTTGGCATCGATAACATGTACATCGCCATCATTGTCCCGTTTATTGTGCTCGTATTAGACCGTCTGATCAGCTCGCCTGCGAAAAAAGAGTCAAATGTGGAGGAGGAATTGTGATGAAACAAAGTGAAACTTCCCTGCCGATAGATGGGCGCATCAGAGAAAATAAAACTGACTCGGCCAGAAAGGATGCGTTTTTGCCGACAGACTGCCCGCAAAACCATGCAGCCAACCTGCTGGAGCTGGATAATGGTGATCTGTTGTGCGTCTGGTTTGGGGGAACGCAGGAAGGCATTCCTGATATATCGATTTACATGTCAAGGCTTGAAAGAGGAAGCGATGAGTGGACACAGGCAGAAAAGCTGTCAGATGATCCTTCCCGCTCCGAACAAAATCCTGTGCTTTTTCAAGAGCCTGACGGCCGGCTTTGGCTTATGTATACGGCACAGCTTTCCGGCAATCAGGATACAGCGATTGTCAGATACCGGACTTCAGACGATAGAGGCCGGACATGGAGTAAGATTGACACATTGTTTGCCGAAGCCGGGACTTTTATCCGCCAGCCGCTCATTGTTCTGGATAACGGCGATTGGCTGCTGCCTGTCTTTTACTGCATCACCTTGCCGGGCGTGAAATGGACTGGAAACCGTGACATCAGCGCGGTGAAAATTTCGTCTGATAAAGGCAAGACGTGGGAGGAAGTGAAGGTGCCGGGCAGTACCGGCTGTGTTCATATGAATATTGAAAAACTGCGCGACGGCACATTGCTTGCGCTGTTTAGAAGCCGTTTTGCAGACTCGATTTATTCGAGCCGCTCTATTGATAACGGCCGCACCTGGTCAGAGCCTGAGCCGATGGAGTTGCCGAACAACAACTCCTCCATTCAATTTACAGCCCTTCAAGATGGGACGCTTGCTCTCGTATACAATCATATGAATGCGAATGAAACGACCGAAAGAAGAGCATCTTTATACGATGAAATTGAGGAGGAGGATGATACAAAAACAGGTGTTGACACAGAAGCGCGGCCTGCCTTTTGGGGAGCTCCGAGGGCGCCGATGACATTGGCCCTTTCACAGGACGGCGGCATCACATGGCCTGTCAAAAGAAACATCGAAGTCGGCGATGGTTATGCGATGACGAACAACTCAAAAGACAAGCTCAACCGCGAATTTTCCTATCCGTCGATCAAGCAGGGGAAAGACGGTGATCTGCATATTGCCTTTACGTACTACCGTCAGGCGATTAAATATGTACGTGTTCCGCAAACATGGGCCTTTGCCGGTCAAGAATAAAGCCGTTTGAGCGCGCAGCACTTGATGGAATGAAGGGTATATCATTTATGATTTAAGTTCGAGAGGCTGTCCCAATCGTTTGAAGGGACTCCCTCGTGATGTGAAACGGGTGTACACGACAATTCAATTGGCGTATGACACGCTCATTCGCGCAGGCATTCCGCAGCCGAAAATCTCCGTATGCGGCATGACCCCCCATGGCAGTGAGAATGGTTTGTTTGAACATGGAGAAGGAGAAGAGAAAATTGTTCCTGGCGTTGACCGCAGGCATTCGGTCCGCTGTCCGCTGGCACGCTTTTCTTCAGAGCAGTGAGAGGCGACTTTGATATAGTGGTGGCGATGTATGACGATCCAGGACACGGTCCGCTTGGCCTTAAGGCCGGTGTGAGCATTACAGTCGGCCTGCCGATGATCCGTACGAGTGTTGACCATGGAACAGCCTTTGGATAATGAGGGAACCGGCAAAGCTGATCCTGCGAGTTTAGAAGAAGCAGTGAGACAGGCGATCGTGCTGTCCGTCCGGTCCGCTTGAGCGGCATATATATAAAAGAAGAGCCTTCCAGTTAAGGAGGCTCTTCTTTTTAGTTCATGTAGGTCCCGCCGTTAATATTAATGGTTTCGCCCGTTATAAAATCAGATTGATCAGAGGCTAGGAAGGCGACAACATTTGCGACATGCTCGGGTGAGCCGATCATTTTCAGCGGAATCCGCTCAATGACAGCTGCGCGATACTCCTCGCTCCACTGCTTGCTCATATCCGTTTCAATCGGTCCCGGGCAGACGGCGTTGACATAAATGCGGTGTGCAGCGAGCTCCTTTGCCAAATGCATCGTTAAATAGTTGATGCCTGCTTTCGATGCACCGTAAGCAGGAGAGGCATTGTGATGCGGTGTTTTGCTCGTCGTTGAGCTCATGTTTACAATTTTTCCGCCGCCCTGCATGATCATCTCCGGGATGACAGCCTGACACATGAGAAAGGTGCCGGTTAAATTTAAATCTATCACTCTTTTCCACTCTTCAAGCGATGTATCAATGGTTGTTTTCCGCAAATTAATGCCCGCATTGTTGACCAAAATATCGATCCGCCCAAACTGCTGTTTTGCTTCAGCTATGAGAAGCGAGGCTGTTTCTGGCAAACTGGCATCACCTGCAACATAAGAAGCGCGCTTTCTCTCAGTATTCAATTGTGTGCACAGGGACTTGAGCAATTCTTCGTTTGTCCCGTTGATGACGACATTTGCCCCTTTATCCGCAAGCGTCTCTGCAACAGCTTTGCCGATGCCGCGGCTTGCACCGGTAATAATCGCCGTTTGCTGATTCAATTCCATCCTCATCCCACCTGTCTTTGAATAAAACCGTTTTCATGTCTATTATAAAATTGAGTGTTTCTTTATTCAACAAAACTTTATTTTGATGATTGCTATTCGTTTTTTTGTTTCATAATGGAACAATTCCTGCAGCCGTTAGAAACAGGGTATACTATAGAAACAAGTAATAAAGAAGGGAGAATGAAATGAAACTATACACAAAAACAGGCGATAAGGGAAAAACGAGTTTAATTGGCGGAAAGGCGGATAAAGATCATCTTAGAGTGGAAGCGTACGGCACATTGGATGAAGCAAACAGTTTCATCGGGCTGGCTCAGTCTTATTTAAAAGCAGAAGAAGCGTTGTTTCAAGATGTTCTGTCAGAGTTGACCGCCATCCAGCATGAGCTGTTCGACTGCGGCACTGATTTGGCGTATGTCAATGTTCAGGAAGAAGGCAAGCTCAAGACTGAATCAATCACCATGCTTGAAGAACGAATTGATGCCTATGTCGAGGAAGCGCCGCGGCTGACCAAGTTTATTCTTCCGGGCGGAACAGAAGCGGCATCATTTTTGCATGCGGCGAGAACGGTCATCAGAAGAGCTGAACGAAAGATTGTCGCTTTGGCCAAAGAAGAAGACATTCCGCCGCTTGCGCTGCCATACGTCAACCGGCTGTCCGATTATTTATTTGCGGCGGCGCGCATTGTCAATCACCGGCTCGGGGAAGTGGATGTCGAATATGAACGAAGCGCTGATGTATTCCGGACAAAGAAAAACTCATGAATGAGAAATCCGCCAATCGTTATCGAACAGAAATGGGCCGATTGATCAAATCAAGCCGTTTTCCGGCAGGGGAAAACGGCTTTTTGTCGTAAACCTTTAAGTAAGCGTTTTCAAAGAGAGGGAGTGTTCAAGTGGTTAATCGGGAGGCAGCTGCTATACGGCTGACGGTTTCGAAGGATGGAGACGGCGAATTTCAAACCGTTCAAGAGGCGATCGATGCTTTGCCTGAGTACAGTCGGGAACAGAAAGTGATATTCATTAAAAAAGGAGTTTACAAAGAAGTCGTTCATATTCCGGCTACAAAGCCGTTTGTGAAGCTGATCGGCGAAGATCGTTACGAGACTGTGATTACGTATGACAACTATGCCGGAAAAGAAAAGGAAGGAGGAGGGAAATACGGCACGACCGGAAGTTCAAGCGTGTTTATTTATGCGGATCATGTTGAAGCTGAAAATCTGACGTTTGAAAACTCGTTCGACCGCACGAAAGTCGATACGACCGATACACAAGCGGTGGCGGTTTATGCGAAAGGAAACAGGATGACGTTCAAACATGTCAGGTTTATAGGCAGACAAGATACACTGTTTGTCAATGACGGTACACAATATTTTTATCAATGCTATATAGAAGGCGATGTCGATTTCATTTTCGGAGGAGCAAGAGCAGTGTTTGAAGAGTGCCAGATCCATAGCGCTGACCGCGGGTCCGCTACCAATAACGGTTATGTAACAGCTGCGAGCACGCATATCGCAAAGCCGTTCGGTTTATTGATGACAAACTGCAGACTGACAAGCGATGCCGCAGATGGAACGGTATACCTCGGGCGCCCTTGGCATCCGGGAGGAGACCCCGACGCCATCGCCAGTGTACTATATCACCGCTGCGATTTAGGCGCACACATCAAGCCTGAAGGATGGACGGATATGTCGGGCTTTTCGGCAGCCGATGCCAGATTGTATGAATACGAGAATACGGGTCCTGGTGCGATATCACATGAGGATCGAAAGCAGCTTGCCGATCATGAGGCTGAGAAATGGACAATTGAAAACGTATTGGACGGCTGGAATCCTAAAGTTGAATCATAGCAAGGCAACGTGCAGAAAGACCGCTCTCTGGCTGAGATGAGCGGTCTTTTTATGCGAGCGGGTCCGATTTGCAGTACGACTAGGGTCGTACTGCAAAATCAATCTGTGACTCGTTTTGTCGAAGCCTGAAATTGACTATAGTAAAGACATGAACGAGAAAGGAGGAGCAAATATGAATATAAATGGAAAGTCCATCATCGGCTTTTTTCTAATCCTTTTTGGCGTCTCCCTGTTTTTCGGCGGAGGCCATTTCGGCGGATTGGTTACAGGTGCTATTGGAGCATTGCTTCTATTCTATTCCGTGAAAAAATGGAAGGAAGGGCGCCAGTTTGCCGCGGTACTGGCCGCGATCTTCGGCATCATGTTTTTGGGAGGGTCATTGCCGTTTCTGATCGGCATCGCGGTTGCTGCAGCGATGGTTTATTTCGGATGGAAAATGATGAAGCAGGATGACAAACAGAATGACATCCTTTATTCAGAGAAAACGGAGCCTTCTGCAGCTTCATATGACACAGGCTTTGATGCAGAGTGGGAAGACTTTTTGAAAAAGAATAAATAATATTTTAGGAGGACGAGATCATGGCTTTAAAAAGAATCAGAGACATGTTTGTCGCATCAGTAAATGAAGGATTGGATAAACTTGAGAACCCCCGGGTGATGCTGAATCAATACGTACGCGACATGGAAAGTGATATCGCTAAGGCGAAGCATACCATTGTCAAGCAGCAGACAATTGAACATAGTTTTAAAGGAAAAGTGGAAGAAGCCGAAAAGCTTGCTGTCAAGCGAAGAAACCAGGCTCAGCTCGCTTTTGATGCGGGTGAAGAAGAACTTGCTAAAAAGGCGCTCTCAGAAATGAAGTATTTTGAAGAAAAAGCTGCCGAATATAAGGACGCTCACCAGCACGCGAAAAAGCAGCTTGCCGAATTAAAGGAACAGCTTGAGACACTCGAAATTAAACTGCGCGATGTCAAAGACCGCAAGCATGCGCTGATCGCCAGGGCAAACGCGGTAAAAGCGAAAGAACATATGAATGCATCATTTAATAAAATCGACAGCGAAAGCGCCTACCGGGAATTTATGAGAATGGAAAACCGCATTGAAGAGATGGAAACAAAGGCGAACAGCTATGCTGAATTATCCGCTTCATCAAGCAGCCCATTCGGCCGCCTTGAATATGCAAAAGAGGTAGAAGAAGAGCTGGAAAAAATGAGGGCTAAAAAGACAGGCTTGGAAAAGCAGACGCCTGCGGGAAATGCGTAAACGAATAGGGGCTCTCATAGGCCCCTTATGCAATTTTTGATTTCTTTCATAGATCATTTTCCTTATAATAAGGAGCATACACTTACTAGCCGAAAGGGTAATCCAAATGAAAAAAACGGTTGGAAAACTGCTGATTATCGCCGGCATTCTTATCCTTGTCGGGATGATGTTGAATGGGCGCGAAGGCTTTTCATTCTTCGGCTTCGATGACGAGTCAGCCCGCACATATCATGCACAGGGAAAAGACATCGATAAAATTGACATTGATGCAAAGAGCATAACAGTCAACATTCAAGCTGAAAACCGCGATGATATAAAAGCTGAGATTTCGGGAAAAAACGTCCGGCTTGATTCGTCTGAACAGGGGCGTACACTCCGGCTTTCCGCTGATTCGAAGGGCTTTTGGCCGTTTTTCTGGAGTAAAAAAGAGCTGATTGTCAAGATTCCTTCTGAATATAAAGAAGATCTGGCGATTTCTTCGGGAAGCGGAAATGTCAAACTGTCCGGCGGCGGTCTGCATTTGCGAAATGTAGCCTTGAAGTCGGGAAGCGGCAGCCTCAAGGCCGATGATCTTCAGGCGGTAGACCTTTCTGTAAAAGGGACCTCGGGGTCGGTCAGGCTGGAAAACGTTCAAACCACAGATGGCGACATCCGCTCCACATCCGGTCATACAAAACTTGAAAATGTCACCGGCAGACTGAGCATCAAACAGACTTCAGGCAATTTGCGCGCTTCTTTTACAGAGATCAATGATCCTCTGAGCATCAAACAAACATCCGGAAACACCAAGCTTAAACTTCCCGATGATGCCGACATCAGTCTTAAAGCCGAGTCGACAAGCGGAAACATCAGTCATTCCTATTCATTTGATCAAGTTGCCAATGAGAAGCGGACACTGACTGGAAAAAAAGGAAATGGAAAAAATAAAATCGACATCTCCATCACGAGCGGGAATGTCTCAATTGAGTAATCAACAAAAAGAAAGGGGGCTCGAGTCAGCATGCGTCTTACTAAAAACCAGCTGATCGGACTGATCATCGTACTCTTCGGAATCAGCATATTTTTGCAAAACAGCGGGCTTGGAGACGCGTTATTCTGGCCGCTCGCTTTTCTTTTTGCCGGTTATTTTCTCCATAAATATTCCCGCCGCTGGCTCGGGTCTGTCATGTATATCTTTGCGGGCTTTCTGCTGCTGAAGGACATCTTCAGCATTACATTCAGCCTGTTCGGCTTCTTCTTTGCCGCTTTCTTAATTTATGCGGGGTACCGGCTGGTGACAAATCAGCCGGTATTTGATCGCCATAAGCCGAAAGGCAGGGAGAAGGAAAAGACGGATTCCAAGCCGCTTCAGGAGAAGAACAGCCCGGGACAGCGCAGCTTTTTTTTCGGTGATGTAAAATTGATGAAAACACCTTTTGACTTAAATGACTTGAATATCTCCGGGTTTATCGGTGACGTGAAAATCGATTTGTCAAAAGCGATTATTTCAGAGGGTGAAAACACCATCGTCATCACGGGGTTGATCGGAGATGTCGATATTTACATCCCGTCCGACCTTGAAGTGTCCATCAGCTCCTCTGCGTTCATTGGAGACATTGACGTTATCGGCGGCCGAAAAAGCGGCATCGGCAATCAAATCTATACCGAGACAGAGAATTACGAGCAGTCGGCACGACGGGTCAAAATTTCGATTTCGCTGTTTATCGGCGATGTGGATGTGCGGTTCATATGAGAACGAACAGGCTTGCAAACATTCAATGGCGCGCCGTCCGCTTATCCCTAGGTGTCAGCTTTACGATTTTTCTTGCTGTATTGGGCTTTATGCTGTTTTACTACCAGCTGGATCCGAGGGTGCTTATCGTTTCCAGGTGGTTCGGAATTCCGTTTATCGCGCTTCTCGCATTGATCAGCGCAGCTGTCGGATTCGGCTCAGGTTATATGTTCGGCAATCAGCTGAAAAAACGGCTTGAAAAGCTGATCGAATCCATTCTAAAGTACGAAAACGGCAACTTTGCCTACCGGATTCCGTCGCTTGGAGACGATGAGATCGGACTGGCCGCCGACCAGCTCAATGAGATGGCCAAACGGATCGAAAGACAGGTCGCCTCTTTGCAAAAGCTGTCCAACGAGAGAGCGGAATGGCAGGATCAAATGAAAAAATCGGTGATCTCTGAAGAACGGCAGCGTCTTGCGCGCGAATTGCATGATGCGGTGAGCCAGCAGCTGTTTGCGATTTCCATGATGACTTCGGCGGTATTGGAGGGGATCGATGCTGCCGCTGACGAAAAGCTCGCTCAAAGGCTGAAAATGGTCGAAAAAATGGCGGCCGACGCCCAGAATGAAATGAGGGCGCTGCTTTTGCATTTACGACCTGTTACCCTTGAAGGGAAAGGTTTAAAAGAAGGGCTTGCAGATCTTTTGAAAGAATTTAAAGCGAAACAGTCGGTCGACATCGATTGGGAGATCGAGGATGCAGGCAAACTTCCGAAAGGTGTGGAAGACCACCTGTTCAGGATCGTTCAAGAAGCGCTCTCAAACGTGTTCCGGCATTCAAAAGCGACAAAAGTCACCGTCAGACTGCTGCTCAGGAACAAGCAGCTCCAGTTGAAAGTCATTGACAACGGTGAAGGATTTATGATGGACGCCGTCAAAACATCTTCATACGGGCTGAACTCGATCAAGGAAAGGGCCAGTGAAGTCGGAGGAGTGGCCGAAATCATTTCATTTACGGGAAAAGGAACACAGGTTGATGTAAAGGTTCCGATTTTTGAACAACAAAAAGGAGAGGCTTAAAAGGTGATTCGAGTATTGTTAATTGATGATCATGAAATGGTGAGAATGGGGCTGGCCGCTTTCCTGGAATCCCAGCCTGATATTGAAGTGATTGGAGAAGCATCAGACGGGAAGCGCGGCGTTGAATTGGCGCTTGAAACCAAACCCGACGTGATTTTGATGGATCTTGTGATGGAAGGGATGGACGGAATTGAGGCCACGAAAGAAATTTGCCGGCAGCTTGCCGATCCGAAAATTATCGTTCTGACGAGCTTCGTTGATGATGACAAGGTCTATCCGGTCATCGAAGCCGGAGCGCTCAGCTATTTGCTGAAAACGTCGAAAGCGAGTGAAATCGCCGATGCGATCAGGGCTGCGAGCGTTGGAGAACCAAAGCTTGAAGCCAAAGTCGCAGGAAAAGTGTTGTCCAAGCTGAGACATTCAGCCGGCGAACAGCCCCTTCATCAATCGCTGACAGCGAGAGAATTGGAAATTCTCAAGCTTGTAGCAGAAGGCAAAACGAACAAAGATATTGCCGAAGAATTATTTATCACCATTAAAACAGTTAAAACGCATGTGACAAACATCCTTTCCAAGCTTGAAGTCGACGACCGGACACAAGCCGCAGTCTACGCCCACCGAAACAAACTTGTCGACTGACAAAACAAAAAACAGCTTTCTCAAGAAAGCCGTTTTTCAGCCGTTCCAATATTTTCGGTCCTCATCTGCAGGAAGAGTGAATGAATCTGTTTCAACCGTGCGGGCGGTAAGTTGGGCGGTCTCGTTTTCCTCGCGTGCATGTTCGCCCGCTGTGCCGTTTTGGCAAATGATGTTGAGCCGCTCGGTTACTATGGCATTGTGCTTCTCCTGCAAGTCGATCAATTTGCCGATGCCTAGCAAAATGAATCCGCCGATGAAGCAAAAAAACGGAGTGGTGAGGTATGTGCCGATCGTAAAGAAAAGCATCGACTGCGAATCCTCCATAAACGGATCATAAGCGACATCGCTGATAATGAATCCGGACAAAATGACGGCCGCTGCAATCAAAAAAATGCCTGTCATGTGCAATATCCGCTTCAAGCTCATCACCCTTTCACACACATTTTATCAGAAAAACGGGCCGCTAGCTGCTTTTTGTCGCACCTTTTGTCCCAAAGTCCTGAATTGTCGCTTTAATGTGAAAGTCGATATCGGCTTCGCTAAAGTGTTTATCCCAATTGGATCTGTCTCTTTCCCATTCCTTCGGAAAAGTGATTCGGGCATTGTCGGAAAGATCGGTGACGTCCGTTTTGATTTCGTGCTGCAGGACATGGATCAGACGTTCAACCCGCTTTTCGATGTCTCTTTGAACCGATTTCTCAATATTTTTAATGTATTGATCATTAAAAGAATCCTCCCCAAGATACCAGTCTTCTGACAGCCTTCCTTTAATATTGGCATTGATGACAAATTTGTACTTTCCGTTCTGCCTCATCGCCCGAACGCGGTGTGTCATCGAAAACACTTCATACGAGAATAAATGGCCATCATGCTTTGAGTCGATCACCCCTCCGTTTACATGGCCCGTTAATAAATTCAGCGCTTCGATCTGAGGAGGCGAAAGGTTTGCATGATATTTGTTGTTTTTGATCACGGCGCCTCCTTCAAGCTGCAGCTGCCCCTTTTCGACGACAACCTTCGGCATGATAAAAGACAAATCGGACTGCAATTTGATTGAAATGTCGCCCAATGTAACAGGATCGAGCAGCTTGATCGTTGATGCTCTGTTTTCAGAGATGTTGTGGATCACGTCAGACGCGGGATCTCCGGCATCATCAATCTTCAAAATGCTGCCGGCCGCCCCGGGCGTCATATAGACCTCACTGCTCCTTCTGATGCTGTTGTCCCGGATAAACTGATTGATCAACGCTTCCAAAGAAATATCGGATACAAGATCCTCCGAGAAAATCAGGACTTGCAGATGCTGCGAGAATACCGGGAAATTTTTCAAAGCGGTGGAACGGATGGTTTGATGAACCGTATTTCCAGAAGTGGACACCACTTTGGTCGGATCCTGAGCGCTGCCGTCTTGTCCGATCTTTTTAGGAACGAGAAACTGATACGTCAATTTCACCTTTTTATCATCCTCACCTTTATCGAGGGCAAGGCCGATGGCGATGCTGAGTTTTTCAATCTGCCTGCTGTCCCAGCAGCCTGTTAAAAGGAGAAGCAGGGACAAGACTGCTAACATTCCCTTTTTTTTCACGAAGACGTAAACCTCCTTTTGACGGACACGAGCAAAAAGATCAGAAGCGGGAGCGCACAGAAGACAACGATAAAGATATACCCGAGGAAATCGCTGAAGGCGCTGACCTGGTTGGCGTCCCGCGGAACAAGAGATGCCAGATAAACAATGGCGCCGACAAAGAGGACGTTTTTTTTCACAGGCCATCCGAATACGTTTTCAAGTCCTGAGGCGGCAAAGTACGTATAGACGACAAATGTTGTGAAAAACTGGATCGTCCAAATGACGAGCAAAAAAGATTCGAACCTTTCGATGAAAATCCCTCTTATCTCAAAAGACTGAAATAACGAGATCGTCGGCCATGTCATTGTCATAACCTCAGTCGCTGTCAGCGCCCCGACAACGACCGTGAAGGTGAGAATATATAAGAAGAGCGGGATCCCAAATCCGATCGCGGATGCTTTAAAGAGCTTTTCTTTGTTTTTAATGTATTTCGGCAGAAACATCATCAGCTCCACCCCTAAAAATGAAATGGAAACCACCGTCAAAGCTCTGCTGACCGGCTCCAATCCAAGGCCGAGAACCGGACGCAAATGGTTCAGCTGAAACATATTCATGCTCAGTCCGTAAACGATGAGAAGAACGACGATCGTAATGGACAGAAAGAACGGAAATAGCTTGGACATATCGCTGATACCGCCGATGACCAAATAAATTGCACAAACGATAAAAGCAAAAATTGTCACGCCCATTGGTGTGAACTGAAGAAGGAAAAACTTTGCCATTTCAGCCATTGCCCTTGCTTCAAAGCTGGCCACGCCCATGAAGTATAAAACGATTAAAAGGTTGAGAATATTCCCGATCATAAAGCCGCAGCCTTCTCTTGTGTAATCAAAAAAAGACAGGACGTTGTGCTTTTTAACGATTTTGGCATTGATGTAGATAATGAGAAAAAAGACGAGCCCCTCTACGATCAATACGATCCATCCATCTGGCGACAGCGTCTTTTGCGTCAGCGCCCTCGGCAGCGTTAGCAGGCCTGCCCCGAGCATTGTGCTCGTAATGATCGAAGCGGCTTCATATGTGCTAATCCGATCGTGCTGATTTCTTGGAACCATTTTCAGGGTTCACCTCCCGGTCTTTTGTTGGCAGACGTATGATGGCTTCATCGGTATGTTTTAAGCTGAAAAAATGGTTCGGGTTAAAATACGGGATGCCGAAGCTCCTTTGCCTGACCAAATGAGTGAAGATGACGAGCATGCATAATATGATCCCGTAAAGTCCGAACACGGATGCAGCTATCATGGAAATAAACCGCAGCACGCGAAACGACAGGCCCATGCCGTACTGCGGCACAGTAAATGACGCAAGGGCGATAATGCTGACGATGATTACCATCACGGAGCTGACGATATTGGCTTCGACCGCCGCCTGGCCGATGACGACTCCTCCCACGAGGCCGATTGTCTGGCCGAGCGGATTGGGAAGCCGCAGTCCTGCTTCCCTTAAGAGTTCGATCGTTACTTCCATAATCATCGCTTCAAGGAGCGGCGGAAACGGCACATTTTCGCGCGTGCTTGCAATCGTAACAGCGAGTGCTGTCGGCAGCATCCCTTGATGAAAAGACACAAGCGAAATATAAAACGCCGACAGGAACAAGGTGATGAAAATCGAGCTGAACCGGAGAAATCTAATTAAGGTCGCGGCGATCCACCTTTCATAAAAATCGTCCGGGGACTGCATCACCATTCCGAAAGAAGCGGGAACGATCAGGGCAAATGGCGAGTAATCGACAAAGATGGCGATCCGTCCATTAAACAGCGCTGAAGAAACCTTGTCAGGCCTTTCGGTGTTCTGAATCTGCGGGAACGGCGAGTACTTATTATCCTCGATTAATTCTTCAAGAACCCCGGTATCCTGAATGTCATCCAGCCGAACCTTCTTGAGGCGTTTTTTTAGATCTTTAATGACCGAATCGTCCGCTTTGCCCTGGATATAGATAATGGTCGCGTCTTTAAACTTGTTCTTGCCGATCGGTATTTTTTCCACGGTCAGTTCTTGATCCGGGACACGCTGCCTGACCAGGGCCACATTTGTATCGACATCCTCGATAAAGCCGATTTTCGGGCCTCTGACGACGTTTTCCGTATCTACGACTCCAAGACTTCTTTTCTTTTTCTCAGATGTTGGCAGCGCAAAAATAACATTCATGCCATTGATCAAGAGCAGGCACTTTCCTTTGAATATCGCGTTGATGGCGTCTTTTTCTTTTGTAACGGGTTCCGCATTCAGCTTATTTAAACGGAGACGGACATCCTCCAGTGAATAAGAGCTGTCATCCGAGACCAGCAATTTCGCCGCTTTTTGGATTTTCTTATCATCATTCAAATCTTTAAAGTACAAAAAGTAAAAAATGATTCCGTTTTTCAGCATTTTTTTGTTTTGAATCAGATCATCGTTGTGCTCAAGATGGGGAAGAAGAATTGCGAGATTCTCATGGATGTGTTCCTTGAATTCCGACTGAGTCATGATCGTCACCTGCCTGGTGTTTCTGGAATTTGATATAGGTTATCTTTTCCTGTTAAAAAAACAATATACTGTGTTACAGTAGTGTTTGGTGAAATTTTCATTGAACAGAGACGGAGTGAGAAAAGTTGGCGCAGATCAGGCTTACGGGGAAACCGGAAGAGATTGAACGCATTATCCAATCTTTTTCTAAGCATTATGAGGTTTCATATGTATCGAAAGAATACGGCAAGACAAACCCGAAATATAAATATGCAAAAGATTCCCGAGTTTATATTGAGCTAAAATTAAAATAAAGATAAAATTTAAATGGAAGGGTTTTATCGATTTTTATCGAAATATAGATTATTGCAGATTGAGAGAAGGAAGGGATTCGAAAGTGGATTACAGAATTGAAAAAGATACGATGGGTGAAGTCAAGGTTCCCGCCGATAAGTTTTGGGGAGCTCAAACCCAAAGAAGCAAGGAGAACTTTAAAATCGGTTCTGAGAAAATGCCGCAGGAAATTGTGTATGCGTTTGCAATCCTAAAAAGAAGCGCCGCGATTGCCAATGAAAAGCTTGGCAATCTTGAAGCGGAAAAAAAGGAAGCGATTGTTTCCGTATGCGATGATATTTTAGAAGGAAAGTATGACAGCCATTTTCCGCTGGTCGTCTGGCAGACCGGGAGCGGAACACAGAGCAACATGAATATGAATGAAGTCGTGGCAAACAGGGGAACGGCTTATTTGCAGGAAAAAGGCTCAAGCCTGAAGATTCATCCGAATGATGATGTCAACCGCAGCCAAAGCTCTAACGATACATTCCCGACAGCGATGCACGTGGCTGCTGTCCTCGCGATTCACGATAAACTGATCCCGGCGATTGACCGCTTGAGAGGCACGCTGCATGAAAAAGCTGAAGCGTTCAAAGACATTGTCAAAATCGGCCGCACTCATTTGCAGGACGCGACACCGCTGACATTGGGACAGGAAATCAGCGGCTGGGTATACATGCTGGACCGTTCTAAAGAGATGATCCTTGAATCGGCTGACAAAATCCGCGATCTTGCCATCGGCGGAACTGCCGTGGGAACAGGCATTAATGCTCACCCTGAATTCGGAAGCACTGTTGCCGGAGAGATCAGCGCCTTGACCGGACAGACATTCAAAAGCTCGCCTAATAAGTTTCATGCGCTGACAAGCCATGATGAACTGACACACGTTCATGGCGCACTTAAAGCGCTTGCAGCAGATCTCATGAAAATCGCCAATGATGTCAGATGGCTTGCAAGCGGACCGCGCTGCGGAATCGGCGAATTGATTATTCCGGAAAATGAGCCGGGAAGCTCGATCATGCCTGGAAAAGTAAACCCTACGCAAAGCGAAGCGCTGACAATGGTCGCATCCCAAATCATGGGGAATGACGCAACGATCGGCTTTGCCGCGAGCCAGGGGAACTTTGAGCTGAACGTCTTTAAACCGGTGATTATATACAACTTCCTGCAATCCGTTCAGCTTCTTGCCGACGGCATGAATTCATTCCATGACAAGTGTGCCGTGGGAATCGAGCCTAATCGGGAAACAATTGAAAAGAACCTGACCAATTCTCTCATGCTGGTTACGGCTTTAAACCCGCATATCGGATACGAAAATGCGGCGAAAATCGCGAAGCTGGCCCATAAAGAAGGGCTGACGCTGAAAGAAGCGGCGCTCAAACTGAACCTTTTAACAGAGGAGCAGTTCGACGAAGTTGTAAAACCTGAAGAAATGGTGAAACCGAAAGCATAATCAACAAACCGGCTGCATGTATTGCAGCCGGTTTTGTTTTGCGAATCATCCGTGCGGATGGTGCATGTCTTTTTTGATCAATTCAGCGAGTTTGTCCGTTTCTTTTCGAATCGCATCATATTCCTTCAAGTTGGATATCATGCCTTTGATGATGGCGTTTTTGCGCTTTTCTTTTCTAAGCTCTTTTTCCAGAATATCCAGGCTTTCGGCAAGGTCGGCAGGAGGAGCACCGTTGTACTGCTTGTTCGCTTTGACACGCATTTCATTGAGGAGGGCGTCCTTCAGCGGATCAAATGTGTAAAAGGGGCCGAACCACTCGTCTGCTTTTTCGAATGAAATCAGCGGCTGATCATTGCGCTTGATCATCCCCTTTGCCAAATCGTCGAGGCGGTTCAGCATGTGGTCGGCGAGAGACTGCAGGTCGAACGAATGGTGCAGCAAAATCATCAGCTCAAGATAGACATCGCTCATTCCGTTGATCATAAAGCACAGTTCGGCGCTGTACGGTTCAATGTCTTTGCCGTAAATGTTCTGGATGTTTTCGATGTGCAGCCTGAGCGTGGTTCTCCGCATTTTTTTCGCGAACGCTTCAATTTCGTCATTGATCGGCATTGACCGCTCATTAAACTGCATCGTGATAAACTCTTTGTGCTCCAAAATGTTTTCGAAAAAAACGACGAGCTGCATCCGGTACACATCGCGCGGATGGTCATGCTCCGTTTTGATTTTCTGAATTCGGGTAAAGATTCTTTCATAGTAGTAGTGAAGGACTGAAAGGAGGAGCGCTTCCTTTGATTTGAAATAAATGTAGAAAGCGCCTTTTGACATTTGGCACTCTTTTGCAATCTCCTGAACTGAAGTAGAGCTGTATCCTTTTTTTGCGAAAAGTTTGATGGCTGTTTCAATAATGACTTTCTCTTTTTGTTTCATTGCTTTCACCTTCCTGAAAGATCGAACCCGAAAGCGGCTTTCGGCGGACCGTGGTGACTGGCGGGTCACTTTTTCTGCTCCGTTATATTTTTAACTAGATTGTAACTTGTTTTTTTGTTTGATATTATTTATATTATAAAGTAAGGTGACCGAGTGGTCAAAATTTGTGGAGAAAGGGTGAAGGTTGATGAAAGAAATCGATGATATGATCAGGCGTCTGCGCAGCAGGGGAATTAAGGTGGACAAAGTCAAATATCCAAAGCATGTCTTGTGCGAAAAGAAATGGATGAAAAAGCCGAAAAACACGATGAAGCCCAGCTATCGGGATTTCAACGGCTATTCGTTTATATGAAAAAAGACTGCAGCGTCTACAGTCTAATTTCGCGGAACGGATATTGAGTAGCACACACCGGTTTGATCATTCCGAATGGTCATGTCAGCATGGTGGAGCGTCAAGATTCGTTTAACGATGCTGAGTCCAATGCCGAATTCGCCTTTCTTCCCTTTATTAAAAGGCTCATACAGGCTGGAAAGCATCTCTTCTTCAATGTGTGGTCCGTCATTTTTAATGGTGATCAACGTATGTTTTTTCGTCGACCTGACGCTGATTTCAATGCATGTCTCCGCATAGCGGATCTGGTTTTCAAGAACGTTTTCCAACAGCTTGCTCCATTGTTCTTGATCGCCCGTCAACATTGTTTCCTCTTCAAGATCAATCTTCCAGTTCAATTCTTTTTTGGACCATTTCAAGCGTTCAACAACTTCTTTAATGACCTCTTGTATATCAAAAGTTCCGTACTGTCTTTCTTGTCTCAGCAAATAATCAAGCTTTGTCAGATAAAGAAGATCCTTGATTTTCTTTTCAAGTTTTTCAGCTTCGCCTTCAATGACTTCAATCGTGTTTTCCAAATCTCCTTTAGGGTAGATGCCGTCTTTGATCGACTGGGTATACCCGCGGATGACCATGACCGGCGTTTTCAGATCGTGGGAGATGTTTTGCAGGAGCGTGCGTTCTGTCTCATCTTTCTGGATGAGCTTTTGCCGCATGTCCTCAATGGTGTGCCCGAGCTTGCCGATTTCGTCTTCCCTGTCGACAATCACGGGATCATCCCAGTCCTGTTTAGAGATTTGTTTGACGTGTTTTTCAAGCGTGACGAGCGGTCTTGATAAATATTTCGCCAGCCAGATGGAAGGAATCCAGCTCAGCAAAATGACGACAATCAAAATAAACAGCAGCTGCTTAAACAGCGTATGGGACAAATCGTCCCTGTATGAATCAAGCGCATAGGACAATAGCAGAAACGTCTGGTCCTGGGTCTGGATTTTTTTGAGCACAAAGAAAATGTGCTCTCCGTTGACATTCTCCGAATACCTTTTTGAGGACTCGTCCTGTCTTTTGCCGAGCTTCTGAACCTTCTCGATAAATGAATCAGGGAGAATCTGCGGGCTTTGGTAGACGGTTCCTCTCTCAGGCAGCAGGACGTGCTGAACGTGGCGGTTTGTGCTTCGTGAGCCGCTGCTTCCGCCGAAGCCTCTTTCCGGTGAATCGGAAAATCCGTATTCTGTGAGAACATGCTGCTCATTTTCAATGTTCGTATAAATTTCGTCAGTAAAAAAGTTCTGCAGTGTTGTCGAGAATAAAAACGTCAGCAAAATCGAGACCGTTAACAGGATGCCGCAAATGACACTCCAAATTTGAAAGGCGAGCGACCTGTTCTTCATGATTTCAACATCCTGTAGCCGAACCCGTAGATGGTTTCCACTTTCAGTTCGGGCATTTTCTTGCGCAGCCTTCTGACAAGATCGTCAACGACGCGGTCGGTTCCGAAGTAATCGTCTCCCCAGACGCTGGTGAGGATATCCTCCCTTGAAAAGGCGCGGCCTTTGTTGTTTATAAATAGAAGCAGAAGATCAAATTCCTTTGACGTCAAATTGATCATGCTGCCATTTTCATAGACTTCTCTCAAGTCTTCATAGACTTCATAGCAGGAAACCGGCGTTCCTTTCTTCATTTCTCCCGGTTCTTCTTTATATATCAGCTTGAGCAGCTTTTGTACGCGGATGATCAGTTCCCTGGGGAGAAACGGCTTAGATATATAGTCACTGCTGCCCAGCTCAAGCCCCAGCACTCTGTCAATATCGGCATCGCGTGCAGAAATAAAAATGACGGGGACTTCCGGATCATGATTTTTTATTTCTTTTATTAGCGTATACCCGTCGATATCTGGTAACATGATATCGAGAATCCATAAATGAGGTGACTGGCCTATTTTTTGCCTGGCACTTTCACCGTTTAGAAAAGAAGTGACGTGCCAGCCTTCACTCTCTAAGTATTTTGTCAGCAATTCATTTAAATTCTCTTCATCTTCAACTAGATAAATGGAGTATGACAAGGGCGGTTCACATCCTTTCTACGTCATTATACTAGTTTTAACATAAGTCTGGTCAATTTTCATAATTTCACATATTCTTTTCATTTTTATCCCACAATGTTTTCGTAACATACTCATCAGGGAAGAAAGGGAATGAAAACAGAGTGAACGACGGCCGGGTCTCTTTTTTTGTGGATGTTAAAGCTTTTATGCCATTTGCGATAGTTGAAGACAAGAAAAATAAAGGAAGTGTACGCTTATGGATTTTAGACGCGATGACGAACAAAAACATGCAAATGAAGAGCAGCTTCGCGAAGAAGCGCAGACGCCGCAAACGGCAGGTTCTGAGGAGCAGCAGTCAGAACAGCCGGCAAAGGAGCCCGAGCTGATTTTAAAGAAGGATACAGACGATCAGTCAGATCTTACGAATAAAGAAACCGCTGCAGCCCTGGAAGATGCCAAGGAAACGAGAGCGGCAAAAGAAAAGCGGCGTAAGGCTTCGTGGCTGAGCCCGATTTTGGGCGGCATCATCGGGGGCGGCTTAGTGCTTGGAATCTCTCCGTATCTTCCGGGCGATCATCCGAGCGAAACCGCCGGAACCGGACAGACAGAGCCAAAGCAGTCGCAGAATTTCAACACAAAACCTGTTACAAACGCAGATAACGTGCCTGATATGGTGGAAGATTTGGAGCCTGCGATCGTCGGCGTTTCAAATATTCAAACGAGCTTCGGCTTCTCTGAGGACGACGTGGAGGAAAGCGGCACGGGATCAGGCGTCATCTTTAAGAAAGACGGCGGCAAGGCCTACATTATTACAAACAACCATGTCGTTGAAGGCGCTTCGAAGGTAACCATCTCCTTATACAACGGTAAGACAGCGGATGCCAAGATTATCGGCAGTGACGCTTTGACTGATCTGGCTGTTTTAGAGATCAGCAGCAAAGGCGTTGATAAGGTTGCAAGTTTCGGAGATTCCGCAAAACTTCGCGCCGGTGAAAAAGTAATCGCGATCGGGAACCCTCTCGGCCTTCAATTCTCAAGAACGGTTACAGAAGGTATCATCAGCGGTGTCAACCGGACAATTGAAGTCTCCACATCTGAAGGGAATTGGGATATGAACGTCCTTCAGACAGATGCGGCGATCAACCCTGGAAACAGCGGCGGCCCTCTGATTAACAGCAGCGGGCAGGTCATCGGCATCAACAGCCTGAAGATCAGCCAAAGCGGTGTTGAATCACTTGGTTTCGCGATTCCGAGCAATGATGTTCAGCCGATCGTTGACGAGCTTTTGCAAAAAGGAAAAGTGGAGCGGCCTTTCCTGGGTGTGCAAATGATCGATATGCAGCAGGTGCCGGAACAGTATCAGCAAAATACGCTTGGCCTTTTCGGAGACCAGCTCAATAAAGGCGTGTACGTCGATAAAGTATCGCCGAAATCGCCTGCGGCTGATGCGGGCATGAAAGCCGGCGACGTCATCACCAAAATGAACGGCAAAAACGTCGAAACCACTTCAGATCTCAGAAAAATTCTTTATACTGAAGCAAAAGCAGGAGATACCGTCACATTTGAGGTGCTGAGAAACGGAAAGCAAACAACAATGAAAGCAAAGCTTGCGAAAAGCAAATCGTAAATAAAAGCCATGGCGTCTGCCATGGCTTTCAGCGTGTCGCCAAACCCTCGCATTCGTTGTCAAGCCTGCGCGTCGGTGCTCACGAATAGAGGAAGGATCGGCGGCTAACCGCCCAGGCGTCCTGCCTAAACGCCGCCGTCATCACATCCTGTGAAAGTCAGCTTCCGATGCTCGGCTTTCCTAGACTGCAAGGGTTGAGGGTCACGCTGAAAGGATGACAAAATCCCAAAACTAAAAGCCGTTTTGGGATTTTGTCAACAATCTGAAGCCATGGCGTCTGCCATGGCTTTTTTTTATATTACTTGTCCAAAAATGAACTAAGCATCCAAATTTGCTTATCAATTTCCTCTGTCAGGGCGATATAAAGGTCAGCGGTAGAATGGTCTGATTTTTCTTCCGCCAGTTCTATGGTATGCTGAATTTCATCGCGGATTTGACGGTAATCGCTGACAAGTGCGGAAACCATTTCTTCGGCCGTTTTTTCGGATCCGTTTTCCTCGATTGTGCCGTGGTCAAGGTATTCTTTCATTGTGGCAAGCGGCTGTCCGCCGATGGCCAGCAAGCGTTCCGCGACCACATCTGCTGTTTCTGCGGCATGGTTGTAAAGCTCTTCGAATTTTTCATGAAGGGTAAAGAACTGCGGCCCTTTTACATACCAGTGAAAACGGTGAAGCTTCGTGTAGAGAATGAACCAGTTGGACAAATTCGTATTCATTGAGTTTTCAAGTACAGGATTTTGTTGTTTTAATTGTTGAGAGATCATGTGATATTTCCTCCTCGTGTTTTCATTTGTTAATTATATTATAACAAATATAAGATTAAAATCAATACTAAATTATAATTATTTTAAATAACCTTATTTAAACAAATTTTTAATGACCGCGCGTTCCCAAATCCTCCATGGCAGGGCGCTGTGGAGGAGGATCATGAGGCGGACGCCCCTGCCGATCGGATAGCGCAGCCTGTTCAGCCGCTTTTTTACAGCGAGGCGGCAAATCAGTTCAGCCACATCATCAGGGTTTCCGTAATGTTGGCGGTTCGCCGCAATGTAGGCGGAGATTCGCTCAAAATATGTACTGTACCGTGATTCGGCTTCAGGTGCAGTGACCTGGGCGGCAAATGATGTCTCCCAAATCGCCGTCTGATACGATCCCGGCTGGACGACGGCCACATCGATTCCGAATGGGCGGAGTTCGAGGCGGAGGCTTTCTGAAAAGCCTTCAACCGCATGCTTTGATGAAGCATATGCCGAGAAAGCGGGGAAAGCGATCTGTCCGCTGATACTGCTCAGATTAATGATTTTGGCGCCGCTGTGTTTCTTCATATAAGGAAGGACCGCTTTCGTTACCGCCATCAGGCCGAAAACATTTGTCTCATACTGTTTTCTGTAGTCGTCAAGAGAAAGCTCTTCAGCAAATCCGCCGTATGCCGTTCCTGCATTATTGACGAGAACGTCTATCTGTCCGTACGGTTTCAGCTCTTCGGTAAATGTTGAAATCGATTGTTCGTTTGTGACATCTAGTTCAGTGACGGCAATCGATGAATCGATCGAAAGCTCCGCTATGCGGTTCCGCAAAGCTTCCGCTTTTTCGCGATGGCGCGCCGTTGCGATGACGAAATGAGTGCCGGCGAGTTTTAAAGCGGTCAATAAACCAAATCCGCTCGTCGCGCCTGTTACGATGGCGATTTTATTATTCAATGAGTTTCCTCCATTCAAAAATTTTGGCTTGTTGACAAAAAAAGGCTTGTCAGCGGCAGTTTATCATTGATAAAATTTAAAAAGTGCTAAAAGACCTATTTTTTATAAAAAAACGCAAGAGAGAAAGAAGGCAGGGTGACACGATGAATGTTAAACGATCCCTCCTGTTCATTATTGTACTATGTCTGACGCTGTTTTTTCATAGCTCGGCTCAAGCAGGAGAAAAAAACAAACCGGAAATTAAAAGTGTTTCCGCCATATTGATCGATGGGAAATCGGGGCAGGTTCTCTATGAAAAAAACAGTCGCAAAAAAATGTACCCGGCCAGCATTACAAAAATTGCCACGGCGATTTATGCAATAGAAAACGGAAATCTAGAAGATCGTGTGAAAGTCAGCAAAAATGCTGCTCAAACGGAAGGATCAAGCGTATATCTGGAAGCGGGGGAGTCGGTTCCATTAAAACGGCTGCTCCAAGGGCTGCTGATGAATTCGGGAAATGACGCCGGAACGGCGATCGCCGAACATGTCAGCGGAAGCGTGAAACAGTTTGCGGATGATTTGAACGCGTTTATTGCTGAGCATGCCGGAGTGCATGACACTCATTTTGTGAATCCTCACGGACTGTTTGACAAAAATCATTATACGACGTCCGCCGACATGGCGAGAATTACCGAGTACGCAATGAAAAACAAAACGTTTCGAGCGCTTTTTTCGGAAAAGCAAACGTCATGGCACGGGCAGACGTGGGACACGACGCTGAAAAACCATCACCGAATGCTGACAGGTGAGATTCCTTACAAAGGAATAACCGGCGGCAAAACAGGATTTGTGGATGAATCAAAGCATACCCTTGTCACAACGGCAACACGGGGCAGCCTTAATTTAATCGCCGTCATCATGAAGGCCGATAGCAAGAAAATGATGTACAGCGATACAAAAACGCTTCTGGATGAAGGATTTCACAATTACGAGACACAAGAACTCAAAAAGGGAGAGGCGTTTACCGACCAGAACGGAACAAGCCATGAACTGAAAAACCCTTTATACGTGACGAAAAAGAAAGGCGAAGCCCTGAGTGAAAATGTAGACAGCGACGGAATTCTGAACATTAAAGGGGAGGACGGCAGGCTGCTTCAGGCCCTGCAAATCGCAGAACCATTCAGCGCGGAAATATCAAGCGGCACAGATGCTGTTCAAGGCCCGCCGCAAAGTAAAGGCGGATTGTATTTATTTGTGTTCGGCCTAATCGGTTTATTGACGGCCAGCTATGCGGTCAAACGGATGAGGCAGCTGTAATATGATCAGGGAAGAGGCGTGCCGGCTTACAAGCCGGCCGTTTTTTATTTGCCCTGAAAAGCCAAATTTATCTTATAATGGAAACAAGCCAATGAAAGGGGACGGGAACAATGACATTTCATCAACTTAAAGATACGTGGGATCTCGAGGTTTTCTTTAAAGGCGGGAGCGGCTCCGTCGAGTTCCGTCAATATTTAAATGAAATTAAAGCACTGCTTTCAACTTTTAAACGCTCTGCCGAGGCTCTTACCGTCTCAAAAAGCGGTCTTGATGAATTGAAGGAAACACTCGCGCTTTTTGAAACAATTGATGTTAAAATCCGCGAAGCAGACGCTTTTGTCGGATGTCTCCAAGCGCAGGACACTGCGGATTTAAAGGCGAATGCCCTTAATTTTGAGGTCACCCAGCTCGCTGCCGATGCTCAGAAGGCGCTGGTCGTGCTTGACAGCAAATTTGCCGTTGTCTCAAATGAAGAATGGGAAGCGATCCTTCAAGAAGAAGGCATTTCCAATATCGCTTATATTTTGAATGAGAGAAGGGAGCGGGTAACGGAAAAGCTTGGTTCCGAACAGGAAACATTGATTCAAGGTTTGTCTGTTGACGGATATCATGCTTGGGGTGATATGTACGACAGCATCGTCGACCAAATTCAAATCCCGTATGAAGAAGATGGCGAGACGAAAATTCTGTCTGTCGGACAGGCGCAGAACCTGACATCTAAACCTGACAGAAAGATCCGCCGCTCCGTATCGGAAAATTTGGACCACGGCTGGGAACAGCACGCTGATTTGCTCAGCAGCACGCTGAATCACCTCGCCGGTTTCAGACTGAACGTCTATGAGGCGAGAGGCTGGGACAATGTATTAAAAGAACCCCTGGACATCAATCGCATGAAGCAGGAAACCCTTGATGTCATGTGGCAGGTCATTATTGATCATAAAAAGCCGTTTGCAGACTATCTTTCCCGGAAGGCGTCTATGCTTGGGCTGGATAAACTGAGCTGGTATGACGTCGAAGCGCCGATCGGTTCAGCGGCAAAGGAATATTCGTATCAAGAGGCAGCCGCTTTTATTACCGGGCAGTTTAAAACGTTTGGAGAAAAGCTCTCCTCCTTTGCCGAAAAAGCGCTCAGAGACAGATGGGTTGAAGCTGAGGACAGGGGAGGCAAACGCCCGGGCGGCTTTTGCGCCAATTTTCCTGACAGCGGGGAATCGAGAATATTTATGACATTTGCAGGAAGCCAGTCAAACGTTTCCACGCTGGCGCATGAGCTTGGCCATGCCTTTCATCAGGAATCCATGCTGGACGTCAGACCGCTAAACAGGGCGTACGCGATGAACGTGGCGGAAACCGCGTCTACTTTTGCAGAAATGATCGTGGCTGATGCGGCATTAAAACAAGCCGGTTCAGACGAAGAAAAACTCGTCCTTCTGGAAGATAAAGTCCAGCGAAGCGTCGCCTTTTTTATGAACATTCACGCGAGGTTTCTATTTGAAACCCGCTTTTACGATGAACGAAAAAACGGCGTCGTATCCGCCGGAAGACTGAACGAGCTGATGGAAGAAGCTCAGAAAGAAGCGTTTTGCGGCGCGCTTGGCGAGTATCATCCGTATTTTTGGGCATCAAAGCTTCATTTTTATATTACGTCTGTCCCGTTCTACAATTTTCCTTATACGTTCGGCTACTTGTTTTCGCTTGGCATTTACGCGCAAGCGCTGAAAGAGGGGGCTGCGTTTGAAGAAAAATATATCGCGCTCTTAAAAGATACAGCCTCCATGTCTGTTGAGGAACTGGCGATGAAGCATCTCGGCGCCGATCTGACGAAGCGGGATTTCTGGGAAGCGGCCATTCAGCCGGCTGTCCGTGATGCAGAAGCATTGTTAGAGATGATATAAAGGCTTCCGCTGAGAGATTGAATGAGTTTCCGCAAAGTGGACATAGCTAAGGATAATGTGCATAGAGGAGATGAACGGTATGAACCTATTTCGGATGGCCGTTATCGCTCTCGTCATGATCCTGATGACCGGCTGCCGTTCAATAGCGGAAGAACATGCCGAAGGCAAGGAGGCCGTTCCCGATAACGCTCCTGTTTCAGATGTGGAAAGCGTGCCTTACGCTGCATTTGCATTGGAAGTGAACTATGGCCGTGGAAAGCACAATTCGTTTACAGCCGTATACGACAAACAGGAGCGAGAAGAAGCATCGATTAAAGACCACCTGAACGGAGCGGACCGCGAAGGGGAAGAAGCTTTAAACGAAATGAAAATGGTTTTAAGCGAGCTTTCGATCGCCAAATCCGATTCAAAGCAGGACGTGATCAGCAATGTGCTCGAGGCTTTCAATCTTGATGAGCGATATGACCTGTTTCATCTGCGGGTGAAATGGCCGGATGGTACGTCAAAATAAACAAAAGAGCATTTCCAACGGCGGAAATGCTCTTTTTTGCTTACGATTTTAAAAAGTATTTTTCGATGTCATCAAGGAACAGATACGCTGCTTTGACACCGCCGGCCGTCGTCCAGATCGCATCGTCGACTTCGTGGGCGTTTCCGGTTTTGACAGCGTTCAATTTTTTCCAAAGCGGATCGCTTGTCCAATCGTTTTGCCATGTTTCGGCCTCTGTTTTGCTTTCGGCAGGTTTATATGTGAAATAGAACAGGACATCCCCATCCATTTCAGGGATCGATTCTTTATTTTCCGTCATAAAAACAAATTTGTCGTCTTGTTTTTCAAACAGTTTTTCCTGTTTTTCCGGATACTTAAAACCGAGCTGATCCAAGATGATTCCCGGGAAAGAATCTTTATAGTAAATCCTTGATTGGCCGGCCATAAATCTGACAACCGACACCCGTTTCTTTTTCTGGTCACCGAGCTTGTCGCTTAATTCGCTGACTTTTTTATCGAAATCTTCTAAAACTTCTTTGCCCTTTTCCTCTTTGTTTACCGCTTTCGCGTAGAGGGAGAAGTTGTCTTTCCATTCGCCGCGCAGCGTTTCAGAGAAGACAGTCGGAGCAATTTTTTCAAGCTTGTCGTAGATTTTTTCATGTCTCATTTTATTCCCGATGATTAAATCAGGCTTTAGCTCGGCTATCGCTTCGATATTCGGTTCGCCTTCGAGCCCGACTTGCTTAACGCCTTTCATATCGGCTTGAATATGCTTATACCAAGGATCGCCTGTCCAGGATTTGACTGCACCCACAGGTTTGATTCCGAGTTCCAAAAGCGCTTCGGTTCCTTCATTTGTTAGGACGACGACTCTTTTTGGGTCTGCAGGCACTCGTTCTTCCGTACCCATTGCGTGTTTAACGGTGATCGTATCTTTATTCTCTCCGCCCTTTGCAGAGTCATCCTTGCCTCCGCCGCAGGCTGCAAGAATTGAAATCGCTAACAAAGCGATAAATCCAACAATTGACCATCTCTTCATGTGTGTCCTCCTTAGGTATGTAAGTCATTCATCCTGATCATAATTTTTGATCAGAATTTTGTCAATTGTTAATTGAAAATGATTTTCAAGATCAATGTTATCTGATACAATAACCAGTAGATGTTTCAGTCAAACTAGGAGAATTTTAATTTATGCTCTTAAGAACGAATAAATATAGAACAATCGCACTACTGTCTTTTATTTTGGTGCTGGTTGCCGCCGTTTGCGCTAGTATCGTATACGGTTATACGAATACGTCATGGTCGATGGCCTACAAGGCTTTTACCGGCTTCAGCGGCTCTAATGAACATCTTGTCATCAAAAACGTGCGTTTGCCGCGCGCGCTGATTGCTGCAACTGTCGGCGCTTCCCTCGGAGTTGCCGGCGCTTTAATGCAGGCGATGACCAAAAACCCGCTTGCTTCCCCGGGAATTTTCGGCGTGAACGCGGGTGCCGGTTTCTTTGTTGTTGGAGCGCTGTTTTTCTATCACGTCAGTTCGCTTCAGACGATTGCATGGATCTCGTTTTTTGGTGCAGCGTTTGCCGCGCTTGTCGTCTATTTTGTCGGCTCTCTCGGAAGGGAAGGGCTGACGCCGGTCAAGCTGACGCTTGCAGGGGCGGCGATGTCAGCGCTGTTCTCATCATTGACGCAAGGCATGCTTTCCGTTAATGAAGCAGCTCTTGAGCAGGCGCTGTTTTGGCTTGCGGGCTCTGTCCAGGGGCGCGACCTCAGCCTCTTGGTCTCCGTCCTTCCATATATCGTGCCGGCATTCATCATCAGCTTTTTACTCGGGTCGAAAATCAATGTCTTAACGATGGGGGAGGAAGTGGCAAAAAGCCTCGGCCAGAAAACGTGGCTGATCAAAGCGTTGATGGCGGTTTCGATTATCCTGCTTGCCGGGGGATCTGTCGCCGTCGCCGGGCCGATCGGTTTTATCGGTATTGTTATCCCGCATTTTGCAAAATTTATCGTTGGCCACGACCATCGCTGGGTTCTTCCGTACTGTGCCGTGCTGGGAGCCATCCTGCTTGTAACCGCAGACATTGGCGCAAGGTACCTGATTATGCCTGAAGAAGTGCCTGTCGGCGTCATGACAGCCATCATTGGGACACCCATTTTTGTCTATATCGCGAGAAGGGGGTTCCAAAAATGAAAAATTACCGCACGCTGAGAATCGGAAAAGGCGGCATTTCATTGTTGATCGGCAAAAAAGCGCTGTTTTCGTTCGTGATCCTATTGGTGTTGACGGCTTGTGCAGTCATCCTCAGCGCCGGCATCGGTGAACGTTTTATTTCTCCGGGCGCCGTCGCGAAAACGTTTTTGGGCATGGGGGATCCGGGCGATGACCTGATCATTATGTCCTTCAGGATGCCGCGGATTTTGGTCGCTCTGTTTGCCGGAATCTGTCTGGCGGCAGCCGGATCGATCCTTCAGGGTCTGATCCGCAATCCGCTCGCTTCGCCGGATATTATCGGTGTGACCGGCGGGGCTTCAGTCGCCGTTGTCTTGTTTTTAATGCTGTTTTCCAATAAAAACAATGCGCTTACGGTCAGCATCAGCTGGCTCCCGGTTGCCGCATTTATCGGCGCGGCTCTCGCCGGAATGCTCGTTTATTTTCTTTCATATAAAAACGGCTCTTCGACTTTCAGGCTCGTTTTGATCGGAATCGGATTTTCGATGCTTGCCCAGTCGCTGACGACATTGTTTATGATAAAAGGACCGATATACAGAATGTCTCAGGCGAACGTCTGGATTACCGGATCAGTATATGGATCGAACTGGCAGGATGTGAATATTTTAATGCCGGCTGCGCTTGTCCTTTTGCTGATATCCGCAGCCGCCGCCAGAAACGTCAACATTCAGACGCTTGGTGAAGAACTGGCGACAGGAGCGGGCAGCTCGGTTCAGCGGAACCGCTTTTTGCTCCTTCTGCTGAGCACGGCTTTTGCCGGAATTGCCGTTGCCTTTGCCGGAACCGTCGGATTTGTCGGTTTGATGGCCCCGCATATCGCAAGAAGGCTTGTCGGTTCATCATTCGGCGCCCTCTTGCCGGTTGCAGCGCTGATCGGAGGATTGCTTGTGCTGATTGCCGACATCATCGGACGCACGCTTTTTTCTCCCGTTGAAGTGCCTGCCGGTGTGTTTACTGCAGCGATCGGCGCCCCTTACTTTATCTACTTGCTGTATAAAAGCAGAAACCAATAAAAGGAGAGATTTCATTTATGAGTGCCATTTCAACAGAAACGTTAAGCTTAGGTTATGGAGAAACAATCATTATTGATGAGTTAAACTTAACGATCCCAAAAGGTGAAATCACCGTATTTATCGGCAGCAACGGCTGCGGTAAGTCGACTCTCCTTCGGTCTCTCGCACGTTTGATGAAGCCAAAGGGCGGTTCAGTGCTTCTCGAAGGCAGCTCCATCGCCAAACTTCCCACGAAAGAAGTGGCAAAGGAGCTGGCCATTCTGCCTCAAGGCCCTTCGGCTCCGGAAGGCCTGACCGTTCTCCAGCTCGTTAAGCAGGGGCGGTACCCTTACCAAAACTGGCTGAAGCAATGGTCGGCGGAAGATGAAGAGGCCGTGCAAAAGGCTTTGAAAGCGACAAGAATGGAAGAACTGGCTGAGCGCACAGTCGATTCCTTGTCAGGAGGCCAGCGGCAGCGCGCCTGGATCGCGATGACGCTCGCCCAGGAAACGGATATCATATTACTGGATGAACCAACGACATACTTGGATATGACGCATCAAATTGAAATTCTGGACCTTTTGTTTGAATTAAATGAACACGAAAAGCGCACGATCGTGATGGTGCTGCACGATTTGAACCTTGCCTGCCGCTACGCTCACCACCTCGTCGCGATTAAAGATAAAAAGATATATGCCGAAGGCCGGCCTGAATCCATTATCAACTGCAAGCTTGTGCAGGACGTTTTTGAAATGGACTGCGAAGTGACGAAAGATCCGCTTTTCGGCACGCCGCACTGCATTCCGTACGGAAGAGGAAGATGCATCGTCCAGCAGGTGGTTCAGTCCCATGCTTAATTTAACAAAAGAGGAGCTTGAGTCATTGCTTCGTTTTCGCCTTGGAACGAAGCAGACCGGCTCCTTATTCTCTGTTAAAGGAAACAAGCTCCTTGATGAGGATTTTTTAGAACGTTATGTAGAAGATATTAAAGACAGGCTGAACGCTCCGAATCAAAAAGTTGCGGCTTCAATGCTCGTCAAGCGCAGCGGGATGCTGGCTGCGCTGCATTTCTATCTGTTTACGGTTTGGGGAAAGCGCTTGCCAACCGCTCCTGCTTCCGTGTCATGGGAGATAGAAGCCGATGATCGAGGGTGGATGCCGTCGTTTTATTTTCACAAAGGTGCTGAGCTTATCGAAGCGGATCGCACCGAAGAACTGAAAAGATTGACTGAGGATATCTTCAGGTGCCACCTTGGCGGCCTGATCGCGGCCTGTCGGCGGGTATTTTCGATTTCAAAGCATATTCTTTGGGAAAATATTGCCGTTTATCTGTATTGGATGTATGACACGCTTCTGGAAGATCCGAAACTCAAGGCGCGGGCGGCGCAAGATTTTCATTTTCTTCTTTATGAAGCTGAGCCCGGTCTTTTTGAAGAAGGGGCGGACGAAAACCCTCTCAAAAGGTTTTATCCCGGACAGCATGCGGAGGACCGGACACGCACGACTTGCTGTCTGTATTATGCAACAGACAAAAACGGTGTCAAATGCAGGACATGCCCGAGAAATAAACGTAAAGAAAGGGTGTCGTGAGTGGAAAAACTAAAGGAGCAGCTGGATGGACTTGTTGAGAAATATACGGAGCTGCTTTTAGGCGAAACGGACGAAGAACTGAAAGAACAGGTGAAGATGTGGATCATCTACAGCCATATCGCCAAAAGCATGCCGCCCCTCGCCAAGCATTGGAACGGAGCTTATCCGGATGCGAAGCAGGAGATAAAAGAAGTAATCCGCCAAATTAAAGAACGAAATGAAGCGCACCGAGCGGCTAATCAAAAAAAATAAGCAGGGAGACTCCTCTGCTTATTTTTTGTTTATTGGTTTTGCTGATATGGCGACTGGTCTTGCAATGTAGAATGGAACTGCTGATAAGACTGCCGGATTTTCTGGGCATCTTCTGCCTCCACCTTGTACCATCCGTTTTGAAACATCACCTGGTACAATCTGCGCTGTACGTTTTGCGCCTCGTTAAACAGCGGCTGAACGGCTTGGTAAAGCGACTCATGGCTTAATTCATTAAGCGCTGTCGAGTATGCTGCCGTCATGTATTTTTCGGTTGTCAGCAGTTCGTTGACAAAATCCCTGTCATTCATCGCGCTCGTTTTCGGGACAGGAGTTTCCTGATTGCCGATTTTCTGTTGGTTTTGCTGATTCATCATTAACCTCCTATTGCATGTATGCTGACGGGTTTTGCGTTTGATTTTGTCGAAGCTGCTCCAATATCACATTGTAATGGTGATGGTGCATTTGTCCGACCCTGTCGAGTTCTGTTTTAAGAGACTGATCCTGGCACTGGTCCGCCATAAAATGCGCTTTTTTCATTGCGAGCAAGTTCCAGTTCAGCATATCCTGCAAATACAGATGATCCTTTGTTGAAATGACCGGCGGCGGTGTTGTCATTCCTTGCTGTTGCTGCATGAGTCTGCCTCCTTTTAGCGTTTATTTTTAGATTTCCTAACACAGCGGAAATTTATACCGGATGCTTAAAGGGGGCTTAGTGATCTTCAGGAACATCCATATTATGCTTTTTATATTGCTGGTTTTGGCTTGTCCGTTTTCCGCCCGCATCCGCCTTTTTATAATCCGGACCTGCATTGCCTTTTATGCTTGCGGCGCTGACTGCGGCTGAAGATGGATTTTTTCTTTCACGTACCAAGGCCTTCACCTCCCTCTCTATTGGTTTGTCCCAAAAGCGGGGAAACATGTAACCGCGGCAAAATAATACCCGCTGAAAAAATTTCAGAAATTTTGCACCAAGTTATTGAACTCGCTTCCAAAATCTTTTAAGATGAAAGAAGACAGGAGAGTTTATTTTTTTGGAGCAAAAATGAATGAGTATTCATTCAAAGTAGGGGAGGATCTTTCATGGTCAAGCATATTCGTAAGGCCGCCGTTATCGGTTCCGGTGTAATGGGTTCCGGAATCGCGGCTCACTTAGCCAATATCGGGATTCCTGTGTTACTGCTCGATATGGTGCCGCGTGAATTAACAGATGAGGAAAGAAAAAAAGGCCGCACCCTTGAAGACCCGGATGTGCGCAACCGGCTGGCACAGTCAGCCGTACAAAAGCTGCTAAAGCAAAAACCGGCTCCGCTGACATCGAAGAAGAATATCAGCCGTATCAGCACAGGGAACATGGAAGACGATTTTGAAAAAATTAAAGATGCCGACTGGATTATTGAAGTGGTTGTCGAAAACCTGGAGATCAAGAAGCAAGTGTTTTCAAAGGTCGATCAATACAGAAAACACGGAAGCATCGTCAGCAGCAATACATCAGGCATCTCCGTCAGGCAGATGGCGGAGGGAAGGTCCGCTGATTTTAAAAAGCACTTTTTAGGAACGCACTTTTTTAACCCGGCCCGCTATTTAAAGCTGCTTGAGGTGATTCCGATTGATGAAACGGATCCCGGGGTGCTGGACTTTATGAAGAAATTCGGCGAAGACGTCCTTGGCAAAGGGGTTGTTGAAGCGAAAGACACGCCAAACTTTATCGCCAACCGCATCGGAACCTACGGCTTGCTTGTCGCGGTTCAGGAAATGCTGAAAGGCGGCTACACGATAGGCGAAGTCGATTCGATTACAGGCCCGCTGATCGGACGCCCGAAAAGCGCAACTTTCAGAACGCTCGATGTCGTCGGGCTTGATACATTTTCGCACGTTGCCAAAAATGTCTATAACCAAGTCACTGGCGAAGAAAAAAACGTTTTCCGGCTGCCTGAATTTATTGAACAAATGCTCGAAAAAGGCTGGATCGGAAGCAAAGCGAAACAAGGTTTTTACAAAAAAGAAGGAAAAGACATCCTTGAGCTCGATCCGATGACGATGACCTACAGCAAACGCCAAACATTAAAAACATCGGGACTTGAAGCGGCCAAGCAAATGAAAGGCGCAGGAGCGAGATTGAAAGCGCTTGTTTATTCAGATGACAGAGCGGGAAGCCTTCTTTGGAACATGACAGCTCCGACGCTTGTCTATTCGGCTGAGCTGACAGGGGAAATTGCTGACAGCATAACGGCGATTGATCAGGCGATGAAATGGGGGTTCGGCTGGTCGGAAGGTCCGTTTGAAATGTGGGACAGCATCGGTGTGAAAAACGCGGTGCAAAAGCTTGAAGCAGAGGGCTGGAAAGTCGCGGACTGGGTGAAGGAAATGCTCGCAAAAGGACATGAGACCTTCTACCTTAGAGAAAACGGAAAGACGTTCTGCTACTGTTTTGAAAGCGGCGAATACAGGGCGCTTCAAGAAAACAAGAGAACGATCCATTTGTCGTCACTCAAAGAAACAAAAGGCGTCATCAAGAAAAACAGCGGGGCAAGTTTGATCGATTTAGGCGATGATGTCGCACTGCTCGAATTTCATTCGAAAAGCAATGCAATCGGCCTCGACATCATCCAAATGCTCAAATTCGCTCTTGAGGAAGTAGATGCCAATTATAAAGGACTTGTGATCGGCAACCAGGGCAAAAATTTCTGCGTCGGAGCCAATCTTGCGATGATGCTGATGGAAGCCCAAGACGACAACTATATGGAAATTGACATGATCATCCGTCAGTTCCAGGAGACGATGATGAAAGTGAAATACAGTACCAAGCCGGTCGTCGCTGCTCCGTTCGGGATGACGCTTGGCGGAGGGACTGAGCTTTGTCTGCCTGCAGCCCGTGTTCAAGCTTCAAGTGAATCATACATGGGCCTCGTTGAAACAGGCGTCGGCCTGATTCCGGGCGGCGGAGGCAATAAAGAGCTTTATTTAAACTACTTGAAAGGGCTGCCTGAAGGCGTTAAACCGGATATCCAGGAGGCCGCCATCAAAACGTTTGAGACAATTGCTCTTGCAAAAACGTCGACTTCGGCTCATGAAGCGAAAGAGCTGAACATCTTAACTGCAGAGGATCAAATCAGCATCAACCAGGATCACTTGTTATACGATGCTAAAAAACTCGTCCTGACACTTTCCGAAAGTGGCTACCGTCCGCCGGTGAAAAAGAAAGTTCCGGTGACAGGCGAAACCGGCTATGCGGCGCTCCTGCTCGGTGCGGAATCGTTAAAGCTGTCCGGCGCCATCTCTGAACACGACATGAAGATAGCGAAAAAGCTGGCGTTTGTCATTGCGGGCGGGAGGGTTCCGTTCGGCGCTGAAGTAACGGAAGAATACTTGCTCAATTTGGAAAGAGAAGCTTTCCTGAGCCTTGTGAGCGAACCGAAAACGCAGGCGAGAATGCAGCATATGCTTGTAAAAGGCAAACCTTTGCGTAATTAAGGAGGGAAAATAATGAAAGAGGCAGTTATTGTATCGGGAGCGAGAACCCCGATCGGAAAAGCAAAAAAAGGCTCATTGAGGACTGTCCGTCCCGATGATTTAGGCGCATATGCAGTGAGAGAGACGTTGAAAAGAGCTGGCGGTTATGAAGGGAATATCGATGATTTAATCATCGGCTGCGCTACGCCGGAAGCCGAACAAGGGTTGAATATGGCGCGCAATATCGGCGCGCTTGCCGGGCTGCCGCACACAGTTCCGGCCGTTACGATCAACAGATATTGTTCTTCAGGACTTCAATCGATCGCTTACGGGGCCGAAAAAATCATGCTTGGAGCTGCCGACACGGTCATTGCCGGCGGCGCTGAATCGATGAGCATCGTGCCGATGATGGGACATATCGTCAGACCGAACGCGGCGCTCGCGGAAACAGCTCCTGAATATTATATGGGAATGGGCCATACGGCTGAACAGGTTGCCGTTAAATACGGCGTTTCCAGGGATGATCAGGATGCATTTGCCGTCAGCAGCCATCAAAAAGCAGCCAAAGCGATCGCGGAAGGAAAGTTCGAAGATGAAATCGTCCCGGTGGACGTCACCGTCAGAGAAGTGGATGACCATCACAAGCTGAAGGAGCGGACGTTTACTTTCTCTGCCGATGAAGGTGTGCGCCCGGAGACAACGAAAGACGTTCTGTCAACGTTAAAACCGGCGTTTTCGGCGGACGGTTCTGTTACGGCAGGGAATTCATCGCAGACGAGCGACGGGGCGGCCGCAGTGATGATCATGGACAGAGAAAAAGCGGATGCGCTTGGGTTAAAGCCCCTCGCAAGGTTCCGTTCGTTCGCAGTCGGCGGCGTTCCGCCGGAGGTGATGGGCATCGGTCCTGTTGAAGCTGTTCCAAGGGCGCTGAAGATGGCGGGACTTGAGCTCTCTGATATCGGTTTATTCGAATTAAATGAAGCATTTGCATCACAAGCGATCCAGGTGATCAGGTCGCTTGGCATCGATGAAGAAAAAGTCAATGTCAACGGTGGAGCGATTGCGCTCGGACATCCGCTCGGCTGCACGGGCACAAAGCTCACGCTGACATTGATCCACGAAATGCGGCGGAGAAGCGAGCAATTCGGCGTTGTAACAATGTGTATCGGCGGAGGCATGGGAGCAGCAGGGGTATTCGAATTAGTTTAATCACAAGGGGGATGGAACAATGGAACAAACAAAAGACCATATGAAAAAAGGCGGAGCCTTTCTGATCGAAGAGGTGACGGCTGATCAGCTGTTTACACCGGAAGATTTCACAGATGAACATAAAATGATTGCCAAAACGACTGAAGATTATATTCTCGGAGATGTTTTGCCATACATCGACGAAATTGAAGAGCACAATTTCGATCACTCTGTCAGGCTCCTGAAAAAAGCTGGAGAACTCGGGCTTCTCGGTGCTGACGTTCCTGAAGAGTATGGCGGACTCGGGCTCGATAAAATCAGCTCGGCGCTGATTACCGAAAAATTCTCAAGAGCGGGAAGCTTTTCGTTATCGTACGGGGCGCACGTCGGGATCGGCACGCTTCCGATCGTATTTTTCGGAACCGAGGAGCAAAAGAAAAAGTATCTGCCGTCCCTTGCAACAGGGGAAAAATTTGCAGCCTATGCCTTAACAGAGCCTGGCTCCGGATCTGATGCATTAGGGGCAAAAACAACGGCCGTTTTGAATGAGGCGGGAACCCACTATATATTAAACGGTGAAAAGCAATGGATTACAAACTCAGCTTTTGCCGATGTTTTCATCGTCTACGCGAAAATAGACGGCGAACATTTTTCGGCCTTCATTGTGGAAAAAGATTACGAAGGTGTTTCCACAGGGCCTGAAGAGAAAAAAATGGGCATCAAAGGCTCTTCGACCCGTACGCTCATCTTAGACCAGGTTCAAGTTCCGAAAGAAAACCTTTTAGGCGAACCGGGAAAAGGGCATGTCATCGCCTTCAATATTTTAAATATCGGCCGCTATAAGCTTGCTGTCGGGACAATCGGCGCTTCCAAACGGGTCATCGAGCTGTCCGCTTCATACGCCAATCAGCGCCAGCAATTTAAGACGCCGATTTCAAAGTTCAGCTTAATCGGGGAAAAAATCGCCACTATGTCAGCCAGACTTTATGCGATGGAAAGCTCTGTTTATCGTACGGTCGGGCTGTTTGAAGACAAAATGGGCACCTTGAGCGAAGAAGAGCAAAAAGACGGGCGCCAGGTCGCGAAATCGATCGCTGAATATGCAATCGAATGCTCCCTTAACAAAGTATTTGGATCTGAAACGCTTGATTATATCGTTGATGAAGGCGTCCAAATCCACGGCGGTTACGGATTCATGCAGGAATACGAAGTGGAGCGGGCTTACCGCGATTCACGGATCAACCGGATTTTTGAAGGCACAAATGAAATCAACCGTCTCATCGTCCCGGGCACATACTTGAAAAAAGCGATGAAAGGCGAGCTTCCTCTGTTTGAGAAAGCGAAGGCGCTTCAGGAAGAACTGATGATGCTCATGCCTGAAGAACCAGGTGACGGCGTTTTGGAACAGGAAAAGTATCTGCTGAGAAACGCCAAAAAAATCGCGCTCATGATCGCGGGACTCGCCGCGCAAAAATATGGAAAAGCGCTCGACCAGGAGCAGGAAATCCTCGTGAATATCGCCGACATTGTCAGCCAGGTCTACGCCATGGAAGCAGCTATTTTGCGTACAGAAAAAGCCATCCAGGCAACCGGGGAAGACAAAAACGCCCAGAAAATTCTTTATACGCAGATTTTTGCACAAGTTGCCTTTCAGGAAATTGAAAGCCATGCCAAGGAATCGCTCATTGCGATGGAATCAGGTGATTCGCTGCGGATGATGCTGTCCGCGCTCCGCAAATTGACGCGCTTTACGCCTGTCAATGTCATTGAGAAAAAGCGCCAGGCAGCCAAGGGAGTCTTTGAAGCTGAGAAATATATCGTTTAAACGAAAAGCCCTGCTTAGGCGGGGTTTTTAGCTGTTATAGAATGGAGCACGGTTTTAGGTTTTTCATTCGATCTGTGTTAAAATTACCTCGATTAAATGAGAGGGGTGTGTATGTATGGCTTTGGATTTTTACTGGTATCCGAAATGCGGGACATGCCGCAAAGCGAAAAAATGGCTTGAAGACCATGGCAAAGAAATCAATGGGATACATATCGCAGAAGAGCCGCCAAGCAAGGAAAAACTGAAAGAGCTCTACGAGAAAAGCGGGCTTGAATTGAAGAAGTTTTTCAACACGAGCGGACAAAAATACCGTGAACTCGGCTTAAAAGACAAGCTGCAAAACATGTCTGAAGATGAGCAGCTGGAACTGCTGGCTTCGGACGGTATGCTGATCAAACGCCCGATTGCGACAGACGGCAGTAAAGTAACGGTCGGTTTTAAAGAAGATCAGTTTAAGACATACTGGTTATAACCCATCAAAATATGATATCTTCAATGTAGGATCGATTAAAACACTTTATGGAGGGGTTAGCATGAGCACACCGAAAGAGTTGCGTTATTCAGAAGAACACGAATGGGTGAAAACAGAAGGAGATAAAGTCAGAATCGGCATTACAGACTTCGCCCAATCCGAACTTGGAGACATCGTATTTGTCGAGCTTCCTGAAGTGGGAGACGAAATCAAAGCGGACGAGCCTTTTGGCAGCGTTGAATCCGTAAAGACCGTTTCTGAGCTGTATGCCCCGATCAACGGAAAAGTGGTCGAAGTGAACGAAGATCTGGAAGACAGCCCTGAATTCGTCAACGAGTCTCCGTATGAAAAGGCTTGGATGATTATCGTCGAGCCGTCCGATGCTTCTGAAATCGAAAATCTGATGACAGCCGAGCAATATGAGGACATGATAAAAGAAGACTAAGGATTATTCAGGATAGCCATGTGTCGTTTGGATACTCTATATCAAGAGGGGGTGTCCAAATTGACGCTGAAAAAAGAACGTATTGATATTACAGAACATGTGGAAAGCCGATTAAAAAACGGCGGAATGCAGCTGTACCATGAGAATGAGCTGATCGGCCGAATGACCGGAAAGGATCAATACGAGTTGAAATCTGGATATTCATTCCAAGATGAGAGATTTTACAAAACGGCGGATACCGTAAGCGGTCCGGATGCTAAATATGTAGACTGTGATGACCACCAAGGCTGGTGTTAATCAAGTCAGGCGGTGAACATTCACTGCCTTTTTTTACAAGTAAATCTTTAAAGGTGATCCATATGCCGGAAAATGAAAAAGTCATGATCGTCGAAGGGAAATCAGATAAGCAAAAAGTGAAGCATGTCATCGAAGAGCCCGTGGATATCATTTGCACAAACGGAACGATCAGCCAGGCAAAACTCGATGAATTCGCCGAAACGCTGTTTGATAAAGACGTTTATATCCTGGTGGATGCCGATGAATCAGGGGAAAAGCTCCGCCGGCAGCTGACGAGGGAGCTCCCCCAAGCTTCGCATCTATACATCGATAGGGTATACAAAGAAGTCGCTTCCGCCCCGAGTCAGCATGTTGCAGAAATATTAATTCGTTCAAACATCCGGGTACATACAAAATATTTATTATAAAACGTATTGAGGTGCGGTTCAACAGATGCAAGAACTCCAAGAAAAAGAGCTAAAACGGCTTGAACATGAGACCTGTCTTCTATATGTATACACGCCGTTCTGCGGAACGTGTCAGCTGGCCGGAAGAATGCTGGAAGTCGTTGATGAAATGATAAAGGACATTCCTTTTTATAAAAACAATCTCAATTATTCCCCGGCATTTGCCAAGCAGCAGGAAATAGAAAGCGTTCCATGCTTTATCCTTTACAAAAACGGGCAAGTCGTCAAAAAAGAATACGCTTTTCACTCCGTTTCCTACTTATACGATACGATTAAACAAAATGTTGTGGATTAAGGGCGGTTTTGACATATTTCTCGGGAAATAACCAGCAAAAACTTGTCGAGCAATTCCTAAAGGAACTCCTGCGGCAGACAGAGAATCTGTAAGTATGACCAATTTACAGGAGGTTATACAGTTGGAGAAAATGGGATTGATAGAAAGAGAGGACAAGGCTCTTTTTTTAAAACCTCTATTATCGACAACGGCTTTGCTGATTACGTTTCAAGGCGAGAAAGAAGCTTTTACGTTAGCGATCAACGAAAAAGGGGAAATGGAAAAATCTTCTCTTGCAGAGAAAGCTCATTTGACCTTTTTTGGAGAGCAAAGCGAGATTATTGACCTTCTTCACGGCGATATTTCATTGCAGCATCTCGTACAGCGCGGCACTGTTCAAGTAAAAGGCTCATTCAGAGCTTTATTGAAGCTTGAAGCGATTTTATGGCTGACGGACGGCTTTTTTAAAAACAGCGATCTTTATTCAGAGACATTTTAAAAATTTGAAAAATCGGCACATTCCGTGTATAAGTCGGACAGAGACGAGCGTTTACGTTCGTCTCTTTTCGCCGTAGGCCGATTGTCTTACGAAAAATAGTTGACAACTATTTTTTCGCATGATATCCTACTTTAAGAATTCCGATCATAATAATCAAAAAATAAATATATGATTCTCTTATCCAGAGAGGTGGAGGGAAGTGCCCTATGAAACCCGGCAACCATCAACACGTGTTGAAATGGTGCCAATTCACACGAAGCGTTATGCTTTGAAAGATGAGAGAAAGGCCCAGACTATTCAAAAGCCTTTCTGCTCATGTGTGCAGAAAGGCTTTTTTCATTGTTTGATCAGGAATTTAGACAACTATGAGAATTGAGCAAGAAAGCAGGTGATGGCTTTTGATAAATCTTCAAAATGTTTCAAAGATTTATCGGTCAAAGCATGGAGATGTCAATGCTGTCCAGGATGTCACCCTTACGATTAAAAAAGGTGAAATCTTCGGAATTATTGGATATAGCGGAGCTGGAAAAAGCTCCTTGATCCGTCTTTTGAACGGACTTGAACAGCCGACTTCAGGCACGGTTGAAGTAGCCGGCAGAACAATCAGTGAGATCAAAGGGAAGAAGCTGAGGAATGCAAGGCAGGAAATCAGCATGATTTTCCAGCACTTCAACCTATTGTGGTCAAGAACGGTCCGCGACAATATTGCGTTTCCGCTGGAGATCGCCGGTGTCAGCAAAGCAAAACGTCTGAAAAGAGTCGCTGAACTGATAAAGCTTGTCGGACTTGAAGGCAAGGAAAATGCCTACCCTTCACAGCTTAGCGGAGGCCAAAAGCAGCGCGTCGGCATCGCTCGGGCGCTCGCAAACAATCCGAAAGTTCTCTTATGCGATGAAGCGACATCAGCGCTTGATCCGCAGACGACTGACTCGATCCTGGGTCTTCTGTCCGATATCAATGAAAGGCTCGGACTGACCATTGTCCTGATTACTCATGAAATGCATGTCATCAGGAAAATCTGCCACAGAGTGGCCGTCATGGAAAACGGAAAGGTCGTGGAAGAAGGCGATGTGCTGAACGTATTCCTCAAGCCGCAGGAAGAAATGACAAAGCGCTTTGTTCAGCAGGTAACAGAACCGGTGGAAACACAGGAAACGCTGAAGCATTTCCTCGAAGAAACGACATCCGGGCGGACGATCAAGCTCACCTTCGTCGGTGAAGCGGCCGAATCGCCGCTGATCACACAGATCATTCGGAAGTTCGATGTTGAAGTCAACATCCTTCAAGGCAAAATCTCGCAAACTCAGGACGGCGCATACGGTTCATTGTTCATTCATGTCGACGGATATGAAAACGAGGTCAATGATGTGGTCGATTTCATCAAGAGCCGTCAAGTAGAAGCAGAGGTGATCACGAATGTTTGAAAAACTGTTTCCAAACGTAGATATGGAGCAGCTGTGGGAAGCTACGTATGAAACGATATATATGACAGGAATTTCCCTATTGTTTGCTTTTATCATCGGAGTGATTCTCGGTATGCTGCTGTATCTGACTTCTAAAGGAAACATTTGGCAGAATCGGGTCGTGAACGGTGTAATCTCGGCAATCGTCAATGTGTTCAGGTCTATTCCTTTTATTATATTGATTATTTTGCTGCTCGGTTTCACAAAGTTTTTAATGAACACGATCTTGGGGCCGAACGCCGCACTTCCGGCTTTGATTATCGCATCCGCTCCGTTCTATGCCCGCCTGGTTGAAATCGCTTTGCGCGAAGTTGATAAAGGCGTGATTGAAGCGGCAAAATCGATGGGAGCCAAAACATCGACGATCATATTTAAAGTGCTCCTGCCCGAATCGATGCCGGCCTTGATCTCTGGCATTACGGTTACGGCGATTGCACTGATCGGTTCGACGGCGATGGCCGGAGCAATCGGTTCAGGCGGACTCGGGAACCTTGCCTATGTAAACGGTTTTCAGATGAACAATCCCGATATTATACTCATCGCCACTATTTTCATCTTAGCTATTGTGTTTATCATCCAGTTTATCGGGGATTTTATAACAAATAAATTAGACAAACGTTAGGGAGGACATCAACATGAAAAAAGGTTTATTAACAGCTTTATTCATCATTTTTGCAGGCGTTTTAGCCGCTTGCGGATCTTCCAGCAGCGAAGGGGATAAAGACAGCAAAGTCATCACAGTCGGAGCGACGCCGACGCCTCACGCTGAAATCCTTGAAGAAGCAAAGCCGCTTTTGAAAGAAAAAGGCTATGAGCTTAAAATCAAAAATTTCACGGACTACAAACTGATCAACAAGGCGCTTGCAACGAAAGATCTCGATGCGAACTACTTCCAGCACGTCCCGTATCTTGAACAGGAAATGAAAGAAAATAAAGACTACGATCTTGTTAACGTCGGCGCGGTACACCTTGAGCCATTCGGCATTTACTCTAAAAAGTATAAATCTTTAAAAGACCTTCCTGACGGTGCAAAAATTATTATGAGCAACAACGCCGCTGAACAGGGCCGCATGCTTGCAATGCTTGAAAATGCCGGACTGATCAAGCTGAAATCAGGCATTGAAAAAGTGGATGCGACAGTAAAAGATATTACAGAAAACAAGAAAAACCTCAAAATCAAAAATGATGTGGCGCCTGAAATGACGGCAAAAGCATACGAAGCCAATGAAGCTGACGCAGTGTTCATCAATGTGAACTACGCGATCCAAAACAAGCTCAATCCGAAAACTGATTCAATCGAGCTTGAGTCTCCAAAAGACAATCCTTACGCTAACATCATCGCCGTCCGCAAAGGCGACGAAGATTCTGACAAGGTGAAAGCTCTGATGGACGTATTGCGCTCTGAGGACATTAAAAAGTTCATCGACAAAAAATATGAAGGCTCTGTCATTTCTGTTTCTGAGTAAATGAAAGAACACCCCGGTTTTGGAGAAAACCGGGGTTTTTTCGCGTATTTTTTGAAAAGAGGCTCATAATAAAAAAAGACTACCAACTGAAAATGGAGGAACAAAACGTGAATCAGCATGAATCAGAAAGCATTATCGAATCCGCACTGCATGAATATAAAGCAGGGATCGGCATCTTTTCCGAAAAAATGCCCGGAATTGCCGCCAAATACAACGAATTTACAGAGGAATGCTTTAAAAAAGGCGCGCTCAGCGAAAAGGATAAGCAGCTGATCGCACTGGGCATCAGTGTTAATACACAGGATGAATATTGCATTATTTATCATATCAAGGGCTGCCTGGATTGCGGAGCGTCGGAGGAAGAAATTCTTGAAGCGGTCGGCGTAACTGCGGCATTTGGCGGGGGCGCGGCCATGAGCCAAGCTGTCACGCTCGTTCTGCAGGCGATGGAAGAATTCCAGCAAATGAAGCATTGATTTTTCATCCGTGAAAGCATATTGAAAGCACACACATCTTTGAAGAGTTTGTATATAACTGGTACTATGAAAGAAAATCTCTGAAAGGATGATTCATTATTTGTTCAAGCCAAGATCAGCTTGACCTTGAATTCACGGCCGAAATGGAAAAAGCGATGCACAAGTCGCATGGAATGGGGTACGAGGAGTACAGCAGAAGCCATGTGAACCGGCTTGAAGTTGAGAAAAGGCGCGAAGAGCAGCATCAAAAAAGCAAGCAGATCGTATCAAATTTACCCATGATCGGATAAAATGAGGGGGGGCGGATGTCAATCCGTCCTTCTATATGTCTTTAGAATCCGCTTGACCTAAGTGAAGGAAAAGGTAAAATTTAAATATGAATATATGATCATATATTAAAAGGAGGATTTATGATGGCTCATTCTCACGATCACACAGGTCACAGCCACCATGGCAGCCGATCAGCCAATCAAAAAGCGCTCTACATCAGCTTCGGTTTAATTTTTACTTTTATGATCATTGAAGTGATAGGCGGGATATTGACGAACAGCCTCGCTTTGCTGTCGGATGCGGGACATATGCTCAGCGACGCTGCAGCACTTGGTTTCAGCCTCTTGGCGTTTAAAATTGGGGAAAAGGCCGCAACTGTGAGCAAAACATTCGGCTACAGGCGCTTTGAAATTTTGGCTGCGTTTATCAATGGCATCACCTTGCTTTTGATTTCACTTTATATCTTTTGGGAAGCGTACAACCGCTTTTTCAGCCCGCCGGAAGTCGCCGGCAGTGGCATGCTGGTGATTGCAACGGTTGGTTTCTTCGTCAACATTGCTGCAGCCTGGATATTAATGAAAGGCGACACAAGCGGGAATTTAAACATGCGGAGCGCATTTTTGCACGTCATCGGTGATATGCTGGGATCTTTCGGCGCGATTATCGCAGGCCTCCTCATGCTTTTCTTCAATTGGAATATCGCCGATCCAATCGCAAGCGCCGCCGTCGCGGCTTTGGTTCTTGTCAGCGGGTGGCGGGTGACGAAAGACTCGGTGCATATATTAATGGAAGGAAAACCGAAAGACATTGATGCGGAAGCGCTTAAAAACGGCCTGCTTTCCATTCCGTCAGTCAGAGAGGTTCACGATCTCCACATTTGGTCGATCTCATCTGACATGCCGTCATTAAGCTGCCATATCGTGGCAGACGAAAACAGTGACAGGGATAGAATCTTAAAACAAGTATCAAAATATCTAAGGAAAGAATGCAACGTGGAGCATGTGACGGTCCAAATAGAAGGGGAGCGCTGTTCCCGTCATGAATCGTGCAGCCTGGGATCAAACCGTTCCCGCTCGTAATTCCCGCTGTTTTTCTATAGCTTGTTGATTGTAAGGTACACATCTCCGTCCGGGAAGTTTTCTTGTCCCAATCTCTTTAAGAACAAAACGTTTTTTGTTAAACTTGAGAACATGTACACGAAAAGATAGGAAGACTATTGTTGTATTCACTTTTCATTTGTTATAAAATTAGAATGAGAATAAATTGAGAATGATGATTATATATATTGGAGGTATATTTCATGGCTGCTTCGACATTAACAATCAAAGATCTTCACGTTGAGATTGAAGGAAAAGAGATTTTAAAAGGTGTAAACCTTGAAATAAAAGGCGGGGAATTCCACGCTGTAATGGGACCGAACGGAACGGGTAAATCAACTTTATCCGCGGCGATTATGGGGCACCCTAAATACGAAGTAACAAAAGGAAGCATCACGCTTGACGGCAAGGACGTTCTGGATATGGAAGTGGACGAGCGCGCTCAGGCCGGCCTGTTTTTGGCTATGCAGTATCCGAGTGAAATCAGCGGTGTTACAAATGCCGATTTTCTCCGTTCAGCGATCAACGCGCGCAGAGAAGAAGGCGACGAGATTTCTTTAATGAAATTCATCCGCAAAATGGACGAAAACATGGAATTTCTTGAAATGGATCCTGATATGGCGCAGCGCTACTTGAACGAAGGTTTCTCAGGCGGTGAGAAAAAACGCAACGAAATTCTTCAGCTGATGATGATCGAACCGAAAATCGCGATTCTTGACGAAATCGATTCAGGTTTGGATATCGACGCCCTTAAAGTCGTTTCAAAAGGAATCAACAAAATGCGCGGCGAGGACTTCGGCTGCCTGATCATCACGCACTATCAGCGCCTCTTGAACTACATTACGCCTGACCATGTGCACGTCATGATGCAGGGCCGCGTTGTGAAATCCGGCGGACCTGAGCTGGCGCAGCGCCTTGAGGCTGAAGGATATGACTGGATTAAGCATGAGCTTGGAATCGAAGACGAAACTGTCGGTCAAGAAGCGTAAGCGTTAGGGGGATAAACATGACATTGGAAACAAAACTATCTGTAGATCGGGAATATGTCAAAAGCTTCTCTGAGAAGCACCAGGAACCTGCATGGCTGCAAGATCTACGCTTAGAAGCGCTTGAAAAAGCAGAAGATCTGCCGCTGCCGAAACCTGATAAAACGAAAATTACAAATTGGAATTTTACACGGTTTGATAAGCATACTGTAGAAAATAAACCGCTTGATTCTTTGGATGATCTTTCAGATGAGGTCAAATCGCTGATCGATCTTGGAAATGAAGACAAAACGCTTTATGTCCAAAGAGACCAGACGCCGGCTTACCTTTCTCTTTCAAAAGAGCTGCAGGATAAAGGCGTCATCTTTACAGATATTCATACTGCGTTCCGCGAACACGGCGAGCTGGTCAAAAAATACTTTATGAAAGACGGCGTAAAAGCCGATGAGCATAAATTAACGGCATTGCATGCAGCCCTCCTGAACGGCGGAGCCTTCCTTTACGTTCCGAAAAACGTCGAACTGGAAGCGCCGGTGCAAGCTGTTTATGTCCATGAAAGCAATGATACAACGCTTTTTAACCATGTACTTGTCGTTGCTGATGACAACAGTGCAGTCACATATGTAGAAAACTACATCAGCACTGTGAACCCTAAGGAAGCGGTCTTTAACATCGTGTCAGAAGTGATCACAGGCGCGAATGCCCGCGTGCAATACGGTGCGGTCGACAACCTTTCCGCTGGGGTGACGGCTTATGTCAGCCGCCGCGGAACTGCACTCGGACGCGACAGCAAAATTGAATGGGCGCTCGGTTTAATGAATGACGGAGACACCGTTTCTGAAAACACGACAAATCTGCATGGAGACGGCACATTCGGCGATACGAAAACGGTTGTCGTCGGCAGAGGAGAACAGACTCAAAACTTTACAACGCAAATCATTCATCACGGAAAGCATTCAGAAGGCTATATTTTAAAACACGGCGTTATGAAAGATTCCGCATCTTCGATCTTCAACGGCATCGGAAAAATCGAGCACGGCGCGTCAAAATCAAATGCAGAGCAGGAATCACGCGTTCTTATGCTGAGTGAAAAAGCGCGCGGCGACGCCAACCCGATCCTGTTAATCGATGAAGACGATGTAACGGCAGGGCACGCTGCATCCGTAGGCCGCGTCGATCCGGTTCAGCTTTACTATTTGATGAGCCGCGGAATTCCAAAAGAAGAAGCAGAGCGCCTCGTCATTTACGGCTTCCTCGCACCGGTTGTCAATGAACTTCCGATCGAAGGCGTGAAGAAGCAGCTGGTCTCTGTGATTGAAAGGAAAGTAAAATAATGAATGCCAAAGATATTCGCGAACAGTTTCCGATTCTCAGCCAACAGGTCAACGGACACGATCTCGTTTATTTGGACAGCGCGGCAACTTCGCAGAAGCCGCGCGTTGTCATCGAGACGCTTGATGAGTATTACAACTCTTACAATTCCAATGTCCATCGCGGCGTTCATACATTAGGAACGAAAGCAACGGATGGATATGAAGGAGCTCGTGAGAAGGTCAGGAAGTTTATAAACGCGAAGTCGATGCAGGAAATTATTTTTACAAGGGGTACGACAACGGCCCTGAATATGGTTGCGCTCAGCTATGCCCGCGCAAACCTCAAGCCTGGTGATGAAATCGTCATTACACCGATGGAGCACCATGCGAATATTATTCCGTGGCAGCAGGCTGTCAAAGCAAGCGGCGCCACGCTGAAGTACATTCCGCTTCAGGAAGACGGAACCATTTCCTTGGACGATGTCAGGGAAACGGTGACGGAAAATACAAAAATCGTCTCGGCTGCGCATGTTTCAAACGTTCTCGGTACGATCAACCCGATTAAGGAAATAGCCAAAATCGCGCATGACAACGGCGCGGTCATGGTCGTAGACGGTGCGCAAAGCACGCCTCACATGAAAATTGACGTCCAGGATTTGGACTGCGATTTCTACACGTTTTCAGCCCACAAAATGTGTGGTCCGACCGGGGTCGGGGTATTGTATGGAAAAAGAGCATTGCTTGAAAACATGGAACCCGCAGAATTCGGCGGAGAAATGATCGATTTTGTCGGTCTTTACGAATCGACTTGGAAGGAGCTGCCTTGGAAATTCGAAGCCGGCACACCGATCATTGCCGGTGCGATCGGATTGGGAGCGGCGATTGACTTCCTTGAAGACATCGGACTTGACGAAATATTGGCGCATGAACACCGTTTGGCGGCCTACGCCCTGGAGCGCTTTAAAGAGCTTGAAGGCGCGACTGTCTATGGTCCGGCCGAACGTGCAGGACTCGTGACATTCAACCTTGAAGACGTTCATCCGCACGATGTGGCAACCGTGCTTGATGCAGAAGGGGTCGCCGTCAGAGCCGGTCATCACTGCGCACAGCCTTTGATGAAATGGCTGAACGTTTCCGCCACTGCAAGAGCAAGCTTTTATCTGTATAATACGGAAGAAGACATCGACAAACTGATTGAAGCTCTTCAGAAGACAAAGGAGTATTTCACAAATGTCTTTTAATGTGAACTTGGATACACTGTATCGCCAGGTGATAATGGATCACTACAAAAACCCGAGAAACAAAGGGGTTTTAAATGACAGCATCGTTGTTGATATGAACAACCCGACATGCGGTGACCGAATCAGACTGACGATGAAGATAACAGACGGTAAAGTGGAAGATGCAAAATTTGAAGGCGAAGGATGCTCAATCTCAATGGCCTCTGCGTCCATGATGACACAGGCGATCAAAGGGAAAGACGTGGAGACAGCCCTTCAGATGTCACAGATCTTTTCAGATATGATGCAGGGCAAAGACTACGACGATTCGATCGATTTAGGCGATATTGAAGCCCTGCAAGGCGTTTCAAAATTTCCGGCCCGGATTAAATGTGCAACATTGTCATGGAAAGCCCTTGAAAAAGGCGTTTCCAAAGAAAACAGCGATAACGAATAAAGATTGGAGTGAAAATGGATGGCTAAGAAAATGCCGGATATCGGCGAATATAAATACGGTTTTGCCGACAAAGACGTTTCCATTTTCCGTTCAGAGCGGGGATTGACAAAAGAAATCGTTGAGGAAATTTCACGCATGAAAGAAGAGCCGGAGTGGATGCTCGACTTTCGCCTGAAATCTCTTGAACACTTCTACAATATGCCAATGCCGCAATGGGGCGGAGATTTAAACTCATTGAACTTTGATGAAATCACGTACTATGTAAAGCCTTCTGAGCGTTCAGAAAGATCATGGGACGAAGTTCCTGAGGAAATCAAACAAACATTTGACAAGCTTGGAATTCCTGAAGCTGAGCAAAAATATTTGGCCGGTGTATCTGCGCAGTATGAGTCAGAAGTCGTTTACCATAACATGAAAGAAGATCTTGAGTCTCAAGGGATCGTCTTTAAAGACACAGACAGCGCCCTCAAAGAAAATGAAGACATTTTCCGCGAGCATTGGGCAAAAGTCATTCCGCCGACTGACAACAAGTTTGCGGCCTTGAACTCTGCGGTATGGTCCGGCGGATCATTCATCTACGTGCCAAAAGGCGTAAAAGTTGATACTCCGCTGCAAGCATACTTCCGCATCAACTCAGAAAATATGGGACAGTTCGAACGGACGCTGATCATCGTCGACGAAGGCGCTCACGTTCACTATGTAGAGGGATGTACAGCACCTGTTTATACAACAAACTCCCTTCACAGCGCGGTTGTTGAGATCATCGTTAAAAAAGGCGGCTACTGCCGTTATACAACGATTCAAAACTGGGCGAACAACGTCTTCAACCTTGTGACAAAGCGTGCGGTCTGTGAAGAAAACGCGACAATGGAATGGATCGACGGAAACATCGGCTCCAAGCTGACAATGAAATATCCTGCCGTTATCCTGAAAGGCGAAGGCGCGCGGGGCATGACGCTTTCTATCGCTCTCGCAGGAAAAGGACAGCATCAGGATGCCGGTGCGAAAATGATTCACCTTGCACCAAATACGTCATCCACAATCGTTTCAAAATCGATCTCAAAACAAGGCGGAAAAGTCACATACCGCGGAATCGTCCACTTCGGACGCAAAGCCGAAGGCGCCCGCTCAAACATCGAATGCGACACGCTGATCATGGACAACAAATCAACTTCTGATACAATCCCATACAATGAAATTTTGAACGACAACATTTCATTGGAGCACGAAGCGAAAGTATCAAAAGTATCTGAAGAGCAGCTCTTCTACTTGATGAGCCGCGGCATTTCTGAAGAAGAAGCAACAGAAATGATCGTCATGGGCTTCATCGAGCCGTTCACGAAAGAACTGCCGATGGAATACGCGGTTGAGATGAACCGTTTGATCAAGTTTGAGATGGAAGGGTCTATTGGTTAATCAGATTTCAATTTGATTGCACCCGCATAATTTTATATGTTGTGTACCGCAGATATACCTCTATTGACTTTTTGGTCATGGAGGTATGTATCTGCGGTTATTTTATATTTGAAAAGAATAAATATTATTCTTTTCCTTGTTATCATTTTTATGTTCGACCGAACACTCTTGGATAGAAAATATTTCATCACATTTCCTCAGTTCTCTTTGGGAATATGATTGATTTATAATATAAAGAAAATCCATGTTAAAAAAAGTAATTTTAATATTTGTTGTAGAGAGTAGCTGCCTAAAAAAATATTGATGTCTAAATTACACTATAATTGTATAATTTTGTCGAATTTGTACACGTATATAAGCATATGTGGTAAAATATAAAAAATAACGAGGAGGAGTATATATGAAAAAAATCACGAATATTTTAGTTTTATCTTTTGCCGTAATAGTAAGTTTTATATTTATTAATCCTGCTAATGCAGAGGCTTCAACCACTTCGTGGAAAAAAGTAAGTGATTTAGGTTCATCATGCAAAGTTAGAATATGGACTGATGCCACAACTTATACCAAAAAGGCAAAAACAGTAGATTTTACTATAGAGCAAAACGGAAAATGCGGAAAATTACATTATGAGGCGAGTCTACGACCTCTTGGATTATATACTTGGGTAGCGCCTAGTGTTTCCGGATCTTTTAATTATAAAACCCCAATTAAAAAATTATCTGTTGATATTCCACTGTACAAAAAACAGGGCCGGGATAGTGTAGTAAGTGTACAATTATGGAATAAATCAAGATATATATCTCCAGAGGTATGGTCTAATGTAATACATATTCACAAACAATAACATTTAAAAATGTCCTTTCTTTTTATAAAGGGAGGACGTTTTTTATCATTTATGGTACTTTTATCAAACATAGCTAAAATTAATCTATAAGAAAAGTAATGGAGCAATATGATAACCTTTATTGACAAGGCTCTCTAGCAGCGTTAGAACATTAATTTCAAGAGAATAATATATAAGAAACAATGATTAATCTCTCAGCCAATTTTAATTGCCCAAACCATGTCATGGTTTATTGTTTATTTTATTTAAGAGAGTATACCGAATGAAAGCTGGCTAGGGAGAGTGTCTTAATAAAGCGAGAGATCCTCATCTAAGCTTCGTGGAACTAATTAAAAAGCAGGTGTCGGGGTTATAATATTCAATCTCGAAATATGTTCAGGCTCAAGTAAAAAAGGTTGTCAATAACTGATGAAGATAAAGATATGACTGACTTTTAAATATGTTTTACTATTGAAGAAAGTTTAATAAAATTTTCAGAAGGGGCCGCATTAAAGAAGTGTCCCTTGGAATAAAAAAGATTTTTAATATAAATGATTAAATGACCTCCTGTATTCTTTCACCCACTTATACGGTATTTGTCCATTAAAAGAAGAACAGGATCTTCTTGTAAAATATCTTTATTAGATCATATTGTCATGTATAATGAAGGGTATAGCATGTGACATTCATACTGTATAAGAAAGGATATGACCAGTGAAAATGTTGAAAAAGGCTGTGTTGACAGCCGCTGTTTTCTTGCTGGCCGCATTTGCCGGGAGTACAGAAGCCTTTGCTATGCCTTCCAAAGGCGCGGTGAAATTCAGGACGGATGCCAATACATATACGAAATCAGCCACTTCGATCGTTGTCACTGGAAAAAGTCCTGTTACGGGAACGATGATCGCTGTCCGGCTGATCAATAAAAAAGGAACTGTCCTGATCTATCGAGATGTTCATTTAACACGCGGAAAATCTCATTTTCGGGTGAGCTTCCCGACGAAAAAGCTGAAACCGGGCAAGTATGACGTCTGGGTGGATGCTGTTAAAGGAAAGAAATGGCATGGGGAATTGAAGCGCTACATTGTCATCAAACATTGAGCTCCATTATGATGAACGGAGGGCTGTGTAATGACTGCCGTGGGTTTTTGTGTATTATTATGTTCTGCATTTATCCATGCATCATGGAACTACCTTTCAAAAAAAGCCGATGGAGGCGTTCCATTTATCTGGCTGTTCACAGCGATTGCAGCCGTTGTCTACACGCCGTTGGCCATAGGTGTTGTCATATATGAAAAGCCTGAGATCGGCATCTGGCAGCTTGCCATTATCATGGCGAGCATCCTTGCACACTTGGGCTTTTTTCTTGTTCTTCAAAAAGGGTACAAAAAGGGCGACCTTTCCCTCGTCTACCCTATTGCGAGAGGAACTGGCCCGCTGCTCACCTGTGTGCTGGCGGTCGCCTTTTTTGGCGAGTCATTGACGCTACCCGCAATAACAGGGATTCTTTTGATTGTGATCAGCATTCTTTTTTTCACAGGGGGAGTCAAGCGGTTAAAAGAATCAGGCTCGCTCACACCGGTTCTTTACGGGCTGGCGGTCGGCGGTATTATTGCCGCATATACCCTCCTTGATAAAGCAGCGGTCAGCCGGTTTCTCATTCCGCCGTTGCTGCTTGATTATTGCAATACGCTCGGCCGTCTGATCATATTGACTCCTTTTGCCGCGAAAAGCTGGAGCGAAGTCCGCTTTGAGTGGAAGCATCACCGGATGGAAGCTGTCGGGGTGGGGGTTTTTAACTCTTTGGCTTATATTTTGGCGCTGAGTGTCATGGTATTTGCTCCGGTCAGCTATGTGGCACCGGTTCGGGAAATCAGCATTTTAATCGGAACGGTGATGGGGGCGGTTCTTTTATCTGAAGGTTTCGGACGGCTTAGAATTGTCGCGGCTGTCTTTATGGTGCTTGGCGTGATATCGGTAGCCGTTGGTTAGGTTGTGTTCCATCGATGTGATCCGTTATATTTGTAAATAAACAGAAATGAAAAAGGTGTTAATCATGAAATCTTTTATTGTAGTCGGAGCGGGCGTCCTCGGCGCTTCTGCCGCTTATCACCTTGCAAAAAAGGGCGCGGAAGTGACCTTGATTGACCGCGGAGAGCGGGGAAGGGCTACAGATGCCGCGGCGGGAATCGTCTGCCCCTGGCTTTCGCAGCGCAGAAACCAGGCATGGTACAAGCTTGCAAAAGGCGGAGCGGCGTACTACGCCGATTTAATCAAGCAGCTTGAAACTGACGGAGAATCGGAGACGGGGTATAAACGGACAGGCGCTATCAGCTTGCATACAGACGAGCGAAAGCTGGAGAAAATGGAAGAACGGGCGCATCTCAGGCGCAAGGATGCGCCTGAAATCGGCGAGATCACCCGTTTATCCCATGAGGAAACGAAGCGTTTATTTCCGCCTTTGGCAGAGGGGTACGGCTCGGTTCATATCAGCGGCGCCGCGCGCGTAAACGGAAAATTGCTCCGCCGCTCACTTGTGAATGCCGCACAGAAATACGGAGCTTCAGTTGTTGCCGGAAACGCTTCATTGCTCTATGAAGGAAACCGGGTAACAGGGATCTCCACAGCGGACAAAAAAATATACGCTGATCAGGTGCTGGTCACAGCGGGCGCTTGGGCGGACGAGCTTTTGAAGCCGCTCGGCGTGCGTTTTTCAGTCAGCCACCAAAAAGCGCAGATTGTTCATCTTCGTCTTCCGGAGGCGGATACCGGCAGCTGGCCTGTTGTGATGCCTCCGAATGACCAATACATATTGGCATTTGAAGACGGCCGGATCGTTGCCGGCGCTACTCACGAAAATGAAGCGGAGCTTGATGATCTTCGGGTAACGGCTGGCGGCCTTCACGAAATTTTCTCAAAGGCGCTTGCTGTTGCGCCGGGTTTGGAATTGAGTGAGCTGCTTGAGACGCGTGTAGGATTCAGGCCGTTTACACCAGGCTTTCTCCCCGTGATCGGCTCATTGCCGAACATTTGCGGGCTGCTTGTTGCCAACGGCCTTGGCGCTTCAGGGCTCACGTCAGGTCCTTACCTTGGCGCGGAATTGGCAAGGCTCGCCTTGGGAGAAGAGCCTGAGCTTGATATCGCTTTATATGATCCGGCCGGCGCGCTTGAAAGTTGAATCATGTTGCAAAAAAAAGTTCACTCGAAGCTAGAGTGAACTTTTTTCTTGTTTACAGTTTTAAAATAGAAAATTTTTCAATATAAATCCATGGAGGAAAATTTTGAGAAAACCATATGACTTTCTTCGTAGTGCATGCCGGTTTTTTTGAACGGCAGGTGTTCGGTTCAATCGGCCGCCTCTGATTCCCGAACAAATTTGGAAAGTAAAAGGAGGGTCGCCATGATCCAGTTTGACTTTGAGTATTACAGGCCCCAATCTGCGCAGGAAGCGGTAAAGCTCTTTCAAAGCTTGGAGCGCAAGGGGAAAAAGCCGGCTTATTTTTCCGGCGGAACAGAACATTTAATACCAGGACGGCTGAGGGTGATTCATCCAAATGCCGTTATCGATATTAAAGACATACCTGAGTGCAGAACTCTGCAATTTGAACGGCGCCACCTCGCTTTAGGCTCAGCATTAACATTGACAGAGATCACGGAAAACGGCGGCTTTCCATTGTTGAGCAAAGCGGTAAGGGAAGTGGCCGACCATACGGCGCGCAATAAGATTACGCTTGGCGGTAATATTTGCGGGCAGATCTTTTACCGCGAAGCAGTGCTGCCTTTTTTATTAACCGACAGCAAAGTGGTGACGATCGGAGACAAGGGGGAAAAGCGCTATTTGATTCACGACGTATTCGATCAGCAGCTGAAGCTGAACAAGGGAGAAATCCTTATTTTCCTTTTGATTGAAGAACGCTATCTTCATCAGCCTTTTGCAAGCATAAAAGTGAGGCAGCAATGGGATACGGGATATCCTTTGGCGACGATTTCAGCTCTTGAAATAGACGGACGCGTCCGCTGTGCATTTAGCGGTGTCTGCCCTTTTCCGTTTCGTTCATCAGAAGTGGAATCTGCGTTGAATGACGAATCGCTCCCTGTAGATCAAAGGGTGGAAAAGGCGATCAGCCGCTTTCCCGGCCCTGTTTTGGACGATGCGCAGGGTTCCGCTGAGTATCGCAAATTTGTCATCAAACATACGCTGTTTGACATTCTCGACATGCTGAAGAAGGAGACGTTTTGACAAGCGCTTGAATCCAATATTTGCAGGCTCGCGGGATACCATGAATTTGAACTGGCCCTAAAATCGGTGTGCTGAACAAAAAAAGAGAGGTTTAAAAAAAGAGCGCCGGGCAGGCGCTTTTTTTGTTCAATTCAAAACGCCTGAGCCCCAAATATCCTCCGCCCATTCAGGGTGATCAATGAATGGATTGCGGTTATGCTGGTATTGCTGATAGATGATGTCGTTCCGCTTTCTTTCAAGGGCATCGACAGGATCTTCATGGTGCCATTTCAATAAAACCGACATTTTTCCATGGTACGGTTTAGATCCGTTGTTCGTTGTGTCGTTCATTTCAAGATCCGGCTGGCCGTCGTCCCCTTCATAGCGGACCGCCATATAGAAAATCATTCTGGCGACATCGCCTTTAATGCTTTTGTCAGGTTCCCAGGAATCGCCGTCATAGCGGTTTCCGGGAGAACCGGGATAGGGGCTGCCGCCTTCGTCGAAATCAAGGTTTCCGCGGGCGGCGTTTACTTGCACATCGCTGGGCCTGAGATGATGCAAATCTGTTCCGGGTCCTTTGCTTGTTCCGAAATCACCGTGCGATTTTGCCCATACGTGCTCGCGGTTCCAATCGCCAGTTTGCCCCCCGTTCGCCTGTTTAGAGCGCGACTCTCTGGAATATAAGAGAATCACGTTATTTCGATTGGCCGGATCTTCGTCCGTTGCTTTCAGCGCTTCCCATACCTCGCTGTAAGAAAGCTCTCTATGATCGTCGATTGTGTCGTGAAGCGCTTGTTTTAAAGCTTCGCCTGTTTTGCCTTGCGCCTGTTCATAGTAATCCGCCGGAGCCGAGGACTGATGGGGCTGGACGTGTAAGGAAAACAACTGGAAGGCTTCTGCGTTTTGGGTGGGCGTGCACATCGCTGACAGCATCAAAATAAACGGTATGAGACACTTTCGGTTCATCTTTCGATTCCCTCCTTTTCATTTCTTCCATTATCCAATCTTTTCATGAAAAGGAAATATCATTTTGGTTACGGTTTTCTTACGGTCTTGTAAATGAAGCTTTCCACCTCTCGAGGGCTTCCAGGCCGGCTTTTTCTTTCAGCTGTTTTTCCGCCGTTCGGACGCCTTCTTCAATGGCCGCGCAGTGTCCGAACAAATAATAGCGCAATGCGGTATTCATGATGACTTGTTTTCTTTCGTATTCGGTATCGGCCGATTCATCTCCGGCGAGAACGGCCGTTATTTTTTCCGCCTGTTCCTCAGCAGACAGCGGTTTGTTGAGCTTTGCTTCATCTGCGTAAAGCCCGAATTTTTCCGGCTTTAATATAAAGGAATCGATCACGCCGTTTTTTATCGTAAACACAAAGCTGCCTCTGTGGACCGGTACGTCTTCCGAGCCTTCCGCCCCCTGGACAATGAACACTTCTTTGTACGTCAAGTGCTGAAAAACGGGATGCATTTTCTGAATGGCCGTCCGGTGAAACGCGCCCATCATGAGCTTGTCGGCATCAGAGAAGTTGACCAGTTTTTCAGCTGTATTCAGCACGGTGCGGACGCCGATCTCTTCGCGAATTTTCCTCATCCGAACAAACGGTTTGCAAAATGTTTCGGCGGCTGCGAATCCGATTGAGGCCTCTTCCAGTGAGTGTGCCGTTTGCGCAGGATCAGTCTCAGAGGGGATTCCGAGTTTGTCTAGGACATTTTTTACACTCGTTCCATATTTGGGCGGCAATGCATCACTGCCGTGGAGAAACACGGGGACTCCGTTTCCTGCGAGAAGGAGCGAGACAGGAATGGTTGCTAAAAAAGAATGTCTTCCTGTGTAAGGTCCCGCAAAATCGATGACCGCATCTTTTACAGCTTTGGAAAGGTTCAGTGTTTTCGAGCTGTTCCGCAATGCTTCGGTAAACGCGAGCAATTCCTCAGGGGACTCTGTTTTCATCCGCTCCGCTATTAAGAATGCGGCGGTCTGGACGGGGCTGGCATTTCCCGTAACGATCGCTTCTGCAGCCTGTTTGGCCTCTTCATAAGTTAAATCGCGGGCGCCCCTTTTTCCTCTTGCGACTTCTTTAATCCACTGTTGCAATGTGAACTCTCTCCTTTACATGCTGATCTTTCTTATGACTTTACATGAAAATGCAGAAAAGGAACAGTCGAGATTGTCGGCTTAATACTTGATAGAAAATATGACGATTTTCTGGATTGGCCGTGTAGATTTAGGTATTTTAACTGAAAACATGCTGAAATTTAGAGGATTTTTCAATGCGATTAATGCTGTAATCATTTAATATGTTAAAAAAGTTAACATGGAAAAGGGGATGATCGAAAATGGGAATGCCGGCTTACAAAACAGAAGACGTGAACAAGAAAGAAAAAAGCAAAAAGGAATTTCCGCATATTTATGTCATTCTGGCTGTCATGATTGGTCTAATGGCGCTTATGACATATGTGATTCCGGCGGGCGAATATGAACGGGTGGAAAGTCCGGACGGCAGGGAAATGATTGATCCGGCGTCCTACAAACGGATCGAACAGACGCCGGTTGATATCTTGGGGTTGCTTACGGCTGTTCCGAAAGGGATGACAGAAGCGGCCCCGATTATCGTGTTTACATTTGTGATTGGCGGCGCTTTTGCCGTTCTGCGGAAAGCGTCTGTCATTGAGCTCGGTGTCCGTCTGCTGGCGGGTCAGTTCAGGAACAAACCGGTTTTCGTTACACCTGTCTTAATATTCGTTTTTTCCGGCATTTCCTGTTTTATCGGGACGCCTGAGCTTTCCATCGTTTACGTCCCTGTTATTCTTCCTCTGCTGCTGTCTTTCGGATATGACCGGATGACAGCAGCAGCAATTGCGTTGTGCGGGACGATCGCCGGCTTTACGAGCGCTTTGACAAACCCTTTTACCGTAGGAACCTCACAAATGATTTCCGGTCTCCCGCTTTATTCAGGGATGGGGTACAGGGCGGTCATCTTTGTTGTCATTACGGCGATTGCCGCTGTATATGTGCTCAAATATGCGGAAAAGGTCAGGGCGCATCCTGAAAAAAGCCTGACGGGGAAAGAAGCAGTCGAAGCGGTGCCTGCTTTTAAAGCAGGGAGACGGGTGAAATGGGCCGGTATCGCGGCGCTTGGGTTGTTTGCCGGCTTGATTGGCTGTGTCATTTATTTCAGGTGGGATATGCTGACAATGGCGGGCTATTTCCTCGCGCTCGGCATCATTCCTGCTTACATTGCCGGCATGAGCTCGAGAGACATTGCCGAGTCCTTTAATGAGGGCTTTAAAGAAGTGCTCGTCGGGGCGATGATTTGCGGCATTGCAAGAGCTGCTGCGGTCGTTATGGCCGACGGGCAGATCATGGATACGATTGTTTACGGCTTGTCTCATGCGGTCTCACAGCTTCCTTCTTATTTAACGGTTACGGCGATGCTTTTCACACAGATGCTGTTTAACTTTTTTGTTCCAAGCGGAAGCGGACAGGCTTTAATAATGATGCCGATTATGGCGCCTTTGGCTGATATTGTCGGAATTACGCGGCAGACGGCAATTCTGGCTTTCCAATTCGGCGACGGTTTTTCAAACATCGTCTTTCCGACATCGGGTTACTTTATGGCGACGCTTGCGATCAGCCGGATTGCCTGGAACAAGTGGCTGCGATTCATCCTTCCGCTGTTTTGCCTCTGGATGGGAGCGGCCGTGCTTTTCCTGCTGTTTGCTAACGCTGTCGGCTGGTCGTAAATGGATAAAAAGGCGGGGGAATCCTCCGCTTTTTTATTTTCCCATCATTCCTTCAGAAGAAAAAATATGCAAAAATATGAAAAAACTAGACTTTGAACCTATCTGTGGATATACTAATTTAGTAATTGATCGAATTTAAGATTGTCCGGTATTATCGGGCTTTAAGGAAGGTATCCGCGGATGAAAAAAATGGCCAGATTGTATATTCTCATGCTGAACGTGTTCATCGTTATGCTTGGTATAGGCTTGATTATTCCACTCATGCCTACGTTTATAGAAGAATTCGGCGCGTCAGGCAGCACGCTCGGGTTGCTGATTGCGGCTTCGGGTATTACCCAGCTGCTGTTTTCGCCCGTTGCCGGGGAAATGACCGATAAATACGGAAGACGGAAAATGATCATTTTAGGCATCGGTGCGTTTGCGGTTTCCCAGTTGCTTTTCGCCTTGGCGAGCCAGATGTGGCTGCTGTTTGTTTCCCGCCTTCTCGGCGGAGCGGGAGCGGCGTTTTTGGTGCCGGCCATGTTTGCCTACATCGCCGACATCACATCGGAAAAGGATCGAAGCAAAGGGATGGGGCTGATCAGCGCCGCGATGTCTCTCGGCTTTGTCATCGGTCCGGGAGCCGGCGGATATTTGGCTGCGTACGGGCTCACTTTTCCGTTTTACGTGTCAGCCGGATTAGCCGGCTTGGCGACGGTTTTATCGCTTTTTGTCCTCCCGGAAACGCTCAGTCAAGAAAAGATGCTTGAAAAGCGCCGCTCCGCTCAAAAGCGCGAACCGCTTCCTAAGCAAATGGCGCGCGCGCTGCGATCGCCGTATGCTTTTCTGTTTGTCCTCGTGTTCATCCTGAACTTCGGGATCATGAATTTTGAGGCGGTATTCAGCCTTTATGTCGATCATAAGCACGGCTTTACACCGGGAGACATTGCCTTTGTCATTACAGCGGCAAGCTTGATCGGCGTGTTCGTCCAGGCGGTGGCCCTCGGGATGCTGACGAACCGCTTCGGCGAAAAAAAGCTGATGAACATGACGCTGATCGGTTCAGCCGCAGCGCTTGCCGTCTGCTCGATTGCCGGTTCGTACTGGCTCGTTTTCGGTGCAACAATTGTTTTCTTCATGCTGACGTCCATCCTTCGTCCGGCAATTAATACGCTGATTTCAAAAATGGCCGGTGATGAACAGGGCTTTGCCGCAGGCATGAACAATGCGTTTATGAGCCTTGCCAACATTGTCGGACCGACGGTGGCTGGTCTGTTATTCGATGTGAACGTGGAAATTCCATATATTTTTGGTGCGGTCGTTCTCGTGCTCAGCTTTTTGGCGGCAGTCAGCTGGGGGCGGAAGCAGCAGACGCGCGCAATTCCCGAAAAAGTATAAGGGAGCCGGCACATATGCCGGCTTTTTTCTATGATGAATGTCTAATCATCAGCAATGCCGGTATGGCTTAACTTTCCCCGGTTGCTGCTGTTGGAGTTTCTCACAATCCAAGCAGCATTTGAATTCTGAGCGCCAGTCTCAAGCGCAGGGTTGTGTCCGCATCTTTCAGGCTTTTCCCGAGCAATTCTTCGCATTTTTCAAGCCTGTAGATGACTGTGTTTCTGTGGACATACAGGCGCTTAGCTGTTTCAGAAATCTGACAGTGCGTTTCCAGATAGACGGACAATGTTTGCAGGAGCCCCTGGTCATCCTTCGGCAGGCTGGCAAGCTGATGCAGTGCATGCGTGTAAAATGTCTTCAAATCATCAGCCGGAATCATGCGCAAAAGCTCAGAGACGTCTTTCATATGGTACGTCTGGATGAACTCGGTGCTGCCGGACAAATGGCCGGAGTGGAGCGCGTCGACGGCTTCTTTGCAAATGTGCGGAACGTCGCTCAGCTGATGGCTGAGGTTGCTGATTCCGAAAGAGATTGTCCGCTGAAAGTGCTCCGCTGCATGACGCTGAAACGTCTTTAAAAATCCGCTGACGTCTGCATTCAGTTCAGCCCAGCTGTCCGTCGCTTCGGCCAGCAGGAAGCAGACATTTCCCTTTGTGAAAAGGTGCGGAGGGAACGGAAAGTCAACCAGCTCTTCTTCCAGGCGTTCGAACACGGAATCTGATTCAAGCTGATTTTCCGTGAAGCTGAGCGATTTTTCGCGGCGGTCCAATTTGCCCGCAATGCACACATATTTTTGATCCCACTTGAGCTGAAATTCTTTGGCCCGGTTTTTAATTTCTTCAGCAGAGGAAAAGGCGCCGTCCAAAAAATTGCTGAAAAACTCGTTCCGTGCTCTTCGCAAATATTGTTTGAGCGCATTTTCCTTCAGCAGCTCAAAGGCGATGACATTGGCGGCTTGTTCGAGGGTTAACAGCAAGCCTTTGTCTGAAGGGGAAATCATTCCGCAGACAACGAGGAAGCCGCATTTTTTTTCATGAGTATAGATCGGAAATACCGAATAGGTTTGTTGGTCGGGAAGTGTTGAAAAACAGGTGAGCCCTGTTCTGTTTCCTTTTTGAAATATTCCTTCATAATGCGACAGCGTCCCGGCGGCATCCGCTTTTGAGGAGGCGATCGGCTTGAGATGCTGATTGAAAAGAAGAACGGGAAGCTTCAAAACAGCAGAGACGTTATGCAAGAGCGATTGAATGCTTTTTCCGCTCATAATATGGGTTGTGAACTTTTTTTGGGCGGTGATGGCCTGTTCGAGTTCTGCCGTCCGTTTGTCCAAAATATGGCTCAGTGTATGATTGACAATATCACCGAGGCGGACATCTTTATTTAGCTCGATGATCGGAAATGACCGCTCGTCGGCAAGCTTGATCACCTCGTCGGGTATTTTCTGCAAAAAGCGCGTTTTGATGCCGAGTCCGGCGCAGCCCCGCCTGATCATCCTTTCAATCAATTCCTTCAATAAAAAAGGCCGGTCCTTTAAATGGTATGCGGTCGTGACGAGGAGCTCGCCGTGATGCAGATAATCGGCAATATCTGGCGCATCCATCATATTGATGTGTTCGATGTTCCGGGTCCCTCCCGTTTTTCCGGCGGCAAGCGTTGCGCCTTTAAACACGGGGAGTTTCATCATGTCATAGATATTCATTGATCTGTACAGACCTCCTTTGTCATTTTAGTCATTATCAACAAAAAATGAGCGGATTTGTGACATTTATGCCGATGTTTATTTTTCATGTTACCAGTAAACTTGTATTTATATAGAGAGTTGTAAAGAAATATAACAAGAAAAAAGAAAGGAAGTTTCTTCACATGACAATTGGCGAAATGAATATTCCGAAACGGACAATTATGACTCCCGGTCCTGTCGAGGTTCATCCGAGAGTGCTGAGGGCGCTTTCCTCACCTGTACTGGGACAATTCGATCCTGCATTTACAGACATGATGAATGACGTCATGGCGCTGCTCCGGCAGATTTTCCGAACGACAAATAAATGGGCATTTCCGATAGACGGGACATCGCGGGCCGGGCTTGAAGCCGTCCTTGCCAGTCTCATCAAACCGGGGGACCGGGTGCTCATTCCCATTTTCGGACGGTTCGGCTATCTGCTGGCCGAAATTTGCGAACGGTACCGGGCGGATGTTTATACAATGGAATGCCCGTGGGGAGACGTTTTTGAATCGAAAGATATCATCTCCGAAATCAAACGGACGAAACCGGAGATCGTCGCGGTTGTGCACGGCGAGACGTCAACGGGATGCATTCAGCCGCTTGAAGAAATCGGCCGGGCCTGCCGGGAGCTTGATGTGCTTTGTGTAGTCGATGCGGTGGCTACGATCGGCGGCACGGATGTCAATACGGATGAATGGTGCCTTGACGCGGTCGTCGGAGGTACGCAAAAGTGTTTATCCGTTCCTTCCGGGATGGCGCCGATCACATTTAACAGCCGGGTTGAAAAGCGCATCAATGAAAGGAAAAAGGTAGAACGTGGCATTGCCACAAGAGAAGATATCGAGCTTGAAACAGGACGCTTGCCGATTTCCAGCAATTATTTTGACCTCGGCATGCTGATGGATTATTGGAGCCCGAGGCGCCTCAATCATCATACAGAAGCGACTTCGATGCTGTACGGTTTGCGTGAAGGAGCGCGGGTCGTTCTTGAGGAGGGGCTCCGCGAGCGGTTCTCAAGACACCGGCTGCATGAAGCAGCGCTAATCAAGGGCATCAAAGCGATGGGTCTCGAATTGTTTACGGAAGGCCGGAAAAAGCTGCCGACCGTCACTTGTGTGAAAGTGCCTGATCGGGTTGACGCGGACCTTGTCAGGAAGATGATGCTTGACGACTTCGGCGTCGAAATCGCCAGCTCTTTCGGACCGCTGGCCGGAAAGATATGGAGAATCGGGACAATGGGGTACAGCTGCCGAAAAGAAAATGTTCTTTTTACATTGGCTGCTCTCGAAGCGGTTCTCATTCGCACAGGTGCTTCAGTATCGCCGGGAAATGCGCTTCAGGCGGCTCTGGATTTCTATCATGAGTAGGCTAATCTCATGAAAACGTTTGACTTGCTTTTGAAAGGCGCTTCCGTCGTGTGCCCGGAAGGCGTAAGGAAAACTGATATCGGCTCGGCGGGCTGATTGCTGAGCCGGGCGTGCTTGACGGCAGTGCGTCAATACATTTTTAAGGCAGACGAAAGAGAAGCAAAAGCGGTTCACTGAAGCGCAAAAAGCAGCCTGTGATCAGGCTCTTTTTTGTGGGATGACCAGAAAAAAACAATTTTGCGACATCCGTGAGAATCTAAAACAAGAGAATTAATCAAAAAAAGCAGGCTGAGAGGCCTGCTTTTCCGTGGTTTTGTGTAAGTCTCTTTTGGTGCAATCCGATCGATCTGTGTCTATTCCAACGATCTTAAATAACCGGCCAATACAGAATCGATCATTTCAGCCGTCAGCCTTTCAGGGGCCATGATCAAATGAAGCGCCAGCCCGTCGACAAGGGCGTACAGGTGCTCGGTTTCCTTTAGAACATCGATCCCCGGTTTGGCACCGGTATTCACCAGCATTTCAACAGCCGATTTACAGGCTGAATAAATGCCTTCATTCATCTCCTTTCTTAACGGTTTGAGCTCCGGATCGCTGAGCGATTTGGCCGTAAATGCATACCATGCCTCCATTTCCAGTTTTCGCTCCTCATCAAGAGGCATAAGCTGAAAAAGAAGCTGTTTGACGTTCTCAGCCGGTGTACCGTTAAATGTCATGCTCTCAATCCGCGTTTTGACCCGGTTTGCCACAAGCCTCATTGAATAAATGAAAAGCTCAGACTGTTGGGGAAAATAATGGCGCATCGATCCGGCCGAAAGCCCGGCTTCCTTAGCGACATTTCTGACGGTGCAATGTTCAAGTCCATCTCTGTGAATCACATTCCACACCGCTTCGGCAATTTTTTCTTTTTGTTTTTCGTGATCAACTATTTTTGGCATACACACATTATAACACGGGTGTATTATTTAATACATATGTGTTATAATTTTTTAGTACAAATGTGTTAAAAAGAGAGGCGGATAAAAGGTGATTGGTTTATTGATTATAGCTTGTGAGGTCGGTTTTTGGATTTTTATTCTGCTTGGCCTTATGTTTCGCTATATGGCAGGCTGGAAAAAGGCTGGTTTGATCATGTTTGCATGCACACCGGTTTTGGATTTGCTGCTTTTGGCTGCAACGGCGCTTGATCTGTACAATGGGGCGCAAGCGGATGTTTTGCACGCCCTCGCCGCCGTTTATATCGGCGTCAGCATCGCGTTCGGAAGCCGCATGATCAAATGGGCGGATGAAAGGTTCGCCTATCGCTTTGCCGGCGGTCCGAAGCCTGACAAAGGCCCGCAGTACGGCAAGGAACACGCCAAAAAAGAGCGCAAAGGCTGGTTGCGGCATTTTATCGCATGGCTGATCGGGGCGGCGCTGCTGGCCGGGATGCATCTGTTCATCGGCGACCCGGAAAGAACGGAACCGTTAATCCGCATCGCTTCTTTATGGTCGATCATCCTTGCCATCGATTTTCTGTACAGTTTCAGCTTTACCCTTTTTCCGAAGAAAGCCCGTTAAAAGAAGCCGGACATCCGGCTTCTTTTTCATGTTCAAGTATTCCGCCGCTGAAAAAGGAAATGCTACAAGCAGACCTGGATCAAGTTTTCGAAAAAAACCTGTGATAAACTAAAGGAAGAGGTGAACTGCATTGATTTATATTGGATTAACAGGATGGGGGGATCATGACAGCCTGTATCCGCCCAAGACAAGCAGTCAAAACAAGCTGATCCACTATTCGGCGCATTTTCCGATCGTCGAGCTTGATGCGAGCTTTTACGCGATTCAGCCCGAGCGGAACAATGAAAAATGGGTGAAGGAGACGCCGGAAACCTTTCAGTTTATCATTAAGGCATATCAGGGAATGACGGGGCATCAGCGCGGGGAAATCCCCTTTGAAACGAAAGACGACATGTTTGCTGCTTTTAAGCTTTCGTTAACGCCATACATAAAAGCGGGCAAGCTGGCGATGGTCCTCTTTCAGTTTCCGCCATGGTTTGATTGCAAAAAAGAAAACGTCAATTACTTAAGATGGGTAAAAGAGAAAATGGGAGATATACCGTGTGCGCTTGAATTCAGGCATCGGTCATGGTTTATGCCCCAGTTTTACGACAAAACGCTCGCTTTTATGGAGGAACAGCAATGGATTCACAGCATTTGCGATGAACCCCAGGCGGGCGAAGGCAGCATACCGACGGTTCTTCATGCGACTGACAGCAGGAAAACGCTCGTCCGTTTTCACGGCCGCAACAAGGAAGGCTGGTTAAGGCCGTCTTCCGGGCAAAATTGGCGTGAGGTCAGATATTTATATTTATATAATGAACAAGAATTAAAAGACTGGAAGAAAAACCTTGAGCTGCTTGAACAGCAGTCGAAAAACGTTTACGTGCTGTTTAATAACAATTCAGGCGGTGATGCGGCTCAAAACGGGAAGCAAATGAAGGAGCTGCTCGATATTGAATACAAAGGGCTTACGCCAAGGCAGCTCGATTTATTCAGCTAGAAAAGAGGACTTATTTTATGGAATATCTTATTTTGCTCATACTCGGATTTATCGCGGGAACCATCGGCAGTCTTGTCGGGCTCGGCGGAGGGATCGTCATCGTTCCCTCGCTCCTTTTTCTGGCGGGGCTGCCGACGCTCTTTGACCATGTGACACCGCAAATGGCGGTCGGCACATCGCTGGTTGTCATCATATTTACAGGGCTTTCTTCAACGATTGCGTATATGAAGTATAAAACCGTAGATTATAAAAGCGGTCTTATTTTTTTCATCGGCTCGGGGCCGGGCAGCATCGCAGGTGCCCATGTATCGACATATTTCAGCTCAGACTCGTTTTCTCTATGGTTCGGGATTTTTATGATTCTCATTTCCCTTTCCTTAATGATAAAGAAAAGGGTGAAACCTGCCGAGAAAAAGCATACGGGCGTTATCAGAACGTTCACAGGGGATGAAGGACAGGAATATACGTATTCATATCATCCTTTAGCCGGAATCGCGATCGCCTTTGTCGTCGGCTTCCTCGGCGGGCTTTTCGGCATCGGGGGCGGCTCGCTGATGGTGCCGGCGATGATTCTTCTGTTTTTATTTCCGACAAGGGTCGCCGTTGCGACATCGATGTTTATTATTTTCCTTTCATCTGTCGCCGGCTCTGCCGGCCATGTCATCGCGGGCCATGTCAACTGGCTTTATGCGCTCGCATTGATCCCGGGCGCCTGGTTTGGCGGACAGCTCGGCGCCTACATTAATAAAAAGATGCAAACAAAGACGATCGTATTGATCATGAGGTTCGTATTGATCATCATCGGAATCAGATTAATCTATCAAGGCGTGTTTAGTTAAACGTTAGGGAGAGATTTGCATGACGGAAAAGCTCCATATTTACCATACGAACGATTTGCACAGCCATTTTGAAAACTGGCCGAAAATCGTCGATTATATTCAGACACAAAGACAAAAACATGAAGAGCAGGGGGAAGAAGTGCTTTTGTTCGACCTCGGCGATCATGTCGACAGATTCCATCCGATATCTGAGGCCACCTTCGGAAAAGCGAATGTGGAGCTGTTGAACCGTCTGCAGTATGATGCTGCAACGATCGGAAATAATGAAGGAATTACACTGCCGCATCAGGAGCTGGATACACTTTATGACAACGCACAGTTTCCTGTCGTTGTTTCCAATTTGTTTGACGAAAAAGGGAAGAGGCCCGGCTGGGCAGCACCGTATGTGCTCAAAAAGGTGAAGAGCGGCGCAACTCTTGCCATTCTCGGTGTGACAGTCCCGTATTATCCGATCTACCGGCAGCTTGGCTGGACGGTTGCAGACGCATTTGAAAGCATCGGCGAGATGCTCAGTGAAATCAAAGAAAAAGCCGATACTGTCATTCTTCTTTCACACCTCGGCATTTTGGATGATCAGCGCGTCGCGGAGGCTTTTCCCGAAATCGACCTGATTCTCGGCTCCCACACCCATCACCTGCTTGAAGAAGGGATGATGAAAGACGGCGTTATGCTGGCCTGCGCTGAAAAATACGGGAACTATGTCGGTCATGTTGAACTGACGTATAACGGAACGCTTGAGAACATCACAGCAACCGTTATGAAGACGGCAGAATGGAACGAAGAATCAGAGGAGACGATTCGTTTTCTGAAGGAAAAAGAGAAAGAAGCCGGACATCTGCTTGAAGAAGAAATTGCGACATTGGACAACACCCTTGAAACCGCCTGGTTCCGCAGAAGCGCCCTTCCGCAAATGCTGGCAGACGCCTTAAAGGAATGGTGTGAGGCGGAAATCGGAATGGTCAACTCAGGCATTGTACTGGAGTCTCTATCACAAGGCCCGGTGACGAAAGCGGATGTTCACCGCATCTGTCCGCATCCGATTAATCCGGTCAAACTGAAGCTGACGGGACGTGAGCTGAAAGAGGTCATCTTCCATGCATCATCGGAAGAAACCGAGAAACTGCGAATTAAAGGGCTCGGTTTTCGCGGCGAAGTGATGGGGAAAATGCTGTATGCCGGCCTTGACCCGGAAAAGCTCTCTGTCAACGGAGCGGACATTGAAGATGATGCGTTCTACACGATCGCCACGATTGATATGTTTACACTCGGAACGCTGTTTCCGGCGATCCGCGATGCGGAAGATATCGAGTACTTTATGCCTGAATTCCTGCGCGATCTGCTCGCCTGGAAGCTTAAAAAAGCAAACCGGTTCTAATACAGATGCTTTAAGATTCGGGGTAAACCGGAACATGTCTCCCGCTTTATCATACATTAATGGTAAAGGAGGGATCGCGATGGTAAATTTAACTCCGATTATGATAGAAGATCAGCCGTTTACGGCTGTAACGGTCAAACTGCCGAAAACGAACTTTATGGCGGTAACCAATGACCATGGATATATTATGTGCGGAGCGCTTGACGTCGCCCTGCTGAATGATAAATTAAAAGAACGGAAAATCGTCGCCGCCAGAGCCGTCGGCGTGCGGACGATCGATCAGCTTCTCGAAGCGCCGCTCGAATCTGTAACCGATGCGGCCAGAGAGCTCGGCATCCATCCCGGAATGAGCGGAAAAGAAGCCCTTTTAAAAATGGTGAAATAAAGTTGTCTGATTGAATCGTATATCCCCTCTTACAAGCATACACTTGTGATGTAAGGGGGGATTTTGCTTGCGAAGATTTCGCGGCCCTCTGTCAAAAAGAGGACCTTTGCCTTTTCGATATGTCATGCTGCTTTCGTTTGTATTTTTTATTTTTTCAACGGCCATCAGCCTGTTGATCATCAACTCATCCATCAAACCGACGCTTCTGAACATCGCTGAAATGGAAACGAACCGGATTGCGACGCACGTCATCCAGGAAGCCGTCGAGGATTATATGAGCCAAGATGAAAATGTGCAAAATCTAGTAGAAATGAAGACGAATGAAAATGGAAAAGTAACAACAATTGATTTCAACTCTCATGGTCTTCGTGGTATGCATTCGAAAATTACGAAACAACTTCACGAAAAGCTGAAGGAAACAGAAACCGAAGAATTTAATTCTTCTGCGAAAACTCCCGAAGGTAAGAATGATGGTGTAATCTATAATATTCCTCTAGGTCAGGCAACGGGAAACACGCTTCTTGGAAACCTAGGGCCGAAAATACCTGTACGGCTTAATGTTGTGGGGGATGTCTTTACAGATTTTAAACATAGTGTCGAACCATATGGAATTAATAATGCTTTAATAAATGTCGGTGTTCTTGTCGAAGTCAAGGTCCGTGTCGTCATACCGTTTGCGACAAAAACGGCGGTTGTTAAAAATACGATTCCGGCAACGATTCAAGCCGTGCACGGCGAAGTACCCGACTTCTACAGCGGCAACGGCAGCCAGACGGCGCCATCGATTCAAATCCCTTCAAAGGATGAAAAAACAGAACAAAAAAAGGAACAAAATAAGCAATGATTTCCAGGCGTTCTGCACACATCAGGCAGAATGCTTTTTTTTTTGCGTCCTGGAAACAGAATGTGTCTATTTTCTTAAAAAAATACTTTGACTTAGGCAAAAAGACTGTATATACTATTCAATAATAATAATTGTTAGAAAATTCATTGTTTTCAGATGTTTCAATAAGGTAAAGGAGGAAGCTTATGGATAGTCGTCCGCAATGGGGAACAAGAGCGGGTTTTATTTTAGCAGCTGTCGGTTCTGCGATCGGTTTGGGGAATATATGGAGGTTCCCGGCTGTAGCTTATGAAAACGGAGGAGGCGCGTTCTTTCTGCCATATTTGTTCGCGCTTTTGACAGCAGGAATCCCTCTTCTCATCATGGAATTTACAATCGGCCATAAATACAGGGGCTCAGCCCCGCTATCCTATGCCCGGATGGGGAAAGGAAAGGAGTGGATCGGCTGGTGGCAGGTCGCCATCTCATTTGTCATCTCGACGTATTATGCCGTGATCGTGGCATGGGCCATTTCTTACACTGTCTTTTCTTTCAATTTAGGCTGGGGTAAAGATACAGAAAATTTTCTAATGACTGAATATTTAAACAGAGTTGATATTGGAGGAGGAGCCATCGGGCAATTCGGAGGCTTCGTGCCGGGCGTCCTGATTCCGCTCGCGATTGTCTGGATTGTTTCCTTAGGCATTTTATTTGCCGGAGTCAAAAAAGGAATCGAAATTGCGAACCGCATTTTCATTCCGCTGCTTGTGGTCTTATTTTTAATCATCGTCATTTATTCGATTACACTTGACGGGGCTGCTCAAGGGCTGAATGCGTTTTTCACGCCTGATTGGGGCCAGATAACAAACGGAAAAGTTTGGGTGGCGGCATACGGCCAAATTTTCTTCAGTCTGTCGATCGCGTTTGCCATCATGATTACGTATTCCAGCTATTTGCCGAAAAAATCCGATGTTACAAACAATGCGTTCATCACCGGCTTCGGGAATTCGTCGTTCGAGCTGCTGGCCGGGATCGGGGTATTCAGTGCGCTGGGCTTTATGGCCGCGCAGCAGGGCGTTCCAGTTAAAGAGGTCGTCTCTTCCGGAATCGGTTTGGCGTTCGTCGTCTTTCCGCAAATCATCAATGAGTTTCCGGCGTTTAATGTGCTTTTCGGATTTTTATTCTTTGGTTCGCTAGTTTTGGCAGGTCTGACGTCTCTCATTTCGATCTCTGAAACATATGTTGCCGCGATTCAGGATAAGTTCAACGTTCCGCGGCGGAAAGCCGTCCTGTTCGGTGGAGGGGCTGCTGCAATGTGTTCGCTCGTATTTGCGACAAAAGGCGGGTTGTTCTTTCTCGATGCAGCCGATTACTTTATCAACAATTTCGGAGTGGCGCTTGCCGGATTGATCGAAGTCGTTGTGATTGCATGGTTTGCGAAAGAGCTGAAAGCTTTGCAGGCTCACGCCAATTCGGTTTCCGACATTCAGCTCGGCGCCTGGTGGAGAATCTGCCTGAGCGTCGTCACGCCGATTGTTCTGGGGTATATGATGTTTGATAATATCAAGACGAATATCACAACGGCCTACGGTGATCTGCCGGTAGAGTTTCTCCTGAAATGGGGATGGTGCGTCGCTGTTGGAGCGATCGCAGCCGGATTTATCCTTTCACTTTCAAAATGGAAGAACGAATTGAAATATACGCCATTTCAACAGGACAAGGAGGTTTCCTCATGAACGGCGCATCTATAACAATGATGGTTATCGGCATCGTCATTATTTGGGGAGGCTTGGCCGCAAGCATCATCAATGCGGTTGTGAAAAGCAAGAAAAGCCAAGCCGGTTAATCTCTGAAAAGAAGACATCCCTATTCTTCTGAAATAGGGATGTCTTTTATTTTTTCTTTCGAAGCTCTTTCCGTTCCCATGCCCTTAAATGAGGATAAGGGTCAAAAGACCATTCGGTTCTTCCGTTGTCTTTATACATGCCGTAGTGAAGATGGGGCGGGAATTTTCCCGATGTCCCCGGCGGCCCGTATCCCGTTGCTCCGACCGAGCCGATCACTTGGCCGGGTTCGACGATTTCTCCCACTTTCAAGCCTTTTGTGAATCCGTTCAAATGAGCGAAATAATGGTACGTATTGTTGATATCTCTGATTCCGATCCGCCAACCGCCGAAACGGTTCCAGCCTTTCATTTCAACAATACCGTAGCATGTCGACCGGACGGGGAGGCCATAATGGGCGAACAAATCCGTCCCTTCGTGAATCCGCCTGCCCCCGAATCCGCGGGCATCTCCCCATGTGCTTCTATAGCTGTAATCTGATCTTACGGGAAGAGGAAAGGCGTGCTTGCTCAAATCAATGTGGCCGTATTTTTGAAAAAGCCTGATAAAGCCTGATATGATGCCGACCGTCTGATCCCTTTCGTAAAACTCCCACAGGCCGATGCGGATATTTTCTATGTCTCTTCCGTATGTCAACAAGTATTGTCCAAACGTATAAAGGACGTCTTCATCCTGATCCGGTTCCGCCAGTCCGTCTCCGTTTCCGTCCATTCCAATTCCGTCAAAAACCTTGATGCTGAGCGGCGATGTATCTTTCGGGTTGGGGTTTTCAGGTCCGCTCCACACGCTTTGCGGAATATATATCCCGGTGTGCCCTTTTTGCTTCGGCAAGTCCTTGCGGTTTTTGCGGATGTTGATTTCGTATTGGTCGACAGCCGCGAAAACATACCAAGGAATATGGGTTGCAGCTTCTGTTTTATGATAAAGGGCCATTCTCTTTTGCAGATCGGGCTCTTTTTTCTCCTTTGCAAGAGCGCACGGCTGCGATATGAGCAAAAGGAGGATGAGAACGGATAATACAGCTTTCACAGTGTCCTTAGCTCCTTTCAGTTTGAATACGGTTAGTTTGTGACATCTGCGGAAATCGATAATAAGAAAATGTTAGAAATTCCATCTTGACTAATCAAGCTCTTGTTCACAAATCTGTACTATGTTAAAGTGACTAAAGATGAAGATTTAGCAATTTTAATTTAAGCGGTTCCAAAGCAGAGGGACACATCCGGCGCTATGTCACAAATTTCGTATTGAACATGACTACAATCCACAATGGAGATGATGGAATTGGCAAAGAAAGACGAGCACCTAAGAAAGCCCGAATGGCTTAAGATCAAGCTGAACACAAATGAAAACTATACGGGCTTAAAAAAATTAATGCGGGAAAACAACCTCCATACGGTCTGTGAAGAGGCGAAATGCCCGAACATCCACGAATGCTGGGCCGTCAGACGTACCGCAACCTTTATGATTCTCGGATCTGTCTGTACGAGAGCCTGCCGCTTCTGTGCGGTGAAGACGGGGCTGCCGACAGAACTTGACTTGAATGAGCCGGAAAGAGTCGCGGATTCTGTGAGCATCATGAATCTGAAACACGCGGTCATTACAGCCGTTGCCCGTGACGATTTAAAAGACGGAGGAGCAGGGGTATTCGCTGAAACCGTACGCGCCGTCCGGAGAAAAAGCCCGTTTACAACAATCGAAGTTCTCCCGTCTGACATGGGCGGAGACTATCATAATTTGAAAACGCTGATGGATACGCGTCCGGATATTTTAAACCATAATATTGAGACGGTTCGCCGCCTGACGCCGAGAGTCCGTGCGAGAGCTACATACGAAAGGTCATTGGAATTTTTGCGCCGCGCCAAAGAGATGCAGCCGGACATCCCGACGAAATCCAGCATCATGATCGGCCTCGGCGAAACAAAAGAAGAAATCATCGAAACAATGGACGACCTTCTTGCGAACAACGTCGACATCATGGCAATCGGCCAGTATCTGCAGCCGTCCAAAAAACATATTAAAGTACAGAAATATTACCATCCTGACGAGTTTGCCGAACTGAAAGAAATCGCCATGGAAAAAGGCTTCAGCCACTGTGAAGCAGGGCCGCTCGTCCGCTCTTCATACCATGCCGATGAACAGGTGAATGAAGCGTCTAAAAAACGCCAGGCACAGGCATAACATTGGATGAAAAAACGCCAGCCGTTTGCGCTGGCGTTTTTCTTATTTATTTTCAGGTCAGGATTCGGTCGCTTTTCCTTTTCCGTCAAGGTCGTTTTCATCTGTACCTGTCGTTGTTTTGCCTTGCGGTGATTTTTGCATTTCCTTAATCGTATCGGCCATCAGCTGATCAACGTTTCTTGAATTGGCTCCAAGCCGGCTGAAGTTGGCGACGGATTGCATCATATCCGGATCATCGGAAATATAGATGTGGTAATACCTCGGAATGACGGATGCCGCCGTCTTTTTAACTTGGTCAGCCGTCTGTTCGCGCTGCCCAGAGTCCGTTTTGTACACGACAAGCGCTTCTTCGTCTGTCACAAGTGCTGAGGCATCTTGAATATTGGGAAGCTGAACCGTTAAACTAGATATAATATGCGCCATTTCTTCCCGATCAATTTGAGGCGCCTGCATTTCTTCCTTGTTTGCGACTGGAGTTGCCTGATGGCGCGCATAACCGAATCTGCCTTTCCGGTTGTCATTTCTGAACTTTTCATGATATTGAGGGTTCTTGTCTGCAACGTGAACGGTATTTCCGTCTTCGTCATATATATTGTGTTCGGTATCATTTAAGGCTGTCTGGCATCCTGCTAAAGGCACCGCCAGCAGCCCTGCTAAAAGAATTTTTTTATTCATTCTGCTTTTCCTCCTCATTTATAGCTTTTCCAACGGGGAGGATTTATTCTTAGCAATTGATGGCGGCACGGGTTTGAATTATCATATAAAAGAGGTGAAAAGAATGATTGTCGTTCAGAACGCTGCATTTGAAGTCGTCAAAGATGTGAAAAACGGTTTTAACGAAGAAGCGTTTAAAGCCAGATACTCCGACATTTTAAATAAATATGACTACATCGTCGGGGATTGGGGATACAGCCAGCTGAGGCTGAAAGGCTTTTTTGACGATCAAAATCAAAAGGCCACATTTGATACGAAGATCAGCACGCTTGATGAATATATTTACGAGTACTGTAATTTCGGATGTGCCTACTTTGTTTTAAAACGTCTGCGAAAATAAGCGATCATAAAAGGGGATGCTCTGATGATGTATTTTGTCGATCGACACAAAATCGAAAACACGCTGAACTTCCTGGAAGAGGAGCTGCGGCTTTATCAAACACAGGAGGAATGGACTTCCGACGTCGAAAAAAAAGCGCTCGAACGAATCGGCCACACGCTGATCGAATGTATATTGGATATAGGGAACGATATGATTGACGGCTTTATTATGAGAGATCCTGGAAGCTATGACGACATTATGGATATACTGACCGATGAAAAGGTTGTCAGCCAAGCGGAAGGCGACAGTCTGAAACATTTGATCGCCTATCGGAAGACATTGGTTCAAGACTACTTGAATGTCAACCATGAAGAATTGGACATGCTGCTCAGCAGGCATGCGGAAACGCTTGAGAAATTTCCGCTGCGGATCCGCGATTATTTAAACCATGAGCTCGGTCCGGTATCCGCATTCAAACCGCACTAAACAAAACTGGAGTGTACAACATGAAAACATACAAAGGATACTTAATTGATCTGGATGGAACAATGTACAAAGGGACGGAAAAAATCGAAGAAGCATGCGAATTCGTAAGGAAGCTGAAAGAACGGAGCATCCCGTATCTGTTCGTCACTAACAATTCGTCGCGCACGCCGAAGCAAGTGGCGGACAAGCTTGTTTCATTTGATATTCCGGCCGAAGAGAGCCAGGTATTCACAACCAGCATGGCGACCGCCAATTTTATCGCCGAACAAAAACCGGATGCTTCCGTATATGTGATCGGTGAGGAAGGCATCCGCCAGGCCATTGAGGAAAAAGGACTGGCATTCGGCGAAGAAGACGCCGACTTCGTCGTCGTCGGTATCGACCGCGGCATTACATACGAAAAGCTAGCCGTCGGTTGCCTTGCCATCCGCAACGGCGCTACATTCATCTCGACTAACGGCGATATCGCTATTCCTACAGAAAGAGGACTATTGCCGGGCAATGGTTCTCTCACATCAGTATTAACCGTTTCTACGCAGACAGAGCCTATTTTTATCGGCAAGCCGGAGCCGATCATCATGGAGCAGGCGATGAAGGTGCTCGGCACAAATATCAGTGAAACGCTGATGGTCGGTGACAATTATGATACGGATATTATGGCGGGAATGAATTCCGGGATGGACACGCTTCTCGTTCATACGGGCGTGACCAAAAAAGAACACCTTGAAGCCTATCAGGAAAAGCCGACATATGTCATTGATTCTTTAACAGACTGGATGGATCGCATCTAACCGCAAAAAAACACTTGTCTTTTAAGGACAAGTGTTTTTTAATGGCTTATTCCGCATCTTTTGCTCGATGCGCCAGTCTGCTGGATGCGGCTGCCGCAATCGCTCCGACGATATCATCCAAAAACGTGTGGCATTCGCCTGTTGATTTATCGTTTAAACGTGCGAGCACTCCCGGTTTGATTTTATCGATATATCCATAGTTTGTATAACCGATTGATCCATACAAATTCACAATGGAGAAGGATAAGATTTCATCGACGCCGTACAGGCTTTCATCTGTCTCGATTAAGGTTTGGAGCGGTTCCATGAGCTTTCTTTGCTCACCCAGCATATCCAATTGAATCCCTGTGATCACGGCGTTTTGAACTTCGCGTTTTTTCATGACCCGGTTGACATTCTCTTCACATTCTTCTTTTGTCAAGTTTGGATGATATTTCTTCTGTAGTACGTAGACAAGATCAGCAATATCCGAAATCTTGACGCCCCGTTTCTCAAGCCATTCTTTTGCTGCTGTTTCGATTTGATGCATGCTGTTGTTTTCCGGCATCATTTTCACCCAATCTTTTTTTACTTAGTGTATACAAACAACCTTAAAAATGTAACGATTTTAGAACTCTTTTTCCGAATCGATTCATAATCGAATCCCTTCATGATTACGATGTGTAGAAGGAGAAAAATTTATCAGGAAGTGATGTCCGTGAAGGAGCTGATCAAAGAAAAATTCGGAATCCATATTCGCGATCTTACTTCATACTTGTCTTATCAGGCTTTTCATACCCCGAATTCGATGTTTTTGATCGTCCCGGTATCCCACTTGAGTCAGGATGAGCTGGCGGAATTGTTTAGTATGAGTCAGTATTTGCAAGAACAGCGCGACCCATACGTTTCATCTTTTATATTGACAAAGGACGGGGAGATGACATTTGAGGACAATGGCGCCTCATATGTGCTGCTTCAAGCTGCTCCCCGCATGACAAACAGGTCCGTTTCATTTGGGGCGGAGCTGGCGGAATTTCATCAGAAGGGAAGAGGATACCCTTATGAGGTAAAAGAAACCTCGCGGATTGGGCAGTGGAAAGAACTTTGGGGGAAACGGCTCGACCAGCTGGAACAATTCTGGACCCAAAAAACGCAGGCAAGACAGCTGCAGCCTTTTGAAAAACATTTTATCGAATCGTTTCCTTATTATCTCGGTTTAACCGAAAATGCGATTCAATATTTGGCCGATACCGAATTGGATGATCAGCCGCAGGCCGCCGACTCCGGGACGATTTGCCAGCAGCGGCTCACCTGCGAGGCTTTAAGGCGCGAGCCGCTTATTAAAATCCCGATGGAATGGGTGTTTGATCATGCGGCCAGGGATCTTGCGGAATATGCCAGAAGCTTGTTTCACGAAAGGAAAAACTTCAATGACATCGCATTGTTTTTTCAGCAATACGAACAAGCCGCGCCGCTTTCCTCATTTTCTAAACGGCTGGTGTACAGCAGGCTTCTGTTTCCGCTTCACTATTTTGAGACGGTTGAAGGGTATTATATTTCTCCTGAATCAGAGCACCATTATTTTGAAAGCAGACTCGACCATTTATTGTCTCAAGCGCCGGCTTATGAGCAATTTCTGAACGGCTTTCAAGAAATGGCGAGCATGAGAGCCGCAGGATTTATGAGCATGCCGCCTATCAATTGGCTGAAAAGGACACCATAGACGCCGCGGTGTTCTTTTCTTCATGTTAACATTTCCGGATTTTTTCGATATGCTTGGTTGGAAGCTACTCTTAGAAAGGAACGAGGCAGCATGGACAAACCGTTTGTATATGTAACGAGAAAATTACCGGAAGAACAGCTTTCTGCGTTAAAAGAAGAAGCCCGTATTGAGATGTGGGAAAAGGAAGAAGAACCGTGCCCGCGCGCCGTTCTGGCGGAAAAAGCAAAAAAGGCGCACGGACTGTTGACGATGCTTTCCGACACAGTTGATGAGGAGCTTTTAAAAGGTGCGCCGCATTTAAAAGTGGTGGCCAATTTGGCGGTGGGCTATGACAACCTCGATGTGGAGGCTGCGAAAAAGCATGGCGTCATCTGCTGCAACACGCCCGGCGTGCTGACAGAGTCAACGGCAGATTTGACGTTTGCTCTGTTGATGGCATCCGCGCGCAGAATCGTCGAGGCAAGCGACTGGATTAGACAAGGCAACTGGACGGGCTGGGGGCCGCTGCTTTTGGCCGGAGCGGATATCCATCATAAAACGATTGGCATCGTCGGGATGGGGAGCATTGGACAAGCCGTCGCCCGGCGGGCGAAAGGCTTTGGCATGGAGATTTTATATCATAACCGCACCCGCAATCCCGAGGCGGAAGCCGAACTGGGGGCAACTTATCTATCCTTTGGCGAACTGCTCGAACAGGCGGATTTTGTGGTATGCCTGACGCCTCTGACTGAGGAAACGAAGCATCTGTTTAACCGCAGCGCATTCAAAAGGATGAAGCGCTCCGCTATTTTTATCAACGTCTCAAGAGGACAGGTTGTGAATGAAGACGATTTATATGAAGCCCTGATCGAAAAAGATATTGCCGGCGCAGGACTCGACGTCTTTGCGGAAGAACCCGTGCAGCAGGATCACCCGCTCGCCAATCTGCCGCAAGTGACCGCGCTGCCTCACATCGGCAGCGCCACTGTCGAAACGAGAGAAGCCATGATGAGGCTTTGTGCGGAAAATATTGCGCTTGTCCTGGGAGGGAAGCCGGCAAAGACCGAGATTTGATGTTTCTTCCGGCCGGCCTGAGCTGGTCGGAAGATTTTCTCACGAAAATATTTCTGAATATATAGAATCTTATTATATCAATGTATAAAGCGTTTTCATGATTTGTTTTTCAGCAAATGTCATCTTGTCAAAAAAAGAATCCCCCATTATAATGTTTGTAACTTAAATGTCTGCGTTGCGTTTACAAATGTCCTCAGAGAGAGGACGATAAGAGAGAGAAAGGTGGAATTTCATTGAAGGCGATACGAGTGGGGCTGCTAGGATTAGGAACAGTCGGGAGCGGTGTGGTGAAGATTATTCAGGATCACCAGGATAAGCTGACACACCAAGTCGGATGCCCTGTTACGATTCAAAAAGTTCTTGTAAAAGATAAAGATAAGAAGAGGGATGTCGACCTTTCCAAAGATGTTCTGACGACGGAAGCTTATGATGTCATTCAAGATCCGGAAGTGGATGTCATCATTGAGGTCATCGGGGGAATCGAGGAGACAAGACGCTATTTGCTTGACGCGCTTCAGGCGAAAAAACATGTCGTGACAGCGAATAAAGATTTGATCGCCCTCTATGGATCGGAACTGACGGCTGCCGCGAAAGAAAACGGCTGCGACCTTTATTTTGAAGCGAGCGTCGCCGGCGGAATTCCGATTTTGCGAAGCCTGGAAGACGGGCTGGCTTCAGACCGGATTACGAAAATGATGGGAATCGTCAATGGAACGACCAACTTCATTTTAACGAAGATGAATAAAGAAAACGCGCCTTATGCTGATGTGCTGAAAGAAGCGCAGGAGCTCGGCTTCGCCGAAGCGGACCCGACAGCTGATGTTGAAGGTCTTGATGCGGCGAGAAAGATGGCGATTTTGGCCAGGCTCGGTTTCTCAATGAATGTCGATCTTGACGATGTCAAAGTGAAGGGCATTTCCCAAGTGTCTGATGAAGACATCAATTTCAGCAAACGGCTCGGCTATACGATGAAGCTGATCGGCATCGCCCAGCGCGACGGACAAAAAGTCGAAGTGAGCGTCCAGCCGACATTGTTGCCGGAGCATCATCCGCTGTCTTCCGTCCATAATGAATTCAATGCGGTTTACGTGTATGGCGAGGCCGTCGGGGAAACGATGTTTTACGGGCCTGGCGCAGGAAGCATGCCGACTGCGACCGCCGTCGTATCAGATTTGGTTTCCGTCATGAAAAACATGCGTCTCGGCGTGAACGGCAGCAGCTTTGTCGATCCGCAATTTGAAAAGAAGATCAAGGCACCTTCTGAAATCTTCGCCCAGCAGTTTTTAAGAATTCATGTTAAAGATCAGGTCGGTTCGTTTTCAAAAATCACATCGATATTTTCAGAAAGAGGCGTCAGCTTTGAAAAAATCCTGCAGCTTCCGATTAAAGGCCATGATGACCTGGCTGAGATTGTCATTGTGACACATCATACGTCAGAAGAGGATTTTACGGATATCTTGCAAAAGCTGAATGATCTTGAGGTTGTTGATCAGGTGAAAAGCACTTATCGAGTAGAAGGGAACGGTTGGAGCTAATGTGGAAAGGACTCATCCATCAATATAAAGAATATTTGCCAGTAACGGACAAAACACCGGAATTGACGCTGAACGAAGGAAATACCCCGCTCATTTATCTGCAAAATCTTTCGAAAAAGCTCGGAATCGAGCTTTATGTCAAAACAGAGGGTGTCAATCCTACAGGCTCCTTTAAAGACCGCGGGATGGTCATGGCGGTCGCCAAGGCGAAAGAAGAAGGCAATGACACGATCATGTGCGCTTCGACCGGCAATACGTCAGCTGCTGCTGCGGCTTATGCGGCTCGCGCCAATATGAAGTGCATCGTCATTATTCCGGACGGCAAAATCGCCTTCGGAAAGTTGGCCCAAGCCGTCATGTACGGCGCTAAAATCATTGCGATCGACGGAAACTTCGACGATGCCCTGAAAATGGTGCGCAGCATTTGCGAGAAAGAGCCGATTGCACTCGTCAACTCTGTGAATCCTTACCGGATTGAAGGACAGAAAACCGCTTCCTTTGAAATTTGTGAACAGCTGGGCGAAGCGCCTGACATCCTTGCAATTCCTGTCGGGAATGCCGGAAATATTACGGCTTATTGGAAAGGCTTTAAAGAATATCATGAGAAAAACGGCACAGGCCTGCCGGTTATGAGAGGTTTTCAGGCGGAAGGCGCGGCCCCGATTGTCAAAAACAAAGTAATTGAAAAGCCGGAAACCGTTGCGACAGCGATCAGAATCGGAAATCCGGCAAGCTGGGACAAAGCGGTCAATGCTGCAAAAGAATCGAACGGAAAAATCGATGAAGTGTCAGACGAAGAGATCCTGCACGCTTATCAGCTCCTGGCAAGAGAAGAAGGCGTATTTGCAGAACCGGGATCGTGCGCATCTATTGCCGGCGTACTGAAACAGCTGGAAACGAAAGAGATTCAGCCGGGGGCGAAAGTTGTCGCTGTCTTAACCGGAAACGGCTTGAAAGATCCGAACACAGCCGTTGATGTGTCGCAGATCAAACCTGTCACACTGCCGACAGATGAAGAAGCCATTCTCGAACACTTAAAAGGAGCCGCTCGTGTATGACTGAGGCTGACATGCTGTTTTCCGTTACGGTTCCCGGAAGCACGGCCAATCTGGGCCCGGGCTTTGATTCAGTCGGCATGGCGCTGTCCCGTTATTTGAGACTGTCTGTTTTTCCTCATGATGAGTGGCGTTTTGAGGCTGAAACAGAAGTCGTAGCGGGAATTCCTGAAGGGACGGATAATTTAATTTACCAGGTGGCCAAACGGACCGCTGCACACTTCGGAAAAGACCTTCCGCCAAGCCTCGTCAAAGTGTGGAGCGATATTCCGCTGGCGCGCGGTCTCGGCAGCAGCGCAGCCGCAATTGCCGCTGCGATTGAGCTGGCGAACGAACTTGCCGATTTAAAACTCTCTGACCGCGAGAAACTCCATTTTGCAAGCCTTGAAGAAGGCCATCCTGACAATGCCGGAGCATCGCTTTTCGGCGGGCTTGTCATCGGACTTCATGAAGAAGATGAAACAGAGATGGTTTCGATGAAAGACATCGATTTGGATGTCGTTGTCGTCATTCCTTTTTATGAAGTGCTGACAAAAGATGCGCGGGATGTTCTTCCCGAAAGCCTCTCTTATCCGAAAGCGGTGGAAGCAAGCGCGGTCAGCAATATGCTCGTCGCCGGACTGATGGCGAAAGATTGGAAGCTTGTCGGCCGCATGATGCAAAAAGACCTCTTTCATCAGCCTTACCGAAGGGCGCTCGTCCCTGAGCTTTCTAAAGTGGAGCATGAAGCAGGCAAAAACGGCGCGTTTGGGACCGCTTTAAGCGGAGCAGGACCGACGATCCTTTCCTTTATTGAAAAAGGAAAGGGAGACGCGCTGAGAGATCAGCTTGCTTCTAAGTTTCCACATTGTGAAGTGGACTGCCTTCATGTCCCGGATACAGGCATTATCGTTGAAAGAAAATCAGTAAACAGTGTTTAACGATAAAAGAGCTTTTTCGGCTCTTTTTTTGTTTGCCTTCAAAACAAGGATTTTTATTTAGAAAGTCGAAATAGTATGACAAACATATAGAGGAGGAGAAACGAACATGAAGCAGCTGATAACCGAAAAAGACCTCATCAAGCTTGTATCCATTACCGACCCGCAGTACTCGCCTGACGGTGCAAAAATCGCCTACGTACAAACAAAAGTAAACGAAAAACAGGACTCTTATGATTCGCATATCATGGTCTACGACCGCAAACAACAAGCGTCAGTACAATGGACGTTTGGAAAAGGAAGAAACCAGCATCCGCGCTGGTCGCCCGACGGCAAATCCCTTGCATTTACGTCTAATCGCGAGGAAACCACACAACTTTACGTAATAAGCGCCGCCGGAGGAGAAGCGAGAAAAGTGACCGATATTCCCTATGATGTATCACAGCCTGAATGGTCGCCTGACGGCAAGTCATTGCTTTGTTCAGTGAGGCTGACGAAAGAGGAAAGCGTCGACGATGAGAAAAAGACGGAGATTGAAGATCACGAACCGCTGGAAGTCGATTCTTTGTCGTATAAATTAGACGGCCAAGGGTTTAAAAGGGGAAAGTATACGCAGCTTGTCCTCGTTCAAGTGGAAACCGGGGAGATAAAACAGCTGACCGATCTAGAACGCGACCATTTCAGCCACGCATTTTCACCGTGCGGAGGCAGGATTGCATTTTGTGCCAATCAGACGGATATGCGTGTGAACGATGTCTATTTGATGAACCTTTCGACAGGTGATTTGAAGCGCCTTACAGGTCAAAACGGCGTTTTTTCTTCACTATCGTTTTCTCCTGACGGCAAACACCTTGCATTCATCGGAAACGAAAAGGAATTTCAAAACGCCACGCTTGATAAAGCATGGCTGTATAATATCGAAACAGGAAAACTAACGTGTCTGACGGAAATGCTTGATGTCCATCTCAGCGATGCAGTAGCAGGGGACAGCCTTGTCGGAGGCGTTCTTCCGAAACCGGCCTGGACCAAAGACGGAAACGGCTTTTATGTCATTGGATCTGACAAAGGTTCGACAGGCATTTACTACATATCAATCGAAGGTCTTGCTTATCCGGTCCGGTTGGAAAAAGAGCATCTGAACGGATTCAGCCTGCATCCGGATGAAAAAAGTTTTGCGGCATCGATAGCCCTGCCTGTCCGGCCGAGCGAACTTTACCATCTCCCATTGGGGGAAGAAACAGCGGAGCGATTAACAGATGCCAACCAAGCGTTTACGGAAGAGCATATCATATCGGAACCGGAGGAGCTTCAATTTCAGACAGCGGACGGTTTGACAATTCACGGTTGGCTGATAAAGCCTGCTCAATATGAAAAAGGAAACACGTATCCGCTCATTCTGGAAGTGCACGGCGGTCCTCACGCCATGTATGCGAATGCTTATTTTCACGAATTTCAAGTGCTGGCCGCAAAGGGAAGCGCCGTTGTATATGTCAATCCGCGGGGAAGCCACGGCTACGGACAGGATTTTGTCAACCGGGTGAGAGGCGACTACGGCGGGGGAGATTTTAAAGATGTAATGGCAGCTGTTGACCACGCGCTGGGACAATATGATTTCATCGATCAAGAAAGGCTCGGAATCACAGGAGGAAGCTACGGCGGCTTTATGACAAACTGGGCTGTCGGCCACACGAATCGCTTTAAGGCCGCGGTGACGCAGAGGTCCATTTCCAATTGGATCAGTTTTTACGGGGTAAGCGACATCGGCTATTTTTTCACAGACTGGCAGATCGGAGCGGACCTTTTTGAAAATCCCGGCAAACTGTGGGAGCATTCGCCGCTCAAATATGCGGACAAGGTGGAGACTCCTCTTCTCATCCTCCATGGCGAACGGGACGACAGGTGCCCGATTGAACAGGCGGAGCAGCTGTTTACGGCATTGAAAAAAATGGGGAAAGAAGTAAAACTCGTCAGATTCCCGAATGCGTCGCACGATTTATCAAGAAGCGGGCATCCGAAGCAGCGGATCAGACGGCTTGAGTATATTGCCGGCTGGTTTGAAGATTATCTATAAAAAAAGAAAAGGCTGCCGTAATGAACGGCAGCCTCAGCGTGTCGACAAACCCTCGCATTCGTTGTCAGGCATGCGCGTCGGTGCTCACGAATAGAGGAAGGATCGGCGGCTAACCGCCCAGGCGTCCTGCCTGAACGCCGCCGTCATCACCTCCTGTGAAAGTCTGCTCCGATGCTCGGCCTTCCTAGACTGCAAGGGTTTTCAATCACGCTGAAAGGATGACAAAATCCCAAAACTAAAAGTCGTTTTGGGATTTTGTCAACAATCGGCGGCTGCCGTAATGAACGGCAGCCGCCTCAAATTAAAATACTTGTTCAACTTCAATGACGCCCGGAACTTCTTCTAAAAGGGCGCGCTCAATTCCAGCTTTAAGGGTGATCGTGGAACTTGGGCAGCTTCCGCATGCGCCGAGCAGGCGAAGCTTGACGATGCCATCTTCAACATCGACGAGTTCACAGTCACCGCCGTCGCGGAGTAGAAATGGACGAAGTTTGTCCAGCACTTCCTGTACTTGTTCTTTCATTTCGACCTCTGTCGTCATTCGTATCGCTCCTTTCAAATCATACAACCATTATATTCAGTCGAACAATAAAAAGCTATTGTTTGGTTTCAATCGTTTTCCCACATATTATATCATATTTGCCGGCAAAGACAAAAAGCGATTTTCATTTCAATATGGAGCGAAAGGACAAAATAGAATAAAATAAAAGACAAAGAGAAAGGAGCTGCCGCTGATGAAAAAACAAGCCGAGCTTTTTGTTTACGGTGCCGACGTTCTTTGTCCAAGCTGTGTCAACCTTCCGTCATCAAAAGAAACGTATGAGTGGCTCGAAGCCGCCCTGAAAAGAAAATATCCCGACCAGCCTTTCTCGATCACGTACATTGATATCCATCAGCCGCCGGAAAACGATCCTGAAAAACAGGAAATCTCCGAAAAAATCCTGAACGACGAATATTTTTATCCGCTCATCATGGTCGGTGATCAAGTAGTCGGCGAAGGAAATCCGAAGCTGAAAGACGTGTATAAAGAAATGGAAAAGCAAGGTTATAAGCCTGCATGATAAACAGCAAGGGACAGATCTGTCCCTTGCTGTTTTATTTTTTATGATTGTACTTTTCTTAAAGCGGACAGACTAACTACCAGCCGAATCGTCAATAAGGAGGGATAGCCAGCATGTCCAGCATTGAGGGTCAAATCATGTCAGGCGATTTTGATGACGAAATGAATGTTTTTTCGTTAAAGAAAATCAAGCAGTTTCAAACGCAGACCAGCTTGAAAGAAAACCAGCTCAGGGCTTTGCAGCAGTATTTAAGGCAGCATGAGCATGACGAGGGAGGACAGATCATCACCCTCTACGATCAAATGCTTGTCCCTTTATCGCAAGATGATATTCAAGCCTTGCTGCACGACTTAACAAAAGTCCAGTCATTATATCATTAATGAAAAGCCCTTTTCCCATTTATACTCGTTTTCCGGCTCTGATGTCATCCGTCATTCCGGGATAAGGGGCTTTTGAAATCAGATCTTCATTATCGATTCCGGCATTTTCAATGAATGTGATATCGGCGAATTCCGGTACGACATATTTTGGATACGTCTCATATTTTTCGCGCGATTCTTCCATTAAGTCGATGTGGTCATTTTGATAGCAGACTGTGATATCAGGGCGTTCATGAACCCATTTAGGGAAGAAGATGATGCCGTGCATCCGCTTTTCATTGGGCATGAAATTCAAGGAAACGTCAGTCCCTGTCGGTTCTGTCCATGATACTTTATAGACGCCTTCAGTCAGCTTGACGATATCGGCTTTTTGATCGCGAACCCAGCGTCCCCCGACCATTCCGCTGTGAATGCGGTAATCAATGGTACGGTCATTTTTAATGTAGATTTCATATTCCCATCCGTTTTCATACGTATAGATCATATGGCTTCCGACAAACTCTTTGACATCTTGATTCATATGAACCGCTCCTTATTTGTTTATTGTAAAATCGAACATGTTGATATTTACATATATAATTATAAAATGTCATCAAAAACAATGTCAAACGAAAATACTTTCTGAGAGATTTGCAACAATACAGAAAATGGTTACGATTGATGTCAGAATTTTGAGTTATTTTAGGAAATTAAGCCAATATTTAGAAAAGTGATTGTCAAAAAATAAGCGATTCTGTAAAATGAAAAACAACCCATAAAAAGGAAGAGACATGGGAGGAAAGGAAGGATAAACGATTGAAGACAAAAATTGCTTATGAGGAAGTCGCGGGAATGCTTAATCAATGGTATGTCATGATCAAGCGCCATGAAGTGGCACAAGCGGTCTCGATTAAATACGACATTGAGCACCGGCTGCCGAATATGGAAGAAAATCAAGATCTGCTTCTTTATTTTAATCTTTTAGACTATCGGCACAAACTGCTGACAGAAGAGTTTGCAGCTTCCACCAAATTGTTCGAAGATATTCAGGAGCAAAAAGCAGATATGCAAAGCACAGATGACATGATCGAATATTATTATTTCTTTTTCGCAGGCATGTACGAATTTCATAAAAAGGATTATACAAATGCCATCAATTATTATAAACTAGCCGAAGAAAAGCTCAGAACAATCCCCGATCAAATCGAAATCGCCGAATTCCATTACAAACTGGCTATCGCCTACTATCAAATCAAACAGAATTTCCTCTCCTTAAACCATGCAAAAACAGCTCTAAAAACCTTCAAAACACATGATGACTATATTCAAAAAGCGATCAGCAACGATATGCTGATCGGAGCAAATAAACTCGATTTATTTCGTTTTGATGAAGCCGAACAGCATTACAAGCAAGCCCTAAAAGACGCGGCACTGATCAAGCACCACGTTCTCCTCGGTATGGCTCACCACAACTTAGGATTGAGCTATGTCAATCGCAATCTCCTCACCTTGGCCGAACATCATTTCAAAGAAGCGCTGCTTATCAAAGAGCATGAAGAATCGGTTTACGGCATCCACTCCATGTTTGAACTGACACATGTGCTATACAAATCAAATGTTGTCAAAGAAGCCCGCAAATTGTATGAAAAAGGATTTTTCCGCGCGGAAAAAGCAGGAGAAAGGGAATATTTGTCGAAATTTAAACTTATTCATGCTCTGTATGATGAACAGGATCCACTTACGGTTGAACATGCTTTAGAATATCTTAAAACGATCAATCTCTGGACGGATGTAGCGGAATTAACATTTGATATCGCACTTTACTATAAAGAAAATGGAGATGCAGACAAAGCTGCCGAATATTTTGAAGAATCTCATCATGCAAGAGACCAAATTCTTAAAAGAACGGAGGAGCTAAAGTGAAAAAGATGATTGCCGTTGCGTTGACTGCCGTCTTTGCCAGCCTTGTCGTTTTAAGTTTTTCGTCTCAGCCGAAGGGAAATGCCGAGTTTGCCGGTCGCGCCATTTTTCTTGACGATAAGCCGGCCCAGCTGATGGCGGGCAGAGCGATTTTTCTCGACAGCTTTGATGGTAAAGCGCCTGCAGCTTTGCAAAAGACTGCATAACCTGATTTGTTGCCGTACAAGCTGTTAAACTGGCGCCGAAGGCGGCGCCCTTTTTTTATGCAGCAATGAGAGACAAGGAGTCAGAACATGATACATATTCAAAATAAATCCGATACAGCGGTTATCGTGCTGCACGAAATATACGGGATTAACCGGCACATGCACGATGTTTGCCAATTGATAGCTGAGCAGGGCTTTGATGTTATTTGCCCCAATTTGTTAAATCGGGATCAACCGTTTGAATACGCTGAAGAAAAAGCGGCTTATCTTTTTTTTATGGAAAACGTCGGTTTCCCCGGTGTTTTGCGCAAAATAAATACAATCATATCCAAGCTGGATCGTCAATATCGCAAGATCATCTTACTCGGGTTCAGCGTCGGAGCAACCGCTGCCTGGCTTTGCAGCGAAGATGAGCGTGTCAATGGGATCGCCGGATACTACGGCTCCCGGATAAGAGACTATCTGAACATATCGCCTTCATGTCCGGCACTGCTTTTTTTCCCGGAAAAAGAGCAGTCCTTTGACGTTGCCGCGTGTATATCCCAATTGGAATCAAAGAATGTCAAAACGGTGAAGCTGAAGGGTGAGCATGGATTTAGCGACCCGTATTCCGTAAAATACAACCGGCAGTCCTCGCAAATTGCTTATGAAACGATGATGGAGTTTTTAATAGCTTTATAAAAAGCGGACAGGCATGGAAACGCTATAATAGGTATGACGCTCAATTCAAGAAAGCTCGCCGATGACAAGGGGGCTTTTTTGAGTAGAATCTTATCTGTGGGAATTCGAATGAAGCTGTTCCAAGGATAGACTTATTACAAAGGGTTCATTTGCGAAACAAAGTTCTAGCATCATTTTAATTTTAGGAGGGAGCAACATGGAAGCTTTTGCAGAATATTTAGAAGGAATTGATCACCCGGAACATCGAGCCCGGATGGAGGAAGTGTTGAATTGGACAGCGGAGACATTTCCAAATTTAACGCCGAAAATCGCCTGGAATCAGCCTATGTTTACCGATCACGGCACTTTTATTATCGGTTTCAGCACAGCGAAACATCACCTGGCTGTTGCCCCTGAAAGCGCGGGAATTGATCGTTTTTCTGAAGAAATCGTGCAGGCCGGCTATGATCATACGAAGCAGCTTGTCCGTTTCCCGTGGGATCGTCCGGTTGATTTTTCATTACTTCAGAAAATGATTGAGTTTAATATTGCGGATAAGGCGGACTGTTCAACTTTTTGGCGGAAATAAAAAGCCAAAAATAAGGGGCATTCTCTCATGAAGGCGAGAGAGCGCCCCGTTAAGCGATCCCTTCACCGAATAATGGATTTCACCTCATATTTTATGAAAAGGGACCCTCAGCCGTGGAATCTCCATTTTTGAACCTCCTGATCAGCAGATTATCTCTATCAATGGAAAACTGAACAAGATAGAGGAAAACAAATGAAAAACTTAGAAAAAGGCACGGTCGTCCGGACGGTGCTTCTTTTTATTGGATTGATAAACCAAACTCTAATCATGTTTGGAAAGCGAGGACCAGGTCAATACGCTGGCTGTAAAAAGAGGCTCGATCAGCGTTGAAATTGCACATATAAACCTAATTTTAAGGATTTTCATCATTTTTTATATATGTTAAAAACATTCCATATAATAAAATTGAGTAAAAATAGGTTTAAGCTTTTGTCTTTTTTAATCATTGGAGCAATAAACAAAGTCTATTCATCGGGTATAAAAAGTGTCATAATTCTTATGTAGATGGTTAATCGTAAGGAGCATAAAAATGAAACGTGATATAAACAATAATCAAGATAAAAAAAATAAATTAGATGAATTTCAGGAGGTATTTGAAACCGTTTTTCGGAAATTGAAAAAACAGAATGAATTCTTTCCTAAGACCAAATACAAGCTTTCTGACGGTCATATATTGGTTCTGATGTATCTTTCTAAAAAAGAAACTTCTACGGTTTCCGATATTACTTCTTATTTAGGTATTACTTCAGGAGGCGGGACGGTTCTTACTGATGCCCTTTTAAAACATAATTTGATTACTCGTACTAGGTCAGAAACCGATAGACGAGTGATCAAATTATCTCTCACAAAAGAAGGAAAAAATATCGTTGACCAAATTATAAAACAGAGAACTAAAATGTTTGTTCAACTCTTTGATGGCATTGAACAGGAAGATATCCAAAAGATTATTAATATATTCTATAAATTAGATGATATAATAACGTAGTTTGATTGTACGCCTAATGATATGGAGGATTTGATAAAACCTTCGTTAATGAGAATTATTTTCATTGACGGAGGTTTTTATTTGTGATAAATTTCAAATAGTTAATATCTTATTTAATAAGATAATTATTCAGTAAGGTATTGACTTAGTATCTCATTTTATTCTCAAATTATCAGTCAAGCTTGTTTTGAAGGTGATAAAACAAATGAACATAAAATCATCGCAAAACTTCAGAAAACAATGAATGAAACAATCAACACACCAGGGTTAGTATCCGTTGATTGCTGGTTGAAAGAAAATAAGGATCGTGTTGAATATGTATTTGTTACAAAGTGGGAAAGTAAAGATCACTTTAAAACATGGGTAACAAGAGAAGACCATGTTGAAGAACATAAAGAAATGAATAAGCAAAAACAACAAGGACAACAAGAAGAAGTGAAAATTAAAAAGACTCTTCGCCAATATCAAGTAGTAGATGTGACTTCCTTATAATTTTCAAATTAACCATAAAAAAAGTGTGAATTTAACGTTGGAATCATAATAGTGTTTCTGCCATTTAGATTAGCCTCATTAAATTATGGATATGTGAATAGTTTTCTGCACATGCTCCGGCAGCATCATGGCTGACCATTTGATTGATCCACGAACTTTTAGGTTTTCGTCTCTCATGTTGTTCATCTCCTCTTGGAAGATTGCACAGGAACAAGAAACAAATCCAAATATTCATGAATTGTTACTCTGTTCTCAGGCTAGGGAAAAGCACATGCTGCAAAACGGTTAACATAAAAAAGCAGGCTTAATGCCTGCTTTTTTGAGAGTGAAAAAAACTAACAACTGCCTAACGGAAAAACGTTACTTTTCGAAATGATGCAGTTTTTTTAAAACTTAATATGGAAAAAAACTTATATCAGGATTTCATGAACATCCGCAAAACTCTACCCGTTATGATGCTTATACATCCAAAGCAGGCCGGATTTCAGCAGGCGAGGCACTCTGCCGATCAACGGCCGTTCGGCAACTAAACCGAAGCCGGCTTTTTTGCCGAGTGAACCGAGCACGCCTTTCAGCTTGAATTTCGGCATCGCTTCAGGAAGAGGTTCGCCTTTCCAGCGCAGTTCAAGCACTTGGACGATTTGTTCCGCCTGAGCTTCGGCCAGCTGTGCGCTCGGCGCGTGAGGCAGGCTTGCGCAGTCGCCGACAACATACACGTGTTCGTCTCCCGGCAGGTTATGGTGCGGCGTCAGGACGACGCGCCCTTGCGGATCTTTTTCCACATCGAGATCCCGAACGATTTGGTTCGGCTGTATCCCCGCTGTCCAGACGATGGCGTCAGCTTGTATCGGATCGTCATGATTGTAGACGATGCCTTCTTCCACCTTTGTGATGTTGGCGCAATTGATAATCTTGACGCCGTGCTCTTCAAACCAGCTTTGAACATATTTGCTCAAACGCTTCGGGAAGCTCGACAAAATTAATTCTCCACGGTCAAAAAGGACGATGTTCAAATCTTTTCGGCTTTCTCTCAGCTCGCTCGCAAGCTCAACGCCGCTCAGTCCTGCCCCGACGATCGCAACGGTGGCTTCCGCATTTAAGTTGTTGAGCGCCTGATAAGTGCTGCGTGATTGATCAATTGTCTGAATGCTGTAGGTATGTTCAGGCGCACCGGGAACGTTGTGATATTTATCTTCACAGCCGAGCCCGATGACGGCGTCATCATAAGATATCGGCTCCCTGTCATGAAACAAAACTTTTTTCCCTTCCAAATCAACAGACGAAATCGTCCCGTATTCAATCTTTAACTTCGGGTGATCCGGGAAGGACACTCTGATATGATGATCGGAAATCGTCCCCGCAGCCAGTGCGTAGTACTCCGTTTTCAAACAATGGTAAGGGTTTTTGTCGATTAAAGTGATCATCACATCATCTGGCAGCTGGTTAGGCAGCAAACGATGAATGATCCGCATATTTCCGTACCCGCCGCCGAGCAAGACTAAATTTCTCATTGGTAATTCCCCTTTTCCCCTCAGATTAAGAAACTAACCTTTTTCATTGCAAAATTAAAAAACTATGTAAATACCCTCTAGAATTATATCTAATTTGATGTAAAATCACAATATTTCTCGGGAAAATAACCTACATATCCGCCTTGAATCGATAATTAGTAAAACCCTTTAAGGTATTAATATGTTACAAAAGCTTTATTCCTCAGCCTTAAACTTTGACTATTGAAACGTAAATAGGGTACGATAAAAAAGCAATGTGAGGTGAAATAAAGTGTTTCCAATCGTTGAGTTTTGCGTCAGCAATCTTGCCCAAGGTTCTCAGGAAGCAAAAGAAATATTGGAGAAAGATCCGAATCTGGACGTCGTCGAATACGGCTGCCTGAGTTACTGCGGACAATGCATGCAGACCATGTATGCTCTTGTAAACGGAGAAATGGTGACAGCGAATAATCCGGCTGAATTGGTCGAAAATATATACAAGTTCATTGATGAAAATGAACTTATTTAAAAACGGGGTCATCTTGGTGATCTCGTTTTTTCATGCAAAGCCTTTGTTTGAAAGGGTTTACATAAAAAGAGAAAAAATTCTTAAAAATTTTTGTGGACAGGCCAATCATTAATTGTTATCTTAATAAAAGTTTAAAAAATAATAAGAGGTGTGGTCATGAACATTTTATGGGGACTTCTTGGTATTCTGGCGATTTTCGCGATTGCTTTTCTGCTTTCTGAGCACAAGAGTAAAATTAACATAAGAACGATTTTAATCGGTTTGGCGATGCAGCTCCTGTTCGGATTCATCGTTCTCAAATGGGAAATGGGGCGGGAAGTGTTTCTTTCGTTTACGAAAGCCGTTCAGCATCTCGTCAATTATGCGAATGAAGGAATCAGCTTTCTCTTCGGGCCTCTCTTGCAAGTAGGCGACAGCGCTGCCTTCGCTTTAAGCGTTCTTCCTGTTATCATCTTCTTTTCATCGCTGATTGCGGTTCTTTACCACTTACGGATCATGCAAGTCATCATCCGCTTTATCGGCGGCGGATTGGCAAAACTGCTCGGAACAAGCAAAACGGAATCTCTTTCTGCAGCTGCCAATATCTTTGTCGGACAAACTGAGGCGCCGCTTGTGATTAAGCCGTTTATTGCAAACTTAACAAAGTCGGAGCTGTTTGCCGTTATGACAGGCGGACTCGCATCAGTGGCCGGTTCTGTTTTGTTCGGTTACGCCCTTCTTGGGGTTCCTCTCGAATATTTGCTTGCAGCGAGCTTTATGGCTGCACCTGCGGGCTTGATTATGGCAAAAATGCTTATTCCCGAAACTGAAAAATCGAAAATTGAAGAAAAAGATATTCAAATGGCTGAAGATGAAGACGCAGCAAATGTCATCGATGCCGCTGCAAAAGGGGCATCAACAGGTCTTTCTCTTGCTTTGAATGTCGGCGCGATGCTGCTTGCATTTGTTGCTTTGATTGCCGTTTTAAACGGAATTCTTGGAGGAATCGGCGGATGGTTCGGTTTTAAAGACCTTTCGCTTGAATTCATTCTCGGCTATGTATTTGCACCTCTCGCCTTTGTCATCGGCGTCCCTTGGGATGAAGCAGTTCAGGCCGGAAGCTTTATCGGTCAAAAGCTCGTGCTGAATGAATTTGTCGCTTATTCCAATTTTGCTCCGATGTTTGATCAGCTTTCCGTCAAAACCGCTTCGATTATCAGCTTTGCGCTGTGCGGTTTCGCAAACCTGTCTTCTGTGGCGATTTTGCTCGGAGGATTGGGAGGAATGGCGCCGAACCGCCGTTCCGATATCGCCCGTCTCGGCTTGAAAGCCGTTGCTGCCGGAACATTGGCCAACCTTACAAGCGCGGCGATCGCCGGTATGTTTATCGGATAACATGATAAAAGCTCCCTGCAAATGAACGCAGGGAGCTTTTATGTATGAAAAACGGGGGATAGCCATATTGTATCCATCCCTTTCAGCTTTTATACTAGAAGAAAGTAAAAAAATGTGGAGGCGGCTATGAATTCTTTTCGTTTTACTAAAATGCACGGCTTAGGAAACAGCTATATATACGTCAATCAGTTTGAAGAACATCTCCCTGAGGAGCTGTTGCCAGATTTGGCCGTCAAAGTGTCTTCCGTTTACACCGGAATCGGTTCAGACGGAATGATACTCATCTGTCCTTCAGATCAAGCGCCGGTTAAAATGAGGATTTTCAACAGCGACGGATCTGAAGGCAAAAACTGCGGAAACGGTTTGCGCTGCGTTGCAAAATACGCGTATGAACATAAACTGGTGAAGGAAACATCCTTTTTAATTGAAACTCTTTCAGGCTTGGTAAAGGCTGAGATTGAAGTGAAGGAAGGAAAAGTTGTATCGGCTACAGTCGATATGGGTGAACCGCGCCTTCTCAAATCAGATATGCCAATGCTCGGTGAACAGGGGTCGGAGACGATCAATGAAAAGATGATATTCGGCGGCCGGGAAATGAAAGGTACCGCTGTATCCATGGGCAATCCCCACATCGTCTTTTATTTAGACGATATTGAAAAAGCGCCGCTTACGTCGATGGGACCGCTCATTGAAAAAGATGAAAGGTTTCCGGAAGGGGTTAACGTAGAATTTGTTGAAGTCGAAAACGACAAAGAACTCCATTTCCGTGTATGGGAAAGGGGTTCAGGAATTACCCAGGCATGCGGAACGGGCGCCTGCGCAGCCGCAGTGAGTTCGATACTCAACGGCTATTCCAAACGAGACACGGACATTACTGTCCATCTCGCCGGCGGCGATCTGATCATTAATTGGAAAAATGACGGACGCGTCATGATGACAGGACCCGCTGAAACGGTATGTGAAGGCGAGTTTTTTATATCATGAGTCGGTCCGTTTGAGAAATCGGGCGTGCGACTTTATAATAAAGTACACATGAGCTTTTAGGAGGTGTGATGTTATGAGCGAAAAAACAGTTACGGTCACGGAAGCGGCTGCTCTTCATATCAAGGATATGATGAAAGAGCATGAAGAGGAGAACGCATTCTTGAGAATCGGAGTAAAAGGCGGCGGATGCAGCGGTCTGTCATACGGCATGGGTTTTGAACACGAAAAAAACGAAGACGACAATGAATTCGTCCAGCATGGAATCACAGTGCTTGTAGATCAAGAAAGCCTGGATATTATGAACGGTACGGTCATTGATTTTAAACAATCGATGATGGGCGGAGGCTTCACCATCGATAATCCAAACGCCATCGCTTCATGCGGCTGCGGATCATCATTCAGAACCGCAGTGAATGCAGGGAAGCCTGAAGAATGCTGACATATTGGCATCAGGTCAACGATATGGAATGAGAAAAACGCCTTTCATTGCGATGCTTCATCGTGACGAAAAGGCGTTTTATTATGATCTGGGGGAAAGAAATGAAACTCGTATCAACACTCGGCTTGTCAAAAGCGGACGTTACCGCGTTTTTTCATAAGCATTGGGGAAGTCCGGACATGGTCAATTCACACGGAACATTCCGCTGCGATGAATTGGAAGGATTCGCTGTGACAGATGAAAAAGGCGATATAAAAGGCCTGATTACGTACTTCATCGCCGGAAACGAATGTGAAGTCGTCTCCTTGGACAGTATTGCCGAAAACAAAGGGATCGGCTCACTCCTTTTAAACGAAGTGGAACGTGCTGCAAAGCGAAAACAGTGTCAATCGATTAAACTGATCACGACGAACGATAATATGCGGGCGTTTATGTTTTATCAAAAGAGAGGCTATACAATGGCCGAGCTGTATGTAAACGCAGTTGAAGAAGCAAGAAAAGTAAAGCCTGAAATTCCCTTTGCCGCTGATAACGGCATTCCGATTCGGGATGAGATTCTTTTGGTAAAAGATTTAACATAATCTGTTTTCCGCTTCGCTCGGGAAATGCCGGAAGGAAGCAATGCAGCCACCCCGCTCAAGTGCTGAGCAAGGTTTTTGCAACGGGGCTTCCGGAACAATCGTGTTTATTTCTGGTTAAAGATTCGGTTGAGATTGCTCGTGTTGTTGGTGATTGAGGTGATATAGCGGCTTCCGCTTACCATTTCCTTGTTGCACAGAGGGCATAGAGGGCGATCGCTGCTCGTGAAATTTTTTCTCATCCATCCGTTGCAGTCCTCAGCGGTACATTCCCACGTACTGATATCTTCCTTTGGCAAAGGCTCTTGATTGCGATTGTTGTAGTAAGACATATCGTCACTTCCTAACAAGGGTTTTTTGGAGTTCATTTAAGAATATTTTGTGAATCTTAAGACATTCTATTCGTCAATTTGTTATTCTATACTGGACAGGTTTATTTAGAGTCCAAGCCCAGTAAAGAAAAGGGGTTCAACCATGGAAAAAATCAACTGCAGAAGCTGCGGCGGGCTTACGCCTTACGATTCAAAAGTCTGTGAAGCATGCGGCTGCGAAAAACCGCTTCCAAAAGCACAGAAAATTACGGACCGGATTGTCTTGACTGCGGCGGGAGTGGTCGGTATCTTAACGATTGTGCTGATTTTGGGAACGATCTTCTCATATTTGAATATCATATAATGAAAAGGAGCCGGTGTCAGGCTCCTTTTCATTTTTATTTGTTTTCAAACATGCTTGTAGAGTGCAGCGGCTGCACGCGCGCTTTAGGATCCATGTAAGCTTTTGCATTGTTGACAGCGGTCGGTGCTTCTCCAAATCCGCTGGCAATCAGCTTGACTTTTCCTTCGTATGTGCAGATGTCGCCGGCTGCATAGAATCCCTCGATGTTCGTTTCCATTGTGGACTTGACGACGATCGAATTTTTCTCGATTTCAAGCCCCCAGTTTTTGATTGGTCCGAGAGATGAAACAAAGCCGAAGTTGACGATCACATCGTCGACATCGATGATTTCTTTTCTCTCGCCTTTCACTTCCTCGATGACGATCTGTTCAATCCGCTCGGCGCCGATCAGTTCGGTCGGAACAAACGGTGTCAGCACATTGACTTTTGAATTGTGCAGGTTTTCGACGCTGTGTTCATGTGCGCGGAATTTATCGCGGCGATGAATAATTGACACCTCTTTAGCGATCGGTTCCAGCATGAGCGCCCAGTCGACGGCGGAGTCGCCGCCGCCCAACACCGCAACGCGTTTGCCCGCAAATTGATTCAGATCATCTATAAAGTAATGAAGGTTTGCATTCTCGTATTGAGCCGCAGATTCAAGCTCGAGCTTTCTCGGCTGGAATGCTCCGTTTCCGGCAGTAATAATCACCGTTTTAGAATAGTGGATTTCTTTGTTGGTGACGAGCTTGAAAATGCCGTCTGCTTGTTTTTCAACGCTTTCGACAGCTTGTTCCAGACAAACGGTCTGATCAAATTTCGCCATTTGCTCTTTTAAATTGTCGACCAGCTCCTGAGCGCGGATTTTAGGGAACCCGGCTACATCGTATATGTATTTTTCGGGATACAAAGCGGACAGCTGACCGCCTAGCTGCGGCAGGCTTTCGATAATTTTGACGCTCGCTTGCCGCATTCCGCCGTAAAATGCGGTAAACAAGCCGACAGGGCCGCCCCCGATAATTGTAATGTCATATACTTTTGAGTCTTCACGCATGAAAATAATGCCCCCTAAATGAAAATTGTTCTTAATTATATCATATCACATAAAATAAATACGAGCGCGTCTGTTTTTTTAAGATCGGAAAATATTACCGTCTGATCTAAAGTCTGCCGCCCGAGCATATTTAACCTTGAAAAAGCAAAAGCGAGCGGCTATGATGTAGTTGTGAACATTTTGTTAAAGATTCGTGAATATTTTTCGACGCACAGCCGAAAAACATTCCGTTGTTCGGCAAATTAAAGTGAAGGGTTTCACAAACTTTTTTTCATAAAAAGCCTGAAGCCGGCAGAAGATAACCCAAAGGCTATTTTTAATCCGGCTTAGCAGTAAAATACAGAAAAGGTGGATGTGATTCCGTTGAATAAGCCAAAAGTAGTAGTATTAGGTGCAGGTTATGGTGGATTAATGACCGTTACGAGACTTGTTAAAAAAATCGGCGTCAATGAAGCGGATGTTACGCTTGTCAACAAGCACAATTATCATTATGAGACAACCTGGATGCACGAAGCGAGCGCAGGTACACTTCATCATGACAGATGCCGCTATCAGATTAAAGACGTCATCAATACATCCCGTGTCAATTTCGTTCAGGATACGGTAAAGAAAATCGATAAAGAAGGAAAGAAAGTCGTCCTTGAAACCGGCGAGCTTAGTTACGACTATCTTGTCGTAGCGCTGGGGGCCGTCCCTGAAACTTTCGGAATTTCTGGATTGAAAGAGTATGCTTTCTCCATTTCAAACATCAACTCGTCCCGGCAGCTTCGCGAGCACATTGAATATCAGTTTGCGACGTATAACACAGAAGCCGAGAAGCGCCCGGAACGCCTGACGATCGTTGTCGGAGGAGCGGGTTTTACCGGCATTGAATTTTTGGGCGAATTGGGCAACCGCATTCCTGAGCTGTGCCGCGAATACGATATCGATCGCCAGCAGGTTCGTTTAATATGCGTGGAAGCCGCGCCGTCCGTTCTCCCGGGCTTTGATCCTGAGCTTGTCGATTATGCGGTCAACTACCTTGAAGGAAAAGGCGTTGAATTCAAAATCGGCACGGCTGTGAAAGAATGCACGCCTGACGGAATCATCTGTGGAAAAGACGATCAGACCGAAGAAATCAAAGCAGGCACTGTCGTATGGGCCGCAGGTGTCCGCGGCAACCCGATCATAGAAGAATCAGGCTTTGAAAACATGCGCGGCCGTGTGAAGGTAAAACCTGATCTGCGCGTTGAAGGCCATGATGATATATTTGTAATCGGAGACTGCTCGCTGATCATAAATGAAGAAACCGAAAGGCCTTATCCGCCGACTGCGCAGATTTCCATGCAGCAGGGCGAAACGTGCGCAAACAATTTGGCCGCACTGATTCACGGCAAAGAAACGGAAACGTTCTCATTCGATAATAAAGGCTCTGTCGCTTCTCTCGGCGAACATGATGCAATCGGCGTCGCATTCGGGAGAAAGATGACGGGAACGACGGCGTCCATGATGAAAAAAATTATCGACAACCGCTCGCTGTTCCTGATCGGCGGGCCGGGACTTGTTCTGAAAAAAGGAAAGTTTAAATTTTTCTAAGCGGAATCGAAGCCTGCAGCGGAAGCTGCGGGCTTTTTATTCGGGGTTAAAAACTTCAAAAACGAAAGAAAAAGGAAGAAAGCTTATCTTTTAAGCGCTTACATCAAATGATCTGTTATATTTTCTGACTTTATTATTGACAATGTTCATGATATATTATCAGAAAATTAAGAAAAAGGTGAGTAACTAATGAAGACGACATCAACCCATCGCCTTGAATCAACCTGTACATTTTGTTCGGGAAAAGGCTATTTTCAGCTTCTGCTCGGTGGTTCGGAAACGTGCAACAACTGCAAGGGAACGGGAAAAGACCGCTGATCGCCGCTTTCCAATGATTGACTCAAGTTCCTTCCCCAATGTACACTAAAAGAGGTGAATTGGGGGTGGAGGCTTTGATTAGTTTACCAGTTGTCATCATTTCAGTTGTCTTATTTTTCGTCCTGTTTTTCGGCATCGGTTTTCTGCTGAATATGCTGCTCAGGATGTCATGGATCATGGCTGTCATTTATCCAATTGTATGCCTTTTCATTGTGAATAAAGAAAAGCTGATTCGCTATGTAGAGGCGCCGGGAGAGGCATTTTCCGGCCTTTTTGACAGAGTGGCTTCATTGGCAGCTGCCGATATCATCATTTTAGCCAGCGGAATGGCCGGAGCCCTGTTGTCGGGTGTTACGATTAAAGCGTTGCGAAAAAGGGGATATCAAATGTTTTAAGCCTTCTTCTTCAAGGGAGAGGGTTTTTTGAATTTAATTTTTTCACTTTTCTTAAAATTTTTCCGCCATCTGAATATTTCTGTTTCCGCTTGGAAACAACTAGATGGTGAGAGGAGTGGAAGATTTGAGAAAAGTGATGACAATGTTCCGGCGTTTCTTGATGACAGTTTTGTTTGTCTTTGCTTTTATGACGACCTTCTTTGCCGTTTCAGGCGTGGAAGCACAGGACATATCCAGCTGGGCGAAAGAACGCGATCTGTCCTTGAAACAGCTGATGCTCACCTTTAAATCACTTCCGAAAGAAAAAGCGGAAAAAACGTCTCTGTCTGCCGCAGAACAAATTAAAAACAAACCGAAATCGCTTGAAGATGCCTTTGACTGGACCAAGTATCCGAAGCAAAAAGTCACCGCGACCGGATATACAGCAGGGGCGGAATCGACGGGAAAACAGCCTCATCATCCAGATTACGGGATTACATATTCGGGAGTCAAAGTTAAAAGAGATTTATATTCAACCGTTGCTGCCGACCCGTCGGTCTTTCCGATCGGCACGATATTGTTCATACCGGACTACGGCTATGGCGTTGTTGCGGACACCGGATCAGCCATCAAAGGGAACCGGCTTGATTTGTACTATGAGACGGTTGAAGATGTTTATAAAGAGTGGGGCAAAAAAACACTTGATGTGTATGTCATTAAAAAAGGAAACGGCACCATTACCGAAGAGGATCTCCTGAAACTGAATGAAAATAAATCGATGCAAGTATTCAGACAAAAATATAAAATGGCGAAAGAATAAGAAAAACGTTTAAGACCTGTGCGTCTTAAACGTTTTTTTGCTCTACATCAATAAGTAATCGAGAAGCAGCGTCAGGGCAATGCCGGTCAAACCGCCGAAAAAAACTTCAATCGGCTGATGGCCGAGCAGTTCCTTCAGCTTCTTCTGTTTTTCTTCCTGATGGCTTTTAGGGAAATCTTTCGCTTCGTTGACAAAGCGGTTAAAATCGCGGACAAGCCGGTTGATCACTGTTGCTTGTTCTCCGGCATGTCTTCTCACTCCGGTTGCGTCAAACATCGTAATAACGGCAAATATTGCGGAAACGGCGAACAAAGAAGAATCCATCCCGTGATCAAGAGCCACGCCGGTTGAAAGCGCCGTAACGGCTGCTGAGTGTGAGCTCGGCATTCCGCCAGTGCTTGTGACGAGCCGCCAATCCCATTTTTTCGAGACGACAAAGTAAATGGGCACCTTGATAAACTGAGCGAAAAAGATCGCGGCAAAGCTCGCCAGTAAAGGAAAGTTTGTGAGGATTTCCATTTTGCAGAACATCCTTTCTATAAAGAAAATAGAGATGAATTCAAAAAAGCACTCAGTTATTTGCTAAAATATATAATATGAAACCCCATCGGGAAAAAATGTTTTTCCTATTATAACATTGTTGTTTCAATTTTACTCACTTTGCTGATAAGGAGCTGTGAACGCATGTTTTATGCCTTTAAAGACTTCGAAAAAAAAGAAACGCTTTTAATCGGACTGTTTAAAAAAAGCCAGCTGTACGGGAAGGCGGAAGAAATCGACCGCCTTTTGGACGGCCAGCTTTCTCAGCTGCTGAAAGACGGGGATGTATCTTCCAAAAAAACGAAAGTGTCTAAAATATTTACCCCTTCCCTTCAGGGAGTCAAACGCATCTATATCGTCGGATTGGGCCGTGAAGCGGAATTTACCTTCGAGGATGCGAAACATTGCTTTGCCGAAGCTGTTCAGCAGATTCACAAAGATCGAAAGCAGGAGTTAACCGTCATGCTCGACAGCTTCGTATCTGAAGAGGTACCAGCCGCTGACGCCGCGCATGCATTGGCTGAATCGTGCATGCTGTCATGCTATGAAGTGCAGGATTACAAGCACAGAGCAAATGTACCTGATCAATGCCTGCAAAGCGTCTATGTTTTGACAGACCATGACCTGAAGGAAATTCAGGCGAGTCTGCATGTCGGGCAGGTGTACGGAAATGCGACGAATTCGGCGAGAACCCTCGTGAACATGCCGGGGAACATGCTGACAGCGGCGGATCTCGCGTCATACGCCGCTGAATTGGCAGCAAAATACGAATTTGAATGTGAAATTCTCGAAAAGGCTGAAATGGAAGAGCTCGGGATGGGCGGTCTCCTCGCGGTCAACCAAGGATCAGAAGAGCCGCCGAAAATGATCGTCTTAAAATATCAGGGAAAGGAAGCATGGGATGATGTCATCGGTTTAGTCGGTAAAGGGATCACGTTTGATACCGGCGGCTATTCGATTAAGACGAAGAGCGGCATTGTCGGAATGAAGTCAGATATGGGCGGAGCCGCCAGCGTTTTGGGAGCGATGGAAGCGATCGGTGAATTAAGGCCGGAACAAAACGTGCTTGCCGTGATCCCATCGACTGATAACATGATTTCGGGAAGCGCAATGAAGCCGGACGATGTTATCGTTTCCTTGAGCGGCAAGACGATTGAGATCTTGAATACGGACGCCGAAGGAAGGCTGGCGCTCGCTGACGGACTGACATATGCAAAGCACCACGGAGCCTCCGTGTTGATCGATGTCGCGACACTGACCGGAGGTGTCGTCGTAGCTTTGGGAACGGAAACGACAGGCGCGATGACAAATCATGATCCGCTTTATCAGCAGGTGAGACAGGCGGCTGAAGAAGCGGGAGAAGCGATTTGGCAGCTTCCGATTACAGAAAAAGACAAAAAAAGAGTAAAAAACAGCCAAATGGCCGACCTTAACAATTCACCGGGCAGGGAAGGCCATGCGATTATGGCCGGAACGTTCCTCGGTGAATTCGCCGAGCGGACGCCATGGGTTCACCTTGACATCGCCGGAACGGCAACGACATCTCAAAGTTCTTGCTTTGGACCGAAAGGCGGAACGGGCGTGATGGTAAGGACGCTTGTCACGTTTGTCGAGCGGTTTTCGGATCAATTGTAGGTTTTTATCCCCTTTGACAGAAGGGGATTTTTTTTATGAAAAATACAGAAGAGCCTCATTGACGCATTCATAAAACATGTGGTAATATACGTTCATTACTTTAATTATCTACTACATTAGCAAACTAAAGCGTTTGTTCGGAGGTTTCAAATATGAATGCAGTTGTGATTGCTGTTATTGTCATGCTTATATTAAGCCTGCTGCGAGTCAATGTTGTTCTTGCCTTGATTGTGGGCGCTCTTGCAGGAGGTCTGACGGGCGGTCTCGGTCTCGGCCAGACGGTCAGCGTATTCACGGAAGGACTCGGCGGGAACGCAACCGTCGCTGTCAGCTACGCGCTCCTCGGCGCATTTGCGGTCGCTTTGACGAAAACGGGTCTTCCGGATGCCATGGTTGAAGCTGCTGTCAAGCTGATCGGCAAAGAAGGCGATACAAGGCGCAAAACCCTTTCAAAAGCGCTGATCGTTTTCGTGATTTTAATCATTTCTTGTATGTCTCAAAATATCGTTCCGGTTCATATCGCATTTATCCCTGTTTTAATACCGCCGCTATTGAAAATTTTGAATGAGCTGCAAGTGGACCGCCGCCTGATTGCGTGTGCGATGACATTCGGATTGACAGCTCCGTATGTTTTGCTTCCCGTCGGCTTCGGTCAGATTTTCCAGGGGATTTTGAAAGACAATATGAAAGATGCCGGCCTTTCGGTCACATTGGCTGATATTCCGATCGCCATGATCATCCCGATCGCCGGGATGATTGCCGGTTTGGCTGCTGCTGCTTTTGTGTACCGCAAACCGCGCACGTACGAAATGAAGGAAATCGCCGGTCAAAAATCGGCGGCTTATACGAAAAAAAGCCTTTCGATTGCCGCTTTGGCCATCGCTGTATCACTAAGCGTACAGCTTTATTTGTCTCAAAGTTTAGACGTCGACGGAATGATCTTCGGCGCGCTCAGCGGTTTGGCGGTCTTGTTTTTAAGCGGAGCGATGAAGCGCGGCGAAGCGGACGAATTGATCACAAACGGCATGAACATGATGGCGTTTATCGGATTTGTGATGCTGGCCGCCGCCGGTTTTGCCAATGTGCTTGAGAAAACGGGCGATGTCAAAGCTCTTGTTGAAGCGTCAACAGGTTTCATCAACAATAATCAAGTGATCGGTGCATTGCTGATGCTGATTGTCGGTTTATTGATCACAATGGGGATCGGTTCATCATTTGCGACGATTCCGATTATCGCAACGATATTTGTGCCGCTTTGCATGCAGCTTGGCTTCAGTCCGATGGCGACCATCGCTATTATCGGGACGGCGGCGGCTCTCGGGGACGCCGGTTCACCTGCGAGCGACAGCACGCTTGGCCCGACATCAGGCTTAAATGCAGACGGACAGCACCACCACATTTGGGACACTTGTGTTCCGACATTCATCTTTTATAATATTCCGCTGATTTTGTTTGGCTGGATCGCGGCGATTGTTCTTTAAAAAAATTCCCCTCACTTTGAGGGGAATTTTTTTCTATGTTTGTTAAAATAAAAAGAGAACCGCACCGCCTGCTCTTAATCAATAGGTCGGGTTTCTTCTGAAGCCTGCGCCTTTTTGAACCGCCCGGAAAACCTTTGAGGCGAGCGCGGCGAGCAGAACGGAGAATGCCAAGTCTTTCACGAAGAACCAGGTCATCATCTTCCAAACGGCTGAATAAGACAACGGTGTATTGAGCCAAGTTGAAAACGCGAGATACGTATAATTGACGCCAATCAGATAAATGATTAGTGTACCGATCAATGAAGCTGTGAAAAAGTGGCCTGTTCTCGGTTCTGATACTTTGTCCGTGATCCAGCCCGCGGCATATGCGGCAGGAATGTAGGATAGAATAAATCCGGCGCTTCCTTTGAAAAGAACGGAAATACCGCCTGAAAAAGAAGCGAATACGGGAGCGCCTACAAAGCCGACTAACGCATAAACGATCATGGACAGCGCACCTAATTTGCGGCCGAGCAGAAGCCCGGCAAGCAGACAGAAGAAAGGCTGCATCGTAAGCGGAATACCGCCGATTTGCAGAAACGGGGCAAACGAAGTGATATTAGCGCCGATCCCCATGAGGGCGGCAAACATTCCGACAAGCGCCATATCAGCGGCGCGAAGTTTCTTTTTATTCATGATCTTTGTTCCTCCTCAGTGATTCAACACAACCTTATCGTAAGAGATCGTAAAATAGTTTGTCAACCACTTTTTAAACAAAGTTAACAAAGGGGGTTCTTTCGTGTTTTTTGGAAAAACAAAACCGCACAAGTCCGACAGGGTGCCTCCAAACCAAAATGTCACGACATCTTTTCCTGTTCTTCATGCAGGCGATGTTCCGGAATACAAAGACCTCTCAAAATGGAATTTGCAAGTCTACGGACTTGTCGAACAGCCGCTCCTGCTGTCTTTGAATGATCTGCATGACATGCCGCAGAGCGAAGTGTCCAATGATATTCATTGTGTAACAGGCTGGTCCAGGCTCGATAATGTCTGGGAAGGGATCAAAACAAAGGAGATCGCTGAAAGAGTAAAGCCGCTTCCCGAAGCCAAATTTGTCATCTTGCATGCAGAGGAAGGCTGGACGACGAATGTTCCGCTCGAAGACTTCTTAAAGAATTCGTCTCTTTTGGCTCATTCCCACAACGGCGCCCCGCTCACACCGGAGCACGGTTTTCCGCTCAGAGCGGTCATGCCGCATCTGTATTTTTGGAAAAGCGCCAAATGGCTGAGGGGCATTCAGTTTACAAAGGAAAACCATCCGGGCTTTTGGGAGAAAAACGGGTACCATATGAGGGGAAATCCTTGGAAAGAAGAAAGGTACAGCTTTGATTAACGGGGGGAGGATGAAATGTTTTTCGTACAGCTGCTCATATTTTGCATGCTGACCGTATGTTTTTGGCTTTTGATCGCATCATTCAAGAAAAAGGCTTTTGCTGTTTTATTTGCGCTGACAGCTACGGCGGTTTTGCCGCTGTTTGCCGCAGCCGGCGATGCCTCAGACAGGACGCTGTGGAGAATCGTTCTGTTTGCGGTGATCCCTGTTTCTGTGATTACCGCAAAATTGATTCAGGATCGGCGGAAAACGGAATAAAAGAAAAAGACAGAGTCTCGGAGCTGTTTCCCGGGGCTCTGTCTTTTTGATGCTATGCACCGGTGGCTGACGACGAATTTTCGATCGCAAGCTCTGCCGGAACGTAATCATAGTTTAAGTCTCTGGCTACGGCTTCATAAGTGATATGGCCGTTTGCTGTGTTTACGCCGGCTTTTAGCGCACGGTTTTCAAGTATCGCTTTTTCCGCGCCCTTATTTGCGATTTCAAGCGCGTACGGAACTGTTACATTCGTCAGTGCGACTGTGGATGTCCGCGGAACTGCCCCGGGCATGTTGGCAACGGCGTAATGGACGATTCCGTGTTTGACATAGGTCGGATTGTCGTGGGTTGTGATGTGATCCACCGTCTCGACGATGCCGCCTTGATCGATTGCGACGTCAACGATCACCGAGCCCGGTTTCATCTGTTTGACCATCTCTTCCGTCACCAAAGTCGGCGCTTTGGCACCCGGGATCAGCACCGCGCAGATGAGGAGATCGGCTTCAGCGACGGCATCAGCGATGTTGACCGGATTGGACATCAAAGTTTTGATTTGGTTGCCGAATTGATCATCAAGCTGGCGCAGACGTTCCGCGCTTAAATCGATCATCGTCACGTCGGCTCCCAGACCCGCCGCGATTTTTGCCGCATTTGTGCCGACAACGCCTCCGCCGATAATCGTCACTTTCCCGCGCGCGACTCCTGGTACCCCGGCCAATAGTATGCCTTTTCCGCCTTTCGGCTTTTCAAGGAACTGGGCGCCGATTTGAGCGGCCATCCGCCCGGCTACCTCTGACATCGGCGTCAGTAAAGGAAGGGAGCGGCCGTCGCTGACCGTTTCATAGGCAATGGCTGTCACGCCTTTTTGCTTTAATGCTTCAGCCAGGGAAGGCTCTGCGGCCAGATGCAGATAAGTGAACAAGATAAGCCCTTCTCTAAAATACGGATATTCTTCAGGAAGCGGCTCTTTGACTTTCATCACCATATCAGCTGCTTCCCAGACGGCTTTCGCCTGTTCTGAGATCTCCGCTCCCACTGAGACGTAATCTTCATTTTCAAACCCGCTTCCAGCCCCCGCGTCTATTTCGATGATGACGCGGTGTCCTGCCGCGATTAGTTGAGAAGCTGCACCGGGAGTCAAGGCAACACGGTTTTCATTGTTTTTGATTTCTTTCGGTACGCCGATAATCATCCCATCATTCCTCCTTTTTCTGTAAAAATGCTGTTGTTTTAGTTTATACTGACTTTTTAGAATTTTCTTTGTTTGGATCGAAAAATAAAAAAACATGCATTTGTGGAATTTCACAAATGCATGTTGCGAAGCTTGATTTCCAGATAAATCGTAAATTTTTCATTGATGTTTTTTAAATCGATTTCGGCGATTTTACTGATGCGCTTCAGCCTGTAGTTCAGCGTGTTGACGTGAATGTTCAGCTTTTTGGCGGCGGTGTTGACGTTGCTGTCGCATTCGATAAACTGCTCAAGCGTCTCGACAAGATTGGAGTGGTGCTCCTTGTCATATGCTTCAAGCTGCATTAAAGAATAGTTTGGATAGCTTGCGTGTTTCCGTTTTTCGCTGAGCACGTCGAGATACTGATAGATGCCGAGTTCTGAAAAGCTGACGAGCTGCCTTGTTTCTTCGGGAAAACGCTCCTTGACCTTCAGCGCCGAGAGCGCTTCCTGATAAGACTGGTGTACAAGGGTGATCAAGCTGTACATTCCGCCGATCGCAATCGTGCAGTTGTTCAGTTTATAGCGCTCTTCAAGCTGCTTTTGTATATTCGCGGCAAATTGCTTTAAATCATTGAACGGCTGTCCCTTTTGCCCCGTTTTTGGCGAAGCAAGGACAATCAGCTCATTATAATCGATTGTAGCCAGAAGAATTTGCACCTGCTGAGTCGTCTCCAGCAAGTAGTGGAGCTGTTTTTCGGTTTTTTCTTCGATTTCGTCTTTCAGCCGGATGATGATGACCGAGTAAGTTGAAGGTACCCCGATACCAAGCTGATGAAAGCCGTCGGAGATCTCCTGATCTTCCGAAATATGCCCGGTCAAGAGCTTCCAGAAAAATTCCTGGCTGCGCTGTTCATTTTTTCTTTTTCGGACTTGATAAGGCAGCAGCTTGTTTTTGACGGAATCCGCAGCCAGCTTCAAAAGATGAAGCTCGTCTTCCGACAGCGTTTTTTGGCTTTCCAGCGCCCAGATAAAACCGATAACCTCGCTGTTTTTCCAGATTGATATCGCCACGCGGCTCGACAGGCCGACTTCATCGATTTGCTCGACCCTGATCGGTTCGTCGGTTTTCATCAAGGCGGGAATCGTTCCATCTTTCCAAAGCTTGTTGATGACCTTTTCCGGCACGCGTCTTCCGATGATCGTTGACGTTCTCGCCGGGTCCGTGTAGTCGCTGTGGGTGCTGTAAGCAAGGAGACGGTGGTTGATGTCTTCTATTGTAATCGGACAGTCCAGCACCTCGCTGATATGATCTGCCACATCTTCTAAACGGTCATATTGATATTTAAAAGGATTGTTTCGATTGTTCATAAAAAAACCCCTACTTTTATGTTTGCATGAAAAAATTTTGACATATACCCATCTTACTTTTATTATGAATATAGTTGTTTGTTAAAATCAACAAAAAAGTCGCTGACGATTTATTATTTTTCATAAACGTAGCGATGTATTACACCAAATTTAATTATTCTGAAATAAGAGGAGTAGGAACATTGGCGATTCTAGAGAAAATCAACGGCTTTTTATGGGGAGTCCCGGGCATCATTCTGCTTGTGGGAACCGGTTTATTTTTGACGTTCATCCTACGGGGGCTTCAATTTAAAAGATTGATATATGCATTCAAACTTGCATTCGGGAAAGAGAAAGAATCAGCCGGAGCAGACGGTGATGTCAGCAATTTCAAGGCGCTGATGACGACGCTTGCCGGAACGATCGGAAACGGGAATATTGCCGGTGTAGCCACGGCGATTACGGTTGGAGGTCCGGGGGCTTTGTTTTGGATGTGGCTCGTCGGTCTTTTAGGGATGGCTACGAAATACAGCGAAGCATTGCTCGCCACGAAATACCGCGTCAAAAATGAGCGGGGCGAATATTCGGGCGGACCGATGTACTATGTCGAAAAAGGGCTCGGGAAGAAGTGGAAGCCGCTTGCCGTTTTATTTGCATTGTCAGGTGTGCTTGCCTCTTTTGGAATCGGGGATTCCGTCCAGTCCAACACGATTTCGGAAGTCGTCACACACAGCTTCGGAATTCCAGGCTGGATCATCGGTCTTGTGCTCGCGATATTGACAGCCGCGATCATCTTCGGCGGTTTTCAGCGTGTCAGCACGGTGGCGAGCATTTTCGTGCCGGTCATGGCGATTCTTTATATCGGCGGCTCACTGATCATTATTTTCCTTCATTATGATCAAATCATTCCGGCGTTCCAGCTGATTTTTTATCACGCCTTCAATCCGGTGTCAGCCGCTGGGGGCTTTACAGGTGTAGTCGTGTCTGAGGCGATCAGAAACGGCATGTCGAAAGGAATCTTTTCAAATGAAGCGGGTCTTGGTACCGCTGCTTTGATCGCAGGAAACGCGAAATCCGATCACCCCGTCAAGGCTGCTTTGGTTGCGATGACGGGAACATTCATCGTCACATTGATCGTATGTACAATGACCGGGCTCGTCCTCATTATTACGGGATTTTGGGATCCTTCAGGCGGTCTGCTTTCTGGTGTTGCCCACGATACATCGCTTGACGCCGGCGCGCTGACAAACGCCGCGTTTGCTTCTTCGCTCGGAGCCGCGGGTAAATACATCGTGACGTTTTCAGTTATTTTCTTCGGCTATTCAACCATTGTCGGTTGGTATGTATATGGAGAAAAATGTCTGGAATATTTAGTTGGTTTAAAATGGGTGCCGGTTTACCGTGTCGTTTATGTCATCGCTGCATATTACGGTGCAGTCGCAAGCCTCAATACTGTATGGGCTTTTGCCGACATGGCGAACGCATTAATGATGATCCCGAACTTAATCGCCCTTGTGCTCTTATGGAAAGTCATTCGGGCGGAAACTGACGATTTCTTTTTGCACCATTATAATAAGGAAAAACAAAAATCAGCCGGCTTGAAAGCGGGCTGATCGAGACAAGCCTGCCTCTCTTAGAGGCGGGCTTTTTTTGCGCTTATGCAATCCTTCCTTTATCCTATGGAAACGGTTCAGACCCAAGTGGGTACACAGAACCATGTCATTTGATTCAAATGTTACGAGAGAAGAAAATTGAGATAATTTTACTAGATTTCTATAATTTTTGCTGGGTGGAAATAGAGGAATGATAAACCTTTAGACTCATTTTGTAAAATAACAACAGATTTGTTTGACTGTGCCTCAATCTTGTTTTTATAATAAAAGCGTTCAAAAAAATAAGTTATTTAGCCCATATCTAGGGCGAATAGCGCAGGAGGTATAAGGAATATGTCAGGAATCATTCGTGTTACGCCGGCTGAATTGCGGCAAATGGCTGACAGATATCAAAAAGAAAGCGGAGATGTGACTGAACAGGTCAATCAGCGCCTTGATCAAATGATCAACCAGCTTCAAGATATGTGGGAAGGTGAATCAAGCCGTGCGTTCTCAGAGCAATATCAAGAGCTAAGACCTTCTTTTATTAAAATGGCTGAACTTCTAAGCGACGTTTCTAAACAACTTCATCAGACTGCTAACACTCTTGAAAGCACTGACCAAGACATCGCTAGCCAAATCCGCGGCTAATTTACAGATTAGAAGAATGAGAGAAGCGCCTAATTCAAAAGAAGATGACGGCGCTTTTTCTATTGAGAGGTGATGAACTGGTGTATGTTGACATTACCATCGATTTAAAACATTACGACGGCAGCGCCTTTGACCTCAGACTGTCGGATTACCATTCTGTTAAAAAGGTAATCGACATCGCGTGGCAAGCCAAAAGCATACCGGTACCTCCCCGGGAAGGCTACTGGGTAAGGGTGACAAATAAAGATGCCGTTTTTTCAGGCGAATATACATTATCGCAATGCGGAATTACGACAGGTGACCGCCTGGAAATTTTATGAAAGGATCTGGGTGAATGGCAGAGAAAAAGAAAACGTATCTCGAAGACCAATTAGAGGCCGTCATGACGAAAGAAGACGGTTCATATATCTTTCGTTTTCAAAGAGAAAAGATCAATCTTGTGAACGGCTTGGAAGCAAACGTCATCAAAGAAGTCGATCCTTCCTTTAATAAAGAAACCGTCATGACCGATGATGAAGTCCAAATTTTGATTCAGCCCCCTTCCGAATATAAAGAATTTCGTTATATAAAAGGAAAAAATAAAAAAAGCAAATGGCTTTTTGCGTACCAGCTCGTGAAAGCCGTTGAAGAACATTCAATTAAAAGGCTGCACCTGATCGCTGCGCCTGAAAATATTGTTTTTGACAAAGGATTAACACCTAAATTTTTACATTATGGAGTGAAAGAAAGCATTCCGCCATATGAACACGACGAAGAAAGACTTTTCAATGAAGTGAAAGCCGCCGCTGCGCTTGCTGTCGATGGGCAGTTTACTTTTGAAGAGTATTTAAAATACAGCGAAACCATCAAGTTTTCAGACCAGGTAAAAGACATCATCACAAGCGGGACGTACGGCGATTTGAAAGCCGTCATTCAAAAGAAGATCGATGAACTGGATGCCGAAGAAAAAACGCTTGTCCATCTTCCGAAAAAGAAATGGAAGATTCAAAGGTACATAGGGTTAGGACTTATTTTATGCTTAATACCGGCTGTTTTATTTTCCTTCTACTCATTATTCTTTGCACAACCGAAACAGCAGGCGTTTATCGAAAGCAACCGCTACTTCTTAAATAAACAGTACAGCAAAGTCATCAGTACGCTTGATAAATATGATGCCGGCGAGATGCCTGATTCTGTTCAATATCAGCTGGCTTATTCGTATATCATCGTTGACAATGTACTGAAGGAAGCGGATTTACAGGAAGATGCTATGAAGAGCCTGACGCTTCAAGTCGATCCGAATAACTTCCTTTATTGGATTCAGATCGGACGCGGCGCCAATAAAGAAGCGCTTGAGACGGCCCGTAAGCTGGAAAACAATGCACAGATTATGTTGGCACTTATGAAATATACAGATGACATTAAAGCTGATGATAAATTGTCCAGTGATGAGAGGCAGAAACAGCTGGAACCGCTCGAAAAAGAACTTGAAGAATTGAAGCGGACAGCAGATGAACAGAAAGCTAAAACTGATGAAAACCAGCAGGCAAACACCGAGCAAAGCCAGGCGGACGTAGAAGCCGCAAAGGCTGAAAAGGAGAAAGCCGAGCAAGAGCAGGCGAAAAAAGAAAATAAAGAAAAGGAAGACAAAAAGAAAAAAGATGATAAATAAAAGCGAAAACACCTGTTGTTGGCAGGAGGCGGGGAAATGAGTCTGTTATGGATTTTTTATCATAAAAACTATCAAAAAATAAAACTGGATGATCAGAACAGCCGCACGCTCACCATCGGGCCGGATTTGAAACATTCTGTCACGATCAAGCATTTTTCGTTTGAAAAAGGCCCGGTGGTACTGGAAAAGCAGAAGGACTCAGACGCTTTCAACGTGCAGCTGGGAGGGGAGACTGTTTCTTCTTTAAAGCTTGGCGGAAAGGCGTCCGTCCAAAGCGGCGCTGAACAGCTGACACTTTTTTTAGCCGAAGAATCCGACAGCGTTCCCGCCTACTATTTGGGAGAGAGACAGGAAGTCGTCATTTCTTCCCTTGATCAAGAAGCGGATGTTTATTTCAATGAAACGGATTCATTCTTTGGAGAAAAAGGTACATTCTCCTTCATCCGCCTCGACGGGCGATGGAATGTCCTGCCGAATGGCGCCAAAATTTATTTGAACGGAGAAGAAGTGTCCGCTTCGGTCTCCGTGCAAAATGGAGACGAAATCGCATTTGGACTGAATATTCTTCGCATCATTGAAGATGACCTCTTGGAAATCGAGGGGTTCGGGCAATATGATACGTCTTTGGAGAACATTCTCAAGCCGAGCTCGGAGACAAAAAATAAATATCCGCAATACCGCAGGCCGCCGAGAATGATTTACGATCTGCCGGATGAAAAGATATCCTTCAGCTTCCCGGCACAGGAAAGCGACGGAGACAACAGAGGCTTATGGCTGATGATTCTGCCTCCGATCGTCATGTTGCTCGTCATGGGGATCGTGGCGCTCATTCAGCCGCGGGGAATTTTTATCATCGTCTCCCTTGCGATGTTTATGATGACGCTGATTACGTCAACCGTGCAGTACTTCCGCGACAAAAATCAGCGTAAAAAAAGAGAAGAAAAAAGAGAGCGGGTCTACACCCTTTACCTTGAAAACAAAAAGAAAGAGCTGCACGAACTTGCAGAAAGGCAAAAGTTCGTCCTTGATTTCCATTTTCCTACATTCGAGAGAATGAAATATTTAACAAAGGAGATCAGCGGACGGATTTGGGAAAAATCGATTGAAAGCGCCGATTTTCTGCAAATCCGCCTTGGAACCGGAAATGTTGCATCTTCATACCAAATCAATTTGAACGGCGGAGATTTGGCCAATCGCGATACAGACCATCTCCTTGAACAAACGCAAAAAATGGAAGAGGTCTACAGAGAACTGAAAAATGCACCGATCACCGTGAATCTTGCTGAAGGCCCGATGGGCGTCGTCGGAAAATTGTCCGTCGTCAAAAATGAAATTCATCAGCTTGTCGGCCAGCTCGCATTTTTCCACAGCTATCATGATTTGCGCTTTATCTTTATTTTTGACGAAGCCGAGTATCAAGAATGGGAATGGATGAAGTGGCTTCCGCATTTTCAGATGCCTCATATTTATGCGAAAGGGTTTATTTACAACGAACAGACAAGAGATCAGCTCCTTTCAAGCATATATGAAATTTTGAGAGAACGGGATTTAGATGAAAACAAAAAGAAAACTTTGTATAAGCCGCACTTTGTGTTTATCATCACAAATCAGCAGCTCATCGCGGAACACGTCATTTTAGAATATTTGGAAGGCAAGCAGAAAAACCTCGGAGTGTCGACAATCGTGGCGGCAGAGACGAAAGAAAGCCTGTCCGAAAACATTCATACTCTTGTTCGTTATATTACTGAACAGGAAGGCGACATTTTGATCAAGCAAAAGAAAGCCGTCCAGATCCCGTTTCAGCTGGATCACCACAACAGAGAAGACAACGAACTGTTTTCCCGGACGCTGAGAACGCTTGACCACCAGACGGGCATGACGAATTCGATTCCTGATACCGTATCGTTTCTCGAACTGTTCCAAGTGAAGGAAGTCGATGACATCGGTATTGGCCAAAAATGGTTGACAAGCGAATCGGCCAAATCTTTGGCCGTACCGATCGGCTATAAAGGAAAAGACGACATTGTTCATTTAAATCTTCACGAAAAAGCCCACGGCCCCCACGGGCTGCTTGCCGGAACGACCGGTTCGGGTAAAAGTGAATTTTTGCAGACTTATATTTTGTCTTTGGCCGTTCACTTCCACCCGCATGAAGTCGCATTTTTGTTAATCGACTACAAAGGGGGCGGAATGGCGCAGCCGTTCCGGAACATCCCGCATTTGCTCGGAACGATTACTAACATTGAAGGCAGCAAGAACTTCAGCAACCGGGCGCTGGCGTCCATTAAGAGTGAGCTGAAGAAAAGGCAGCGGCTCTTTGATCAGTATAAAGTCAACCATATCAATGACTATACAAAGCTTTACAAACAGAAAAAAGCGAAAACGGCGATGCCGCACCTTTTCTTAATTTCAGACGAATTTGCCGAGCTGAAAAGCGAAGAACCGGAATTTATCCGCGAGCTTGTCAGCGCGGCAAGGATCGGCCGAAGTCTCGGGGTGCACTTAATCTTGGCGACGCAAAAACCGGGCGGCATCATCGACGACCAGATTTGGAGTAACTCCAGATTCAAGGTCGCCTTGAAGGTTCAGGATGCGAATGACAGTAAAGAAATCCTTAAAAATGGGGATGCGGCTACCATCACGGTAACGGGCCGCGGTTATTTGCAAGTCGGCAACAATGAGGTGTATGAACTGTTCCAGTCTGCATGGAGCGGCGCCCCTTACATGGAGGACGGCTACGGCACAGAGGATGAAGTGGCGATCGTCACAGACACCGGTTTAATTCCTTTGTCAGACGTTGACGCCGATCATACTGCGAAAAAAGAGGCCGTAACGGAAATTTCCGCAGTCGTCGAACAAATTGAACGGATTCAAGAGGAAATGGGAATCGAGAAGCTTCCGAGCCCTTGGCTGCCGCCTCTTGAAGAGCGCATACCTAAAACACGCTACCCGTCTGAGGAAGCGGATGCCTTTAACTTTGCTTATATCGATGAACCTGAAAAGCAAAGCCAGGAGCCGATCAGCTATCGCATGATGGATGACGGCAATATCGGCATCGTCGGATCGTCAGGCTACGGAAAATCCCTAACCGCTACGACGTTCATGATGAGCTTTGCCGAACAATATACACCGGAAGAATTGCATTACTACATTTTCGACTTTGGCAACGGAACGCTGCTTCCGCTTGCAAGGCTTCCGCATACCGCGGATTATTTCTTGATGGACCAAACGAGAAAAATCGAGAAATTCATGGTCCGGATCAAGGCGGAAATCGAGCACCGGAAAAATCTTTTCCGCGCAAAAGAAATCAGCCATATCAAGATGTACAATGCGCTGAATGAGGAAAAGCTGCCGTTTATTTTCATAACGGTCGACAACTTTGACATCATTAAAGACGAAATGCATGAACTTGAAAGCGAATTTATCCAGTTTTCACGCGACGGCCAGTCGCTTGGAATTTATTTAATCCTGACCGCGACAAGGGTCAATGCGATCAGACAGTCGCTCTTGAACAACCTGAAAACGAGGGTTGTCCACTACCTGATGGATCAGTCTGAAGCATATTCGATCATCGGAAGGCCGGAATTCAGCCTTGAACCGATCCCTGGACGCGTCATTATCAATAAAGAAAACCAATACTTCGCACAAATGTTTATGCCTGTGGAAGCGGACAATGATATCGAGCTGTTTGAACGGATCAAATCCGACATTCAGGCGATCGCAGAACGGTCGGAAGGCATGAGAAAGCCGGCGCCTGTGCCGATGCTGCCGCTGGAGCTTTCCGTTACGCAGTTTGTGAGAGATTATCCGCTTCAGCCTGAAAGAGGCCTTATTCCAATGGGACTCGATGAAGAATCTGTCGAACCGGTATACTTTAACCTTGAGAAAAATAAGCACTGCCTCATCATGGGTCAGACGCAGCGCGGAAAAACAAACGTCATCAAGATCATGCTCGAGCACCTGCTTGACCATGACACGAAAAAAATTGCCGTGTTTGATTCGATAGACAGAGGGCTTTCTCAATATGCGACAGAGGATCAAATCAGCTATCTTGAAACAAAAGACGACATTATGCTCTGGCTGGCTGAGACGGAAGAAATTTGCCGGACAAGAGAAGCGATGTATTTGGAAGCCGTTAAACAAGGCGAAATCGCCAACCTTGATTTTTCACCGATGGTCTTTATCGTCGACGGACTTTCACGGTTCCAGCAGACAATCGACGCATCTATTCAGGATAAAATGGCGATGTTTATGAAGTCATACGCCCATTTAGGCTTCCACTTTATACCTGCCGGAAATCACAGCGAGTTCACAAAAGGCTATGATTCGCTGACAAGCGAAGTCAAGCAGGTCAGACACGCCATGCTATTGATGAAAAAATCCGAGCAGAATTTGATTCAGCTCCCATATGAACGCCAGGAGCCGGAAATTCTCCCGGGCTTTGGCTATATCGTTGAAAACGGCAAAGAGAGGAAAATTCAAATTCCTTTATGTGCCGTAGAAAGGAAGAAAACGAAATGACGGAACAACAAAAAAGCACGCTGAAAATTATCAGCGCCTTCGTCACGATCATCTTGCTGCCCGTCTTGTTCTTTCATTTCATCGGTGAGAACCCGACGAAAAAGGTATCGAACGCGACAAGGGAAATCGCTGTCGTCAATGAAGATACCGGCATTTTGAAAGATGACGGAACCGTTGATGAAGATGCGCTGCTGGGGAACGAAATCTCGGCTTCCCTGGTTGACCGTCCGGACTATAAATGGACGGTCGTCAACCGGAGCGCAGCAGAAAGCGGACTTTCGGAGAAGCAATACGATGCGATTGTCTACATTCCGTCGGACTTTTCGCAAAACATTTTAAGCTATAACCATGAGCGTCCACAAAAAGCGGAGCTGGAATTTAAAATTCAGGACCAGCTTGACGCCGTCAACAAGGAAAAAGTCCAGCGCGAACTTCAAGACGCGCAAAAAACGGTGAGCAAAAAAATGTCTTCCCTGTATTGGCGCTTTGTCAAACAGGGAGTCAAAAAGGTCAGAAAAGAGTTTGACAGCATCGTAAACAAAGAATCAGAGTTCCAAAACGCGATGTACAATTTTTACAAGCCGAGCTCCAACAATTTAGCGGGCGAAGTAGAAAGACAAAAAGAGATGATCGACAGACTGAAAGAATCGATCAATGAAACAGAAGGCACATCAAAAGAGCGCAACGCAGGCGTAGAAGAATCCAAAAAACAATTGGACAGCTTCGTCGACAACGTCAATCAGTACAAACAATATCAAGAAAAGCAGTCGGAACTGCTTCAAGCTGCACAAGCGGACAGTGAAAAGCAAATTCAAGACGGCCTTACGGTGATTAAGGAAAAGCAGTCCATCGTTGCTAATCGCTTCAGTGATAAAATGAGCGGAATGACGACGGCATTTGGAAATTTACAGAATCAGTTTGGATTAGCTGTGAATTCGAATGATAATTTGCAAGAATACCGGTATAATTGGGTTCCGCAGGATCAGCTTGGTAAGATAAGCACTTTACAGAGTGAATTGATTTCTAACTATAAAAGAGAAGCTAGACAAGTGACAATAAATAATATTGAATCTAATTCTGACATGTTAAAGTATCGTGCGGAATTGTTTAAACCTGATAATAAAGAAACGCCAAAAGATGAAGACCCTGAAGATGATGGAAAAGATGATTCAGGTGAAGATGACGATAGTAAAAATATCGAAATAAATTTAGACAATGAAACAGCTGAGCTTGAGAAAATTTCAAAAGAATTAGAGGAATTGTCTAATAACATTCAAACACCAAATAAAGAAGAGCCAGAACCTCCTTCATCTGGGGAGTCAGAAGCCAATACTTCGGATCCCGCAAATACAGGTCAAACAGAAGAAAATAATGTTGATGATACAAATAATGAAGATCCGCCTTCTGCAGGAGAAAGTCCTGATGAACAAGACAGTAATAATCTTGAAGAGTTAAAAAAAGAGTTGAATACGATCTCTGTAAACATTGCAGATGTAAAGTCAAACATTGATCAAAAAACAAAAGAGCATAATGAAGAACTTAAGAAAAAAATTGATAATTTAGATGAAAAAGTAACGAAACTAAATGATAAAATTGATGAATTAAATAATACTGTAGATAAGCTGAATAAAAAGTTTGAAGAGGAAAGAGACAACAATTTTAAGAATATATGTAATAATATAATGAAGCTCGAAAATGAGTTGAAGGATTATGATATTAGCCCTGAAGTGAAAAAGGTTTTTGAAAATCAGGATTTTGTTAATAGAGACATTAATCAATTAATGGATTACTATAATCTATTATCAGTCTATCATGCTACAGTAACAGGGAAATTCAAAGCGAGTTCATCGCTTGAAGAAGGAATGCTCCAAAATAGCAAAGATAAAGTTGATACCGTCCTCAGAGTCGATGAAGACGAAAACACAAAATGGGAAAACCTAAAAAACAACATGCTAGCCACTAGCGAAGATGTTGAAGCTTACACAACAGACATGACCGATTTCGTCAAAAGCTACGGCGATTTCATTAGTGAGAAGCAGACTGACGTGCTGAATGAACTCAGCACGATTTCAGAACGAGCAAATGCCGTATCTGAACAGCTGCGCAATCCGGAAGGCGCCGGAACGGCGGTCATGCAGGGAGACGCGACAGATGGAACGATGGTCATCAGCATGCAGGATACGCTCGGAAATGACATTTTGCAGCTGTCTAACATGCTCGGTTCCTTGTCGGAAACGCAATCAGGCGTCATCGAGTACACGGGCAATATTCAGGAAAGTGTGAACGATGTTCAGAAAAAAGCGGATACCCTGAATTCAAACTGGGGCCAAAATGTCGCGACGACAAAGCTGATCCGCGGAGACGTGTACGGCATTCTCGGCAATGCGTTCGGAGGAAACGACGGATATGTATACGATCATCTGGCAAGTCCGGTGAAAATCAGCGGGGATGTTCCAGAGTCGAAAGCGCAAAACGTACCGCCGGTCGTCATTCTCGTGATTGTGATGCTTTCCAGCTTGCTGATCGGATATTTCAGCCACCATTATCAAAATGCTCCGCTCTTAGTCAGAGGCGCGCTGTTTGGCATTTTGAATATTATTGTCGGACTGATGATCAGTCTGTTCGGTTTGAACATTTACTCACTCGCAGACGATCAGGCCGTCATGTGGTCGGTCTTTACGATCTTGCTGCTGGTCGCAAGTTCAGCCATCATCCGGACGGCGTTTATGCTGGGATCGATCGCAGGCGGAATCGCAACAGCCGCTATGGTGCTGTTCTATGTAGCGCCGCTGCTTGACTTGGCGATGCCGAACTTCAGCTTTAACAATCCGGTATCAACCGTATATATGTCGATTCAGTACGGAACTGGAAGCCAGTTTGCACTCGGAATCGGTGCATTAATTTTAATCACGATCATCGCGATTGCTGTTCCTTTTATTATCGATTTTGCAAAATCAAGAACAGAAGAAAGCGAGACTGACCATGATGCTTAATGCGAAATGGGGAAAGAAGGGGATCATGGCAGTCATGCTCTCCTTCTTTCTTTTCACTCCGTTCGTGAAGGCGGAGGAAACCGATAAAGTCGATGTAAAGCCAAACGAGTATGAAAAGCAGGATATTAAAATCGAGACGGACTATCTTCAGGAAGAAGAGACGGAATACAAGGAAGAAATATCAATTCCAGAAGAACTGAAGGAATTCTCATTTACAGATTCGAAAAAAGAAGATGCCATCGAAAAGCTGAAAAGCCTGTCCGGAAGCTTCACGAATGAAAGCAATTCCGTGGCGTCAAAGCTGAAGCAGCTTGACCTGTCATTCTCGGCAAATCCGTCCTTATCGGGACGGGAAGATGACGCTGCGGAAAGCCGGCAATCCATCTTCCTGCCCATTTTATACGGTCTGCTGATCCTCTTATGCATCGCAGGTCTGTTCTTTTTGATTCCGAAAGTCAGCGGGCAGCAGAAAAAATAGGAGCGCTCAACAATGAAAAATCCGAGGTTCTATAAGGTGCTATCTGCATGGTTAGCTTTTGCATTGGCGTCGATTTGGTTATTAATGCTTGTGGCAGTACACGGGCTGCTCATATTAGAATCCATTTTCTATTACATTGTGGTCATCTGCACATTAGGCATCATTTTACTGATATACCCATCGATGAGGGAGGGACACGATCAGGCAATGGCGGACTTTGTCCACTACGGTTATGGCTTGCTAGGCTCGGGTGTGGCACTCGCCATCATGATCTTTGCTTTGATTCGCATTTTAAAAGGGAAATGCGGTTCATGGACGCAAGGTCTGCTTGTTTTTGGGGCAGCTCTCCAGCTGATTGTGTTCGAATGGTTCAGTTTACTGACGGCGGTTTTTTACGTGCTCGCCGCGTTTCTTCCGGAACAGAAAACCGCTGCACTTGAGAAGCAGGCTGATGAATCAGTACAATAATGGATAAGGAGGGACGCCGTATGCATTTATCCATTGTTACCGGAGCGTCAAAAGGGCTTGGCGCCGCGATTGCCGAAGGGCTTTTGCAAAAAGGCCATATTGTTCACGCTGTCTCAAGGACCAAGTCTGAAGTCAGTCATGAGAGGCTGATCCGGCATGAGGCTGATCTGACACAGCTCGCCGAAACAGAAAAGTGGTTTCGGCAATTGACAGAATCTGTCCAAGCCCGCGATTTTACTTCGATCACCTTGATCAACAATGCGGGTATGGTGACGCCGATCAAGCGCGCCGGTGAAGCTGAACCGGAAGAGCTGAGGCTGCATTATGACTTAAATTTGTTAGCTCCGGTGATTCTCAGCCAGCTGTTTACCAAATGGCTCAAGCCATACAAAGGCAAAAAATCGATTGTCAATATATCATCAGGTGCGGCCAAAAACCCTTATAAAGGATGGAGCGCCTACTGCAGTTCAAAAGCGGGGCTCGATATGTTCACGAAAACATTCGGCTTTGAACAGGAAGATCAACCTGATCCGGTGAAAATGATTTCTTTCTCACCGGGGATCATGGATACCGGCATGCAAGAGGTAATACGTTCATCATCGAAAAAAGACTTTCATGAAATTGAACGATTCAAAACCTATCAAACAGAAGGAAAGCTGAGAAGCACGCCTTACGTCGCCGGCGTTCTGCTCGATCTGCTTGAGACCGACTTTGAAAACGGCAGAGTGTATGACATTAAAGAGTTTTTGTGAAAAATAAAAAAACAAGCACATCAAATCGATTGTGCTTGTTTTTATTTTATTATGGCGCCAGCTCATATAGCGGAATTTTAAATATGATGTGTCAGATCAATTGAGATTTACATGAAAATATGTTAGGATTCTAAAAATATATAAAGGAGGGGTTTACATGAGAAACGTAACATTAGTGGATGTATTCACCCATCCAATCGCACAAAAATATTTAACACGCTCCGGTGTAGCTCATGCCGTAGCCTGCGCTTACCACGCATACCGCCTGGCGGTGCGAGCGGGAGTAGACCCTGATATCGCGACAAAAGCGGCTTTGCTGCACGATATCGGTCATTATGAATGGTATACCGACGGGGAATGGGATTATGAAAAATACAAGCAAAACGACATTCACGCGATAAAGGGTGCCGAGCGCGCTCACAAGCTGCTGATCCGCCTCGGCGAAGATCGGAAAGCGGCAAAAGAGATTGCTTTGGCGATTTTGCTTCATACGGATTCCTATTTGCCAGAAGGGGACCTCGATAAAAACAAGCTGCAGGAAATCGTCAAAAAAGCGGATGAGCTGGATGAAGAGCCGGGCGGAAACCACCATTACCGCAAAATCGATCATAAGCTGGCGCTTGAAAAGATCAGAAAACTTGACCGCATGGTCGATGAATCTTTATCTCCCATGAAAAGAACGGTTTAATCGGACAAAGGGCTGTTTTCAAACTTCTCCCCTTTGTCATTTACATAAATAGAGCGGATGATCGTCCTGTTAAACGGCGAGTTGTCTGCCGTTTTTCCTGAAAGGTCGATCGTCACCGAATACAAGCCCGCTTTTTTGAATGACAGGCTGTTTTGCAGCGCATTGATGGAAGCTGGTTTCAGCGACTTTTTCTCGGCCTGTTTTCCGTTTTCATAGCGGATAGAACGAACGGACGCCTTAACATTCGCAAGATTTGCCGATTCTCTGGTGACTGCGTTTTTAATTTGCTGGTTCAGAGGAGAATCGAACGTCACAATGAACAAAAACGCCTCTTTTTGTTTGACAGATGATGCGATCTTCCATGTACCTGCTGCCGGATTTTTAATGGCAGCGGAATGGACGAATCCCCCTTCAAAAACATCCGCCGTCTTTGCTTTTGAAAAATCTTTGAGCGGTTTGCCGTGCGGATCTGTCAATTTGATATTTCCCGAGGAATGATTGCTCAGCCAGTGAACGGTTATTTCCTTGACGCCTTTTTCAACGGCGAATTCCTCTTCTCTCAATCCATGATTTTCCCCTCCTCTGATGAAAGGGTACGATAGGTTTTCCTTGATGGCCGCTGTTTCATTTGCATATGCCTGAACCGTCAATAAAGGCATAAATACAGGAAATGTGAGGTTTCCTTTAATAATCGAGAAGTGATCCCACTTCCCTGTATTCAGGTTTGTGGCGTAAGGGAGTCTCGCATTTTTTTCGGTGACGGCACCGTCATTTTCGCCAAACATGTTTAAATAGACGCCTCCAAAAAATAAAACGCTGCCGAACCCGCCGATTTTATTGCCTGCCAAGGTGAAATATTTGGTTTTCGATCGATTGGGATGATTGTCGGTCTGATCGCGGAACGATTTCATAAACCCTGTTTGGAGAGAGTAAACGGCGGCATTTTTCTGGCCTAAAATATCGGCGAGCCATCCTGCCCAGCTGCTGTAGGCAAGGTCTGCCAGCTGCGAACCGTGATGGGGGGTTCCGAGCGTAATCAAGCGCTCGACATAATGGTATGCGTTGTGATGAATCAGCGCCGACTGACTGTCAATTCCGCCTTTGCTGTAGGAAACGAGAATGACCTTGCGGCCGAAATGCTGGTAGATTTCGCGCAGTTTCGCGGCCAGCATCGCTCCGTTATCCTGCATGTCTTTATCGGGGTGAAGATCGATAAAAGCCGCATCATATCCGTTTTTCCACGCCTGCTCCGCCATGTCATTTTCGTCAAACCAAGCGCTTGAAGAGCCGTTTAATCCATGGACAAATACAATCGGCGGTTTTGCGGGATCAGGATGTTCAACAGGGTCTCCCGCGAACCAGTGACCCGGATCGCCTCCTCCTCCTTTAAATCCTCCCGCTTTCGATACATGCGGATACACGACCAGCAAAACAAGCATGAGCAGTACCAGTTTTTTCATCGTTGTTCACCTCATGGTTTTGTTGTAAGCGTTTTCATCTTATTTTCTGAAGGTGAACTTTATACCGATATACTGAAAAAAATTTAGAAAATATTCATAAAAGATAGGAATATACACTGAAAGGCCGGATATCCGGCCTTCAATGTTCATGCTTTTCCAGGCTTTAAATGTTTGCGGAAGAACGATTTGACGATGTCAAGGGTATGAGCCTGGGTAAAACCGTTATGTCCGGCCCCGTTTATTTTATACATAAGGGCATCATGGCCCTCTTTTATTAAGGCTTCAAACAATTGGACGCTTTGTTCATAAGGGACGACATCGTCCTGATCCCCGTGCATGATCAGAATGGGGGGCGCGTCCCTGTGAACATAGCTTATCGGACTCGCTTGTTTCGCCTGTTCTCTGTTTTCTTGAACAGGTCCGCCGATCAGCTTGGATTCCGGTGAATTGGGTGAATCATGGTCGAAGATGGACGGATACTTGCTCATGGACAGAAGATCAACCGGGCCGAACCAGTCCGCAACCGCATCGACTTTGCTCGATACATGACGGTATTCGTCCTGGCCTTCAAATTCTTCAATTCCTTCGGTCAATCCAAGCAAAAGAGCCAAATGGCCGCCTGAAGAATCCCCCCAGACTCCCACTCTATCAGGATCGATGTTATAGCGGTCGGCATTTGCTTTTAAAAAGCGGACAGCTGTTTTCACATCATGAAGCTGAGCCGGAAACAGCGCCTCTCCGCTGCCTCTGTATTGAACGCTTGCCACGACATAGCCTTGCTCGACAAATGGAACCAGCTGGGGGATAAAGGCGGATGTATCCTGTTTTGTCCAACCCCATCCGCACCCTTGCAGATAAATAATCAGCGGGTATGTTTCTTGATTGCCTTCCCGGTTAAATAACGCATCCATTGGATTGCGGCGCACCAGCAAATGTAATGTCAAAGAAGTGTCTTTCACTTTTGTGTACTCAATATTCGGTATGAGCTGAATGTAAGAGTTGGTGTTTTGCTCCCAGTTGATTTCTTTTATATGATTCGTCATGTTAAGTCCTCCCTTAATGTGTTGGAAATCCGAATTCGCCTGTGTTGATCACATGGTACCCACCTCCTTTTATTCCGTTGTAATGAACAATATTACAACGAGGTGAAAAAAATTAATGCCAGACGCTCGTTGTAAGTGTGGTTATTACAACGAGTCGAAAAAAATATGCCTCATTGAGAAGCATTCTTTTTTTGGATAATCAGATCAGTCAATTCTTTTATAGAAATTTCTTTGAGTATAGTCTCCATGGCTGTTTGTGCTTTTAATAAAATAAGCTCAAGAACCTGGTGGATATTCGCGCCAACCCAGCAATCAGGATTGGGATTTTCGTGAGTGTGAAACAGTTCGCCTTCACCGACAACTTCGACGGCTTTATAGACATCATACAAAGAAATGGCGCCGGCATCCCGTAATAAGTGCGCGCCGCCTGTGCCGCGCTTTACTTCAATCAAGCCCGCTTTTTTCAGCAATCTGCTGATTTGGCGGATGATGACTGGATTGGTATTGACGCTGTCTGCGATTTGTTCTGATGTCAAATGGTCGCTTCGGACTTGCATCAAGGATAACATATGTACGGCTATCGTAAATCTGCTGCTGATCTTCATCAAATCACCCTTCCGTTGTAATTATTGTATTTACAACGGATGAAGCTGTCAATCTTTTTTGCTCAAAAAGGTGTTGAAATGAAACCCTGTCAAAGCTTTTTCGTATGAATGGAAGGAAAACAGTTGACAGACGTTAGTGTGAATAGTAGTTTTTAGATTAATGAAAAAAGCCGGGAGGAAACAAAGCTTGTTTAAATCAAAAACCCATTTTTGGACGCTGCAAATTTTATTGGTTCTTCTTATTATTTATGTGTCGACAAAAGTGTCTTTTCTTTTCGAACCGATCATTGTATTTGCATCGACTTTATTTACTCCGATTTTAATTGCGGGAATCTTGTATTTTATATTCAATCCGATCGTGCGGTTTCTTGAGAAAAAGCTGCCGAGAACGCTGTCCATTCTGCTGATCTATTTGGCGTTTGTGGCATTGATCGTGTTTGTGTTGTCATCTGTCGGTCCTGTGTTTACAAAGCAGGTGACCGATTTGTTTAACAGCATTCCGTCCTATGTGAAACAGATCCAGATTTTCATTAAGCAAATGTCGAATTCGCAGTGGTTCACTTGGATGATGAATCAGGACTTCGTATCGGTTGCCAAAATCGAAAGCTCAATCGGCGAATATCTGACGAGCCTGCCTGAGAATATTACAGGGAGCCTGTCTTCTGTATTCGGTGTTGTGACCAACATTGCGATCACGTCTGTTACCGTGCCGTTCATCCTGTTTTATATGCTGAAGGACGGCAACCGTTTCCCGAATTTGGCTGTCAAGATTCTGCCTGACAAGTACAAAAATGAAGGACTGAAAATTTTTAAGGATTTGTATGAGACGCTGGCGGCTTACATTCAAGGACAGTTGATCGTTTGTATGTTTGTCGGAACGGCTTGCTTCATCGGTTTTTGGATCGCCGGTGTGAAATACGCGCTGATTCTCGGCGTAATTATTGCCGTGACGAATATTATTCCATATGTCGGACCGTTTCTTGGAGCGACACCGGCTGTCATTATCGCTTTTCTCGACTCGCCGACGAAAGCACTCATCGCGCTGATCATCGTCGTTGCCGTTCAGCAGACTGACGGAAATCTGCTGTCGCCGCTGATTATCGGCCGCCGCCTGAATACGCATCCGCTGACGATCATCCTTTTATTAATCGGCGCCGGAAGCTTCGGAGGCATTCTCGGCATGATCCTGGCCGTTCCGGCTTATGCCCTGCTCAAGGCTTTTACATTGAATATCGTCCGCCTTGTCCGTTTAAGGCAGAGGTATAAAAAAGAAACGGCGGAAAATGCTGAAGTCTGAACGTTTTGCCCATTTTCACATATGATGCTAATAAATTGAATGGCGGAGGTGTGAAGATGCCGGCGATCGTCGGACCGATTTTTATCAGGCAAGTCGTTGATGACAGCGCAGCCTTCTTTGGAGATGTGTTTGCCATTTCCCCGAAGTGCACGGATGTTTCCGGAGGAGGAGCGGGTACATTTTTAACAGGGGACTACGGTTTGATTCAAAACAATAGCAATAAAACATCCTTCACAGATGCGGATGTGATCGACGGTTTCAAGTCATTGAACCTGTGACAGCCTCTTTTAAAGAGGCTGTTTCTTTTTTATAGTATAATGGGAAAAAAGATAGATAAGGCAGGTGACAAAGATGAAAATAAGGAAGGCAAACATCTTGAACAAAGATCAGATGATCACAGACGTTTACCTCCATGAAAATAAAAAGGAATTTCATACGCTTGTGGCTGTGCCGCAACTGGAGTGGAGTAAGCTGATTTCTTATGAGGAAGAAAAAGCAGAGCTCGCCGAAAAGCTTGACCGGTCATTGTCAAAAGTGGCTGAAGCGGATGCGGCCGAGGAGCTGTCCAAAAAGATTGTACAATGGGTGACCGAAATGTAGCCCGGGCTCATGCCCGCTGTTTTCATGGGCATACTGATAAAAAAACGCAGCTTAAAACAAGCTGCCAGCAAGATAAACTGGAGGGTCTAAGACGTGAGCGACCAATCAATGGATCAATATTTACAGCAGGGAATGTATGGACCACGCGAAACGAAGCCGGATGAACGCAGACTGTTTTTAGGCTCGCTGAGGGAACGGGTTATCATCGCATTGACGAAAGGACAAGTGCTGCGTCCGCAGGCATACCGCGAAGTCATTGATGCGCTTGGCTCAAAAGCGGATGCGACATTATTGCTGAACGGTGAAATCGACTACTCTCATTTATCTCCTTACATCAAGGAGTCCAATAAACAAGGTGTTTCTTTTTCCATCGTGTCCGACCAGCAATCGGATACTCCCCTTGGACTTGTCCTCGCAGCGCGTGAGGCTGTAGAGAAAGAATCGATTTATGTTCAGGACGACATCTTTGAGCAGTCGGTTTTAAACAAGAGATGAGGCACGGGTTTTCCACAGGGCGTGCGAAAACCCGCGGTTTTTGTTTTTTTCTGAAAAAGAAAAAAACCGCTGCTGGCGCGGCTTTGCAGCCATATCCGCTTGATTCGCCATTCACTTGTCCGTTTAGATAAGTTATAATGTTACCTATCATACAAAAGGCGGGGAGGGCGGCAATGAAAAAAGCTCTTATATGTATAGATTATACAAATGACTTTGTCGCAGCTGACGGAAAGCTGACGTGCGGAGAACCAGGCCGGGAAATCGAAGACGCCGTGACGCGTCTCGCGGAAACGTTTATTCAAAACGGCGATTACGTCGTATTTGCAGTCGATTCACACGAGGCCGGCGATTCGCATCATCCGGAAACCCGTTTGTTTCCTCCACATAATATAAAAGGTACATCAGGACAGGATTTATACGGAAGGCTTGAAGCGCTTTATCGAAAACACGAACATGATCAGAATGTCTATTACATGGAAAAAACAAGGTACTCTGCTTTTGCCGGGACAAACCTCGAGCTGAAGCTTCGTGAAAGGGATATTAAAGAACTGCACCTCGTTGGCGTATGCACAGATATATGCGTGCTCCATACCGCAGTAGACGCTTATAATAAAGGGTTTAATCTTGTCATTCATCAAAACGCAGTGGCTAGCTTTAACCCGGACGGGCACGACTGGGCTCTTTCTCATTTTGCAAACACCCTGGGAGCCTCAGTGTCAGATTGAGGAAGGAGAAATGAAGGTTGGAACACCGTTTTACAGACGACAGTCTAGCACTACACACAGACCTATATCAAATTAATATGGCGGAAACGTATTGGCGCGACGGCATTGATCAAAAGAAAGCCGTTTTTGAACTGTTTTTCAGAAAGCTCCCTTTTGACAGCGGTTTTGCCGTTTTTGCCGGTCTTGAAAAAGCGATTGAGTTTTTGCGGGATTTCAGATTTACTGAAAGCGATTTAGTTTATTTAAAAGAAGAGCTGGGCTTCAAAGATGACTTTCTCAGCTTTTTAAAAGATATGAGATTCACCGGTTCGCTTTATTCCATGCAGGAAGGCGAAATCGTGTTTGGAAACGAACCGATCATGAGGATCGAAGCGCCTTTGGCCGAAGCGCAGCTGATTGAAACGGCTCTGCTCAACATTGTGAATTACCAAACATTGATCGCGACAAAAGCCGCGAGAATCAAAAGTGTGATCGGAGATGAGACGGCGCTCGAATTTGGAACAAGGCGCGCGCATGAAATGGACGCGGCGATGTGGGGAGCAAGGGCCGCGATTATCGGCGGGTTCGATGCGACAAGCAATGTCCGCGCCGGCAAGCGTTTTGACATTCCGGTATCGGGCACGCACGCCCATGCGCTTGTTCAAGCCTACCGCGACGAATACACGGCATTTAAAAAATATGCGGAAACCCATAAAAAATGTGTCTTTTTGGTCGATACATATGATACGGTGCGTTCCGGCATTCCAAATGCAATCAAAGTGGCGAAGGAATTCGGTGATCAAATTGAATTTTCGGGAATCCGCCTGGACAGCGGAGACCTCGCCTATTTGTCCAAGAAAGCGAGAGCCATGCTGGATGAAGCCGGTTTTACAGATACAAAAGTCGTCGCCTCAAGCGATCTTGATGAGTATACGATTATGAACCTGAAAGCCCAGGGCGCAAAAATCGACGTCTGGGGCGTCGGCACAAAGCTGATTACCGCTTATGATCAGCCGGCTCTCGGCGCGGTTTACAAACTCGTTTCCATCGAAGAAGACGGAAAAATGGCAGACACGATTAAAATTTCTTCGAATCCGGAAAAAGTGACGACTCCAGGCTTGAAAAAGGTGTACAGAATCATCAATCAGCTGAACCATCATTCAGAAGGCGATTATATCGCTTTGGACTATGAAAAGGTCAATGAACAGGAGCGGCTGAAGATGTTTCACCCCGTTCATACGTTTATCAGCAAGTTTGTGACGAATTTTGATGCGAAAGACCTTCACCAGCCGATCTTTGAAAAAGGCGAGCTTGTTTATGAGAATCCGAGCATTCAGGATATTAAGCGGTATGTTCAAGAAAATCTCAGTTTGCTTTGGGAAGAGTATAAGCGGATCAGCAAGCCCGAAGAATATCCTGTCGATTTAAGCGAAGCTTGCTGGAACAACAAGATGCAGCAAATTCACGAAGCAAAAATCAAGGCGAAAAAAGGTCTGGATCAAGGTTGACTCTGTAAACGATAGTTTTTAATATAACTGGGGATTGAAACAGATAATTTCTTCGGGGATTATCTGTTTTTCAATATTAAGTTCAATATTTGGGCGGATTTTTTAAGCGGACGGGATTTGCTCATTTAATTGATATACTTAAAAGCGAAGGCACCTCAGTCGCTAGGGGGAAAAAGAATGAGGGTATTCGTTGCCAGACAGCCAATATTCAACAGAAAAGAACAAGTTGTCGCATACGAGCTTTTATACAGAGAGAGCGAGAAAAACTTTTTTTCCGGTATTGACGGTGATCAAGCGACAACAGAATTGATGATTAACAGCTTTTTAAACATTGGAATCGATAAATTGACAGAAGGCAAAAGGTATTACGTGAATTTTACCGAAGGTCTTTTGGCATCAGGGCTGCCGACTTATTTTGATCCGGACCAGCTCGTTGTAGAAATCCTTGAAGATGTGCCGATCACCCCTGAGCTTATCGAAAGGTGCAGGCATTTGAAAAGCCTCGGCTACACGATTGCCCTTGATGATTTTTGTTTAAAGCATCGCGTGGAGAGGGACTTGCTCCATCAGCTTTTGGCATCCATTGATATTTTGAAGATCGATTTTTTCAAAACGACGCGGCAGGAAAGACAGAGCATCCTTCGATCATGCCGGAACCACCGTCTGACGTTCCTCGCTGAAAAAGTGGAGACGCGAAAGGATTATGAGCAGGCTGTAAAAGACGGATTTCAACTGTTTCAAGGCTATTTCTTCAGCGAGCCCGCTGTGATTGACGGTCAGGACATTACATATCATTTCCATGCTTACTATGAGCTGCTGCATGAATTAAGCGAAGATCAGCCTGATATTGAAAACGTCACAAATATTATAGAACGCGATTTGTCGCTTTCCTACCAGCTGCTGAAGCTGTTGAACTCTCCGGCCAACCGGCCGATTCAAAAGATTAAAAGCATCCGCCAGGCTATCGTGCTTCTCGGATTTAAAGAAATCAAAAGGTGGATCTTCATCCTCTCATTTAAGGATTTAACGAAAAAACAAAACTCCAGCAAGAACGAAGTCGTCAAGATTTCGCTGATCCGCGCGAAGCTTTGCGAATTGCTGGCGAAAAAAACGAATCGCCCTCAGCCGGCTTCTTATATGCTGACAGGCATGTTTTCATTTATCGATACACTGCTTCACAAAGAACTGGCGGAAGTCATCAGCGAACTGCCGCTGACGGACGAAGTAGGACAAGCACTGCTCGGCAAAGAAAACGATTATCGAAAAATCTTACGGCTTGCAAAATCGATCGAGCGAAACGAATGGGAAGACAGCACGCCAGAAACAGAAGGCTTAACAAAAGATGAAGCGTATCAATGCTATCTTGAAGCCGTTGATTGGTGTCAAAAACTTTTATAAAAAAATTCCGGCTCCTTTTTAGGGACCGGAATTTTTTTTGCGCTAAGACCAACGCAGGAGGAGGAATATTCTGCTGCGGGGGCTGATAAGCATGATGCGGATGCCGTCGGGATCGAAAGAGGCATCAAGCTGGCTGCGGACGCCAGTTTGTCTGAGCAGGGCAAGGACGGTATTTTTTTGGTTGCTTTGGGCAGCCGTCATGATTTGGTGAGCCAAAGCACGCGATGCTGAAAGCCTGCTTAAAATTCTTTGTCCGTCAGCCATCAAGCCCTCCGCTTCTTTTGCCGAACGCGAAAAGGCGCTGGCTTCAACTTCCGGATAGACCTGCCGGCAGCGGATATGTTGGTATGGATGCATCCAAAAGCAATGAGAAGGAAGCAATATGAACACCTCGTTTCAATTTTTACGGGTCAAATTGCGGTTTTTGCGGTGTAAGGCGAAGGGTCGGTTTTTTTTAAGGGCCGAAATGCGTGTCGGTCTATTGCGTGTTTTTCGGTGGTGCATACCCGATCTGCGTTCCTTGAACAATCAAGTTTTTCTATTCCCCGCTAGTTATTACTTTAGACTCAATGTCGCAAAACGAACAAAAAATAACTGAACTTGCGGTGCTAAAGGGGTTTATTAGTGATCTTTATTTGATCCCTTTAAAAACAAACTAAAATTTTATGTTTCATTAGGAATTGAGAACTAATCGCAAGTCGTGTAGAATGGGTGTTATGGTCTATTTAAAGTTTGCGGTGTAACGCATGAATTTATATGCAACTTTTCGGTGAAAAAGAGACCAATTCCCTTTAAACTTGTATTAACAGATCAAATACCTATGACTCGTTCACTATACACAAATTGATTGATCTTCCAAAAGGAGTGTGGAATCGGTGGAAAAGCAACAAATTGAAGAATTAAAACAACTGCTTTGGCGGCTAGAGAATGAAATCAGAGAAACAAAGGACTCCTTGCGCAAGATTAACAAAAGCATTGATCAATACGATAAGTACACATATCTAAAAACCTCGTAAAAAGACTTGTTTCAGACAAGTCTTTTTTTTTTGCAAACAAATCCAAAAAAAGGATATATTATTATATAATTGTTAAATAAAAAAATTGCTCTGTCAATCGGGAATTTGATTTAGTAAAATATTAAGAAAGGAGGGAGCACCATCTCTAAGCTTTTTTGTCTAGATCACAGTAAAATCAAGCAAAGAATGAATCATTTTATAGACGTTGAGATTCCCAACGCGGACTTAAATCGGACGCTGCACGCTTTTCTAGATGCAAAGGACCAGTTGCATTTCAGCGAGCTTGCTTTTTATCATTACCAAAGTTTCGGCGGCACGGACACTGATGCGGCGGAAACGCTTGGAGCGGGCATAGAACTTTTGATTCTTGCGTTTGATATATTCGATGATTTAGAGGATGAAGACAGCCCCGATGAACCTTGGATGAAAATAAACCGTTCAGTCGCAATGAATGCGGCGACTGCGCTTTATACATTAGGTATTAAAGTGGTTAGCTCCGTTTCGAATGATCCTGCATTCTTACATAAACTGATTGACTATATATTGCAATCATCCCAGGGACAGCATGAGGATCTAAGAGGCAAACCCGTCACTGAAGAAGAGTGTCTCGATATGATCAAGCGTAAATCAGGTTCACTGGTGGCTCTTTCATGTGTTTTGGGAACCATGCTTGCAACCGGGAAATTTAATAAAGCAGTCGAAACATACGCTTACCAGCTAGGTATTGCTTCACAAATCGAAAATGATTATAAAGCACTTTTTTATGATTCAAAGAGCGATATCGCCAAGAAAAAGCGAACGCTTGCGTACTTATATTTGTCAAGAAAATTTAACCAGTCGTCGATTGATTTGTTAAAAACATTTGAAACTAAGGATAAAATTGCCGATAAAGAAATAAAATGCTATAAAGGAGAACTGAAGGCAGCAGGCGTCACTCAGTATATGTATGTAATGAATCAGCTCGCTATTCAACAATTCAAAAAAGAAATTGAGGAGCTGGAATTAGAAGAGAAGGCGAAAGAGGATTTAACTTTGCTGCTTTTACAGATGTTTGGTGGGGAGGAATAAGTTTTGCAGGAGATTGTAAGTTATTTAGTACAACATCCAGAGGTGCTGAAGCAGGTTATCCATGGAAATGCAAGCCTCTTAGGTGTAGATCATGATCAGTTATTGACTATCATAAAGGCATTTGAAGGAATCGAAATACAAGGTAAGGTAACATTGTGGAATTTAAACAAAGGATAGGGAGCTTGAAATTGAAATCTTCATTAAAGTTTATTTCAATTTTGCTGGTTCTTTTAAGTTTTGTTTATAGTATTTATATTTGTTATCTCTGTTTTAATAATGCATTTGAAGGTGCTAAATTAAAGTATAATTCGCATAATCAATTAGTCGTTATAGAAGTAGAAGAGCACTCTCTTGCGGAATATGCCGGGCTTAAAAAAGGTGATATTCTTCTCGAGATTGATGGTAAATCTATAACCAAAAAGAGAGAGCCAGCAGAAGACATTCTTTCGTGGGCTTACTCAGTCACGGTAAAACGGGATGCCGAAGTGGTGGATATCAATACCAAAGAGACATTTCTTGGATATGATATATTTTTTGTGTTTTTGATCCCTGTAACTTTTTATTTATTATGCCTATTTTGTATTTTTTTCATTTTAAATTCAAGTAAATCAAAGAAACTGTTTTCTTCAACTTTTTTATTGATTGCTTTTTTATTAAACGTTTCTATCGCATATTTAAGTGCAGGTGGCGTATCTAGGGGTGATGTGTTTAGTAGATACGTAAATTTGCTGACATTTTTATCAGTGCCCGTAAGTTACTTGCATTTTGTTTATCAGTATTTTAAAGAAAAAGGGAAACAATTTTTCAATAATAAAGTGTTTTTACTATATCTCTTGCCGGTAATTAATATTATTATTGAATATTTTTTAGGTGAGGATAAACTATCAATTGAAGTTCTAAGCACCATAAATTTGTCTTCTTTTTTTATTGGTGTAACCATGGTTTTCATCGTTATTTTATATGGATTAAATAAATATAAGTTTTCCGAACAGGCTTATTTTTTAAAGATATTGATGTTGACCAATTTTATAGCAATAATACCTTTTGTGGGCTTTTATGTTTTGCCAACTTTAGTTTTAGGAGATTACATATTTCCATCTGTTTTTGTTGCACCATTTCTTTTATTAATTCCATTTTCTCTAGTCTATCAATTTATGGCAAATAAAATATACAATATTGAGTTTATTCTAGGCAGACTAAGATATTATGGATTATTGGCGATTATACCAACAGTAATCGTTGTATGTATAGTAACGTTTACACAATATCAAACAGGTGGCTACAATACAGTTAGACTCGCAATTTATATTTATCTTGTCATGCTTGGTGTATTTTATTTAAAAGAAATGCTAGACTTCCGTTTTCGCCTAAAGCGTTTTTCAGAGAAGTTTAACTATCAAGACAGTATTTTTAAGTTTACTCAAACGATCCGGACATTTACCTCTTTGAACCAAGTACTGTTAGAATTGAAGCAAACGATTCTGGATGTTCTAACCGTGAGTCAAGCGCATGTTTTAGGAGTTAAAAGCGACGGGACAATATCTTTGCTCGAGGGAGATACCGAAGAATATCCGTGGATCCCGTACGAACAAGAAGTAACCAAGGTCATCACCGACATCGGCAAAATCGTCGAAGTCGACCGCGGATTTTTGATTAAGATCGGTGAACGGGGCGGGACTTCTTATGTCATGCTGTGTTTGTCGGTTTTAAATACGCCTAGGCTGACGCGCGATGAGATTTCGTGGCTTGAGACGCTGGCGTTTTATACGAGTGTTTCCCTGGAAAACGTCTTGAAAATCGGCGAGCTGATGGAGCATCTGGAACATGTGAAAAAAGAAGGGCCGAATCCGGCGTGGCTGAATAAATTGATGTTTGCGATTGAAGAGAAGCAGAGATCTGATTTGGCCCGTGATCTTCATGATTCTGTGCTGCAGGACATGATTTCCTTGAAGCATCAAAGCGAGATGTTTCTGGCTGATTTTGAAAAAGATAAAGTCTGTACGAATCAAATCAGGCAAAGGCTCATCAATATGAATGAGCAAATGTCCACCGTCATCCAGACGACAAGGGAAACGTGTCAGGAGCTGAGGCCGCAGCTGTTGTACGATCTCGGACTGGTCAAAGCCCTTTCGAAACTGGCGGCACAGCATCAGGAGTCCTCATCGATCGATAAGATCCGCCTCAATACGGAAAGGTTCTCAAAGGTGCTCGACCTGGACACGCAGCTGAATTTGTACAGAATTGTGCAGGAGCTTTTAAGCAATGCGGTTAAACACTCGAAAGCTAATGAGGTTTTGATTATGCTTGTCTGCATAAAAGAAAAAGTTGTTCTTCATTATGAAGATGACGGCATCGGTTTTGATCCGGACAAGCTTTATCAAAACAGCGCAAGCATGGGGCTGTCGGGTATTCGCGAGCGAGTCCGCGCGCTGAACGGCAGTCTGGATATACAGACAGCAGAAGGGAAAGGCTTCAGGGTCGCCATTGAAATGGAATTGTAATGTTTAGTTAACATTTTTGCTTGGCATCCGCCAAGTTTTTTCTATAAAATGGTGATAGGGCAAGGTTACGCAAAAGGGAGGAAATTATGAGAAGATTACTTGTGATCGATGATCATCCGGCTGTCATGGAGGGGACGAAGGCAATTCTTGAAACGAACCAGGACTTTGTTGTCGATTGCCTCAGCCCTGAAGCCAGCGAACAATTTCTCAAGAAGCATGATTTTTCTGCGTATGACCTGATCTTAATGGATTTAAATTTGGGTGAAATCAACGGCATGGACCTATCTAAGAAAATCCTTGAGACGTGTTCATCATGCAAAATTATCGTTTACACAGGCTATGAAGTCGAAGATTATTTTGAAGAGGCGATTCGTTCCGGCATGCACGGCGCCATCAGCAAAACGGAATCGAAGGAAAAGATTATAGAGTACATATATCAGGTACTGGATAATAAAATTGTCGTCGATTATGATTATTTCAAGCAGCTGATTACACAGCAAAAATCGAAGTCAAACAGCCAGCAGACTCAGCACGATCTTTTGACTGAAAGGGAATGCCTGATCTTAAAAGAAGTCGAAAAAGGCTATACAAATCAGGAAATCGCTGATGCGCTTCATTTAAGCAAGCGGTCGATCGAATACAGTCTGACTTCCGTATTCAGCAAACTGAATGTAGGATCACGGACAGAGGCTGTTTTAATCGCGAAATCTGAAGGCGTACTTTGATGAAGGGACGATTGTGATGGAAACGAAACATACACTTCTTGAAGCGTTGGGAATCGAGTTGAAGGAATGCAGCAAAGAGCGGTGTGTTGCGGTCATGCCTGTCGACGAAAGAACGCGTCAGCCATTCGGTTATCTGCATGGAGGTGCGTCCGTTGCGCTTGCTGAAACGGTGGCAAGCATCGGGGCATATCAGCATATCGATCCAAAAGAGCAGGCATGCTTCGGGCTTGAGATCAACGCCAACCATATTAAATCGGTGAAAGACGGAACGGTTAAAGCGGTCGCAACGCCTCTGCATGTAGGCAAATCAACAATGGTGTTTCAAATTGAAATACGCGATGAGCAAGACAGCCTGATTTGCACGTCCAGGTGCACGATGGCGGTCATCAGCCGCCCTTCATCGTAAACCAAAAAAACTCGCCTTTTAGGGCGAGTTTTCTTTTTATAAATAGGAATCTTCCTTCTTTTTAATCAGAAAATTTCTGTTGCCTTCATAATCGTCCTGTACGCTTTTCTTTTCCATTTTTACGCCGGTGTTATAGGCGGCCCTTGCGATCAGGTGGGCGCCTACAGGAGACGTCAGAAATACAAAGACGATACCGAGCAGCACTTTGGCCGTAATGAAGCCGTGCAGAAACCAGAAGTAAAAGAATACGCCGAGCAGCACGCTGATGATCCCCAATGTCGCTCCTTTAGAAGCGGCGTGGATTCTTGAGTATACGTCAGGCAGCCGCAGCGTTCCAAAGGAAGCGGCTAACGATATCAGTGCGCCAAGAAGGACCAAGACGGCGATAAGCAATTTAGCGGCTTCGATCATTTTCGATAATCTCTCCTTTCTCAAGGAATTTAGAAAATGCGACGGTGCCGATAAAGGCCAGAATACCGATCAAGAGGATGACCTCCAAATATGCTGTCGTATTTAACAAGATGGACACGAGAGCCGTAATTCCGATCAGGTTGATGCCGATCGCATCAAGCGCCACCACTCTGTCCGGGATGCTCGGCCCTTTAATGACCCTCAGGACATACAGAAAAGTGGAGACCGCCAAAATGCCGAGTGACAATTGCAAAATAAATTCAAACATCAGCGGCTTACCTCCTTAATGGCCTCTTCAAACGAAATGCGGATATCACTGATAGCTTTCTCAGCATCATCGATATCGACCGCATGAATATAAAGAATCGAACGGTCATCAGAGATATCAACAACCAATGTGCCCGGTGTCAGCGTAATCAGGTTCGCCAATGTCGTGATTTCCCAGTCCGCTTTAAGGTCTGTCTTGAAGGCGAAGATGCCGGGCTTATTTTTTAACCTTGGGGATAAGATCGTCTTTAATACGCTGACGTTTGCGAGAACGAGCTCTTTAATAAAAATAAACAGCAGTTTAATGATCGCCCAAATGTTAATTAAGTAAAAGCGGCGGCGGAAAAAACGCCTCATCAGAAAGAGCGAGAATAATCCGATCACATAACCGACGACAAGCCCGGCAGCAGTGTAGTCATTGTTCAGAAACATCCAGCACAACGCAAGAATAAAGTTCAACAATATTTGTAATGCCATGCGATCTACTCCTTCAAAACGGCTTCAATATATTTTTCGGGGTTGACGAGCGTATCAGCCGCCTGATGGAAATACGGCGCGATAAGCTCGGTTCCGAGTCCGATGGCAAGCGACAGAAAGAGCAGTACCGCTGCCGGATACATGTAGCCTTTTAGCGGTCTTTTGGCCGGAGCATCTTCCTGTTCATCCCCCCAGAAGCCGTTGATAAATATTTTCATGATGGAATACAAGACGAGCAGACTGGATAAAAGCATCAGCAGCGTAATCACGAATTCACCGCTTAGAAAGCCGCCCTCTGCAATTTTCAGCTTGCCGATGAATCCGCTGAAAGGAGGGACCCCTGCCAATGAAACTGCTGAAATCATAAACATCCAGCCGAGCACCGGATGGTTTTTGATCAGGCCGCTCATTTTTTTCAGGTTGTTTGTCCCTGTCAGAGTAAACAGCGCTCCGCCAAGCATAAACAGCGCTCCTTTAATGATCATGTCATGAATCAGATAGTAGACAGATCCTTCGATCGAAGCCGGCGTATTGGCGGCGATACCGAATAAGATCACACCGACCGCAGTCACAATATTGTAGATAATGATTTTTTGAACATCCCAGTAGGCGATCGAGCCGATGACACCGAAGATGATCGTAAGGGCCGCAAGCCAGACCATTAATTGATGAGTAAAAGCCGCGTCTTGGGTGAAAATTAATGTAAACACCCTTGTGATCGCGTACAGGCCGACTTTGGTCAGAAGTGCGCCAAACAGTGCGGACACAGCGGCAGGCGGCGCATAATAAGAACCAGGCATCCAGAAATACAGCGGGAAAATGCCGCCTTTTAAACCGAAGACGATCAAAAATAAAACAGCGATGACCGTGATCAGCCCGGTTTGGCCCGATTCACTGATCCGAACGCTCAAATCCGCCATGTTTAATGTGCCCGTCACCGCATATAAATAAGCGACTCCGATGACAAAGAGGGCGGAAGAGATAATGTTAAAGACGATGTACTTCAGAGATTCCCGCAGCTGGATCTTCGTGCCGCCAATGACGATCAGCACATAAGAAGCCATCAGGAGAACCTCAAAAAATACGAACAGGTTAAACAAATCCCCGGTTAAGAAAGCGCCGCTAACTCCGGCAAGCAGGAACTGGACCGCGGGATAATAAAAGAAACGCTCGCGTTTTTCGCCGATGGAGCGAAACGAATAAAGAACCGTCAGAAATCCGATAATGGCTGTCGTTAACGCCAGAAGGCTGGCGAATTGATCAGCGACAAGGCTGATCCCGAACGGCGGCTTCCACCCGCCGAGATACAAGGTCTGGATTCCGTCCGTATAGACGGTCTGCACAAGAACAGCGGCCGCCGCGATCGCCGCAATGGAAGATATGGCGCTGAATGCACGCATCAGCACGATCGACTTGTTCATAAAGATGAGCAGAACTGCGGCCATTAAAGGAATCAGTATTGGCAGAATTACAAGATTATTCATGTTGATCATTTCCCCTCATTTGATCCATATCATCCATTTTCAGCTCTTGGTAGGCGCGGAAAGCCATGACCAGGAGAAACGAGGTGACCCCGAAAGCAATGACGATCGCCGTTAAAATCAACGCCTGAGGGAGAGGGTCGACATAGGTTGACGACTCTTCATTTAAAATGGGGGGCGCACCTTTTTTTAACCCTCCCATTGTCAGCAGAAGCAGGTGGACGCCATGGCTGAGAACGGCAGTTCCGATAATCACCCTCAGAAGGCTTTTTGAAAGCAAGAGATATGTCGCCGCCATAAACAAAATTCCTACAATAAAAGACATTAAAATCTCCATTATTCTCTCTCCCCAATCGTCTGAATAATGGTCATGGTCACTCCGACCACTACGAGATAAACCCCGATATCAAACAATACCGCGGTGGCAAGCTCCGTTTTCCCCAAGAGCGGAAGGTTAAAGTAATCAAACGCGTGGGAAAGAAACTGAGCGCCGAATAAAAATGAGCCGATTCCGGTGGAAACGGAAATGAATAAGCCGACGGCCGCCACATAGATAAAGTTGACGGGCAAAATGTTCTGCACCGTTTTTAAATCATAGGCAAGCAGCAGAAGGACGAGCGAAGACGCCGTCATCAATCCGCCGATAAAACCGCCGCCCGGGTTATTATGGCCGGCAAAAAACAGATGGAAAGAAAAGAGCAGAATGATAAAGGATGCAATCTTTGTAACGGTTTGCAGGATCACATCATTCGTCTGAACCTTTTTCAATGCTCTTCCCCTCCTTTCCCCATTCTGAGCCTGATCATGCCGTATATTCCTAAAGCGGCTATGACAAGTACGGTAATTTCAAACAATGTATCAAATCCCCTGAAGTCGACCAATATCACGTTGACGATATTGTGGCCGCCTGCGAGTTTATAGCTGTTTTCAATAAAATACGATGCAATGCTTTCAAGGGAGCGCTGGCTGTTTGCAGAAAGTGCGAGCAGCGTCACAACAGTTCCGACTCCGACCGAGACAAGCGCATTTGTGACCCTGAACTTAGCCGACTTCGGCTTGAATCTGAGCTTCGGCAAATGATAGAAGCAAAGCAGGAACAATGCGACTGAAATCGTTTCGATAATCAGCTGCGTCAGCGCGAGATCCGGCGCTCTGAAAATGACGAAGAACAGCGCAAGCGTGTAGCCGATGACGCCGAGCCCGATAATCGCCGTCAGTCTTGATCTTGCGAAAACGGTGGTAAATGTTGCGGCAATCATGACGGCTGACAGAACAAGCTCATAGATGCCGATTGAAGCATTGCCTTTCACATCGTATGAAAAGCCTCCGGTAACAACGAGCGATCCGCCGATGATCACGATAAAGAAGACAAAAACATAGACGAGATAATCGCGAAGAAACCCGGTCATATACGTTCTTGTAATCTTGTTGGAGCCTTTTTCAAGCCCAGACAACGAGCTGTCGTACAGTTTGTTGAGCGTCAGTTTTTCCGGGAAGAGGCCGTAGACCTTCCGCCATTTTGACAAGGTCAAATAGGCGAGAACGCCGAGAGCAACGACGCCGATTGTCATGTAGAGTTCAGGTGAAAAGCCGTGCCACATGTAAATATGAACCTTGAATTTTTCGTCTCCGTCCAAAAGGGTCGGCATAATCGACGATGCAGCCGGTTCAATGATGCTGTATGACAGAATGTTCGGGAAAAAGAAAAAAATCACCACGAGAGAGACGAGGACAATCGGCGAAATCAGCATGCCGAGTGGAGCCTCATGCGCTTGTTTTTCAAGTTTTTCAGGCTGATATTTCCCCCCGAACGTTTTAAACAGCAGAACCATGCAGTAAATGAACGTAAACACGCTTCCGATCCAAGCCAGAACAGGAAGCACAAAACTCCATGTGTCGGCGTTATACAAATTAAAATCCGTAATCCTGAGCATGCTGGTGAAAAACATTTCCTTGCTCAAAAAGCCGTTGAACGGCGGCAGACCAGCCATTGAAAACGCGCCGATCAGCGTAATCGTAAACGTAATCGGCATGATCGTCATCAGACCGCCAAGCTTGCGGATATCCCTCGTTCCCGTTTCATGATCGATGATTCCGACTGCCATGAACAGGCTGCCTTTAAATGTCGCGTGGTTGATCAAGTGAAAAACGGCGGCGATTACTGCAACCATATAGTATTCAAAATTTTGATAGTGCAAAGCTGCGGCACCGACGCCGAGCATCGACATGATCATTCCGAGCTGGCTGACCGTAGAAAAGGCAAGTATCGCTTTCAGATCAGTCTGCTTGACGGCGTTGAACGAACCCCAGAAAAGCGTGACAATCCCCGTGAGGGACACGATCCAAAACCATTCCCCGGAAAAAGCGAACACAGGGGTGAATCTTGCAACGATATAAATTCCCGCTTTTACCATCGTGGCGGAGTGCAGGTAAGCACTTACAGGCGTTGGTGCTTCCATCGCGTCTGGAAGCCAGATGTAAAAAGGGAACTGCGCAGATTTAGTGAAGGCTCCGATTAACACCAGCACGAGAGCCGGAATGAAAAAGCCGTGGCCCGAAATTAAATCAACTTGGTTGATCATTTCTCTGATCGAGAATGAACCCGTAATCGTGTAAAGAAGAATGAAGCCTCCAAGCATGGAAAGACCGCCGAAAATGGTGATAAGCATCGATTTTGTCGCGCCGTATCTTGATTTTTCCCGCTTGTACCAATAGCCGATGAGCAAAAAAGACGATATGCTGGTCAATTCCCAAAATAAATAAAGTACAATGACGTTATCAACGAGAACAACGCCGAGCATTGCCCCCATGAACATGAGCAGATAAACGTAAAACGGTCCGAGCTGCTCTCTTTCTTTAGATAGATAATAGATGCTGTAAAGGACAACCAAAGACCCTATCCCTGTAATCAGAAGGGCGAATAGCAATCCGAGTCCGTCAACGTATGCGGTAAAGTTAATGCCAAAGGACGGAATCCATTCCAGTACAGCCTTTAATGTTCCGCCATCCGCCGTCATTTTGATCATGCGGAAAAAATAAATAAATAATAGAACAGGAAGAATCAGGACAAACCAGCCTGTATGAATCTTTCTGACGTTTTTCGCCAATAGCGGAATCAAAAAGGCGAGTGCAAAAGGCGATAAAATTGCAATATGTAAAGCCGTCATATTAACCTCCCTTTAAGGTAGCATGTATAAATACATTCTGTTCCATACTAAAATTTTCAAACGTTATGTACTTTTTTAGAACTGGTGACCTAGACAAATTATAACTCAAATTTTAATCGGCTGCATGATCTCATGATAACCGCGGTTTATGCGGTCTTATGAACCTGAAAACAATTTTAACAAAAAATGCGGCATTTGTATAATGGAAAGTTTTTTTGAACAAGATGAATTTGAGGTGATGAAAGATGAGAAGGAAAGCTTTTATCAGCTTAAGTTTATTTTGTTCGCTTTTTGCGGGAGCGTTTATGATCAACAGGGAAATGACGCGTGAACAGACTCCGGGGATAGGAACGGACGAAGGCCCTCAATATCGCGGGGATTACACGCCGCTTCAGACGGGAGCGGAAGATCAGTCCTTAATGGGAAAAGAAAGAGCTCCCTTTAAACCGAGAGAATATATCAGAGTTGAGAAACGCTGAAAACAAAAAAGGAATCCGATCGTATAGATCAGACTCCTTTTTGTTTTTTTATGCGGCCCTTACGAGGTCAAGAACCTTAGTAAAACGGTCGCCATAATGACGGTTGCTGCTCCGCCGAGACGCGTTGAGATTTGCGCAAACGGCATCAGCCCCATCCGGCCTGAAGCCGAAAGAATGGCCACGTCCCCCGTACCGCCGAGACCGCTGTGACAGCCGGTGACAATCGCTGATTCAACAGGGTACATGTTCATTAATTTGCCGACAAAGTAGCCTGATGTCACCATGGCAATGACGACTGAAGCGCAGACGGCGATGAAGCGCAGGGAAATAACGGACGCCACATCATCAAGCGGGATGTAAAGAATGCCGAGCCCGACCATCAGCGGCCAAGTGAAGCTTGATGACATGAATTTGTAAAGCTGGTGTGCGCCTTTTTCCATGCTTGCAGGCAGAAGCTTTGCATATTTTACGGCAGCCGCCGCGATGATCATCAGGATCGCTCCCGGAATTGCGATGAACTTGGAGACCAAACCGCCGAAAATGAAGAAGGAACATGCGATTAAAACGCCGGCACCCATTAATTTCAAATCGATTTTCGGCTCCTCTTCTTTTTGGTTGAAAATTTCATCGTCTTTTTTCGATTTGACGAGCCTGCCGTTACCATTCAGCTCAGGCCGCTTTTCGCCAAGCTTTTTCATCAGTCCGGCTGAGATGATGGCAACGACGTTTCCGATAATAGCGGCCGGAATGAGCTGTGAAACAAATACATCTGTGGATTGTCCCAAAATTTGCGAGTAAGCGAGTGACAGCGGCAGGATTCCTTCGCCGATGCCTCCGGCAATAATCGGTACAATAATAAAGAAGAAAGCTTCATAAGGGCTGTAGCCAAACAACAGACCGACGAGAATACCGGCGGCAACCGCTGCGACCGTCCCGGCCAACAACGGAACGAACATTCTCATAAAACCTTGAATCAGAACCGTGCGATGCATTCCTAAAATACTTCCCGCGACTAAACATGCGATGTAAAAATACAGAAAATTCGACGTTTTCATCAAAGTCGTAACCGCTTCCATAGATGCGGGGTTAAGCACTTTGAAAAAGACTAAAAACGAAGGAACAAACAGCGAGAGAATGGCAGGTCCGCCGATATCTTTTAAAATCGGAATGCGCTGTCCAACATCCCCGAGAATAATACCGAGAATCATAATGATCGCGAAACCGCCAAGCATGTCATTCGGCAATTCGTTATAGTAAGCTGCCAGAAAAATAATCAGCGCAAGCGCAATGTATAGCGGAAACGGAATCACGCCGATTTTCCAATTGATCAACTTCTGGAAAAAATTTTTATTTTCTTTATGACCGTGATTTGTAATCGGTTTCAAATCTTTTGCTGCTTCCATCAAAAACACCCCCATGTTTGTATGTGTTCAATTGTAGAAGAAAAGTGTCAATTCTGTGCGTTTTTTAAATTAAAATAATCGATTGATAATTAAATTAAAGCGAAAAAGAGCGGGAAAAGAGGAGGAATCTGCTTGATTTTGATCAATTTATAGGTCTTTTGATTTATTGGGGGGCGTATCCAGGTAAAAAAGGGAATTCCCTGTCCGGGGAGAAAGCTTTTTTAAAGCAGCAATTTAAAAAACCCCCGAAACTGTTTTCGGGGGTTTTGCATTATGATTTTCTTTTGACAAGAGATCCTAACGCCTCTCCCATTTTCACTTGAAGAGAGGGGTGAAGGCGCTCATCAGGAATAAAGGTATCCTTTTCAAACAGCAGGATAACGGTCGAGCCGAAAGAGAAATATGCGATTTCGTCGCCTTGACGCCATTCTTTTGACTCCTCGAGCATCACGATCGAGTTAATATACATCGCCCCGACCTTCACAAGCAGGGCGGACCCATATTGATGCTTAAATTCGGAAATCATCCGGTAGTTTTTTGTCAGCGGCGATTTTCCGTAGGTCAAACCGATTTGATTCACGGGGTAAGACGTGCTTCCCAGCGAATATTGCGTTTCAAGTGTACCGTCAGCCGGGCTGTGAATTCTGTGGTAGTCCCTCGGGCTTAAATAGATGATGATATAGGTTCCGCCGATATAGCGGTTCACGATCTCGGATCGCCCGATCATTTCTTCTACGGAATAGAGCTTTTGTTTGACGGTAAATTGCTTGTCGCGCGTGATGGCGCCCATTTCTTCGATGACTCCGTCCACAGGGCTGACCAGGCTGTTTGGTTCAGCGGGAAGGGGGCGTGCACCGCTCTTTAATTTTCTGATGAACAGCTCGTGCAGGCTGTTAAAAGAGCGGACATCTTCCAGCATCTCTTCTGTATTGATATGAAAGGTTTTGATATAGGAGGGGATGAGAGGTTTGCTGAGCTTTGACTGAGCAAACTTTTTCAGCATCCGGGACACGCCCTTTTTATTCGTCAACTCGATCAAAAACCGGTAAAGCCGCTTTTTCAAGCTGTTCACTCCTTTACTGATCACACGGGATGCAAGCGGTATTTAAATCACGCCGATTGTGTATCCGATCGTAATAAAAACGAGACACCAAATAAAAGCCCCTGATCCGGCATAAATCAGGAACCTTTTCATGTCCATCTCGTTCATGCCGGACAGATAGCATGTCACATGGCGGATTCCGGGAACAAAGTAGCCGAAAAGAATCGTCCACGGGCCGTATTTTTCAAACCAGCGGTGCACGGTGTCCAGTCTTTTCGGCGTCAGACCGATCCATTTCCCGAACTTATCGAGCAGCGGTTTACCGATTTTCTTCCCTAGAAAGTAACTGATGAGCATCCCTGATACCGCACCTGAAAAGCTGATCAAAAGAGACAGCTCATAGTTTAATAGATGAATAGAAGACAGATACCCGACAAATGTCATCATGACTTCATCGGGTATCGGCAGGCCTACAATTCCGAGAACAAGCATCCCGAATATCGCAAAATACCCGTATTGGGAAATCAATTCTTTTGCCAACTCCATGAAAAACTAGCTCACTTTCTTCAATAGTTTTTTCCCCTTCAGGCTGATGACTTTGATTTTGCTGACCATGAGAAAGGACAGGAACAGCATAATCAAAATGTACGGCTTTTTGCCAAGGATCTCTGATAAAAGGTTTAAGCAAACCAGAATTGTTCCGGCTGCGGTGATCGGAAGGCCTGTAAAATAATCCTGGTTCTCTGATTGAATATTAAATCGCGCCAGCCGAAGCGCTCCGCAAACAGGGAATAACAATGTCGAAGGAAGGCCTAAGATCGGTGCATCATAAAAAACGATTGAATAGGTGATGATGGCCGGGGCGACTCCGAAAGTGATAATATCAGACAAAGAATCCAATTCTTTTCCAAACGGGCTGACGGCATTTAATCTGCGCGCGGCCATGCCGTCAAGGCTGTCCAAGATAGCGCCGATCAGAACAAATATAATGGCTAAGAATAAATACCCTCTGAATGCAAGCAATATTGAAGAGATGCCCGAAACAAAGTTTCCAATCGTAATTAAAGAAGGTATGACTGATTTATTCAATGTTTTCGCATCCTTTAAATAAAAACGTTTTATATAGAAATTAAACAATATTAAATTGTATACGATTTGCTTCCTGTCTGCAATAAAATTCCTGAAATGATTGATAACCAGACTTTTTCATCATACCATAAAAGTGGTAAAGACACTGGCGGCGTCAAAAAAATTTATATTTTGTTAAGGTAACAAAAAAATGAATAAGAGAGCAGACGCTCTCTTATTCTATCGTTCGGTTGGCGTTTTCCTTTAATATAAGCCGATAAATCAGGCCAGCGCGGGAATCGTCAAACGCAAGGCGAAATCAGCATCAGACGCTTGGTATTTCTTTGAAGAAGGAAGCGTGGACCCGATGCTGTTGATAGCTTTGAGCGAAGCCGAAGAACAGAGCGGATTCGTTCGGGTCGAACCCTAAGCGCAGCGAGCGCGATAAATCCTTGTCCGGTAACGGCGGCATGCGAGAAGTCAAGCGTGACCGTCACAAAAAAACGCCCGCTGTCTTTAGGAAGCAGCGGGCGGGGAGGGGACATGTTATAGATATTGGTTAATCACGTTCAAGTCATTTGTATTTAATTTATATTGGAAAACCGGTCTGCCGATCGTGCCGTAGGCCATTTCTACGTTGAGAACTTCGATTTCCTCCAGAAACTTCAAGTATTTGCGAATTGAAACTTGAGAGATTTCCGTGTGATTGGCCAAATCTTCTGTTGTGAACGTCAAGCTGTCAAACGATCTGATGCTTGACCAAATGAGATTCAGCGTGCTTTTGGTCAGCCCTTTTGGCAAATGCATCTTTTCGGGCGCGCGTTTTTTTTGAAAAAGTTCGAAATCCAGCTCTTTTTGGCTGATATTCCGGTTGCTTGCATAAAGCTGCTGCTTCCGTTTGTAATCGATTAGGGCGCTTTGAAACCGCTCAAATTCGAACGGCTTGATTAAGTAATCGACAGCCCCGTACCGCAGCGTTTTTTGAACAACATCCATTTCACTGGCCGCTGAGATGACGATCACGTCGACAGCTTGATTCTGGCGTCTGATCTCAGTGAGCAGCTCGACGCCGTTCCTGCCCGGCATATAAATATCGAGCAGGATCAGATCGATGTGCTCTTCCCGGAGGAAGGTGAGAGCCTCTTGAAAAGAAGCGGCAATTCCCTTCAGCTGAAATCCCTCTACCTGGCTGAGGTAACGTTTATTCAGCTCTCTTACCATCGGGTCATCTTCAACAATTAATACATCAATCATGGTCATCCTCCTTTGGTTCATACGGAATGCGGAGACTGAATGTCGTTCCTTCATTCTTTTCGCTTGTCACGATGATATGTCCATTTAAATTTTCAAGGCTTTGTTCGACGAAATAAAGCCCGAACCCCCGGTTGGAGCCCTTTGTTGAAAAGCCTTGATCAAACATTTTCTGCTGTTCCTCCTTGGATATGCCGACTCCCGTATCCGTGACTTCAATATCAAGCTGTCCGTCATGGTGGCGGAATGAAATCGAGATATTTTTCTTATCAGTTGCGGAAACGGCATCCAGGGCATTGTTGAGAAGGTTCCCGATAACGGTGATTAAATCGTGTATCACCGCTGTGTTGGCTGTATCCGGAATCCTCGTGCTGCAATGAACCTCCAGCGAGGCCCCCTGTTCCCGGATATAGCTCTGCTTGCCGAGCAAAAAGCCGGCGAGCACCGAGTTTTTAATATGGTTGATAATTTCGCTCGCTTCAGACTGCTGATAGATCGCAATGTCTTTTATATAGTTTCCAAGCTCGTCGTAGTTCTTTAATTGAACGAGACCGAGAATCACGTGGAGCTTGTTCATAAACTCGTGCGACTGCGCCCTGAGCGCGTTTGCGTACATTTTAACACCGGACAGCTGCTCAGCTAAGTGCTTCACTTCGGTTTTGTCGCGGAATGTGGCAATCGCTCCGACGATGTTTCCCTTTTTTAAGTGGATCGGAACTTCATTAAAGACAAGTTCTAGCCCGTTGATTCTAACGTCGCGGTCCAGAACGGGCTTCTGAGTATCGATCACTTGTTTCAGGCGGTTGTTTGGCAAGATGTCGGTGACATCCCGGTCGATCGGATTCTCTTCGATCCCCATTTTATGAAACAGGCGCTTCGCTTCCGCGTTTGCGAGCTTGATTTTTCCTGTTCGGTCAACGGCGAGTATCCCTTCTTTTGTCGATTCAAGCATCGCGCTTCGTTCATTCAAAAGCGTTGCAATTTCATACGGTTCCATACCGAACATAATCGTTTTTACTTTCCTCGCCACGATGACAGCTCCGATGATTCCGGCGAAGATGCTGAGGACGATAACCGTATATAAAGGGCGGAGATTTTGCTGGGTGATCTGCTCAATCTCGTTAAGGGTGATTCCGACCGCTACCGCTCCGACCTGGCTGCCCGTTTTATTATAAATGGGAACAAAAGCCCTCAGTGATTCACCGAGCGTGCCTTTTGCCGTACTAATGTGGCGGCGGCCTTTCAGCACTTCTTTTTCGTCCCCGCCGGCAAATTTCTTTCCGATTTTATTCGGATCCGGGTGGGTTTTACGGATGCTGTTCATATCCATGACAACGACGAATTCAGTCTCGGTGATTTTTTGAACGCGGGCGGTGTATGTTCGGAGCTCATCATATTCGCCGCTTTCCAGCGATTGCGCCGTAATCGGAGCTTCGGCGACCATCTCCGCCGTCTGCAGGGCAATCTGCTGCTCCTGCTCCCGAATGTTCCTTGCGGTCTCGGACCCGACCATAAAAAACGCGATCAATAAAGAAATCAAAACGACGACGCAGACAAATATCGTTAATCGTGTCTGCAGTTTTAATGTTTTTTTCAACGGCGATTCCTCGCGATCTATTGATTAGTCAACACATAATACTTTACAAGTAAATGGCGAATTTGTGAAGAATCCTGCCCCTTTCTGCCGCGAACAGCAGAAATTAAAAATATGGAAAATATTCTTGTCAACAGGTCCTAAGTCGTACATAATGAATGAGGAACATATCAGAAAGGGACTTTTTTTATGAAAAATACGTATGTAACAGGCTTTTTTCCTTTTATCGCAATTCTTCTTTTCAGTTCATCTCTTGCGATTTCTTCCGTTATCTATGCCATGGGGATACTGTCTTCTCTCGGCATTTACAAAGGAATGCTCGAATTTTTCTCTGAGAGCGGCATCCGGATGGCTTTGTTTGCTGTGTTTACGCTGATTTTTTTCATGGTATTTTCCGCTTTGAAGCTGATTGCCAATACAGTGACAGAGCTTGCCCTCTTATTTTTCGCCAAAGATCCTGAAGGAGCGAACCTGAGGAAAATCAGGGTCGGTTCTGCCGTGTATCTGGGAGCAAGCCTTTTATCCTTTATTTTTGTCCAATATGCCGCTGGAATTGCAGCGCTTTTTTTACTCGCAACACTCGTATATTTAATTTTTATCGTTTATGCGATCCACAGCACGCTTTCATTTATGTCATTAATCGGCTTTATTATGTTTGAGCTGCTGTTTTGGTTTACGTTTTTAATCGGCACGGTGTATATCGTCATCAAGCTATATAACAGCGTCATGGCGAGCCTGCCCGTTTGAGCCATGCAAAAAACCGGAGCGCGGACGTTTGTCCGACGGCTCCGGTTTTTTTATGACAAAAATCGTTTTCTGATCTCAGGACCGGGAATGGTGCACTCGCTTTTTTGCCCAAACCATTTGTAACGGTTTTTCGCAATCACGCTGTAGATGGCGTCCCGTAGCGGTCTGGGAATGATCAAGAGGGCGGAAGCGGCCCGCCAAAGACCAGGAAGGCTTTTCACCACATGCAAGGCCGCGGTTGATTTCTGATATACCCGTCCGTTTTCGATCAAAATAAAGCTGTCAAAATGATCGGAGGGGAGCTGATATTGCTTGAGCAGCTTCCCCCCGGCATCAGATTGCAGGGAAGCGAATGAAAATAAGCCTTCTGGATCATGCTTGATGATGAATTGAACGGCTCCGTCGCAAAAGTTGCACACGCCGTCAAACAGAACGATTCGCTCAGGCATATCAGCCACTTTCAGCCACCCCTTTTTTGATTTAAGATGCGTATGCAAGCGTTCCTCTCCAGATTAAAAGTTGAGGTCCCGCGTGATGCAGATACTCGACATTGCCTTTTGCCTCTTTTCCGACCCATACACTCATTGTGTACGTATCCGTCAATCCGACAAACCAAAGGTCTCTGTACCCGTTGGATGTTCCGGTTTTGCCTCCTACATATCCGCCGCTGAAATTCGCTTTTTTCCCGGTTCCTTCTTTGACAACCGCTGATAAGAGCTGACGCATTTGGTTGTTTGTCCGCATGCTGAATACTTGCTGCGGTTTGTCTTTCCATTTGTAAAGCGTTTTGCCTTTTAAGTCCGTCACCTTTGTGATGGCATGGCTGGATGTATAGCTGCCGTTATTGCCGAAAGTCGTATAGGCATCGGCCATCTCCAGCGGTGAGAAGCCCCATGTAAATCCGCCCAGTGCAGCAGGAAGACGGTAGTCATTTTGAACGATTTTATCAAATCCGAACGGTTTTAAATAGCTGAATCCTTTTTGCACGCCGACCCGGTTCAGCATTCGTACGGCCGGTGTATTATACGAATTTTTAAAGGCTGTCTTGATCGACACGGTTCCGTATGTTCTTTCGTTGAAGTTGTTCGGACAGTATTCTTTGCTGCAAAATTTGCTTGCGTCAATCATGCTGCCTGCCGTCGCACCCGTTTCTTCAATGTACGGCCCGTAGTCAAGGAGCGGTTTAATCGATGATCCCGGCTGCCTGTATGCCTGGAATGCCAGGTTGTAATCATACTTTTTATAGTTTTTCCCGCCGGACATGGCGACGATTTGATGGGTTTGGTGGTTGATCACCACCGCTCCGCCTTGTACGCCTTCATAAGGGAGGCGATTATTCACTTGCTGGACGACCCGGTTTTGCATCCCGGTATCGAGCGCCGTATAAATTTTGATCCCGCTCGTCGTGAGGGAGCTGATGCGGTTAGACAGCTCTTTTTCGATTTTTTTCTTTTCTTCTTTTGTTTTTGCCTTTTTCAGCCGTTCGTCAAACCCTTCCGAAGCAGACACCAATTTGGTGAATTCCTCGTTGACATAAGTCGTATAGTCGGGATAAGCGTCTTTCTTTTCTTTTACATGAAGCGTAATTTTTTGCTTTACGGCTTTGCTGTATTCTTTTTCAGTGATCACGCCCGCTTTTTTCAGCCCTTCAAGCAGCCGCTTTTGGCGGGTTTTTGTGTAGTCAAAATGTTTCAAAGGATCATATAATGTAGGGTTATTAGGGATCGCGCAAATAAACGCCGTTTCGGCAAGGTTGAGAGATTTCAAAGGCTTGCTGAAATAGAAATAAGACGCGGATCCAATTCCGTAGACCCCATGATTAAAATAGATCGTGTTTAAATATTTCTCAAAAATTTCTTCTTTTGAAAGCTTTTTTTCCAGCTGATAGGAATACAGGAGCTCTGTGAACTTGCGGTCGAAGGTTCGTTCATGGTTCAAATACAAGTTTCTCGAAAGCTGCTGTGTAATCGTGCTGGCTCCCTGATCAATGCCGCCTTTTTTGACATTGGCTGCGGCGGCCCGGGCCATTCCGATAAAATCAAAGCCTTTATGCTGAAAGAAATGCCGATCCTCTGAAGTGAGAAACAGCTGCTTCACATGATCAGGGATATTTTTATAGGGGACAAATACCCGGTTTTGGTGATCTGAAACAATTTCTGAAATCAGGGCGCCGTCCCTGTCATACATGTAGCTGTTTTGTACAAGGCCGATATCTTTTATATTGATCTTCTCATCGAGCACCTGATCGAGAGGCTTCATATCCTGAGCTTCCCGGCCGGAGGCCATTAAGGTAAAGACAAATATAGGAATTAACATCAACAGAAAAATCCATCCAAAAAATGAACGCAACTTTGTCACTCTCTTTTCGCTAAATTCTAGCCATATCGTACCATTCTTTTTTGATATCGAGAAGGATAATTTGATAGATTGGCAGTTTTTTATCCGATTTCAGCTTGCTTTTGCCTCTGATTTTTTTTGCTGGGACCTTTGGAATATCAGAAGGCATGCTCCGCCGAAAAAGAGGACGGCAGTTGCGTAAAAAGCGGAAGAAATTCCGAAAAAGCTGGAAAGAACGCCGCCGAGCACCGGGCCGATGACATTGCCCAAAAATCTGAAACTTACATTATAGCCAAGCACTTCCCCTTGAATAGGCCCCGGAGATTCAACTCGGATTAAGGCGGTGATGCAGGGAATCATCCCGCCAAGCGCGATTCCGAACAGAAAGCGGAAGAACACAAGCATTTCATACTGAGATGTAAGTCCTTGCGGAATAACGCAAACCGCGGCAGCCAGCGCGAGAATCATCAATATTTTTCCATGGCCGAACCGATCGCCTAAGACGCCCCATTTTCTCGCGGCGAGAAGGCTTCCAAGGCCGGTTGCAGAAAAAGCCAGCCCTGAGAAGAATGCGAGATTGTCAGTTCCGTGCAGCTCGCTGACATATAAGGCGAGCAGCGGCTGAACACTGAAGTTTCCCACTTGAATCACAGCGGTGAGGATCATCGCCGTAATCAGCGGGCGCTGGTGCAAAATCGTCTGCAGCACCTGCTTTCTCGTATACCCGGCGGAGGCATCGCGCTTCGCCTTCAAAGGACGTTCACGCACTCCGGTAAACACGAGGAAAACCGCGCTGTAAATGGCAAATGCCGTAATGAAAAACGTATATGTAAAACCGACGCGATCGGCGAGCAGACCGCCGAGCAAGGGGCCGAATAACCCTCCTGAGACCGTGCCCATCTGCAGCGTGCCGAGCACTTTGCCAGCCGTTTTTTTCGGCGTCTGAGCCGAAATCATGGCAAGGGAAGTGGGAATGAACCCGGTTACGAGCCCCATCGCCATTCTCAAAAAAAACAGTTCGTATACGGAAGAGACAAGGGACATGAGAAGAATGCAAGTGCCGATGCCGGTGCCCGTGATCAAGAGGATTTTTTTATAGCCGTGTTTATCTCCGAACCTTCCCCAAAAAGGAGAAACCAAAAAGGCCATCAAAAATGTGACGCCGAAAACGTATCCGCTCCATTTTGCCGTAAATCCGTCCGAATAGCTGCCGAGCGTTTCGATATAGAGGGAAAGAAACGGCAGAACCATTGTAGAGCTTGCGGCCACGAAAAAATTCGCGAACCACATGATCACAAGGTTTTTCTTATAAACAGAGATGCGAATCACCTTCTTAAAAAGTTTGAATTTCCTTCATTATAAATGAAATGTGGAAGCTGTATGGAATCGCTGCTCATTGGAAAAATGAAAATTGGGTATTTGAAGGAATTTTCAACATTTTCAGAAATTAAAACCTTAAATATAGAAATATAATGATATAATAAGAGAAATATGAACGTACTTTGGAAAACATTCAGAAGGCTTTAGGCTTGGACGATTTCCATCCGCTGCGCTACATCCATAAGTTTTTTATATTGAGATAGAAAGGCAGGTGTGAAAGTTGGAAGCGAGCACCTTACTGATTATTGATTTTGAATTTACAATGCCTGAGGGAAAGTATCACCCGCAAAATTTTTTCCCGGAAATCATAGAAGCAGGGATTGTAAAGGCGGTTCATGATGAGGTGGTTGAGACATTTTCAAGCTATATTAAGCCGAAGAAGTTCCCTAAATTAACGAGGCGCTGCAAAAAATTTCTCAGCATTACGCAGGAACAGGTTGACCAAGGCATTACGTTTAACGCGTTGATTGAAAAGCTGCGGGAGCTTGATCCTGACCAAAACAGCGCCATCATTACATGGGGAAACATGGATATGAAAGTGCTGAAGCAAAATTGCATGTTCAACCATGTTCCGTTTCCGTTTAAAGGAGAGATGAGGGATCTTTCCATGGAGTACAAGGAATTCTTTGGTGACAAAACATTGACGAATTTGTGGAAAGCAGCGGAAGAGTACGGCGATTCAGGAACGGGAAAACAGCATAAAGCGCTAGACGACGCGATGACAACGTATAAGCTGTTTCGGCTCGTAGAACGGGATAAGAAGTATTTGGAAAATCCGAAACCGACGACGATCGGCGAACGGGTTGATCTTTCAAAAGTTTTTCCGCACGCCACATAAATAACCCAATCTGGCGAACAGATTGGGTTATTTGTGCGGGAAATATTCATTTTCAAGCGCATGAATAAGTTCAAGCGATTTTGCCGCGTATTCGGACGAATCGTTTTGCAGATCCGTTTTTAAACGGTTTAAAGCTGAGCGGAGCGAATCCGCATAATCCGGTACAGCTTCATCGAACGGCTTCACCATACGATGCGGGATATTTGTCTGTTCACCGAAAGCGAGCGCTTTTCGTTCATGAAAAAAAGGGACGTCTGCCTTGTTGGGATGGTGAAGATCGCCTTGCTTCGGGTGGGTCAGCACGGCGAGGATTTTGACAAGGTAGTGCATCGGTTTAACATCCGTAATTTCGCCGATGTAGACGCCTGTCTTATAAAAGCCCTTTACACGATCGCCGACTTGAAATTGGTTGTTCACTGCATCTGCCTCCTAATGGTATCATAATAAATAAATGGTAAAAAAATCATTTCAGGGAGGAAGAAAAATGGCGCCGTTTCTGATTCAGTTTATGCTCTATTTTCCTGAAGACAAAAGAGAATATATCCCTTCTTTTATTACGCTGGCCGTTTTCTTTATCATCGCAATTGTTGTATTCCGGCTGATCATCAAACATTCCAAAAAAGAAGCTGAAAAAGCGGAAAAGCTGGAAAGAGAATTGAATGAAACCATCCACAAGCGCTCTTAGAAGCGCCCGTTTTTCAGCCGGAACGCTTATGAAAAAGCGGTCTTCAGACGTCTGAGCCCGTCTTTTACAACAGAGAGCGAACATCCAACATTCATTCTGACGAATCCTTCTCCGCCCGGTCCGTACTTTGGTCCCGGCTCCAGAATCAGCTTTCCTTTATGAAGGAGAAGCCGTTTGATGTCCTGATCCGTCAATCCGAGCTTGCGGCAGTCAAGCCATGCCAAGTAAGAGGCGTCTGGCTCCATCATGCGGACCTCGGGCAGCTCCTCTGCTAAAAAGCGGCGGACTTCTTCCATATTTCGTTCGATGTAAGGGATAAGCTGATCGAGCCACGGTTCGCCTTTTGAATAGGCCGCTTCGATTGCTGCAACTGCAAATGTATTTAAAGAATGCAGTCCCTGACGCTGCATAACTTTTGCAAAGGCGGTTCTCTTCGCCTTGTCGGATATGATGATGGCTGAGGCCTGCAACCCGGCCAAGTTAAACGTTTTGCTCGGTGCAATGCATGTGATCGAAATATCCGCGAATTCCGGAGATAAAGAGGCGAACGGCGTATGGTTCAGTCCGTTCAGCATCAGGTCTGAATGGATTTCGTCGGAAACAACTGTGACACCGTGTTTAAGGCAGAGTTCGCCCAGCGTTGTCAGCTCTTCTTTCGACCATGAACGTCCGGAAGGATTGTGCGGATTGCAAAGAATGAACATCTTCACATCCGGTTCCCCAAGCTTTTTTTCAAGGTCGGAAAAATCCATTTCATAGCGGCCGTCTTTTTCGATTAATGGATTGTGTAACACAACCCGTCCGTTTTTTTCAACAATATCAAAGAACGGCGTATATACAGGCGGCTGTACGACCACCCGCTCGCCGGGCTCTGTGTACGCCTGCACCGCTTGGGCTAGCGCTGTTACAATGCCCGGGCTGAAAGTGATAAACCCCGGTTCAGTATTCCATCCGTGCCGGCGGCTGAGCCAATCGGTGACAGCTTCGTTCGTGCCCGCGCTTGCAGATGTATAGCCGAAAACCCCGTGCTCCAAGCGCTGCTGAAGAGCGTCGATAACGGGCTGGGGGGCGCGGAAATCCATATCAGCCACCCACATTGGAAGCGCGTCATCTACACCGAATAATTCCTGTGTTAAGTCCCACTTCACAGACTGGGTCCCGCGTCTGTTATGTTCTGTATTAAAATCCATGATCTCACCTCATGTCTTTTTCATATGTTATACATTAACTGTGATAAGGATAGATTGCAATGTTTTAACCATGAAAGCTTTTATAAAGTAAAGGGAGTGGCATCCGATGGAATGGAGCAGCATGCTAGAGTGGGCTTTTCAGCGTCATCTCAACCCTATGAGCTGGTATATTCGCCCGGTCTTTCTCGTGGCGCTTGCGTATTTTTGCTATAGGCGGACTTGGAAAGGCGTCATCGTTACTTTTTTGCTGATGACGAGCAGCATGTTTTGGTTTCCCGTCCCCGAGCGGATCAATCCGGAGATGCAGGCTGTTTTGGATTACGAGCAGATGCTTTTGTCCAACCCGCTTTCTGCCGTGCTCACGCTCGCTTTTATGATGGGGTTTCTCGTGTTGATTGGCGCGGCATTTTGGAAGCGCTCCTTAGGGTGGGGACTTGCGGTATTGAATGTGACGCTGATCGGCAAGGTTGTGCTGTCAGTGATGCTGACGGGGGAAAACGGCTGGGCGCCCCTCGGAAATACCATGTTCGGATTGATTCTCGTCAACGGCATCGGGCTGCTGCTGATCGCCTGGCGGAGGAAGCGGAGACAAGCCGGCCGATAGCCTGGTGCTTTCCTTATCGACAAGCCGGCGCGTTATGATACAATAGCTTTTGAAACATTACAATGAAGCGGTGATCATGATGAAAGAAAGTCAGGCAGCAGCACAAATCATCCACATCATAAAGGAATGGGATCCGTTTCAAGCCGGACCCGATTTTTATGAAACGGAAGCGGCCGAGATTGTTCAGGCCGTCTACACGGAAAACGACGCAGAGCGGCTGGGCGAAGCTATCCAGTCCGTTTTTGAAGTATCATTTGATCAGACGCTGCCGCTGGCAAAATGCAAACAGCTGGCTGAACGGCTCCTTGCGATCAAAGACAGCAGTTCGTGCTGATCAAAATTTAAAAACCGCCAAACGGCGGTTTTTTTATATTCATGTCAAAATGAAATCGGCAATTTTGTCTGATACATAATCCGGATTTTCTTCGGGGACGAGGTGGCCGGTTTCCCGCAAGGAATAGAAAATGGAATTGGGCAAATCCTGATGAAGCCTTTTGCCGATCTGTACAGGGACAACGCGGTCCTCTTCGCCCCAGATTAAGAGGGAAGGCGTCTCGATTTTCTTCAAATCGTCCGGTAATAAATCGCCTTCCCGGTGTCTGATGAGACGCGCGAGCGCCCTGAAAATTTGATCGTCAAGAAACGGTTTCAGGTAGCCATTGATCATCTCCTGATCGATCAGAGATCTGTCGTAGACAACATTCATGAGATTTTTCAGGACGCCTTGTTTTGACAGCCAGCGCTTGATGTACAAATAAAAATAAGGAATATGGCTCCCGAAAATGAGCGGGCGGGGGGAACGCTTTAAATAGCCTGAGCTGCACAGCAGGACGACTTTTTTGAACAGTTCAGGCCTTTCCTTTATCGCATAAAGTGAAATCTGGCCGCCCATCGAATGTCCGACAAGCACGGCGTCTCTAATCCTCAGCCTTTCGATCAGTTCGATGACCACCCTGGCCATGTTTTGATAGGTATACACAAAGGTGCTGGATTTTTCTGATTGGCCGAAGGGAGGCAGGTCAACGGCGACTAAATTAAACTCATCCTTCAGAAGAGGAATGATTTTTCTGTAGCAAAACGAGGAAGAAAGAAAGCCGTGTATTAAAACGAGCGATTGCCTGCCCGGATTCTCGTAATGCTCATAATATATATTGACCCCTTGAATGGTTTCAATAGAAGGTTTTGTTAACAGCATGATCCAAATCACTCCGAATGTTTTTCTTTCATGTTCAAACAATCTGGCTGCATGTTGTCGCCTAAGTCCTGAGTACGTTATTTATCGTACCCGAAAAAATTTTTTTCACGCTTTGATTTCGCTTTTTTTACCGCCTTACATTCGTTCAAAAACGTGCTATAATATTCAGAAGATTTCTTGACATATAAAAGGTGTGATAACGAGATGAAGCTAACAGAAAAAGAAACAGAAATATTGGAAATATTAGAGGAAAACAGCCGCCTCGAACCTGAAACCATTGCTAAAATGGCGAACATTTCACAGGAAGAAACAAAAGCGATTATCGAAAAGCTTGAAAAAGAAAAGGTCATCATCGATTATTCGGCAATGATCGACTGGCGAAAAGTCGACGGCCATGAAGGCGTTACAGCGATGATCGATGTGAAGGTAACACCGAAGCGCGGCGTCGGATTTGACGAAGTGGCCGAGCGGATTTATCGTTTTCAGGAAGTTGAATCCGTTTACTTAATGTCAGGCGTATATGATCTGTCTGTTGTCATCCGCGGCAGAACGATGTCGGATATTTCGCATTTCGTGTCCGAAAAATTATCGACGCTCGAATCGGTCGTGTCGACAACCACCCACTTTATTTTAAAGAAATACAAGCATGACGGTAAAGTTTTTGACTCCGGTGATGATGACAAAAGAATCGTGGTGTCTCCTTAAATGAGGACAACTTATATTTCGAAAGCAGCCCAGCAAATCAAACCGTCGGGCATCCGCAAATTTTTTGATCTTGCGTCCACAATGGAAGGCGTGATTTCATTGGGCGTCGGAGAGCCCGATTTTGTAACGGCGTGGAATGTCAGGGAAGCGAGCATCCTTTCCCTTGAACAGGGCTACACGTCATATACGGCAAACGCGGGTCTTCTTTCTTTGCGGAAAGAGATCAGCGCTTATCTGAATAAACGCTTTCATCTGGATTATGCTCCTGATGACGAGCTGATTGTCACAGTCGGAGCAAGCCAGGCGCTTGATATTGCGGTCAGGGCGATCCTTGATCCCGGAGAAGAAGTGCTGATTCCCGAGCCTTGTTTTGTCGCTTATGAAGCGCTTGTTTCTTTGGCGGGGGGAAAAGCGGTTCACATTCACACGAACGCAGAACGCGGATTTAAAGCGAGCGCAGCCGATTTTGAAGCCGTTCTGACTGAACGTACGAAGGCCATTATCCTTTGCACGCCGTCTAATCCGACAGGCTCTGTGTATACAAAAAAAGAACTGGAAGAGATCGCGGCTTTTGCTGAACAGCATGACCTGATTGTAATAGCGGATGAAATATACGCCGAGCTGACATACGATGAAGCGTATACAAGCTTTGCGGAAATCGCCGGAATGAAGAAGCGGACGATATTGATATCGGGTTTTTCGAAAGGGTTTGCCATGACAGGCTGGCGCCTTGGATATGTCGCAGCTCCTGCATATTTAAGGGACCCTATGCTGAAAATTCACCAGTACTCGATGATGTGCGCGCCAAGCATGGCTCAATTTGCGGCGGAGGAAGCCCTTAAAAACGGTCTCGAAGACGTCGAAAAGATGAAAAAAAGCTATCGCCGCCGAAGGAATGTGTTTGTGGATTCACTGAACGAAATCGGGCTTGACTGTCATCAGCCGGGGGGCGCTTTTTACGCGTTTCCGTCCGTTAAAAAAACGGGCATGAGTTCAGAACAGTTTGCTGAGGAGCTTCTCATCGCAGAAAAAGTCGCCGTCGTCCCGGGCAATGTTTTCGGGCCGAGCGGCGAAGGCTATATCAGATGTTCTTACGCTTCCTCGCTTGAACAGCTTCAGGAAGCGCTCGTCAGAATGAAACGCTTTGTCCAGAAGACCGGTGCAGTTCAATAAAAAAATGCGCACCTAAAAGGTCCGCATCAACATAAGGGGGGGGGAATACTAGAAAGCCTTAGTTGTTCTTTAGTATTCCCCTTTCAGCTCGGTTTTAAACATACAATGCTTAAAAAAGTTTTTTTGCTTAATAAAGACTTGTATGATATAATTTTTTATTGCGTATAAAAAGAGTTAAATTCATATGATTTAGGAGTTGTTAGTTATGACAGCAAAATTTGAAGTAGGCAGTGTTTACACTGGAAAAGTGACTGGATTACAGGCGTACGGAGCGTTTGTTGCATTAGATGAAGAAACACAGGGACTCGTGCATATTTCTGAAGTAACACACGGTTTCGTTAAAGATATTAATGAGCACTTGGCGATCGGTGATGAGGTGCAAGTGAAGGTTCTTTCTGTAGATGAGGAAAAAGGCAAAATCAGCCTTTCTATCCGCGCTACACAGGCAGCTCCTGAACGAAAAGAAAGCAAGCCTAGAAGACAAAAGGCTGTTCAAGCCGAAGATACAGCTGCTCCACAAGGATTCAACACGTTAAAAGACAAACTTGAAGAGTGGATCGAGCAGTCCAACAGAAAAGATCTTATTAAGAAATAATTGAAAAACTCCGGCAAAAGCCGGAGTTTTTTTATCGCATTTCCGGCTGCTTGGCGTCTTCGCCAGCAGTCTCTTCAGCCGGTCTAAATAAAAGTCCGAGGTTGATCAGACCTGCGATTCCGACAAGCGCGTAAACGGTCCGGGCTAAAGCGGATCCTTGACCGCCAAAAATGGCTGCAACCAAGTCAAATTGAAAAAATCCTATCAGTCCCCAATTGATTGCTCCAATGATTGTTAATACCAATGCAATACGTTGAAGTGCATTCATTTGTTTTTCCTCCTTTTTGAAGTCCTATATTTCACATTTATAGATTGCGACGGATTTGGAAACATTATACGCTTGAGGAGCAGATCGCTTTACAGGGCATTCGGCGATTTCCCATAATAGTAAATAAAGGAGGAGATATAGATGGATAATTTTACATATTGGAATCCCACGAAGCTGATGTTCGGCCGGGGAGAAGTTGAAAAGCTGGCAGAAGAGGTGAAACACTACGGCCGCAATGTCCTGCTCGTATACGGCGGAGGCAGCATTAAACGAAACGGTTTATACGATCAAGTGATTTCAATCCTTGAAAAGGCAGGCGCGACCGTCCATGAATTGCCCGGTGTCGAACCGAATCCGCGTGTTGCCACTGTGAATAAAGGAGTCGCGATCTGCAAAGAGAACGATATTGACTTTCTATTGGCAGTCGGCGGCGGAAGCGTCATCGATTGTACGAAAGCGATCGCCGCCGGAGCGAAATACGACGGCGATGCATGGGATATTGTGACAAAAAAACATATTCCTGCTGATGCGCTGCCGTTTGGAACGGTTTTAACATTGGCAGCAACAGGATCGGAAATGAACTCGGGATCTGTGATCACAAATTGGGAAACCAATGAAAAATACGGCTGGGGAAGCCCGCTCGTATTCCCTAAATTTTCAATTCTTGATCCGGTCAACACATTTACCGTTCCGAAAGACCACACGATTTACGGCATTGTCGACATGATGTCCCATGTGTTTGAGCAATATTTTCACCATACCGAAAATACTCCTTATCAGGACCGGATGTGCGAATCCCTGCTCAAAACGGTGATTGAAACAGCTCCTAAGCTCATTGAAGACCTTGAAAACTATGAGCTGCGCGAAACGATTCTCTATACAGGCACCATTGCGCTGAACGGCATGCTATCAATGGGCGCACGCGGAGACTGGGCGACGCACAATATCGAGCACGCTGTTTCAGCCGTCTACGATATTCCGCATGCGGGAGGGCTTGCGATCCTGTTCCCGAATTGGATGAAGCACACGCTTTCCGAAAATGTCGGCCGCTTTAAACAGCTTGCCGTACGCGTTTTTGACGTAGAAGAAACAGGAAAAACCGATCGTGAAGTGGCGCTTGTTGGAATCGAGAAGCTGTCTGAATTCTGGACCAGCCTTGGCGCGCCAAATCGCCTTGCTGATTATGACATAACAGATGAGAAGCTGGATCTGATTGCCGACAAAGCGATGGCAAACGGCGAATTCGGCCGCTTTAAAACGCTGACTAAAGACGATGTTCTGTCTATTTTGAAGGCTTCTTTATAAGATTTCTTGACGGCTCAAGGAGGACCGCCATACCTTGAGCCGTTGTTCATTTGTTATCTTTTTGACAAAACTGCGCGTGGCGGCTGAAAAACATGCATTTTTGCGCGCCTGCCTCCATCCTCCTTTTTTTCGTCACTTGATTTAACGAAGGAGTTCATATAAAGTGAAAAGGGAAGAGGTGTCGCCGAAAATCGACATGTTTTAAAACCCTTTGGCCCGCACTCTCATGAAAATGAAAGCGCTGGCGGGTATATGGAAGAAAACAGCTAGTACTGGAGGTTTAATAATATGACGCATGTCCGTTTTGACTACTCAAGAGCATTGCCATTCTTTAAAGAACATGAACTTACATATCTGCGTGACTTCGTGAAAGTCGCCCACCATACCATTCACGAAAAAACAGGTGCGGGCAGCGACTTTTTAGGATGGGTGGATCTTCCGACTGACTACGACAAAGAAGAATTCGCCCGCATTAAAAAATGCGCTGAAAAAATTCAAAATGATTCCGATGTTTTGCTGGTTGTCGGAATTGGCGGTTCATACCTCGGCGCAAGAGCGGCGATCGAAATGCTGAATCATTCATTTTACAATGTGCTGCCGAAAGAAAAGCGTAAAACGCCGCAAGTGATTTTCATCGGCAACAACATCAGCTCTTCTTACATGAGAGACGTGATGGATCTTCTTGAAGACGCTGATTTTTCAATCAACGTGATTTCTAAATCAGGCACAACGACAGAACCGGCGATTGCTTTCCGGATCTTCCGCAAGCTTCTTGAAGAAAAGTATGGAAAAGAAGAAGCGAAACGCCGCATTTATGCAACAACTGATAAAGAGCGGGGCGCATTAAAAACGCTTGCTAATGAGGAAGGCTTTGAATCATTTATCATTCCTGACGATGTCGGTGGCCGCTTTTCTGTGCTCACAGCGGTCGGCTTGCTTCCAATCGCAGTCAGCGGAGCCGATATCGATGAAATGATGAAGGGCGCCCGCGATGCGAGCAAAGACTTCTCCACATCAGAGCTTGAAGACAATCCGGCTTACCAATACGCGGTCGTCAGAAATGTCCTTTATAACAAAGGCAAAACGATTGAAATGCTGATCAACTACGAGCCGGGCCTTCAGTACTTCGCAGAATGGTGGAAGCAGCTCTTTGGCGAAAGTGAAGGAAAAGACGAAAAAGGCATTTATCCATCTTCAGCCAACTTCTCGACGGATCTTCACTCTCTTGGACAATACGTACAAGAAGGAAGAAGAGACATGTTCGAAACGGTGCTGAACGTTGAAAAGCCGAGACATGAGCTGACAATCGAAGAAGCGGACAATGATCTTGACGGCTTAAACTACCTTGCCGGCAAAACGGTCGACTTCGTCAATAAAAAAGCGTTCCAAGGCACAATGCTCGCGCACACAGACGGTAATGTGCCGAACCTGATCGTGAACGTACCTGAAATGAACGCTTACACGTTCGGCTACCTCGTATACTTCTTTGAAAAAGCCTGCGCAATGAGCGGATACCTGCTCGGCGTCAACCCGTTTGACCAGCCTGGAGTGGAAGCGTACAAAGTCAATATGTTCGCTCTCCTCGGCAAGCCTGGCTTCGAAGAGAAAAAAGCAGAGCTTGAGAAACGTTTGAATCAATAAACGAAAAAACAGCCTCCGGACTTATTGTCCAGGAGGCTGTTTTAATTCATATGACGGATGCTGAAGTCCAGTAGACGGATAAAATTCGTCATGAGTGTAGACAAATCCCAATTTTTCCAGTCGTTTTTGTGAAACTGTATTTTCAGGGTGATGTCCCGCAAACAGCTTTTTTGCCCGGATTTTGTTAAATGCGTATTCAATCATGGCCTCAGCCGCTTCAGATGCATAACCTTTCCCCCAAGCCGAACGGACGAGATGAAAACCAAGCTCGTACACATCATTTTCCGGGTCATAGGGGCGAAGTCCGCAACATCCGATGAATTCGTTGTTTCCTGTTTTAAATATCGGGAAGTATTGCACACCGTGTGTTTTGTATTGTTCGATCTCAAGCAGCAAACGATTTCTTATTTCGCTATCGGTCATAATTCCGTCTGCTGTCAGATATTTGGCCACATCTCGATTTCCCCACAATGTCTTTGCCAAATTCAAATTCTCTTTAGCCCATAAAGAAAAGCCGATGCGTGTTGTTTGCAGAAAGCAGTGCTTCATTCCATTCCGGTCCCCCTTGTAAGGCAGCTGTTCACCTTATTTTAACACGGCAATAGCCGGCGGGGCTCGTTAACCTAATGATTCATCCCGTAAATCGCAAACGCGAGATAAGTCGCGAAAAAACTCCACAACACATAAGGGACAAGGAGAAGTGCTGCTCTTTTATGAATGCGAAGTGTAATCAAGGCAAGCGCAAGAGCGGTCAAGGCTACGAAAAAGGAGTCGGCCGCGGCAGCAAGTACGTTTTTTTCCGTGAATTGAAAATAGCTGAATGCCTGGTTAAACAAATAGTTAATGATCAGCATGATCCAAAATGGCGCCGCTGCTTTTCTCAGATCATATGTGGCATACACAAGCGCCGCCGCTAATGAAATGAAGGCGAACAGCACGCTCCAGATGGTTCCGATCAAACGGCCTGACGGTGTCCAATCCGGTTTGTTCAATGACTCATACCATTCCCGGTCTACCGGGAATAAAACGCCCGCCAGTGAAAACAGTGCATATGTAGCAATAAACACGATGACAGCCGTTGCTATTTTTTCCTTCTTCAATAAAAGTCCCTCCCCATAGTAAGCTCATACCTTTGTCTTTCCCTATTCGTTTAAATATACTCATACCGCACAAGCTTCTGATCCATACTAAAAAATAAAACGGGTGAAGTGACATCATGTTATTTGTATTGGAAACGTTGTTTCTCATCTTAACGGGTATTGTTCTGCTGAGAATTTCGGGGAGGAAATCAATTTCGCAAATGACAATAGCCACCACCGTCGTCATGATTTCCATCGGAACGATCATTGTTCAGCCGATCATTGAAGACAGCATTTTTAAAACGGTGGCAGCTGCATCGATCTTTATCATCGTCCTTCTGTTGATCGAGTATTTGAAAATGAAATTTGATTTTTTTGAAAGCCTGATTGCGGGGAAAGCCGTTGTATTAATCGAAAACGGCGAGCTTCAGAAGCAGAACCTAAAAAGGCACCGCCTGACTGTCGACCAGCTGGAAATGAGGCTCAGGACACAGGGGATTTCAAAATTATCGGACGTGAAAAACGTAACGCTCGAATCAAACGGCCAGATCGGCTACGAGTTATCGGATGATGCAAAGCCTTTTACTATGGGAGAGTATAAAAAATTCCTCCGCATGCAAAACAACCTGCAGCAGCCGGAGGACAATCTGTTTAAGGAAATCAATGAAGGGCACCTGCACGAACCTGATAAACAATTGCGCTAGGGCCCAGAAGTATAAAAACGAAAAAAGGAGTTTTTTTATGATAAGCTTACCTTCTGAACTGGAAAACCGGTCGTTTTCTCTTTATCATCTCGAACAGACGCTCAAGCCTCTCGGTTATGTAATCAGCGGCGGCTGGGAATATGACCGCGGCTTTTTTGACTATAAAATTGATGATGAGGAAGGATACTTATTTTTGCGGATTCCGTTTGAAGCGGAGGACGGACAGCTTGATTCGCAAAATGCGACGGTCAAGCTCGGTACACCGTTTTTGCTTCGCCACGTCTATCAGGAAGCGCTGGACGACTACGTCGTTCAGGGGAATTTTCGCGCATCTTTTGACCAGTTTGCTGAACCGAAAGAAAAAGACGCCGATATTCCCGGCGTCTATGAAAAGCTTGGCCAATCGTATGTAAAAGAACTCGAAAAGGCGCTTCTTTCCTAAAGTGACAGCAGCTGGTCTGTCGGCTGAAGCTTGTACGAAAATGAAGGAGACAGCACAGGCCCGTCTTTTTGGTGAATACCGATGACGAAAATGTCTTCCTTCATGAAATGGTGAATCACTTCTTGAAAAGACGCACCTTCCATCGTCTTCGGAAGCGGAACCCGATGGACTTTGAAATGGATATCGGCTTCCTTAAATAGCGGATCAGGAAGCTGATTTTTAATGAGAAAATGCTGCAGCATCGCTGTTTTTAAAAGGTCCGCCGTACTGATGATTTGGTTCGCTCCGGCGCGCTCGGCATTTTTTTTCTGCTTTTCCGTCAAGATTTCTACAACGCAATACACCGACGGGTTCAAGCCTTTAACAGCCAGCAATGTTAAGACCGACTGCATATCTGCAGATATTTCGCTTTTATGCTGATCGGCGGTAATAAAGACGATTTCAGCTTCTTCAATATTGGCTTTTTGCAGTGTGGCATCATCCGCAGCGGGTCCTCTGATGAAATGAATGTTTTCCATCAGAGGGCCTTCCTTTAGTGTTTCATCAATGAGCACGATCGTTTTGTTTGAATCGGCGGCCTGGAGCGTCCTCATCAGCTTGTTGGATTTCTCGTTCCAGCCGATCAGGATCATATGTCCCTTGCCTCTGTAGTTGACCTTGCCTTCGGCGTAGCGCTGCTGCTTGCTAAAAGCGGCCGTCGCCATCGTTGCAAAATAGGCCGTGACAAACGCTGCCCCTATTAAAATAAGGAGCATGCCGACGGTTTTGCCGAGTGCGGTTTTAGGGACAAAATCGCCATATCCGACTGAGGACACGGTGATCAGCGCCCACCATACGCCTTCAAAAACGTTTGAAAACTGCTGCGGCTCGACGAATGTGATCAGCTGACCGAAAAGGATGATCAATAAAAGGATAATGATTGCGATGCGGACATATATCGGCCACCTCAGCCATGCGATAAATACACGGTTTGATTTCATGTTTCTTCACCGTCTTTCCGCAGGGAAAATGATAAAATCTCTTTGATGATTGCATTTAACTTTTGATTGGTGCTTACTTTCCCGTGCTGTTCAATCGCTTGTCTGATCATCTCAGCCGTTTCTTCTTCAAATTCGATCAGCTGCTCGTCTTTTTCCGATTCGTTATAGAGAAGAATGAACGCATCAAGCCCTTCATTCATTTTATCAATCGCCGTGCTTAGCTGTTCTTTTTCCTGATCCGTTACTTTCACCGTGTCACCACCCGAGTTCGCCTTTTTACTCAGTATATCCCTCTTTTACAAAAATTTTTCAGGTAAAAATAAACCTTTGTTAACCGACAATAACCGGTAGAGCTGAAGATTTTTACTGCGGCGTCATATCGGTTCCCGTCCTTCCATACACTTTTTATAAACGGATGAGGGATGGGAGCGGAATGTCCTGTTTAATGAGGCTCTTTTTCATACTGGTCGGAGTCCAGCTGATGGCGGCGGCATCCATTCAATTCATTTTTGATTTAAATGCCGTTTATCATTCCTCTGATGAGGTATTCTGGAGGGAGTTTTTCAAGGAGCTGTCCACAAGGCCGCCTTTCTACATCATGGTGTCAGGAATGGTGCTGATCTTTATCGGGGTTTGTTTACCGCGAAGAAAAAGGTAGTGCACTTTTCTGTACAAAAGGAAATCCCTCGGGATAAAATATATTTACAATTAAAATTTTAAACGACTTATCACAAGAGGGAAGATGATTGCATGAGCATGATTTTTTACTTGTTAACATTTGCTGCATTAGGTTTATCGATTTGGGCACAATTTAAAGTAAAGAGCAACTTTGAAAAATATTCAAAAGTAGAGGCGTCAAGCGGGAGAACTGGAGCCGAAGTGGCCAGACAGATTCTCGACCAAAACGGCCTTTACGATATCCCGGTTGAACCGGTAAGAGGAACCTTGACAGACCATTATGACCCGACAGCACGCGTTGTGCGCCTGTCCGAACCCGTATATTACGGGCGTTCAATTGCAGCGGTTTCCGTTGCTTCCCATGAATGCGGACATGCCCTGCAGCATCAGGAATCATACGGCGCACTTGTTTTGAGGCATAAGATGTTTCCGATCGTGAACTTTTCTTCGGGAGTGGCGCCGTTTTTGTTTATCGGCGGAATGCTGCTCGGAAGCCTGAATCTGATCGGACTCGGCATCATTTTGTTTTCGGCGGCCGTATTCTTTCAGCTTGTGACACTGCCTGTTGAATTTAACGCAAGCTCCCGGGCAAAAAGGATCATCGTTTCAGAAGGAATGATCCGCAACACGGAAGAAAGAGGCGTCAGCAAGGTGCTGGATGCCGCGGCTCTGACATATGTTGCTGCAGCGCTTGTTTCGCTGTTTGAGCTGCTGCGCTTCGTCGCAATTTTCCTGTCCGGTCGTAATGACTAACCATTCGTCTTAAGGAGGTGGCCCCTTACCATATTTGGTAAGGGCTTTTTTTGAATATCCTGAATCTCATACTCGTCATACTTTTAATTGCAGCTACGGCTTTTTTCGTTGTCGCCGAATTTGCGATCGTCAAAATCCGCGGCACAAAAATCGATCAGCTTGTTGAAAGCGGGGATAAGCGGGCGATTGCGGCCAAAAGAGTGGTGACAAATCTTGATGAATATTTGTCTGCCTGCCAGCTCGGCATTACCATCACCGCATTAGGGCTCGGCTGGCTCGGAGAATCGACATTCGAAAGGATCATCCATCCGCTTTTTGAACTATTTGGCCTGCCTGAATCCGTTTTAAGAGTGGCTTCGATTGTTACCGCCTTTGTCATCATTACATTTTTGCACGTTGTGGTCGGCGAGCTTGCGCCAAAAACGATTGCGATTCAAAAAGCGGAAGCCGTCAGCTTATGGACGGCGAAGCCGCTCATTTTATTTTATAAAATCATGTTCCCGTTTATCAAACTGCTGAATGGCTCGGCTCGGCTGTTAACGAAGCTGTTCGGGTTCCATTCGGTTAAAGAGCATGAAGTGGCAATCAGTGAGGAAGAGCTGCGGCTTATGCTGTCTGAAAGCTATAAAAAAGGAGAAATCAACCAGTCTGAGTATAAATACGTCAACAAAATTTTTGAATTTGACAACAGACTGGCCCGGGAAATCATGGTGCCGAGAACGGAGATGGCTACCTTGTTGGCCGATCAATCCATAAAAGAAGCGATTGAAACCGTCATTAATGAACGCTATACGAGATATCCGGTCATTAAGGATGATAAAGATCATATTATCGGAATTGTCAACAGCAAGGATTTGTTTAAATCGTATTTTCTCGACGAGACGATTCCTTTAACGGACTTAATGAGGCCTGTCATCAGGGTGATTGAGAACATACCGATCCAGGAGCTCTTGATTCGCATGCAGAAGGAACGGATTCATATGGCCATTCTTGTTGATGAGTACGGCGGAACGGCAGGACTGGTTACGGTTGAAGACATATTGGAGGAAATCGTCGGGGAAATCCGGGATGAGTTTGATCAGGACGAAATGCCGCACATTATAAAAAAAGGCGAACACCATTATATTATGGACGGAAAGGCTTTAATCGACGAAGTGAATGACCTCCTTCATATCGCGATTGAAAACGAAGAAGTCGATACGATTGCCGGCTGGCTTCTGACGCAAAAGATGGAGCTGAAAAACGGTGACATCCTCAAAACTGAGGGATGCGAATTTAAAATTCTTGATGCTGAAGATCATCATATCCGTTTCATTGAAGTGAAAAAAACGGAATTTTAAAAAGACAGCTGCGGGCGACCGCGGCTGTTTTTTAGTTCGATGGCCGTTCTTTATTTCAATAAAATGGATATCTTTTCAAAGATAAGAGGATATATCTATGGAAATTCATGACTTTTTACGAATGTACTCCGTTTCGTTCTTTTTTATAATAGGGTGTATAAATATGAGGAGGTTTTCAATACGTGAGAAACAACCATTTGCTAAAAGCTATCCTGCTATGGGGAGCTGTATGTATCATGCTGCTGACGGGGCCGCTCTCAGCGCTTGCTGCTTCGTCATCAAACCCGTCGGATAAATTGTATTTTAAAAACAAAAAATACTACATATTCAACAATGTTTGGGGAGCCGACCAGGTCAGCGGCTGGTGGCAGACCATTTATCATAACAATGATTCAGACATGGGCTGGGTATGGAATTGGCCGAGCAATACAAGCACAGTAAAAGCTTATCCGTCGATCGTCAGCGGCTGGCATTGGACTGAAGGCTATACTGCGGGCAGCGGCTTCCCGACCCGATTGTCAGATCAAAAAAACATCAACACGAAAGTCAGCTATTCGATCAGTGCGAACGGCACGTACAATGCCGCATATGACATTTGGCTCCACAATACAAACAAGGCAAGCTGGGGTTCGGCTCCAACCGATGAGATTATGATCTGGCTCAATAACACAAATGCCGGACCTGCCGGTTCTTATGTCGAAACTGTTTCGATCGGCGGGCACAATTGGAAAGTATATAAAGGCTATATTGATGCTGGAAGCGGCAAAGGATGGAACGTGTTTTCATTTGTCAGAACGGCAAACACCCAACGTGCGAACCTGAATGTTCGGGATTTCACGAATTATCTTGCCGACTCCAAACATTGGCTTTCCAAAACAAAGTATGTCAGCAGTGTGGAATTCGGGACGGAAGTTTTCGGAGGCACAGGACAAATTAATATTTCCAATTGGGACGTAACAGTCCGCTGATGGATTTACACCGCTCTTTCACAAAAAGAGCGGTGTTTAATTTATTCCAAATGTTCTTTTTTAGGCGTTCGCAACTGAAATATTACGATACCATCCTTACGTATTGCCGTTTATCTTCATCCTGTATAACCACTCCAAGCTTTGCCAGGTCTTTGCGCAGAATTTTTGCTTCTTCATGTTTATTATCCAGTAAAGCTCGTTCTCTGGCTAAAAGTAGCGTATTGATATGCGAGGGAAAATCGGGGTGATCCGCAACCCAGCGTTGATACTCATTCTTAAAAGGATCTTCGTCTGCCCATTTATAGCCGTGATGTTTAAAAGCACTTTCTGCAAGGGCTCTCTTTGATTCAAGTTGTTCACGGTACAATTCAGTACCCTTATGATCAAGAACAACAAGATCCTTATTCTCAAGATAAACTGCAGAAATGTCTTTTTTCTCAATCACTTCTTCTTTCTCTTTAAACAACAGCTTCACATTTTGATCAGAGATGAACACCTGAAGAATTTCAGTGAAAATATATTGTGAAAAAAATAGGCCGGCAACGATTCCGATAACTGCAGCGATAATTGAAACCCAGAAATTGTTTAGTGATGTGATAAATTCCAAAGGCCCTTTAAAAGGAACGATTGGAATGGTCAATACCCAATCGGCTATAACAGGCAAAAACCATCCAAGAACAGCTCCTAAAACCGGTGGAATGATCCAATATAAGGTTTTCTCTATTTTAGATAATCCAATAATCGTTTCCTGATTCAAAATCTTTCACTGCCTTTCATCACATGACTGACTGCTGTTTCCCATATTTTTTTATAATCCATCTCGATTCCTAAAATCATAAAGTTACCCAAATTATCAATGATCAGGGCAAGGGAGTGTGCATTCACTTTGGTGTTTTTAGAAGAGATGACACCGAGTTCGACACCGTAAGAAAGCAAAGCTTCAAAACCTTCTAAGAATTGTTCCATGATAGATTTAAGCTTTTTCTCATACCTTGGTTTTTGTGCTGCACTTAAAACAAACTCGTGTACCACTTTTAAAGCAGGAGAGTTATGTTTATACTCTTCAAAATAGCGTATGCCGTCTGTTATTAATCGTTTTTTAAAGTTCTCCTTCGTGTACTCATTGCTTGAAAAAAATTCAGAGAAATTGTGATCATCAAATACAATGTGAAATAGATAATCCACCAGCTCTTCTTTAGAAGGGAAATAATAGTAAATAGCCGGTTTAGAAATGCCGACTTCCGATGCAATCATTGAAAGGCTCGTGCCTTTTAGGCCGTGTTGGGCAATAAGAGTAAATGCTGCTTCAACAATCGCATCTTGGGTGTTCATTTTCTTTTTCATTGAAATCATCCTTAGCATAATCTGTATATTTATTTTACTTACCGATAGGTAAAAAAGCAACTGTAATTTATGCTTTACATATTCTGTATTAACAGATGCTCCGTTTCAAAAGGATTAAAGCTTCTTTCACCTACTCTTGCCATCACCCTTGCTGCCTTCAAAGGATTTATAAGCCGCAAAGCATATTTAGTATTGAGAAACGTATAATCGTTGGTATATCAAAGTTTATAGGATGTTTATGTTCGGAGTCTAAAAATATTTTATTCATATATCATAATGTCTTCACAACAAGGGGTGTTTGAATGACAAGGGCATGGTGGAAAGAGGCTGTCATATATCAAGTGTATCCGCGCAGTTTTATGGATTCGAACGGGGATGGCATCGGAGATATCAACGGGATCAGAGAGAAGCTTCCGTATATCAGGGAGCTCGGGGCAGATGCCATTTGGATTTGTCCGGTCTTTGATTCTCCCAATGCCGATAACGGTTATGACATCAGGGATTATCAAAGCATTATGCCGGAATTTGGCACGATGGACGACTTTGACGCTCTGCTGACTGAAGCGCATCAGCTCGGAATGAAACTGATCATCGATCTCGTCATCAATCATACGAGCGATGAACATCCATGGTTTATCGAATCAAGGGCAGAGCGGAATTCCGGGAAGCGGGACTGGTATATTTGGCAAGACGGAAAGGACGGGAGCGAACCGAACAACTGGGAAAGCATATTCGGCGGCTCAGCCTGGACTTATGACGAAAAAACAGAGCAATATTATCTGCACCTGTTTCACGAAAAGCAACCGGATCTGAATTGGGAAAACAGTGACATGCGAAGCGCTCTTTATGACATGATCAACTGGTGGCTTCAAAAAGGAATCGACGGGTTCAGGGTTGACGCGATTTCACACATTAAGAAAAAAGAAGGACTTCCGGATCTGCCGAATCCCGAAGGGCTCTCTTTTGTGCCTTCATTTGCTTATCATATGAATGTCGACGGGATTATAGCGTTATTGCAGGAACTAAAAGAAAATACGTTCGCCGGGTATCCCCATATCATGACAGTCGGCGAAGCAAACGGTGTCAGCGCTGAAGAAGCGGAGGACTGGGTTGGAGAATCAAACGGGATATTCAGCATGATTTTCCAATTTGAACACCTCGGTCTTTGGGGGATTGAAGGCGGAGAACTCGATCTCCCCGAACTCAAGCGGATATTGTCAAACTGGCAATCGGCTCTTGAGGGGAAAGGGTGGAACGCGCTTTTTATCGAAAATCATGATCAACCCCGGGCCGTTTCAGTCTGGGGAGATGACGGGAAATACAGAGTAGACAGCGCCAAGGCCTTAGCTGCGATGTATTTTTTGATGAAAGGCACCCCGTTTATTTATCAAGGGCAGGAAATCGGAATGACAAACGCGATTTTCTTCGATATAGATGATTATGATGACGTATCGATTAAAAATGATTACCGGATTCAAAAAGAAAAGGGCCGCTCACACGAAGACATCATGAAGGCGGTTTGGAAAAAGAGCAGGGATCACACCCGCACGCCGATGCAATGGACGGATCGGCCAAATGCCGGCTTTACTAAAGGAGAACCGTGGCTCTGCATGAACGAAAATTACAAGCTGATCAATACAGTTCATCAGCAGCATGACCCCCGGTCAGTCTATCATTTTTATAAACGGTTGATCGCGATCAGAAAGCGGTATGACGTCTTCATCGACGGATCATATGAACTGCTCTTGCCTGAGGACCGGCAGATTTTCGCATACTTGCGAAAGCTTCGGGAAGAAACGGCCATCGTGATCGTCAACCTTAGCGCGCGCCAGGCGTTTTACCATCATCCCGCATACCCGTTATGTACGGACGGACTGCTGCTGTCAAATGCTGATATCAACGCGCACAAGCACCTTACATCTTTTGTGATGAAGCCTTATGAGGCGCGCGTTTACATGATCAGACAGGAAATCGGCGATTTATAACGAATAGAGAAAGGGTGCCAGGAAAGGAGCGGATTCGTATGTTGAAAAAAATACAGATTCAAACAAACCGGCGCGATGAAATGCTTGATATTACAAATGACGTCCAAAGATTCATTTCAGAAAATGGCGTTTCCAGCGGCACTGTTATTGTCTACTGTCCGCATACAACGGCAGGCATTACGATTAATGAAAATGCCGACCCCGATGTCAAACGCGATATGCTGAGACGGTTCGATGAAGTGTATCCGTGGGAACATGAGCTTGACCGCCATATGGAAGGGAATACTGCGGCGCATTTGAAAGCGAGCACGGTCGGGACATCGCAACATATGATCATTGAAGGGGGCAGGCTTGTCCTCGGGACTTGGCAGGGCATATATTTTTGCGAGTTCGACGGCCCGAGGCACCGGACATGCTATTTTAAAATCACAGCCGATTGAAAGGAGAAAATAAAATGAATCAGTTCATGGAACGTCTCTCTTTATCAAAGCCTGTGATCCAGGCGCCGATGGCGGGTGGACCGACAACACCAAGGCTCGCCGCCGCCGTATCAGATTGCGGCGGCTTAGGCAGCCTTGCATCCGGCTATTTGACGCCGGAAGTTCTTCAACAACAGATTCTGGAGACTAAAAAGCTGACATCAGCCGGATTTCAAGTCAACCTCTTCATTCCGGAAAAACGGGAAAACGTCAGACGGGAAGAATATGAAGGGTGGAAAGAGAAGATACCTTATGCACGTTCGGCTTCACCTGTGCCAGAAGAGAAACACGATTGGGACGATTTTTACGAGAAAATCGAAATCATTTTAAGGGAAGGGGTCAGCGCCGTTTCATTTACGTTTGGCCCGCCGCCGACCGATGCCGTCAAAGAACTGAAAGACCGAAACTGCTGTTTAATGGGCACCGCCGTTTCGGTTGAAGAAGCCTTGATGCTCGAAGAATTGGGGATGGATGTCATCGTTGTTCAAGGAAGTGAAGCTGGCGGCCACAGGGGTGCCTTTTTGAAAACGAAGGGAGAACCCGCTGTCGGCTCGATGGCTTTAATTCCCCAAGCGGCAGATCATGTGTCGGTTCCGATTATTGCAGCGGGCGGCATTTTTGACAAAAGAGGTGTTGCGGCAGCTTTTGCCCTCGGCGCACAGGGCGTTCAAATCGGCACCGCTTTTTTGACGTGCGAAGAAAGCGGAACACACCCTGCATACAAACAAAAATTGCTCGAAGCGGTTGAAACAGACACAAGGCTGACCCGTTTGTTCTCAGGGAAGCCGGCAAGAGGCATCGTCAATCAATGGATGGAAGACAGGCGCCCGGACGAAGCTGAAGCGCTGCCTTATCCTCTGCAAAATACGCTGACGCAGCCGATGAGAAAACAGGCGAAGCTTGAAGGGAATTCGGACGGCATGTCATTGTGGTCCGGACAGGGCGTGCGGGCCTCCGTCCGGCTAACGACGGTGAAGGAGCTGATGGATCAGCTTGCGCCTGCCGATGTGCTATCTGATCATTTGTATTAATGCAGGAATATCAACCCGTGTCACTTGAGAAAGCAGATAGGCGGACGTCTGTGCATGAGGCTTTCTCAGCCCGTTCAGTTTTTCAATGATCGTTTCGCCACTTAAGATCCCCAGACCGTGTGCCGCATAGAGATTATTTTCAAGTAAAATAGCGTTTTCTCCGCGCCACTGCGGTCTTTCGGGATCGAATTCAGGGTTCTTGAAATACAGGCAGTCTCCCGGAAGGTAGTCGTTCCCCTTATCCGTATAGATCGGCAGCCGCTCATAATGCCAATCGTATAAAATGATTCTTTGATAATTCCGGTCAAATGTCTGATCGCCGATCGTTTTGAGGAGCGCCATATAAAAAATGATGACAATCGCAGTTGCGCACTCAAAAGCATAAAGAGAGCCGCTTTCAAAAATATTTCGAATCGCCTTTGAAGCCGGCGCTCTGTACTTCAACTCCAAAGCCCCCTCAGGCGTCACCCTCCAAAACTCTTCATTCCCGTATGTCTTTGAAAAGGTGGCAAACTTTGCTCCGCTGTTGATCAGCTCTCTGGCTGATTCGACGGTATGCACTCTGAATCTCAGCTCAAATAACAGTTCTGAGATTGAACCGTATCTATATCTGGACGGCATGGCCAGCATCCGGTTGGCAATGTCTCTTTGCGTCTGACTGACATTCAGTTTTTCGATATCCTCAGGACGGAGCCAGTAGCCCGAAACACTTATCATAGGATACACCCTTTTCCCTTTTTTATTAGCGTATGCCTGATGCTTGGGCAGGAAAACGGTCTAATTTTCCGCTTTTTTTACTTAAAAAATAGACCCCGTCTCCGATAAAAGTAGAGAAAGGGGAATCACACATGAAAAAGCTTTTAAATTGGATGAAACGGCCTTCTATTTCTAAAAAATTAATTTTTTCATTTATATTCATTTTAACAATTCCGATCTTGGTTCTTTCGGCTACTTCATATTTTACGGCCAGCAGCACGCTTGAGGATGAGATTTTGAGAAGTGCGAAAGACAATATCGATGAACTGAACGACATCATTCAGCAAGATATCGGCAGCAAGGAGACTTCTATTGCGTATTTCAGCGAATGGATTGATCAAAAAGCGTACAAAGAGAAAGGGCAGACCGCCATTAAACAGCGGTTTGAGCAATTTGCAAAACAAAATCCCGACGTCGAACTCGTATTCACCGGTTCGGAGGATAGCGTTTACGCACAATATCCGAATGCTCCATTGCCTGACGGGTATGACCCGGTAGAACGCGACTGGTACAAACAGGCTGTCCAGGAAAAAGGGAAAACGATTGTAACTGAACCTTATGAGTCTGCATCAACAGGCCATATGGTCGTCACGATCGCCAAGCAGAACAAAGACGGATCAGGCGTAGTCGCCCTTGACTTAAACATTGACAAGCTGATCAAATCGGCAAACAGCATCAGCATCGGAAAAACCGGCTATGCATTCATCATCGGCGAAGGGAAAACGTATGTCGCCCATCCGAAAATGAAAGCCGGCACAGAAGCAGAAGCCGATCTGACAGAGCAGATGTTCAGCAAAGAGAGCGGCTTGTTCACATTTAATGAAAAAGGCAAAGAAAAGAAAACGGTCTTCACGACCAATAAACTAACAGGCTGGAAAATCGGCGGAGAGATGAATACAGCAGAGATTAAAGACGCTGCACAGCCTGTGCTTCACATGGCAGTCATGACATTGGCAGGCGCGATTATTCTGGGCGGCATTCTTGTTTACTTTATCGTCCGCGCGATCAGCAAGCCTTTAAATCAACTCGTCTCTTCTGCAAAAAGCATCAGTGAAGGAGATCTGACACAAAAAATCGATGTCCGCTCCAGAGACGAATTCGGACAGCTGGGCGCAAGCTTCAACGAAATGGCTGACTCATTGCGTTCGCTGATCAGCACAATTCAGGAATCGGTCGACAATGTGGCATCTTCATCAGAGCAGCTGACGGCAAGCGCCGACCAGACAAGTAAAGCGACGGAGCACATTACATTAGCCATCGAGCGGTTCTCAAGCGGCGCTGAAAGTCAAAATGAAAAAGTCGAAGCGAGCTCCCAGCGGCTCAGCCAAATGAATGACAAGCTGAATGAAATCGCAGGCGTATCGGAATCGATTACAGAATCCTCGGGTAAATCGACGGAAATTGCCGAAACAGGCGGAGAGCTCGTCCAACAAACCGTCGGGCAGATGAATTCGATCAACAAGTCCGTCAGACAGGCCGAACAGGTTGTCAAAGGGCTAGAAGCGAAATCGAAAGATATCACCGCGATCCTGCGCGTCATAAACGGAATCGCTGATCAAACGAATTTACTGGCGCTGAACGCCGCCATCGAGGCAGCGCGGGCCGGCGAATCAGGCAGAGGATTCTCGGTTGTCGCTGAAGAAGTCAGAAAGCTTGCGGCCCAATCAGCAGGATCGGCAAAAGAAATCGAAGAGTTGATTCAGGATATCGTCAAGGAAATCGAACATTCGCTCAACATGTTCAAATCGGTCAACCAAGAAGTACAGTCAGGGCTCGAAATTACGGAAGAAACGGAAACGAGTTTTAAACATATTTACGACATGACGAACGAAATCGCAGGCAAGCTGCAGACGATGAACGCCGCCGTAGAGCATTTGTCAACAGGTTCTCACGAAATATCCGACGCGGTCGAAGAGATCGCCGACGTATCGCGTGAAAGCTCTGCCGGCATTCAAGACATCGCTGCTTCAGCGGAAGAACAGCTGGCTTCAATGGAAGAAATCAGCTCATCCGCTGCGACGCTCGAACAAATGGCTGAAGAACTGCGCGACTTAACGAAAAAGTTTAAAATTTGATGAAAAGAGGCTGCTGGTCAGCCTCTTTTTTAAGCTCTTTTTTAAGAATCTTCAGAAATACTTTTTAAAGTTTTTTAATATGCAAAAGTAAATGAAAGCTCCGATATTAGTTTCATAATCTAGAAGCTAAAGGAGTTATATCAAATGAAAAAGGTATTGGACTGGCTTAAACGTCCGTCTATCTCAAAAAGGCTGTTTTTCAGCTTTATATTGGTTTTAACTTTGCCGATTTTGGCCTTATCCTATAGTGCGTACCAAACGGCGGGAAGCTCTCTTGAAACGGAAATCATGAGAAGCGCGCGCGATAATGTCGAACAGCTGAATGAGATCATAGACCAGAATATCGGAAAGAAAGAGCAGGCCGTCTCTTTTTTCAGCGGCTGGGTGAATGAAAAGCTTTATCAAGAAAAAGGGAACGCATCACTTGTCGAGAGATTCGAGCAGTACGCCAAGCTGAACCAGGATGTGGAAGCGATCTACACAGGTTCAAAAGACGGCAAGTTCATCCGCTATCCCGCTGAAAAAATGGCGAAAGATTATAACCCGGCGGATAGGGACTGGTATAAGCAAGCCGTTGAAAATAAAGGAAAAGTGATCATCACAAACCCTTATAAAACGGCGTCAACCGGAACGATGGTCGTTACGATTGCAAAGCAGACGGAGGACGGCTCAGGGGTTGTTGCCGTTAACATGAAAATCGATGAACTTATCAAAGCGACAGAACGCGTCAACATCGGAAAAAGCGGCTTTGCGTTTATCTCAAGCAATGATAAAAAATATGTCGCTCATCCGAAGATCGAAGCCGGAACCGAAGGCAAAGGCGACTGGGTTACAAAAATGTACGGCAGTGAAAAAGGTGATTTTCAATATACATTTGAAGGAAAAGAAAAGAGAATGGCCTTTACGACGAACAAGCTGACCGGCTGGAAAATCGGCGGAACGATGTTCACGGATGAGATATCAGAGGCTGCTCAGCCTGTCTTCCACATGGCGATCATCATTTTGGCAGCCGCGATCGTGCTCGGCGGGATTCTCATCTACTTCATTATCCGCGGAATCAGCAAGCCGTTAAGCGAGCTCGTGTCATCCGCAAAGAGCATCAGCGGCGGCGACTTGACACAAAAAATCGCAGTCCGTTCAAAAGACGAATTCGGTCAGCTCGGTACAAGCTTTAATGAAATGGCCGAATCGCTGCGCTCTTTAATCAGCGTCATTCAATCATCAGTTGACAATGTAGCTTCTTCATCTGAAGAGCTTCATGCCAGCGCAGAGCAGACAAGCAAAGCGACTGAGCATATTACAATGGCCATTGAACAGTTTTCTGACGGTAATGAAAGCCAGAAAGAAAAAGTCGAAGCAAGCTCGCATCAGCTGAATGAAATGAACGACGGGTTATATGACATGTCAAAAACTTCAGCCGCGATTACTGATGCGTCGCTGAAATCGACTGAGATTGCAGGCAAAGGGGAAGAGCTTGTTCAAAAGACGGTCGGCCAAATGAACTCGATCGATCGGTCTGTCAAGCAAGCGGAAGCGGTCGTCAAAGGGCTCGAAGCCAAATCAAAAGACATCACAAGCATTTTGCGTGTGATTAACGGAATCGCCGATCAAACGAATCTGCTCGCGCTCAATGCAGCGATCGAAGCGGCAAGGGCCGGGGAATCGGGCCGCGGCTTCTCGGTAGTGGCTGAAGAAGTCAGGAAGCTCGCCGCACAATCCGCCGGTTCGGCGAAGGAAATTGAACATTTAATTCAGGAAATCGTCAAGGAAATCGACAACTCTCTGAACATGTTCAAATCGGTCAATCATGAAGTACAGTCAGGACTTCGAATCACAGATGAAACAGAGACAAGCTTCAAAACGATTTACGATATGACCAATGATATCGCAGGCAAGCTGCAGACGATGAATGCCGCTGTCGAACAATTGACGCAAGGTTCCCGCCAAGTCGCGGGCGCGGTCGAAGAAATCGCTGATGTATCGAAAGAAAGTTCGGCAAGCATTCAGGACATCGCCGCTTCAGCCGAGGAACAGCTCGCTTCTATGGAAGAGATCAGCGCATCTTCCACCACATTGGCGGAGCTGGCTGAAGAACTGCGTGATTTAACACGGAAATTTAAGATTGAATAGCTTTAAAACATCCGGTTTTCCTCCGGATGTTTTTTTAGTTATTTTAGACTATAAAAAGTTATAAAACGCGTATAAAAACTTTTAAAAGAATCCGATATTAGAAATATAACAGAAAAGAGGAGTCAACAATTCTATGGCAAATATTATAAATTGGGTGAAACGTCCCTCCATTGCAAAGAAATTAATTCTTTCATTCTTGCTTATTTTAACCGTTCCAATCATCGTCCTCTCCTATAGCGCGTATCAAACGGCAAGCAGTACGCTTGACGGAGAAATCATGGACAATGCGCGCGAAAACGTTAATCAGCTGAACGAAATCATCAATCAGAATATCAGCCAGAAAACAAATGCCATGTCCTATTTCAGCGGGTTCATTAAAGAAAACTCTTTTAAAGGAAAAGAAAGTGACGCTTTAAAAGTGAAATTCGAACAGTTCGCCAAGCTCCATCCCGATGTGGAAGGGATCTTTACCGGATCAAAGGACGGAAAGTTCATCCGCTACCCGGATCAGGAAATGCCGAGCGGATATAATCCGGTAGAGCGGGACTGGTATAAAAAAGCCGCCGAACACAAGGGCGAAGTCATTATTACAGACCCTTACAAAACGGCGTCAACCGGAACGATGGTTATCACCATCGCCAAGATGCATGAAGACGGATCCGGCGTGGTCGCCGTCAATATGAAAATCGAAGAGCTCATTAAAGCGACAGAACGCGTGACCATCGGGAAAAAAGGCTTTGCCTTTATCACCAGCGCCGATAAAAAGTTTGTCGCCCACCCGAAACATGATGCGGGCTCAGACATCGAAGGCAGCTGGGTTGAAAAAGTATACGCCAATGACAAAGGAACAATCAAATATACGTCTGACGGCGAAAAGCAGATGGCATTCGCGACCAATAAACTGACCGGCTGGAAAATCGGCGGAACCATGTATATCACTGAACTAAAAGAAGCGTCACAGCCTGTGTTGAATGCAGCTTTGATTACGTTGGGCGTCAGCATCATCATCGGTGTGCTTCTGATGATTTTCATCATCAGGTCGATCACAGGTCCGCTCCGCGAACTCGTTTCCTCTGCGAAAAGCATCAGCGGAGGCGACTTGACGCAAAAAATCACTGTCCGTTCAAAAGATGAAATCGGACAGCTCGGATCAAGCTTCAACGAAATGGCCGAATCGCTGAGCTCTTTAATCAGCGTCATTCAGACATCAGTTGAAAACGTCGCTTCTTCGTCAGAGCAGCTGACCGCGAGCGCGGATCAGACAAGCAAGGCGACAGAACATATTACATCTGCGATCGAACAATTTTCAAACGGAAACGAAAGCCAAAACGAGAAAGTGGAAGTCAGTGCACAGCAGCTGGCTGACATGAACAGCCAATTGCATGAAATGTCCAAAGTTTCAGCATCGATTACAGAATCATCCATTCAATCGACAGACATTGCCGGTACAGGCGGAGAGCTTGTTCAAAAAACGGTCGGACAAATGAATTCCATCGATCATTCCGTTAAACAGGCAGAATCCGTCGTGAAAGGACTTGAAAGCAAGTCAAAAGACATTACGGCAATCCTGCGGGTGATCAACGGCATCGCAGATCAGACGAATTTGCTCGCGTTGAACGCTGCAATTGAAGCCGCAAGAGCCGGTGAAGCCGGGAGAGGGTTTTCAGTAGTGGCTGAAGAAGTGCGCAAACTGGCTGAGCAATCCGCCTCATCGGCAAAAGAAATCGAAGCGCTCATTCAGGAAATCGTCAATGAGATCGGAAAGTCGCTGGACATGTTCCAGGACGTCAACCGTGAAGTACAGTCGGGACTTACCATCACAGACGAAACAGATACAAGCTTTAAGCAGATTTATGACATGACAAACGAAATCGCGGGCAAGCTGCAGACGATGAATGCGGCAGTTGAAGAGCTGTCAGAAGGGTCACAGCATGTCGCGGGAGCGGTTGAAGAAATTGCAGACGTATCGCGTGAAAGCTCAGGAAGCATTCAAGACATCGCCGCTTCGGCTGAAGAACAGCTCGCTTCAATGGAAGAAATCAGTTCTTCTGCGGCTACGCTTGAACAAATGGCTGAAGAACTGCGCGATTTGACGAAAAAATTTAAGATTGACTAAACATCAGGCTGCCGGCGATCCGGTAGCCTTTTACGCGGGAAAAGCATTTTTAAAAAGGGACGGGGAAGGGGATAAATAGGTTTAAACAGACTGTCATCTATCGTACACTGGTTGTACAGGAGGGATAAATCATGCGACTGGAAGGCAAGAAAGTGATCGCGCTTGTCAGCGATGACTTCGAAGATTTAGAACTGTGGTATCCAGTTTTAAGGCTGAGAGAAGAAGGCGCGATCGTACACCTCATTGGTGAAAAAGCGGATCATGAATATAAGGGCAAATACGGCGTACCTGCTGTCTCTGATTATGAGCTGAAAAGTGTGAATATTGAGGAATACGACGCAGTTCTGGTTCCGGGAGGCTGGGCGCCTGACAAGCTCAGAAGATATCCCGAGGTACTGGAGATGATTCGGTGGTTCAACGAAAGGAAGAAGCCTATCGGGCAAATCTGCCATGCCGGCTGGGTGCTGATTTCCGCAGGAATATTGGAAGGCAGGAAGGTCACAAGCACACCTGGGATCAAAGACGATATGGAAAATGCCGGAGCGGTATGGGTAAATGAAGCAGCGGTCGTCGACGGTCATATCGTGTCAAGCCGCCGCCCGCCGGACCTGCCGATCTATGTCAAAGCCTTTGCCGATCTTTTGGCGCAATCCTAAAACAAATGAGCCGCCCGTTCATTCGAATCGAGGCGGCTCATTTTTTATTTTTGATCAGCGGGGAAAACGAGACCGATCTGTTTGCGGGCTTCATCCATGACAGCCAAGGTGTTGATAGAGCGTTCAAATGTGTTGAGCGAAGACTCGATCCGCCCTTGTTTAATTAAATGAATGAATTCCTCTGTTTCATAAAACATGGCCGGTTTGTCATCCGGCAGCGTAAGATGTTCAACCCGTCCGTCCCGATAGCGGATGTCGACTTTTTCAGGTCGGTGGATTTTATCAATGACGATAGAGCCTTCCTCCCCTTGAATTTCAGCAGGAGTGAAGGAATTGGAGATTTTCGAGTGCATCAAAACAGCTTCATGCTCCTTGTATTTTAACAGCACTGTTCCTTCACCGTCCGCCCCCGACTCAAGGATCAGCCCGTTTGCTTTTACTTCGAGGGGCTTGCCGAACAGGACGATCGCGGGATGGACGCAATAGACGCCGATATCCATCAGGGAACCGTTCGATAAAGCCGGGTTAAATGCGTTTAAGATGGTTCCGTTTCTATAGGCGTCATAGCGGGAAGAGTATTGACAGTAGCTGGCTGTAAAACGGCGGACTTTGCCGATTTTGTGCAGGTTGCGTTCGATGTTTTTAAAATTCGGAAGAAATGTCGTTTTCATCGCTTCCATAAATGTCACGCGGTGTTCCTGCGCTGTTTTTACCATTTCTTCCGCTTCTTTGACATGGGACGCAAGCGGTTTTTCGCACAGGACGTGCTTTCCGCTTTTCATGAATGTGACGGCCTGTTCTTTATGTAAAGAGTTGGGACTTGCGATATATACCGCATCAATAACATCGCTCTCAGCCATTTCGCTGATATCGGTAAAAACCGCCTCGGCCCCGTATTTTTGCGCGAATTCACGTCCGCGCTCCCCGCTCCTTGAATATACCGCGGTTAATTGAAAATCGCCGACCAAACGGGCCGCTTCAAGAAACCGGTCGGTGATCCAATTTGTTCCGACTACCCCGAACCGTATCATGCTATTTTCCCCTTTCGCTGTAGGATATGTTTATTATACAGTGTTTTCTTTTGCCGGCGAAAGACAAAAAGCCGGAAGCACCGGCGTATATGTATATCATCAATAAACATTTGCAAGCGGAAAAAAAGACCAATAGCAATGGTTTTATTTTTAGTATGAGGAGTAATAGTGTACAATTTAATGTATAAAACCAACGTTAATGGAGGATCGCCATGGACTCTTTGAATATGTGGGGCGGCAGATTTAAGAAGTTTTTTTTAGACAATAAATTCGTTTTGTTTCTGCTCGTTCTGCTCTTGATCGGATTGAACATCCTTGTATTTACAAAAGCATCGTTTATTTTCACGCCTTTCATCGTTCTTGTGGAAACCATCGCCCTGCCTGTCGTGCTGACAGGTGTCGTATATTATTTGTTAAATCCGATCGTTGATTTTCTAGAGCGGAAAAATGTGAAAAGGATTTATTCGATTCTTCTTCTCTATATTGTGATCATCGGTCTGATCACGATTTCGATCGTCTCCGTTATCCCGCTGTTAAGGGAACAGATCACAAGCCTTGTCGATAATTTCCCAAGGTATGTCCACATTGTGGAAGACCAAATTAAACAGCTGATCGGAAGCCAGTTTTTTAATCAGGTCCAGCAGACGCTGAACATCAATCTGACCGATTTGGCAAGCAAATTATCCGATCAGGCCACCACTATTTTAAACAGCACATTTACCGGAGTGGGAACGTTCATAGGCGCCGTGACAGAAGTTGTGATTTCGATTGTGACCGTGCCGTTTATCCTGTTTTACTTATTGAAAGATGGTAAAAAACTGCCGCTCTTTATTTTGAAGCTCGTACCGGTCCGCTTGCGGGAACAGACGTATGTGATGATGTCCGAGATGAATCACCGGCTCAGTTCGTATATCAGGGGGCAGATCATCGTCAGCTTCTGTATCGGCTGCCTATTGTTTATCGGATATATGATCATCGGTCTTGATTACGCTTCCTTATTGGCCCTTGTGGCGGCGTGTACGAGCATCGTTCCGTATCTCGGACCGACGATTGCGATCACGCCGGCAATCATTATTGCCCTGGTTACTTCCCCGTTTATGCTTGTGAAGCTGATCATCGTTTGGACTGTGGTACAGCTGTTTGAAGGAAAATTTATTTCGCCGCAAATTATGGGAAAAAACCTGCACATCCATCCGGTAACGATCATCTTTGTGCTGCTGACGGCAGCCAAGCTGTTCGGCGTGATCGGCGTCATTCTCGCCATCCCCGGATACGCGGTCATCAAAGTGGTGGTCACGCATTTGTTTGAATGGTTTAAACAGCGTTCACACCTTTATGAAAAAAACGAAGAAGTCTGAATCCCGCTTGCATAATCGGCTTTTAAAGGCGATATAAATAGTTTATTAGAGGACAAGTTTTATGAAGCGAAAGGAATGACATATGAACATTTGGGATATTTTTGTCGCCATCATACTTGGAATTGTTGAAGGATTAACAGAATATGCCCCTGTTTCGTCAACAGGGCATATGATCATTGTTGACGACGTCTGGCTGAAATCGAAAGAACTGCTCACGCCGGAGGCGGCGAATACCTTTAAAGTCGTGATTCAACTCGGGTCCATCCTCGCTGTCGCCATCGTATTTAAAGACCGGATTCTCAACCTCTTAGGTGTGAAGAAAAACATGACGGAAGAGCAGAAATCGGGAAACCGCCTTTCCATTGCCCAAATCGCTGTAGGACTTGTTCCCGCCGCTGTGCTCGGCTTTTTATTCGAAGACTATATTGATCAGTACCTGTTTTCCGTACACACCGTTGCGGTCGGTCTCATCGCCGGCGCGGTGCTGATGCTCGCGGCCGACTGGATTAACCGGCGCACGGAGACGACAGATTCGGTTGACCGGATGACGTATAAGCAGGCGCTCGGTATGGGGCTGTTTCAATGTCTGGCGCTCTGGCCGGGCTTCTCGCGCTCGGGTTCGACGATTTCGGGCGGTGTTATTCTCGGCTTGAACCACAGAGCGGCCGCCGATTTCACCTTCATCATGGCGATTCCGATCATGATGGGAGCCAGCCTGCTCTCTTTAATTAAAAACTGGGCATATTTAAGTGCAGACCTGTTTCCTTTCTTTATTACAGGGTTTATCAGCGCTTTTATTGTCGCTCTTTTTGTCGTCCGCTTTTTCCTCAGGCTGATCAATAAGATCAAGCTTGTCCCGTTTGCCATCTATCGCATCATTTTAGGGCTTCTTCTGTTCATTTTGTTTCTGTAAAATTACGAACCGATTTCCAGCTGGAAATCGGTTTTTATTATAGGTAAAAAGAATGATATCCTATTATTTCCCACTATAAAACTGCCTGCCAACTTACTATACTAGTAAGAGGGAGGAGATATTGAAATGTTTATTATCGCATGTCTATTGATTATCTTAGGTTTAATGCCTATTTTTTATAAAGCGAACCACAATACAAAAGATGTGAAAGTCAACACGATTTCGGTCGAGCGCGTCCAGGCTCCCGCTTTAAAGAAAAAGCTGAACATTCTTCATCTGTCTGATCTTCATTTAGAAAACATTTCGATTTCACCTGAACAGATTCTTGAACTTGCCAATAAAAAACGAGTGGATCTCATTGCTTTAACAGGAGATTTTCTTGATAGGAAACGAAATATACCAAAGCTTGCAAACTACTTAAAAGCTTTGCAAAAACTAAAGCCGGCATACGGGATGTACGCTGTATTCGGCAACCATGACTACGTATTGAAAGGTGAACACTTTCGGAAGCTGAAACGTGTGCTGGAAGATAACGGATGCATCACCCTTCGAAATCAGCATGTCTCGATTGAAGTGGAAGGTGAGGCACTCAACATTATCGGGATTGATGATTACAGCACGAAGCGAAGCGATATTGCCGCTTCATATAAAGAGCTGAAGGAAGGGTACAACCTTGTATTGACGCATGATCCGAACGTTGTGCTTGATATGCAGGAATTTCACTTTGACTATCTTCTGTCAGGACACTTTCACGGCGGTCAGATTCATTGGCCGAAGCCTTATCATCTTCTGAAGATGGGAAAGCTTGTGCGAATGAATATGATTAAAGGTCTTCACTATCATCATGACAAACCGTTTTATATCAGCGAGGGATTGGGCCAGACGGGAGCGAATATCCGCATTGGAAGCCGTCCGGAAATGACGTTCCATCACATTTCATAAAAAGAAGAGGCTGTTCCTGTTTTGAGGGATCAGTCTCTTTTTTTGTTATTTCTGCAGATAGGACTTGAACAATTTTTCTTTCGAGATAAACAAATATTGGGAAGGAGGAATTTTACGAAGAGAAAATTGCTTTGTTGTTAAATATAAAATCGGAATCTGCGTCAGTTTTTTAAAGACTCTGTAAAACTGGTTTGCGGGCTCAACGGCTTCAAAACCGAGCCTTTCAACGCCTTTATGCAGTGTCGTAATGCCGATGATGCCTTTGATTTGGTCTGTCCGGTGATGGTTTTTAACATATTCGGCCAGGATCGGCATTGAAAAGTACGCCTTTTGATAAATGAGGATGCCTCTTCTGACAGCGCTCTCAATATTTTGAAGCTCTTTGATCAGCTTAATATTATGCAGATGAATTTTGATCAGAACATCGTTCTTCTTAATAACCGTCCCATCGTTTAACACCACATCGATCCCTTTGTACCTTGTGAGACGGACGCGAAAAATGCTCGATTTCGTTTGATCAATGAGTGTCAGTCTTGAAAAAAAATAATAAAACGGGTCAATTACACTCCAAATCGACAAAAAACAGTTTCTCAAGTCGCCACTTTCCTTTCCTGAAAAAATACACTTATATTTTGGCTGGATATTTGAAAAATATAAATGGAAAACATTTTTCTTCTGAAATGGAGGATGGAGATGACAAAGATTCTGATTTTCCCTTTTTTAAGCATTTCCACCGGTCATCATCACGTTGCCGATTCACTGCAGGCAGAACTGCTTCTCAAATCCCATCAATGTGAAAAAATCGACATTTTTTCACATGCTTATCGGCGGCTTGAAAAAGCCTCTTCTGCGGCGTATTTGTCATGGATTCAGTATTTTCCGAAAGTCTACAGCTCGGTCTATCATCTCCTGGCGTGCGGGCGCCATCAAACCGCAAAGCGCCACCTCTTGTACGAGCTGATCTTTTTGAAGGATATGCAGCAGATCATTGCGGAAAAAAAGCCTGATATCGTGTTCTGTACGCATGCATTGCCCTCCTATTTGCTGAACCGCTTAAAAGGCCGATTTCCCGACATGAAAGTGGTCAATGTCTATACCGATTTTTTCGTCAACCGAATTTGGGGAAGAGAAAAGATTGATTATCATTTTGCGCCGATCAAAGACATCAAAGAACAGCTGATCGCAGAAGGCGTTGATGAAGAGAAGATTTTTTTGACCGGAATACCCGTGCATCGTTCCTATAAAATGGAGAGAAAGCCTGGGCAGAACGGGGACAAAAAAGCGGTGTGCAACATCCTCATAACCGGCGGAAGCATGGGGGTGGGCGGCATTTTTAAGCTTGTGCAGGAGCTGTCGCCGAATGGGGATGTCGCATACCAAATACTATGCGGAAAAAACCGAAAGCTCTACCGGTATGTTCATGATTTAAACAATCCATACATTACAGCGCTGCCTTATATCGAAAGCAAAGCAGAAATGAACCGTTTATACGAGGAGGCGTCGGGCATCATGACGAAGCCCGGCGGCGTCACGATCAGCGAGTGCATTGAAAAACAGCTTCCGGTATTTATCTACCATGCGCTGCCCGGACAGGAAGAGATGAATCTCGATATTCTGAAAAAGAAAAACCTTGTCATTGAACTGAATCAGCAAAAACAGGAGCCGATTGAACAGCAGCTGCTCTCCTTTTTCCGTTCGGAAGAAGACATCAGACGCTATCAAATGAGCGTTGGTCAATATTTGCGTGAAAAATCGGACCGGGATATCAGCGACATTTTAGATGGGATCATTCATAACCGGAGCGGTTTAGGGAATGCTCACGTATAAGGAAGGAGGAAGAACGATGTCTGAGAGCCGCAAGAAATCAGTCGTCATGTTGCTGATTGATTCATTAATGGATGAATCGCTTCAAGAAGCCGTGAAAACCGGACAGGCTCCTGGTCTGCGATATTTTCTGGAAAACGGGCGCTATGTCCCTGATATGATCAGCCCTTTTCCGACGATGTCCGTCAATGTTGACAGCACATTGCTTACAGGGACGAGCAGCGACCGCCATAAAGTTCCGGGTCTTGTGTGGTACAACGCGAAGGAAAAACGGATCATCAATTATGGCAGCCATATTCGAGAGCTTCTGAAATTAGGCATCAAACAATCCTCCAGAGACGTCTTTTACAATTTGAATCAGGTTCATTTAAGCCAACAGGTGAAGACGCTTCACGAAGAGCTTGATGAAAAAGGAATTGAAACGTGCTCGATCAATGCACTTTTGCACAGGGGGAGCCGGGACGGCTATTTACAGGTTCCTTTTCTTTTTTCAATAATTTCCGGATTAAACCAATCAGTCAAAATCAACACGTCCCAGCTGTTCTCGTACGGCGGTTTTTCCAAAGTGAATCCGGCAAACCGCTCGCTTTTCAAAAAATTCGGCTTTAATGACCGGTTTTCTGCGAATGAATTGGTTCATCTGATCAAAACAAACAAAGTGCCGCCTCTTGCACTCGTCTATTTTCCCGATCTCGACCAGCACGTACATAAACACGGGAGAAACGACGCAGCAGGGGTCGCGAAAGCAGACCGGCATGTTCAAAAGATTTTAGACAGCTTTCCGTCATGGGAAGCCGCTTTAAAAGATCACATTTGGATCGTGATGGGGGATAACGGACAGGCCTGGATCAGCGGCAATAAAAAAGAAGCATTGATTGATTTGAGAAGCCTTCTGGACGCCTTTCGCATTGTGAAATTAAAGAAAGGCGTGGCGGACGATGACGACATCGTTCTTGCCGTTAACGAAAGAATGGCGTTCATCTATTCGCTCGATAAAGCGAAGCTTCCGCTCACGAGGATCGCGGATATTCTGCAACAGGACGAGAGGATCGACATCATCGGCTGGAAAAATGAAACGGATTCAATTGAGGTCGTTTCGGGGGAGCAGCACGGGAAGCTCACATTTCGGCCGGGAGGCAAATACACGGATGAATTTGGACAAACGTGGACGCTGGAAGGGGATGTAAACATTCTCGATTTGACGGTCGAGCAAAGCAGCATGACATACGGAAAGTTTCCCGATGCGCTGGCCAGACTGTACACTTCATTTTTTTCGCATGAAGGCGACTTTTTGATCGCCAATGCAAAGCCTGGATACGAATTTATCGGCGAAGGGTCGCCGACGCACGTCGGAGGAGCCAGCCACGGTGCATTGCACAAGCAGGACTCCCTCGTATCCATGATCATCACCGGAACCGATACAAAGCCGGCATACAATCGCCTTGTCGACGTGAAAGAATGGATTCTCGATTTAGTCAAATCACTGGGAACGGGGCAATGACTAACCCCCTCTCCCAGTGATTATGACGGCTGTCTGATGCCTTTGACAAATGCTGCAAGCGCCGAAGCGATCATCACGAATAGTGAGACTGTTTTTATGATCGCCTGTAAGAGTGCATGTTCTACGACGATATTGGAGTGCACACATAAAGCCAAAATAAATATGGCAATCAATAATCCGTATTTTTCTCTCATAACCGTTTCTCCTTTCGGGCCGTCATCCTCCAAAGAACAGGTCGAGAATGTTTCCGGCGGTTGAAGATTGTTTGTTGTACAGTTCCGAATACCCGCAGTTTTTGCAATAAACGACGAGAAAACGGTTATGCTGCACATCGAACAATTTTGACAGGCCGGTGCCGGTCGTCGCGATTTCTTTTTGCCCCGCATCTGTACTTCCGCACTTGATACATCCTTTATGTTCACGCATAGCGCTTCTCCTTTCATGATGTAAAATCCAACCAACTTCATTATAATGGAATGTTCTTCAAAAGAAAATATTTCTCAGGAAATGACCGGTCGGAAAAGAGGGGAAAACGGACTGATCCTTTTTGCTTATAAAAATCTCTCGAAGACCGGTTATTTTATTTTTTCGTCGAAAAAACAATCCTTTTAACCTATTCATTCGCCTAGGACCATCCTGTAAGATAAACCTATTACAATATCATCCACTACAGGAAAATAGTTTTTATTGACTAGGATAAATGAAAGGGGCAGCTGCTTTGAGCGAAGGTTTTTGGGATTCAGTAGGCAACTTTTTGCACATATCCTACACGGAAAATGAACGAAAACGCGACGAGTATAAAAATTTATACGACTTTTTATCTGATAAAGAAAGCGATGTTAAGACGAAATTAGCAGAAGTTGATGCAAGTTTGAAAGCATACAACAGCAATCTCCCGGACTTGAAAATCCCTTCCCACGAATTTGAGGATACACGCCATGAAAAGGATGCCAAGCTGAAGGAATTGGTCAAGCATTTTAAAGATATGGTCGATGACATTCAAAGCGCCAAGTCGAAGGCGAAAAGCAAGTGGGAGTATTATAAAGCAAAAGCTGAAGCTGAAGAGAAAAAGGCGTAGAGGAGGAACAGCCGAGTCATGGACGGATATGGATACTACAACTATCAAGCGGCCAATCCGAAAGTAAGCGGAGAGACTGTGAAAATTTCACATAATGGAACAATAAAAGCGCATTCCCATGCGAAAGCGATCGAAAAACATGTTGGCGACTCGCTGAAAAAAGCAAAGGAATTGAAAGCGTATGTTGAAAGCGGAAAATGGAGCGGAAAAACCCGCGACGCATTTTTAAGCTACCTTGAGCTGATTATCGAATTGAATGCCGATATGAAAGACGCCTTGAAAGATCATACGGCTGCATTAGATGCACTGCAAATGCACATCGACGATTTTTCAAAGCTCAGTGAAGTGCAGGAAATCAAAAACTTATAACAGGGAAGGAGAATGACATGCAGGTGAAAGCAGATACGCTGTCGGCGGCAGAACTTTATGTTTTAGCAGGAGCAGCCGGAGTTACCTACATATTCGGTCTTCCGGAACGCGAACAGCTGGCCTTGGCTGAGACGGATTGTGCAGTAAAAGCAAAAGAGAGCCTGATTGAAAAAGGCATCCTTTTAAAGGAAGGCAAGCTGACCAAGACCGCTTTTTTTCTGATTAAGCTGCTGAAGCAATATCAAGAAAGCGAAGAATTCGTGCGCTTTAATAACGTCAAGTGCGCATTTTTGCCGGACGATGAGGAGCGCGTTGTCGCTCTGACTGAAAGAAGCCAGGGCAAAGGCTACACATTAGATTATTTGGAAAAGCGCGAAGTTTATTTATCGCTTATTTCCAACGTGTCATTTTTAGTAAGAGAGCCGCGTGATCAAGACCTCGCTTTTTTGACAAAACCGATGAGCGCCGCTGAAAAAGCCGAAGTCAGGGCAATGGATCTTGATCAAAAAGAAGTTCTTGCTGTGGAAACGTTCAAGCTTGCCTCGCAGCAAAAACCGGCAGACACCGGTTTCCAGACGACAACACTTTACTTTACAAAAGGCGAAGATTTCATCTCGGTTGATCCTTTAAATGATCGATATGAATGGATCAGCCTTTATATTATGAACAACCGGATCTATGACGCACTGCACATCAATTTCAGAGCAGGGAGGGCGATGCTATGAATGCAGAAGGCGGAGCAGGAGGCAGCGGTACAAACATCCATCTCGAGTTTGAAGAAATGATCACCATTTCCAATAAGCTGAAAAGCATCTGCGATATTTATACAGAAGGGGTTCAGAAAGAAATCAAAAACCTTTCAGAATCCGATTTTTATAAAGCCGGACAGGCATCAAAAGCGATTGAAAGCTACGCGGATATTCTCGGGAAGACGATGGAGCTGTTTGATAATTACTGTATAGCTTCCCACATTGTCAGTTATGCGATGGAGAAAATGTATGAAACAGATAAAGAGCTTCAAAAACTCTACAAGATTCAGAAATAGAAATGAGGCGATCATCTAAATGGATGTGAAATACGTACCGGAAGAATGGCAGGGCATGAAAGACGGGCTCGATGCGCTGACGGGCGGACCATATGGCGGCGGTATGAAAGCCGGCCTTATCAAACTCAACGATCTCTTGGAAGATATCGAATCCAAAATCAAAGACAAGGACAGCGACAGGTCGATCAGCTTTACCCACACAAGCAAAAAAAGCAAGATCGAGGAACTGTTTAAGGATTATCAAAAGCTGGCTGACTTTTGCCTGAAAGCCGGCAGTTTGGTGGAAGATCACATTGACAGCCCTTTTTATAAAAAAATAGACGCGTTCGCCGAAAAAATGCGCGGACTGACGATACATAATTACACGACCGCGAACCGGATCGGCTCCAAGGAAACCACTTACGTCGGATACGGCATGTCCAAACAAGCGGTCGAAACCGACAAAGCGAAAGTGAGCGTAAATGATATCTTCAAAGACTCGGAATCGTTTGATCACGTACTGAGCAAAGAATTTGAAGAATTCCAGATCAACCACCCCGACATCGAATTATCGTATGAAGAATACATGAAAGCGATTGCCTCTTCCCGCGGATTTGAATACGAATCAATCGGAGATGTCCAAAAGAATCAGGAATTGTGGCGGGATCTTCTGGCCGGTGCAGGCATCATCGTGCTCACCATCTTTTGTGCACCGGCAGGTCTCACGGTGGCCGTCGCCTACGGAGGAGCCAATATTTCGAGCGCCGCAACCGGAAAAGACTGGATGACACAACGGGAGTTAAACACAGACGAAAGGGTTGAAAGAGGCGTGTTCGGCGCCCTTGACATCATCCCGGGGGCAGCCGCGGCAAAAGGTACATTTAAAAGCGCAGCCACAATCGGCCAAATTTCAAGCAAAACAGAACATATGGTACAATCTTTTAAAGACAGCAAAAACATCTGGGCGAACCGCATGAAGGTGAATGGGCTGAAAGCTCAAGACCGACTCAACGACGCAGGCTTCGCCATCAAAAAACAATTCGCCAAAAGCGCCGACGCTTTGAGCGATATTGCCCGCGGTGCAGAAGCAGGAGCCGGCGGCACCCTCGTCCGAAAAGGGTCCAATTACTCCGCCCACGTCAACGACGCCCATAAAGCGTCGAAAGCGAAGATGCAGGATTCGATTCAGCGGGTTGAGAAGGAGATTGAGGCTGGGACCGGAAAAGCCGTTAAAGAAATAAGTAAAGCAGATAAGGCAAAACTGGAAGGCTGGTCTTATCCTCCAAGTGAAGAGAAATATTTAAAATACAAAGAAGTTTACGATAATCCCAAATACTATAATCAAGAGACTGGAGACATCAATTGGCCGCCAAATAACGGATTTGATGGTGAACCTGTGAAAATGAAATTGCAGAAAGGCATGCTGATTGACAGATTTGGAGGACCAGGAGGGAGCTTCTTTTCTCCAGAAGGAATTCCTTATGAACAAAGAGCTCTGGCGTTACATAGTGACGAGGTAGATTACTATGTTTACGAGGTAATAAGGCCTTTGGAAGTAGATGGAGGGAAAATAGCTCCATGGTTTGACAGGCCAGGTGGCGGAACTCAATATATTAAATACCACGAAAATGGAGAAGCATATTCTATAAATGAATTAATAGATGAAGGTTATATAAGAGAAGTTTCAGTTAGAAAAGGTGGTTTGAAAAATGAATGATTTGCTAAAAGAAAAGCTTGGTGAGAATTATGCAGTTATAAGTCAATTTAAAGATAATAAAATAAGGGTTCATCAAAAAGCTAAAGATCATATTTATCAAGAAACATTTGTTGAACTTCAAGAAAACACGGAAAACAATATATATTATTTAATATTAAATCAAAGAGGGAATGAATTTATTAAAGAGCAATTTGATAATAAAGAAGAGGGAATTTGTGCACTCGGTATTTATGCGGTTTCAATTTTAGGTGATCGTATTCGAGATATTGAAACACAAGATAAAATATTAGAGTTAGAAGATAATGAAATAAAATCTTTAAATAACTTATTAGATTTGAAAATTGGTGAGAATTTTTTTCAATTTTTAAAGAAAAAAAGATTTCTGTTAACTTAGAACAAACAAAAAATGGATTATATAATATTTTTTATATGACTCCTGACTTCAAAAAAGTTTATTTAATTAAAGATAGAGAAGCTCCAAGTGCATTTCTTGTATTGTATAACTTTTCCTTGAAATTAAAAGAAGTTATCTCTCTTTTAAATCTATGGAAAAACGATTTCAATATAAATATGCAGTTTGAAGAGAAGATAAGAAGATTGATTTTAGGAAAATAATATTTGATGTATAATTATTTTTAAATGAATATGATTTAAAACTAAAACGCATGGAAATCGATCTCCATGCGTTTTCAAGATGAATCAACAAAGCGGGTGTGCCAAATGAAAAGAAGAATAATATCGTTTCAGTGGAACGATGATAACCATATCTCACAATTTAAAAAAAGACTGTACTCCACTATCCTTGGCGGGGTTATCGGTGATGCGCTGGGCGTCCCTGTGGAATTTAAAGCTAGAAAATTAAATATCACTGGAATGATAGGGTACGGGACTTATAATCAACCGCCTGGGACATGGTCAGATGATACATCACTCACTTTGTGTTTAATGGAGAATCTGATCGAAGAAAAAGATGAGACCGAATTGATGAAAAAGTTTGCTGCGTATCGGGAAGGGTACTGGACTCCATACGGCAGCATGTTTGATATTGGCAGAGCGACTGATGATGCAATCGAGCGCTTCAAAAGGGGCGTTCCAATTGAACAATGCGGCGGAGCGTCTGAGTTTGATAATGGAAACGGAGCATTGATGAGAATATCTCCGTTGGCTTTTATGCTATGGAACGAATCAGATTTTTCAAAAAGACAAGCTGAGATCGAAAGGTGGGCATTTATTACACATCGTCATCCCCGATCTACGCTGGGATGTATCATTTATATAGAATTCTTAATAAACTTGTTTGATCATTCTCCTAAAGAGGCGTATAAACAAGCAGTCCATTCTTGTGTGGAGAATTTGAGAGGAACCGAGTATGAAAATGAGTTTTCTTCGTATAAGAGGATACTTAATGATGACATTGCGAGTGTTAAAAGAGAAGACATCATGTCAGACGGCTATGTTGTGCACTCTTTAGAAGCGGCATTGTGGTGTTTCCTCAATTCAGACCGTTATTCTGATGCTGTATTGGAAGCAGTGAACCTGGGGGAAGACACAGATACAATTGCCTTTATTACAGGTACAATGGCTGGAATGTATGATCAAATGGAAAGCATCCCGGAAGAATGGATCACTGCCTTGCCTAGGATAGATGACATTCTGGATTTGTCTGAAAGGTTCACTCAGTTCTGTTTTGAAAAATCAAAGCAATAGCGCTTGTCTAGGTGAAAAAGAAAATGCCGGCTGACAGAGCATTTTCTTTTTTACATCAAAAACCACTTGCTTTTCTCCAAAAATCCATCTATAATAAATCATGTCTTAAATATACGGGGCATTAGCTCAGCTGGGAGAGCGCTACACTGGCAGTGTAGAGGTCAGCGGTTCGAGCCCGCTATGCTCCATCTTTAAAACCCTTGAAGATTCAAGGGTTTTTTTGTTGCCTTTTTTACGCGATCCATTTTTGCGGGGTGATGGCCTATCTGTCTGTACGGTATTTGACGACTGGCCATTTTTCTTTTCGCAGAGCGTTCATCAGCTCTGGTCCTACATGCAAATGCTCTTCAATCAGCTCTCTTGGAGTCAGCGCCATCCACTGATTTAATGAAATGTCTGCAAAGCGGCTGCTTTTGAATATTTCTAAAAACCACAGGCTTTCGCTGCCTGTATTTTGAATGTAATGTCCCATGGCAAACGGGACATATCCGACATCCCCCGCCCGGTAATTAAAGGTGCGGGCAGTCCCGTTTGCCGCAAATACTGTCATTCGCCCGGTTCCTGAGATATAGTACTGCCATTCATCGTTGTTCGGGTGCCAATGCATTTCCCTCATTCCGCCGGGCTTGACTTCGACGAGTGCGGCGGCGATCGTTGTCGAAATTGGAAAGTTTGAAGAATCAACAATTCGCACCGTTCCGCCGGGTGTTACGATAGGCTTTTGTGCAAACAGCCTGTAAGCGAAGCTTTTTGGTACGGTTCCATACGGGTCGGGCACTTTTTGGTTTTCGAGCGGTCCCGGCACTTTTGCTTGGAAGATGTATCGCTGTTTGTCGGGGATGCGGGCGAAGGCGCTTTCGTGTACACCGAAATTCGCGGCCAGAACATCTTTCGGTGTGTGTGCGAACCAATCTGTAATCGTGAAGGTATCGAACTCGGAGAAGTTCCCGTCGTCAAAAACGAGGAGAAATTCGCAGCCATCCTCAAGCCCTTGAATCGAGTGCGGTATTCCGGCGGGAAAGAACCACAAATCCCCGGGGCCGACATCGGCGATAAAGTTTCGGCCGTCCTGATCGACGGCGGTAATGCGCGCATGGCCCAAAATCATGTAAGCCCATTCCGATTGCTTATGCCAATGCAGCTCGCGCACCCCGCCTGGCGTCAGCCGCATATTGACGCCGGCAATCGTCGTTGATACCGGCAGCTCCCGGACAGTTATTTCGCGCGACCAGCCGCCATGATTTAACTGCATATGTGTGTCTGAAAAAGAAAACTTTAAATTGGGGATTGCTCCGGCATCTGTTTTTGGAGGAACGAACATGTCGGGATTCTCTAAATCCCGCATTACGTCGCGGGGCCCAAAATCAGTCGCGCCCGCACCATCGTGTCTTATTGGATGAGGCACGCGATTGTACCAAGCTGGAGTCCCGGCTGTTCTTTTCATGTAAAAAGCTCCCTTCACAGGTCGTGTATACCGAAATTTATGACAGGGACGCTTAAAATATATCAAATCGAAAAAAATCGGAGCCTTCTTAAGACACTTTTAAAAAAACTAGATGGACAGATTTGCATTTCCTTTGGCAGCAGAAGAAAACCTTCGATTTAAAGTCTGCACGGCACGGGCTCCTGCTGTTTGCCTTCCACCGCTAACGATTACTGACTGAATGATTTCGCCCGAAGCTGAATAAGAATGAGATAGAAAGCATCCGGGCAATTTTCGAACGGCTACATGAATGAATACTATGTGACAAGAAAGAAGGGAGCGTTGATGAAAAAGCTTTGCCGGGAAGTCTGGGTAGAGGTAAACCTTGATGCGATTAAAAAAAATTTGCGCGCATTTCGGCGGCATATTCCGAAGAGGAGCAAGATTATGGCTGTCGTAAAAGCGAACGCTTATGGTCACGGCTCGGTGGAAGTGGCACGCCATGCACTGGAAAACGGCGCGAGTGAGCTCGCCGTTGCCTCGGTGGAGGAAGCGGTCGTTTTGCGAAAAGCGGGGATTGACGCACCGATCCTTGTGCTCGGTTTCACCCCGCTTAGCTGTGTGAAAGAAGCGGCAGCTTGGAATATATCGTTATCAGCATTTCAAGTTGACTGGATTAAAGAAGCGAACGAGATATTGGAAACAGAAGCAACCCCTGACCGGCTGTCTGTTCATATCAATGTGGATACCGGCATGGGGCGTTTAGGTGTACGCACAAAAGAAAGGCTTTTAGCAATTGTGGAAGCGCTGGCGGCAAGTGAAAACCTCAGATGGGAAGGGATTTTCACGCATTTTTCCACAGCTGACGAACCGGATACTGAGCTAACCATGATTCAACACGAAAAGTTTATCAGCTTTCTCCGCTTTCTGAAAGAACAAGGCTTTAAGCTGCCTACGGTGCATATGAACAACACGGCCGCGGCGATCGCTTTTCCGGAATTCAGCGCTGATATGATTCGCTTAGGTATCGGAATGTATGGATTATATCCTTCCGATTACATCAGGCAGCTCAATCTCGTTAAGCTTGTGCCTGCACTAAGCTTGAAGGCGCGCATCGCTTATGTGAAAACCATGTTGACAGAACCGCGGACCGTTAGTTATGGGGCTACATATGTTGCGGAGCGCGGGGAAGTGATTGCCACGATTCCGGTCGGCTATGCTGACGGTTATTCCCGTGAACTTTCCAATCGCGGATTTATTCTACACCGCGGAAGACGGGTGCCGGTGGTGGGAAGAGTAACAATGGACATGATAATGGTCAGTCTGGGAGAGAGCGAAGGTAAACAAGGAGAGGAAGTCGTGATTTACGGCCGGCAAAAGGGAGCTGAAATTTCCGTTGATGAAGTTGCGGAAATGCTTGATACGATCAATTATGAAGTGGTATCTACAATAAGCTGGCGCGTCCCCCGTTTTTATATAAGAGACGGCAAGATTTTTAAAAAGTCGACCCCGCTGTTATACGTGTAGTTTTCCCATACTCACAGGCTGTTTTCTCGATCATTGATAAAATAGGAAAAGTGCAAATTCTTGACAAAAAAATTTATTTATGCTATAATTTACTAATTGAATATTGGTGTGTATAATAGGATTCTCCTGGCCGGGAGAATCCTATTTTTTTTGCGTTTGATGAAGGAGTGTACGACATGAAAAAAGATGAATCGAGTGTAACGTCTCTTATTTCGGCTTTTGGCAGAGCTTATCACAGCCAATATGATGAACCAAAAATTTTTGATGACAATCTAGCCAAAACGCTCATTTCCCAACAAGAATTTTCTGATATTAAAAACAGTTTCATTCAAGGTATACAGTTCTTCAACAAAGATATAGCGGAAAAATACGAGGGAGACGATGAAGAAATATTAAAATGGGTCACACAAATTCAGCTCTCTCCGACGCCGCTCGCGCGTGCCGCATATTGCGAAAGCGTGCTGCACCATGAGATTCGGTTTGGAGCAGAACAATACGTGATTCTTGGGGCAGGGCTGGATACTTTTTGTTTTCGGAACCTGGAGTTAAAAGGCAAAATTGATATCTTTGAAATTGACCATCCAGCGACACAAAAATGGAAAAAGGAAAGGCTGGACAAAGCAGGTTTTCACATCCCGGCCCACCTTCATTTTATTCCTTTGGACTTTGCCAAGGCATTTTCTTATCAAGAATTGGCTGATAAGGGTTTTCATTTTAACAAAAAAACGTTCTTTAGCTTTTTGGGCGTTTCCTACTACTTAACAAAGGAAGAAACCGAAAAATTGCTGAGACAATTAATGGCTGATCTTCCTTCAGGAAGTTCGATCGTTTTTGATTATGCGGATGAAAACCTGTTCAAAGAAAAAGGTTTCTCCAACAGGGTGGAAAATATGGTGAAAATGGCAGCGGCAGGCGGAGAACCGATGAAGTCATGCTATTCGTATCAGGAAATCCAGCATATGCTGGAGCAATCCGGACTGCTCGTTTATGAGCATTTGTCACCGTCGGATATTCAAGAGCGTTATTTTAAAAATCGAAAAGATGATCTGTCAGCCTTTGAAACGATTCACTACATTCATGCCGTGAAAAATTAAACAAGAATCAAGAAAAACGCCCGGGGCCGGGCGTTTTTCCTATTTTAAGCCGCGCGATCGTCTTTCTGTTTTTCTTGGGGGAGTACAAGCTGTTTAGGAGGGCATTTGCGCTGCGTCAATTCGGACACAGCGAAGATCGTCATAAATGCTGTAACCGCAGCCAGCGTCCGGAAAGGAAAGAGGACTGTGCCGTCTTCAATCATCGGATACGGCAGAAGCGGCGGGATGCCGAATGCGGGTTCACCGCCGCCCAGCCTCAGAATGACCGCAACTGCAAATCCGGAAATTGACCCGTACAGGTTTGCTCTTTTATAAAAGAGGGCCATTGTTAACTGGGGAAAAAGAATGCAATAAACTAAATCCGATGCCAAATACCATAAAGTATAAACGCTTTTGACATTCAGCGCGATGATCGCTGCTCCCGCGCCGAACAAAATGATTGAGCGTTTGACGACTTTTTGCAGCTGTTTTTGGGTGGCCTTCGGCTTGATCAGCGGACGGTAAATATTCCATGCGGCCATTGATGATGCCGATAGAATCGATGAGTCCATGCTTGACATAACGGCAGCTGCAATTGCACCCAAACCGATGCCAGCGATAATTCCCGGCGTTAAATACGCAAGCGTTTGCGGCAAAATCATCGCCGGGTTATCCGGAGCGCTCGCTCCGAACAGGCTCCAATCCGCACTGTTTCCGGCAGCTCCGATGATCACGCACGGAATGGCGGCAATGATACAGATCACTCCGGCAATAATCGACTGCCACATGGCGGCGTTTTCCGATTTTGCCGAAAGAACGCGCTGAAAGTACACCTGCCATGCGATACCACCGAAAATTAAGAGGAGCGCATTATCCCACCAGTTCCAAAACAGGTTTCCCCATTCAGGATTTTTCCAGCCGTCCAACGGCGGAAACAGATTGGCGCTGCTTCCGAAATCGTGCCTGTAATTTGCCCATACGATATCGAATGAACCGACATTTGACAACACAAATGGGACGACTAAAAACAGCCCGAGCAAAATGATGATCATTTGGAAGACATCTGTGAAAGCGACTGCCCACATGCCTCCGGCCACCGTATAAGCGATGGCGATCATCGCCGAAAGAATAATCGACGTTTGGAAATCGATATTCAGAATCATTCCGAAAGTCGTGCCCAATGCCGTTAAGATCGCGGCGCTCCAAAACAATTCTCCTAACAGCGCCGGTATATATAAAACACCGGCCATCCGCTTACCGAAGCGCTGTTCGAGAGGATCGATAATGGTCATAAATTGATGACGGCGCATTTTTCTGGCGAAGAAAATACCGCCGATAATCAGGCTTAATGCGTAGCCCCAGGGTGCCTGGGCCCAGATGAGACCGTCGCTGTAAGCCGATTCGGCCGTTCCGTTAATATATCCGCCGCCGACCCATGTTGCGGCCATCGTCACCATTCCGACGAAAAACGGCATGCTCCTTTTTGCCACGATCATATCAGAAAAAGAATTTGATTTCTTTGCTGCGTAAAAAGCGCCTAAATAATAGGTGAAAGCAAAGAATATCATCATGGAGATAAAGCCGCCCCAATGAATGTCTGCATTCGAAATGCCGATATACGCGAGTAAGCCTCCCGCAAACAACACAAAAATACCTAATTTGATCCAGTTTTTTTTCTTCTCAGCATAATTCATGTATTCACATCGCCTCCGGTAATAATTTTTCGAATTTTCTTGAAATTAAAATGTGAAAAAAGGTTTTGCGCCACTCTGGGAAGTATGCAAACTGCTGACTTCAGAGCGGATAAAACCTTTTTATTCCTTGTTATCAATCGGTATAAACTCAAAAATCTCTCCGGATTGGACAGATTTCGCGAGTCTCAGCAGCCAGTCATAATACGGTTTTGACTGTTCCAACTGGTCATAAAGAGTTCTCGCTTCTTCTTTTATACTTTCGTCAAGCCCATCGCTTTCGACGATGTCCTCCAATGCTTTTTGAGCGTCTTGAATGGCCATGAGATTCACTTTGACTTCCCTTTCCCATTTTTGCGGGAAAAAGCTTGTGAAAAATTTGAAGAAATCCTTTTCAGCAACAAAGCTGTGTTTTCTTCTTCCTCTATGGAATGTCTTTTTGACGACGTTTAAGTCTTGGAGTTTTTTTACGCTTGTGCTCATGCTGGGCTTGCTCATTTGCAGTTCTTCCCGCATTTCGTCCAGTGTCATTTCATCCGAAAGGTACATGGTTCCGTACAAAATACCCGCACTCCGGGTAATGCCGTACAGATCCATCGTTTCTGCGATTGAATCAATGACAAGATCTTTTGCCTGTGCGATCGCTTCTTTTGCTGAAAGATCACGGGGATTGTCCATTACTTGCCTCCTTTCACAGGAGCGGAACATCAGCATTGCAGATTCAATGCCCCGGAAAAACGGGGATTAATCTGAAATCCGCGTTAAGTTTGTTAAGTTATTTCTGTATGTTCTTTATCTTAACGAAAGAAATTCAAATGTCAAAATCAAAATTTTTTTTCAAATGGCCTCAGCCCGTGTGAGTACTGCGTTCATATAAAATTCAAAAAAATAATCAGCCTGATTTCCTTTGACACAAAAAATGGCACATGATAAATTCAAAGTGTTCAAAACGTTAAATTTTTATTTAACAAACTTTACGTAATGAGGAGGCTGCTTTTATGAGTCACACACTTTTCATTGACGGAAAGTGGGTGGGCGCCAAAAAAGGCGAAACCCGCCAAATTATCAACCCTTACAATCAAGAGCATATTGAAACCGTCAGTGAAGGAGACAGAGAAGACGCTGTTCGGGCGATTGCCGCAGCGCGCCGCGCCTTTGACGACGGCGAGTGGGCGAATACGCCGGGTCTTGAACGAGGCAACATCGTATTAAAGATCGCCGAACTGATCAGACGCGACCACGAAGAGCTGGCAGAGCTTGAATCGCTTGACACCGGCAAGACGCTTGAAGAAAGCAGAGCCGATATGGATGATATTGCAAACGTATTTCAATATTATGCAGGGCTTGCGGATAAAGATGGCGGAGAAGTCATTTCTTCACCGATTCCCGATTCTAAAAGCGAAATTGTCAGGGAGCCGGTCGGTGTCTGCGGGCAGATCACCCCATGGAATTATCCGCTCCTGCAGGCAAGCTGGAAAATCGCTCCGGCTTTGGCGGCGGGCAACACAATCGTTGTCAAACCAAGTGAAATCACACCGTTGACAACCATTAAGATCTTCAAGCTGATGGAAGAAGCCGGTGTGCCTAAAGGGGTTGCCAACCTTGTTCTCGGCCCCGGAGCCACTGTCGGAGATGAACTTGCCAGAAATACAGACGTCGACTTAATTTCCTTCACCGGCGGAATTGAAACCGGAAAGAAAATCATGCAGGCTGCAAGTACGAATGTGAAAAAAATTGCGCTTGAGCTTGGCGGAAAAAATCCGAATATTGTGTTTAAAGACGCAGATTTTGACGTAGCGGTTGACCAGGCGCTGAATGCGGTATTCTTCCACGCAGGACAGGTTTGCTCCGCGGGTGCTCGTCTTCTCGTTGAAGAATCCATTCATGACGAGTTTGTCGCAGAGCTTGTCAAGCGTGCGAAAAAAATCAAACTTGGCAACGGATTCCACGAGGAGACACAGAGCGGTCCGCTCATTTCAGCTGAGCACCGCAGCAAAATTGAAAAATATGTAGAAATTGGCCTGCAAGAAGGCGCCAAGCTGGAAACAGGCGGAAAGCGTCCGGAGGACCCTGAACTTGCAAATGGATTCTTCTATCTGCCGACGATCTTCTCGGGCTGTACATCAGATATGAGAATCGTTCAGGAAGAAGTATTCGGTCCTGTATTAACAGTTGAATCATTCAAAACAGAAGAAGAAGTGGTCTCACTTGCAAACGATACGATTTACGGCCTTGCCGGCGCCGTTTGGTCAAAAGACATCGAAAAAGCGGAACGCGTCGCTGCCAAACTGCGCATGGGAACCGTCTGGATCAATGACTTCCACCCTTATTTCGCACAAGCGCCTTGGGGAGGTTACAAGCAATCAGGCATCGGCCGCGAACTTGGCCGCATGGGCCTTGAAGAATACACAGAAGTGAAGCACGTCTACCGCAATACGAAACCGGCGGCTGTCAATTGGTTTAAAGCATAAGAAGGAGGAAATGATTCATGACTTTAAATATGAAAGTAGAAGCGATGAACAAATTCCACACGTTTGAAATCCCGACCGTCATTAAGCACGGAATCGGAGCCGTTAAACATGTGGGTGAAGAAGTGAAAAAACTTGGCGTTTCAAAAGCACTGCTTGTCACAGACCCCGGCATCTACAAAGCAGGTGTAACAAACCCGGTCGTTGAATCCCTTCAAGAAGCAGGCGTTGAAGTTGTCGTCTTTAATAAAGTCGAGCCGAATCCGCCTGTCCGTCTTGTCGCTGAAGGTTCCAAACTGTATGCTGAAGAAAACTGCGACGGCCTTGTAGCAGTCGGCGGCGGAAGCTCAATGGATACGGCGAAAGCGATCGGAGTCGAAGCCACTCATGAAGGCTCGGTTCTTGACTATGAAGCGGCAGAAGGAAAGAAGCCTCTTGAAAACCGGATTCCTCCGCTTACAACGATCCCGACGACTGCCGGAACCGGCTCAGAAGTTACACAATGGGCGGTTATCACAGATGAAGAGCGTGAATTTAAATTCAATACGGGCGGCCCGCTGATTGCTGCTCACTTGACAGTTATCGATCCTGAATTGCATGTATCAATGCCTCCGCACGTCACAGCGATGACCGGCGTTGACGCTTTGGCTCACGCCATCGAGTGCTATACGATGAAATTTGCTCAGCCGATAACTGACGCGGTGGCCCTTCTTGCCATCGAATACGGCGCACATTACATCCGCAGAGCGTTTGCCGATGGGGAAGATCTTGAAGCGAGATACGGCATGGCGCAGGCGGCTATGCTTGCAGGCCTTTCTTACGGAAGCGAATCTGCAGGCGCTGCTCACGCGATGAGCCAGACGCTCGGAGGAATCATTCCTGTCGCGCACGGCCAATGTGTGGCGGCGATGATGGGTCCTGTAATGGAATACAACTGGAAAGGCTACCCTGAAAAATTTGCCCGCATTGCAAAAGCGTTCGGCATTGACACAAGCGGCATGTCTACAGTGGAAGCGGCTAAAGCTGCAGTGAACTGGATGTATCAGCTTGTGGAAGACTTGGAGATTCCTAGTCTTGAAGAGCAAGGCGTATCACCTGACATGATCGACCGCCTTTCAAAAGAAGCGATGAAAGATCCGCAAACGGTCGGAAACCCGAGAGACCTGAACGAAAAAGCGTACAATTGGATTTACAAACGCTGCTTTAATCTAACCCCGAAAACTGTATAAAGAAATGCATGAATCCCGCTGTGTGAACGCACAGCGGGCTTTCTCAATTTGAGAAAAAAAGGGATGCATTGTAAAATAAATCACATCTTGAAAAAAGGGGATGGGTTGAATGTGGAAAAAGCACACGGCTGTTGCAGAGAACGTATACATAGCGGACACACCGTCATTTGTGACAGAGAAACAAGAAAAGATTGTGATTGATTATGGGGGAATACCGGGTGATCTGCATTTTGGACTGACGAAAAAAGCGGGAGCAAGGGAGCCGATGTATAAAAGAGGGACGGAGATTTTCAACAGGAGGCAGATTTCAATTGTCTCGGTCGAAGAGTGTCTTGAGATTGCCGGACGGCTGAACGTTCCTGCGGTCCTTCCGGAATGGCTCGGGGCTAATATCGCATTAAGCGGACTGCCTGATTTAACTTCATTAAGAGAAGGAAGCAGAATCGTTTTTCCAAGCGGCGCCTCTCTGTTGAGCGAGGGTGAGAACGAGCCGTGCATTCAGCCCGGAGAAGTCATTCAGGAGCAGTTTCCCGACAAACCGAAGCTTGCTTCGCGCTTTGTGCGCCATGCGATCGGAAGAAGGGGAATCGTCTGCGTCGTCGAACGCCCCGGCTTGATCCATCAAGGCGACCAGGCAGAAGTGTGGGCGTATTCGCCTGCTGCCACGAAAGACGCCAGGTCGTTTGCCTGAGCGGATGAAAAGCCCCGGGCCTCTAAAGCCGGGGCTTTCCGTGTATTATAATAGTTTCTGTTTGATTTCCTTGATCTGTTTAATATGTCTTCTTTCATGATGGCCGATGAAGTCGAGCCACTGTCTGACCGTAAGCTCTTCGAAAACCGGATGCGGCAGCACCCTTTGAAAATCTTCATCATGAAAGGCGGCGATGACTGAAGTTAATTGTGTTCTGACATTGTCGAGCTCAGCTTTGAGGGTTAAAGCATCCGCCGTTTTTCTTTCAGGCTCTGCATATGGGGGCGCCTTTCGTTTGGAGCTTCTGTCTTCCGACTGATGCACCGGTTTATCTTCGATTGTTTTGACCGGTGCATGCTTGATTTGTTCCTTTAGGATTTGAAGTGCCATCAGGTCGATTTTTTTCAGGTGGTCGATCACTTCTTGAATGCTCCATTCGTCCTCCGAGGGCCTTTTATTCAGCGTTTCGTCTGACAGGCCTTGAATCTCGCTCCAAAGTTCTTTTCTCGCTTCATTAAAAATGCTCATCATATCCCCTCCTGTTTTTACTGTACCATATCGCAGGCTGGTAAAATAACCAAAAAACACTCGATTTTCGCAACGCCTTCGGATATGCTTAAGAAAAATGAATAGAAGGAAGGATTTATTTGAGAACAACATTGTACCCGTATATCGCATTAGTGGTCGGGGTGCTGGCTGTGTCTTCCTCCGCCATCTTTGTCAGACTGTCAACGGCTGACGCTGGAATCATCGCTTTTTATCGTCTCTTTTTTTCCGCTTTGCTGATCTTTCCTTTTTTCTGGGGAAAAAGAAAAGAAGTCTTGAGTTTTTCGAAAAAGGACTGGCTGTTTTCAGCGGCAGCGGGGTTCTTTTTGGCATTTCATTTTATTTTATGGTTTCGTTCGCTTGAATACACCTCAGTGGCGAGCTCGGTTGTTCTTGTGACGCTGCAGCCGATTTTTTCTTTTATCGGTACATACTTTTTATTTAAAGAAAGAGTGTCGTTCGCTGGAATCATCAGTGCGCTTCTCGCGATCGGCGGAAGCGCGTACATCAGCTGGGGGGATTTCAAAGTAAGCGGCCAGGCGCTCTACGGCGACATTCTTGCACTATTGGCGTGTGCGCTTGTGACGGCATATTTGCTGTTTGGCCAGCATGTCAGAAAACGCCACAGTTTGACCGTTTACACGTTTATTGTGTATGGAATCAGCGCCATCACTTTATGCCTGTACTGTCTGTTTTCGGGCGCCGCCTTTTTTTCTTATCCTGCGTCAGATTGGGGGTATTTCTTTCTGCTTGCCGTCATTCCGACTTTGCTCGGGCACTCGCTGTTTAACTGGGTGCTGAAATGGCTGAGCACAAATATGATTTCTGTGGCGATTTTATTTGAACCTGTCGGAGCGGTTGCGCTGGCGTATTGGATTTTAGACGAATCCGTCATGATGACGCAGGTGATCGGCGGAGCGGTCATTTTTTCAGGTATTATCTTGTTCATGGCCTCGCAAAGCATGAGGAAAAACACCGTCCCGTCCGTGAAAGGGAAAACACATAAGGCGCTTTAAAGTTTGCACCTTATCCGGTCAAAATATCTTCGCTTGAATAGCGGATGTTTTCCTGTTCAGGTCTGGCCAGGGAAAACGCCAATGTGAGCGGTCCGAGTTTTCCGAGAAACATAATGAAAATAATCAGTATCTTTCCGACAGGGGTCAGGTCAGCCGTAATCCCCATTGACAGGCCGACCGTGCCGAAGGCTGATACGACTTCAAACAAAATCGCCAAAAACGGCTTAGGTTCTGTCATATTTAAAATAAAGACAGCCGCTAAAATCAACAGCACACTGATAGTCGAAATAGCGAGCGAACGAATGATCAATTGGTCTTTCAGCGTTTTTTTTGCTATCGAAATATGTTTTTTGCCTTTTAAAAAAGTGATAACCGACAGGAGAATGACAAGAAACGTCGTCAGCTTGATTCCTCCGCCGGTGGATGCACTCCCCGCTCCGACAAACATAAGAAGGAGCAAAAGTGTGATCGTGCTTTCGTGCAGGCTTCCGATATCTGTCGTGTTAAACCCGGCTGTTCGCGGGGTCACGGCCTGAAAATAGGCGCCCCAAAGTTTTTCAGCTGGCGGAAGCATGCCGAGCGTTTTTTGATTTTGATACTCCAGCAGAAAAATAAAGATCAAGGCTGACAAATTGATGATAAACGTACCGTATATCATCAATTTCGAATGAAGGCTTAACTTTTTCAAGCTCCGCTTATGCCATAGATCAGACAATACGGTAAACCCTATCCCGCCGATGATAAACAAAAAACTGATCACCAAGTTGACGAGCGGATCGCTTTTATACCGTATTAAACTGTCCGGCCAAATGGAAAATCCCGCATTGTTAAAGGCGGAAACCGCGTGGAACAGGCTGTAGTAGACACCGCGTGCGAAACCGTATTCAGGAACCCATTTGACAGCCAGTATGACCATGGCCAGCATTTCAATTGCGAAGGAGTAAATAAACAAACTCTTGATGAGCTTAATGATCCCGCCTAAAGAAGTTTGATTGAGAGACTGTTGAATCAACAGCCGTTCTTTCAGGCCGATTTTTTCCCGAGCATGATAAAAATGAGCACTGCAAATGACATGATGCCGAGTCCCCCGATCTGGATGAGAACGAGGATCATGAGCTGACCGAACAACGTATAATCCGTGCCTGTATCAACGACGGCTAGGCCGGTAACAGTCATCGCCGATGTCGATGTAAAAAGCGTATCAATCCAGCCTATGGGTTTAGACGTCGCTGCCGGGGTCTTCAATAAAAGAGTTCCTAATATGATGAAAAATAAAAACACCAGCACGAGCAGTTGGGACGGGCTTAATTGAATCTGTTTAAACTTCACGGTTAATCGCCCTTTTTTTCAAAGGTCTCAATATCTTTGTTTTGCCCGATCACAATCAAAATATCGTTTTCGTATATCAAGTCATCAGCGCTCGGTGCGATGATGAAATGCCCGTCTCTTTTTATGCCGACGATGTTGCAGCCGAAGTTGGCGCGTACATCGATATCCCCCAGGCTTCTTTTGTCCAGCTTTTTTGTTGCCACAATTTCGACGATGCTGTAATTTGGCGACAGCTCAACAAAATCGATCATCTTTTCCGAGGTGATATGGCTGGCTATCCGCTTGGCCATATCTTTTTCGGGATGAATGATACGATGGACGCCGATTTTATGGAGAACCTTTTGGTGATAGTCATTTTGCGCTTTCGTCCATACTTTGGGAACGCCCATTTCAATCAGCAAAAGCGAAGTCAGAATGCTTGCTTCAATGTCATCGCCGAATGATACAAAGGCGTGATCGATGTTGCGTATTCCGATTTGTTTCAATGTATTTTCATCAACGGCATTGGCGCAAATGGTGTAGGTTGCATAAGCAGAATATTCGTTTACTTTTTCTTCGGATTTGTCGATGCCTAAAACTTCCGCCCCTTTTGCGTGGAAGGCTTTGACAAGACTGCCGCCGAACTGACCGAGCCCGAAAACGGCATAAGATTTCTGCATCCGTGTTCACCCTTTTATCTGTTTTTCTTATAGTGTTTACTTTTTTAAAAGAAAAACACACAGGGATGTACAAGAATCCGGAAGTGTGCGAATCCGGAGAGCCGCCTTGAGGCGGCTTCGGTTTCAGCTGAGCGAGCCTCCGGTTTCGCGAATGTCTTTTTCGTGAAGGGCAGAGACGACGGCGGCTAGCCTCAGCCCTTCGACGATCGTTTCAAGGCTGAGGCTCGGCTCGTGCTTATCGACTGTTTGTTCGGGGAGATACGGAATGTGGATGAACCCTCCGCGGATGTTTGCCGAGGTGCGGTCTATACGGTGCATTAACTGGTAAAAAAGATGGTTGCATACGAATGTTCCAGCTGAATTAGAGACGGAGGCCGGGATTCCGTTTTTTCTCAACTCTTTCACAACGAGTTTGATCGGAAGCGCGGACCAGTAAGCTGCAGGCCCGTCTGCCGCGATCGGTTCATCGATCGGTTCCCGTTTTTCATTATCCGGAATGCGGGCGTCATCGATGTTGATTGCGATGCGTTCCGGAGTAATGTGAGCCCGGCCGCCTGCTTGTCCTACACAAATGACGATATCGGGATGGTGCTTTTCGATCGCTTTTTCCAAAACGGCCGCTGAATGATGAAAAACGGTCGGGATCTGCTCCGCCACGATAGAGACGCCTTCGACTTTTTCTCCGTTCAGCCGTTTTACAGCTTCCCAAGACGGATTGACCGTTTCTCCCCCGAAGGGGTCAAAACCTGTCAGCAGTACTTTCTTTCCCATATCGATCCCTCCTGAATATGAATATAAAGTGCAAAATACCCATTCAGAAGATGTCTGAATGGGTATTTTTTAAAATATTTTATGCTCCTGATCCCCGGGATGCCAGAAGTACCTGATCTCCTTGAGAAGCCGCTTCCGGTGCATGGTTTACGAATGAAAAGCTGATAACTGCGCCTAATACAACTGCTGTTAATAATACTTTTTTCATTTTATTCTCCTCCTCTTCCAGCGAGCTTGCTCGCCTTGTCTGTTTTAATGTAAAAGTATATGGCTTCTTCATATAACTTTTCTCGCCTGTAGTAATTCGCTACATCCATCAATAATTCCTCCAAATCTACCCAGGCTTTTTCATTTTCTAACTGGTGAACATAGTCCTTGATTATTTCCAGTTTATTCTGTGTATCAGAATATAATGTATATAAAATTTTGAATTTCAATTCGAAAATTTCGCTGTTCATTTCCCGGGATTTTTTAAAGCCCACTTCGATCCATTTAAATGCTTGTTTGTGTGCGTTGGTTTTGAAAAGAGACCTTGTGTTTTCATAAACGCAAAGAAGGTAAGCATACTTGGCTTTCGTTTCAAAATCTTTGATTGCAAAAGCTTTATTGTAATACTTTAGCGCTTCCTCCTGCTTGTCTTCCTTACTCTTCAAAAAGCCCATATTATAGTAGGTACACGGTAAAAGGAATTGGTCGCCGATTTTTTCGGTTTTTTCGATCGCTTCTTTTAATAATACTTCACTTTCGGAGAACTTAAATTGGTCAATATAATTGAGCCCGATCAGCATTTTGCAGTTGATGACCCGCTTGGCATACCCGTCATACCCTTGAAAGATGCCGGAGGCAATGTTGATGTGATGAATCGACAGCCATGTCGCTTTTAAGTTGTAATACAAAACACCGATTTTATAATGAAATTCAGCTTTTTCAATTTCATTTTGAATGACGCTCAGTCTTTTTTCCGCTATTCTGAAAAAATTGAGCGCTTCTGTATGGTTTTGCTTGTAGTCCTCATAAATCCCTTTAAACAGGTAAAAATAATAATTCAGCTTGTCGTCCGTACTTTTTGGATCTTTGTCTTGAAAACTGATGGCCTCCAATTTTTCGGTGGAAGATTGGGAGATATCTTCAAGAAGGAGCCTTAAGCGAAAATCGAGCATTTGATAATAGAGTAGAACGTCATGATCTTCTTCCATTTTTTCAATTGCTTTATCTATGTCATCTTTCATTTCGATTGAGCCTGAAATGTCTCTTTTTTTCATCAGTATGTACCAGTCGTTGAGCATATTGGCGACTTCTTGTGAAGCCACGGCTTTGGCCATTCTCTTCCCTCCAATCTTTGTGAATTTTTTGTAAATTGAAGTTCTATTAATCATAGCATAAACTGCTGCCGTCTGTGAATAACGCTGAAATGCAAGTTCGCCGGTGAAAAGTTCATTTCTGAAATTAAATCGTCATTTTCCAAAAAAAGTGCGCGAAAAAAGCGAAAACCGCGCCAAGCGGAATACAGGAGATCATTGCGGTTCCGTTGACCAGCCCGTCAGCTCCGCTTATTTTCAGGGCTTCCCGGTAGCCTATTAAAAAGTGGATGATCGATAGGACGTAACATAAGAGCATCATATAGTAAGGGTTCATTTGCATACCTCCTCTATTCGCTTTACTATATTACATTCAATAGAGGGGAAGATTATGCCTGTTTAAACAGGAAAAAGAACAAAATATTATAGACGAAAAGATTTTCAATTACAATACATGTTTTTAAAAATATTTCCACTATAATCAAAATGAAAGATAAATTTAGGGGGTCATAAGAAATGAAAAAAAGGCTGATGTCACTATTGGTCTGCATCCTGGTTTTAGTGCCGGCAGCTGGTGCTTTTGCCGCGCCGAAACAGGCCGAGCTTCAAGAGTATCTTGAAGAAATAGGAATGAAAGAAAAAGAATTGGAAGCTTATTTACAGGATACATATGATGAAAGTTTAAAAGATTTTGAGTCGGTGGAAGAGTTGAAAGATTTTTTAGGGGAAAGACTGACTAATCAACTTTTGGCATCCTATTTAAAAGAATACGGATTGAGCGAAAAAGAAGCGGCTGACCTTTTTGTTGAAAATGGCTATATGGAAAGCGGCCAAAACATTCTCGACGTGTTTATGTTTGAATACGAATTGGACGATGCGCTTTTCACTGTGACATATGAAGAAGACGATTTTCAGATCGGGAACCTGTTTCAAGAATTGGGTGTGGATGATCAGGAGTGGGAAAGGCTCGTGAATCATCTCCGAAAGGTGCGCGATAAAAATCCAAACCTTGAAAATGATTTGATGGCTCTTGGAGAACGTCTTGAAACGGTAGCCGATTTCGAGTCTGTATCAGAGCTCTCAGCTCAGGATATCGCTGAAATGCTATCCATTTTAAACGATCTTCAGAAGACGCTTGAAGTGAAAACAAAATACTATCTTGTTAAAGACGGAAAGAAAAAAGAAGTGTCTTTGACAACGCTTGTCAGCGCGGAAGATCTGAAGGGAGCAAGCCTTCTGGTGGAAGTATACGATCTGCAAGGCAACTTCATTTTGGATGTATTGCTGACGCCTGACATGATCGGATCTGATTTAATTCATGATACAGGGTCAAAAGTGAAGCAAACCCAAACGGCTGTCAAACATGATTCAAAGCCATCTCATGTGAAAAAGACGGTTAAAGGTGCAAAGCTTCCAAAGACAGCCGGGCATTACGCGGAATGGTCGATCTTAGGCGCCGTTCTGATGTTTGGCGGATTCTTCATGATCAGAAGGCTTCGCAAAGCGGCTTAACATGTCACTTCCCATTCTAATTATGTAGAGAATGGGAAGTTTTTATAAGGAGTGAAAGGAAATTAAGGCACATCGAAAAAAAATCATCTGGCTCGCAGCTATTGTGATGGTTGTGTGCGGCGCTTATTTTACAACAACGAATGTGTTCAAGTTAATGCACGGCTACGCTCTTTTTTCATTTCAGCAGATGAAAGAAGAAGAAAAGCCTGAAAAACCTCCGATTCAGACGGCGAAAAAAGAAAAAACGGTGATTGATCAAACATTTAAAACCGGGGAGAAAATCGGTGATCTTGTCATTCCGAAAATCAATGCAAGGATTCCTATATATCACGGGACAGATGAAGACGAGCTGCAAAAAGGCGTGGGCCATTTCGCTGGTTCCGTTCTGCCTGGAGAAGATGACAACTCGGTTTTATCAGGCCACCGGGATACGGTTTTCCGAAAACTCGGCCGAGTGGGGAAGGGCGATCAGTTAATTGTTGAAGCTTCCTACGGAACTTTTACATACAAAGTGAAAAAGGTGCGGATCGTGGATGCGGATGACCGGACGGTGATTGTACCAAAGCCGAGAGCAACATTGACGGTTTCCACCTGCTATCCTTTTGACTTTATCGGTTCAGCACCGGAGCGGTATATATTGGTCGCAGATTTGATTAAATCATAAAAAAACAGCGGAATCTCAGGCGAGTCCGCTGTTTTTTATGCTATCTCATGTCTGATCTGTTTTCCAAGAGTTTTGGCGCGGTTAGCAGCAGTAAACAAAGGACAATTGTGCAGACAATGAAAGACGGAAGCATATATGTTCCATTATATACCAAGGAATAAATCCATACCGGAGTGCCTTCAGGCGCATAGTTTCCAAAAAAGACAGCGCCGCTGATGACATGAGCGAGAAATTTCAGTCCGCTTCCGAGAAAGACGGCCAGCGTAACATAGAAAATGATCTTTCCTTTTTGTTTCTCGACTGAAGCATTTCTGATCGATCCGGCAAAAAAGCCGCCGATTCCCGCGGCTGTAGGCGCGATAAAATAATCAAGAAGAAGCTGCAGAGGATGATAAACGTAAAATCCTCCAGTGACAAACTGAAGCAATCCGGCTAAAAACCCGGTTGCCAGCCCTGCCTTCAGCCCCCATCTAAAGGAAATCAGGAAGATCGGAATCATCATGACGGCGATTGAACCGCCTTGAGGCATTTTTAAAAACATTCCGGACACCATATCAAGTATAAGTGCTATTCCTGTCATAAACGCAATTTCAATCAGCTGTACAAGTTGTTTAGATTGATTCATCATAACCCTCACTTTTGATGAACAAAGGGATACTGGACTTCTTTCCCAATAAAAAAAGCAATGCGGGGAAGGAGTAGGAAAGTTTTCCACGCACTGCTTTGGATGCAATTAGAAATGACTTTGCCACATCCCTACGCCAGCGTTAACTAACAGGTTCAAAGGGTCAGAACGGTCGTTCACTCTCAGCCTCGAGGCTCCCCTTGTGGTCATCAAGTTATTTAGTTATATTCTACTATACTAAAAAAAGAAACGGACGACAAGCTGATTTTTCGAAAAATTTTGCTTAATTTCTCCAATATGTAGCAATGCAAACATCTTTTCCTTTATAATAGAACGTATTCGTACGTACAAGATCAGTAAAGGGTTGATCTGATGAGTGAACCTACAAAATACAGCATGGTGAAAAATAAAATTAAATCGTGGATATATGAAGGCAAAGTGAAGCCGGGGGAAAAAATTCATTCGGAAAACGAATTGATGAAAATATTTGATGTAAGCAGGCACACGATCCGGCAAGCGATTGGCGACCTTGTTCATGAAGGGCTTTTATACAGAGAGCAGGGCTCAGGGACGTATTGCTCTCACCGTCTTCAGCTTTCTGAAAAAGGAAGGGAAAGAAATAAGATGATCGGGGTTATTACGACTTACCTTTCGGATTACATTTTTCCTTCTATTATAAGAGGAATCGAATCGTCACTGTCCAGCGAAGGATACACCCTTGTCGTCGCGAGCACCAATAATGACATTGAAAAAGAAAAACAATGCCTTGTGAATATGCTCGATAAAAAAATTGCTGGGTTGATCGTGGAGCCGACGAAAACAGGAAGCTTTAACCCGAATTTAAGTTACTATCTGACGCTTGAACAACATCATATTCCGTATTTGATGATTAACCAATTTTATCAGGAGCTAAATCCGCCCCATTTCATTTTGGATGATGAACACGGCGGCTTTATCGCCACTGAGCATTTGATTAAACTCGGCCATGAAAAAGTGTTCGGTTTCTTTAAACAGGACGATATGCAGGGCGCCAACCGGATGAAAGGATTTATCCGTGCTTTCAGAGAAAACGGCTTGTCGTTTTACCCTGAAATGGTCGTGACGTACACAACAGAGAACAAAAAACAAAAAACGATAGCTGAAGCCAGGAAGCGGCTTTCTTCATCAGACCGTCCGACTGCCATATTCTGCTATAATGACGAGATAGCGCTTTTGGTGTTGGATGTCGTGAGGGAATTCGGTTTGAAAGTGCCGGAAGACATTTCGATTGTCGGATATGACAACTCACATTTGAGCGAGGCATCTGAAGTGAAGCTGACGTCAGTCACTCATCCGAAAATGCAGATGGGGATTGAGGCGGCAAAATGGATGATTGCCAAAGTTGAGGGACGCAACACGAATCAGCTTGAACATTCCACCGTCTACAAACCTGAACTGGTTGTCAGACATTCGACCGCCAAGCTGAAAAGGTAGGCTGCACAATCTTTATCCGCCAACCAGCGTGAATGAAAATGAGAAGAATATATATTCTGTTACAAAGCTCCGGAATGAGGAGCTTTTTATTCAAGTAAAAGCTGATAACGGAGAGTTTAATGTCATCCTCGAAGCTTTGGACCATGTGCAGCTTTAGTAAATCAATTTTTAAAGACCGCTGTATACTTTTATATAGAAGAAAGCAGTAAGAAGAAATAAATGCTGTCAACTGCCTGAGGTCGAGATGATCAGGAATCATCTGAGTCCAAATCATTTGATTATTATTTTTTTAAAAAAGCTATTGTGAAAAACGAAAATAGATGTTATATTAGTATCCGCCCCTAAAAAGGAGGCTTTATAAAAACAACTTCGAAAATCTTTTGAAAAAAGTTGTTGACATTCACGATGATAGAATGTTATATTAGTAAAGTCGCTTCTTCGAGAGGCGGAAATGATCTTTGAAAACTAAACAAGACAAAACGTACCTGTTAATTCATTAAATAAATCGCACACATGTTGTGCGTAGTCATTATCAAACTTCATGGAGAGTTTGATCCTGGCTCAGGACGAACGCTGGCGGCGTGCCTAATACATGCAAGTCGAGCGGACAGATGGGAGCTTGCTCCCTGATGTTAGCGGCGGACGGGTGAGTAACACGTGGGTAACCTGCCTGTAAGACTGGGATAACTCCGGGAAACCGGGGCTAATACCAGATGCTTGATTGAACCGCATGGTTCAATTATAAAAGGTGGCTTTTAGCTACCACTTACAGATGGACCCGCGGCGCATTAGCTAGTTGGTGAGGTAACGGCTCACCAAGGCGACGATGCGTAGCCGACCTGAGAGGGTGATCGGCCACACTGGGACTGAGACACGGCCCAGACTCCTACGGGAGGCAGCAGTAGGGAATCTTCCGCAATGGACGAAAGTCTGACGGAGCAACGCCGCGTGAGTGATGAAGGTTTTCGGATCGTAAAACTCTGTTGTTAGGGAAGAACAAGTACCGTTCGAATAGGGCGGTACCTTGACGGTACCTAACCAGAAAGCCACGGCTAACTACGTGCCAGCAGCCGCGGTAATACGTAGGTGGCAAGCGTTGTCCGGAATTATTGGGCGTAAAGCGCGCGCAGGCGGTTTCTTAAGTCTGATGTGAAAGCCCCCGGCTCAACCGGGGAGGGTCATTGGAAACTGGGGAACTTGAGTGCAGAAGAGGAGAGTGGAATTCCACGTGTAGCGGTGAAATGCGTAGAGATGTG